>NZ_BAAANJ010000001.1:0-668945 GCF_039529735.1 Agromyces neolithicus
TGGGGGTGGGGGTGGGGGTGGGGGTGGGGGTGGGGGTGGCGGGGAGGAGGGCGCGGTACGAGGGCGGGCGCAGCTCGGAGGCTCGCGGGATGTTCACCCACGGCTGCACCCGCCAGAAGTCGCCTCGGGTCTCGGGGTCGTCTGCGACGATGACGTCGAGCACCTCGAGCAGGTCGGCCATGGTGCGGGTGTGGGGCACGACCACGTCCATGGTCGGCACGAGCGGCCAGTTGCCGCGCACGGAGATGACACCCCTCGAGGGGGTGTACGCGCACAGCGCGTTGTTCGAGGCGGGTGCGCGGCCCGACGACCACGTCTCCTCGCCGAGCCCGAACGCCGCGAACGACGCCGCGGTCGCGGTGCCCGAGCCGTTCGACGAGCCCGATCCGAACGCTGCGGTGAGGTACTCCGCGTTGTACGGGCTCTCTGCGCGACCGTAGACGCCGCGCTGCATGCCGCCGTTCGCCATGGGCGGCATGTTGGTGAGCCCGATGAGCACGGCTCCGGCGGCCCGCAGCCGCTCGATCGTGAAGGCGTCGCGCTGCGCGACCAGGTGCTCGAACGCGGGCGACCCAGCGGCCGCAGTGAGTCCGCGCGCGAGGTAACTGTCTTTGGCGGTGTACGGGATTCCGTCGAGCGGCCCGAGGGTCTCACCCCTGGCGCGGCGGGCATCGGATGCCGCAGCATCGGCCCGGGCCTCGGGGTTCATGACGACGAGCGAGTTGAGCGCCGTCGCGGTGCCCGGACGGTCATAGGCCTCGATACGCGCGAGGTAGGCGTCGAGCAACTCGACGGCAGAGGCACTGCCCGACTCGAGTGCCGCACGCAGGTCTGCGATCGAGGCCTCGACGACGTCGAACAGCTCCGTCGGTCGAGTAGGCCGCGACGAAGGAGCAGCCGTATCGAGGCCAGGCGCACCGTGGTCTCGATACGCTCCTTCGTCGCTACTCGACCGACGGAAGCTCCCGCTCATCGCGCCACCACCGGCTGCTGCTGGGTGATGCAGTGGATGCCTCCGCCGCGGGCGAAGATCGGCCGCGAATCGACGGTCACCACACGGCGCCCAGGGTACGCAGCAGCGAGGATCTCGCGCGCCGAGGCATCCGCTCGCTCTTCACCGAACCCGCACGCGATCACGCCGTCGTTCACGACCAGGTGATTGACGTAGCTGTAATCGACGAAGCCCTCGTGGTCGCGCAGGATCTCAGGCGCGGGCAGGTCGATGATGTCCCAGGTGCGTCCGGCGGCGTCGGTCGTGCCGGCGAGCAGCTCGCGCAACTCGCGCGTGACCTCGAAGTCGGGGTGCTCGGGATTCGGCTGGTGGTGCAGCAGCAGCCGGCCCGGCGACGGGATCGTCGCGACGATGTCGACGTGCCCATTCGTGCCGAAGTCGTCGTAGTCGCGGGTGAGCCCGCGCGGTAACCACACAGTGTGGTTGGTGCCGATCGTGCGGGCGAGCTCGGCCTCGACGCGCGCGTGGTCGGCGTAGGGGTTTCGGCGCGGATCGAGCTGCACGGTCTCGGTGACGAGCACGGTGCCCTCACCGTCGACGTGGATGCCGCCGCCCTCGTTCACGAGCACGCTCGAGACCAGCTCGGCCCCGACCTGCGCCGCGACGAAGCGGGCGATCTCGGCCGACAGGCGCCACTCGGCCCACTCGGGCGCCCCCCAGCCGTTGAACACCCAGTCGACCGCACCGAGCACTCCCGGGCGCTCGTCGTCGACGACGAAGGTGGGGCCGAAGTCGCGCATCCAGAACTCGTCGAGCGGCGCCTCGACGATCTCGATCTCGCTGCCCAGCATTCGCCGGGCGCGCGCCATCTCGCTCGGATCGACGACCATCGTGAGCGGCTCGAACTCGGCGACGGCGTGCGCCACCGCGGTCCACGTCGCGTACCCCTCTTCGCGCTCGGCGTCCGAGTCGCCGAGGGTGAGCCCCTCGCGCGGGAACGCCATCCACGTGCGCTCGTGCGGCGCGGTCTCTGCGGGCATGCGCCAGTTCATGCGGTTACCTCCGTCATGCGGGTATCGGATGTCGCGACATCCGCGGTCGTCTCATCTTGGTCTGCTTCGTTGACGGATGTCTCGTGCGCAGTGTTCGCCGTCGCGGCCGGACGTCGCGCGGGGTCGCGGTAGGGCGAGGTCGTCAGCCAGAGCGCGGCGTAGATCGCCCCGGCCAGAATCGGCCCGGCGAACGCCGAGAGGTCGGCGCCGCCGAGTGCGGTCGCGATCGGCCCGACGTAGAGCGTCGTGTTGGCCATGAGCACCGCGACCGTCGTTGCGACCACCATGGCGATGGTGCCCGGCCAGAACCATCCGCCCGAGTACCAGAAGGGGCTTGCGCGACGCTCGTCGCTGAGCGCGACGCCGTCGTACCGGTTGCGGCGCAGCACGATGTCGACCGCGTAGACCGCCACGAGCGGGCCGAGCACGGTGACGCTCAGCTCGAGCGAAGCGTTGAGCGTGTCGAGAAAGCTCGGCGCGATGTAGACGAACCAGCCCGCGGCGGCGGTCGCGATGACGCCTGTGACGACCACGGTGACCGCGCGCGAGACCCGGAACCCGAGGCCCTGCGCGTAGAGGCCGGTCGAATAGGCGACGAGCACGTTGTTCGTGATGCTGCCGAGCACGACGATCGCGAGGAAGATCGGCGTGAACCAGCCCGGCACGATCTCGCCGATCGTGAGCTGCGGGTCGGTCATGTCGATCGCCGTGCCCGCGATGACGCCCAGTCCGCCGATGAGCACGGCGGGGATGAAGCCGCCGAGCGCCGTCCACCAGATGACCGCGCGCTTCGAGGTCGCGGCCGGCAGGTACCGGGCGTAGTCGGCGCCCGTACCCCACGAGAGCGGGCCGGCCGCGACGATCGCGTATCCGAGCAGCACCATCGCCCAGTGGTCGCCGACCGGCATGGGCGCCGGGGTGTACGTGAAGTCGGCGGCGCCGAGCACGAAGACCGCGAGCACCACGAAGGCCACGGCGAGCGCGGCCGAGAAGAAGGGCGAGAGTTTCAAGATGGTGGCGTGGCCGTAGACGCTCAGCACGAAGCTGAGGGCGGCGACGACCACGAGCACCGCCCACTCGGCGCCCGCGGGCAGCGGCACGCCGAGCATGCCGAGCAGCGCGTTCGCCGCGAGCGTGGCGACGGCGATGTTGATGATCTCGTAGAACAGTCCGATGGCGACCCCGAGACCGCCGCCGAAGACGCGGTTGCCGCGCACGCCGAACATGGCCCGCATGATCGCGACGCTCGGCGTGCCCGATGCGGGGCCGCTGACCGCGAGCCATCCGACTGCCGCCCACCAGAGGTTGCCGACGACCGTGATGGCGAGCGCCTCCCAGATCGAGAGGCCGAGCAGCATGAGCACGCCGCCGAGCACGAAGTAGAGGTAGATGACGTTGGCCGACATCCAGACCCAGAAGAGTTCGCGCGGGCGGCCGTGGCGCTCGGCGGCGGGGATGACGTCGATGCCGTGGCGTTCGACATGGCCGGCGCGGTCGGTCGGCGGTGCGGCGGTTTCGGATGTCGCGGGCGCGGCATCATGCGTCGGCGGCGCCTGCTCGGGGGTGTGCGTGTAGTTGCTCATCATTGAGGACTCTCTCGACACGATCGGGGACTCGATCTACTATTGATCATACGATCAATAAGATGCAGTGACGTTACCTACACTGAGGTCACGATGTCAAGCCCCACCCGCAAGAAGGCCGCCCGCAAGTCGCCCGCCGAGCGCGCCGCCGAGATCGCCGATGCGGCGCACGACCTCGCCCTCGAGCAGGGGCTCTCGGCGGTGACGCTGCGCGCCGTCGCGGCCCGCATCGACGTCGCGCCCGCGCTCGTCGCGCACTACGAGCCCGACATGCAGGCGCTCATCGCCTCGACGTTCTCGTCGATCGTCGCGGCCGAGCTCGCCGAGGTCGACGCCCTCGTCGCCGTGCTGCCGACCCCGCGCGAACGTCTCGCCGCCATGCTCGCCACGCTGCTCGACGGCAGCCGAGACGACGTCACCGTGATCTGGGTCGAGGCGTGGGCGTTGGGCCGGCGCAACGAGGCGCTCGCCGCGAGCGTGCGGGACGAGATGGACGCGTGGCAGGCGATGATCCGCGGCGTCGTCGAGGCGGGCGTCGCGTCGGGTGAATTCGAGACGGATGACCCGGCCGCGGCCGCGTGGCAGCTGCTGGGCATGATCGACGGGCTGAACGCCCAGGCTCTCGTGCGCTGGGGTGACGCCGCCGACCGCGGGTCGCTCATCTCGCATGCCGTCGAGGGCATGCTGGGGCTCGCACGCGGGGCGCTCGCCCCACCGCCCCGCTGATCGAGTAGGCGCTCCCAGCGCCGTATCGGGACCTCCACGTCGACAGGGCGCTCGCCCCACCGCCGGTCGAGTAGGCGCGCCAGCGCCGCCCACCGCCGGTCGAGCAGGTGCGCCAGCGCCGCCCCACCGCCGGTCGAGCAGGTGCGCCAGCGCCGCCCACCGCCGGTCGAGTAGGCGCGCCAGCGCCGTATCGAGACCACACGACGGGTTTCGATACGCTCCTTCGTCGCCACTCGACCGGCGACCGATGTCGGCGGCTCCGGTTACGGTGGGAATCCACGACGGAAGGGGCTCTGCATGTACCTGCTCGACGGTTCCGTCGTCACGAGCGCGAGCGACCTCAAGAAGGCCTCCGAGTGCGAGTTCGCGTTCCTGCGTGAGCTCGACGTGAAGCTCGGCCGCGACACGCTCTTCGAGGCCGCCGGCGACGCCATGATGGCGCGGGCGGGCCAGCTCGGCAACGAGCACGAGCACCGGGTGCTCGAGCGCTATCGCACCGAGTTCGGCGCAGCGGTCGTCGAGATCGAGCAGCCGAGCGTGCGCGACGCCGAGGCGGTCGCCGCGGCCGTCGCCGCCACCGTCGCGGCACTCGAGTCGGGTGCGCCGGTCGTCTACCAGGCGACGTTCGCCGAAGACGGGTTCATCGGCTTCGCCGACTTCATCGTGCGACAGCCCGACGGTCGCTACCGCGTGCAAGACTCCAAGCTCGCCCGCCACGCCCGCGTCACCGCCCTGCTGCAGCTCGCCGCCTATGCCGAGCAGCTCGACCGCATCGGCATCCCCTGCGACCCCGAGGTCGAACTGCTGCTCGGCGACGGCACCACGAGCCGGCACCACCGCGACGACATCACCCCGGTGTACCTCAATCGCGTCGCCCGCCTGCGCGAGATCATCGACGACCGCGTCGCCGACACCGGGCCCGTTGCGTGGGGCGACCCGCGCTACCACCACGACGGCCGCTGCCCGACGTGCGAGCTCGAGGTGCAGGCGCACCGCGACGTGCTCATGGTCGGCGGGTTGCGCGTCACCCAGCGCGAGCACCTCGCAGCCGCCGGCATCACGACCATCGACAAGCTCGCGTCATCGGTCGGCCCCGTGCCGCACGTGCTCGACGCCACCCTCGACGGGCTGCGCGAGCAGGCGCGACTGCAGCTTCAAGCCGAGTCCGCGCAGCTCGCCGACGAGGTCGCCGGTGCGCGCTCACCCGACGACCCGCCATTGCCTCCCCCGGTGTCAGTGCGCGAAGCGCGAGCGCTCGCCGCGATCCCCGAGCCGAGCCGGGGCGATCTCTTCTTCGACTTCGAGGGCGACCCGCTCTACACCGAGGGCGACGGCACCCGGTGGAACCTCGACTACCTGTGGGGCATGGTCGACACCGACGAGCACTACACGGCCTTCTGGGCGCACTCGTTCGCCGAAGAGCGCGAGGCGCTCGTCAGGTTCCTCGAGTTCGTCAAGCTGCGCCGAGCCGTGCACCCCGACCTGCACATCTACCACTACGCGAGCTACGAGCGCACGCACCTCACCTCGATCGCCGCACGCCACGGCGTCGGCGAGGCCGACGTCGACCAACTGCTCGCCGACGGGGTACTCGTCGACCTCTATCCCATCGTCAAGCGCGCGGTGCGGGTGGGCAGCCGTTCGTACTCGATCAAGAAGCTCGAGCCGCTCTACATGGGCGACGCCGAGCAGCGCGAGGCCGACGTCAAGTCGGGCGGCGACTCGATCACCGAGTATGTGCGGGCACGAGAACTGGCCGATTCGGGCCGCCCCGACGCCGAGATCGAGGCGCAGGCGATCCTCGACGACCTGGCCGACTACAACGAGTACGACTGCCTCTCGACGCTGCGACTGCGCGACTGGCTGCTCGGCCTCGCCCGCCGCGAGGGCGTGCCCTCGGTGCCGATGCAGGCACTCATCGAGCAGGCCGACGGCAAGGTCTACGAGCCGTCACCCCTCGCCGCTCACCTACGCGAGCTCGCCGGCCCGGCCGACCTCGCGCGCGATGCCGACCGCACCGCACTCGCGCTTGCCGCGGCCGCCATCGACTACCACGCACGCGAGGCGAAGAGCTTCTGGTGGAGCCACTTCCTGCGCACCGACCAGCCCGTCGAGGGTTGGCACGACCATCGCGACGTGCTCGTGGTCGATCCGCTCGCCTCCCGCGAGACGCAGGCGTGGCACAGCGAGCCGCGGTGGGGCAACGCCCGTCGCGAGATCCTGCTCACCGGCGACATCGCACCCGGCTCGCGGTTCTCGCCCGGCAGCGACGTCTTCCTGCTCTACGAGTGGCCGGCGCCGTTCCCCGCACGTTCGCTACGACCCGGGCAGCGCGACACGACCGACGCGGTCATCCTCGAGGTCACCGAGGTCGGCGTGCTCGTCGAGGAGCGCGGCGTGGCCGGCGTGACCTGGTCTGCCCTGCCCATGGCGATCACGCCGGGTCGGCCCCCGAACACCAATGCCCTGCGCGACGCGATCGCCGAATGGGCCGACCCGATCCCCGGCGCGCAGCCGACGCTGCCCCTCAACCCGGCCACAGACGTGCTGCGCCGGCTCGCGCCGCGCGCCACCGGCGGGCTAGTGCCGCACGTGCCCGGCGGCGAGTACGTCGACGCGGTCGTCGCGTCGGTGCGCCGGCTCGAGCACTCGTACCTCGCAGTGCAGGGCCCGCCCGGCACCGGCAAGACCTATGTCGCGTCGCACGTCATCGCCCGCCTCGTCGCCGAGCATGGGTGGCGCATCGGCGTCGTCGCCCAGTCGCACGCGGTCGTCGAGAACGTGCTCGATGCGGTCATCGGCGCCGGACTCGGCAAAGAGCGCGTCGGCAAGGCCGTCAAAGACACCGCCGACATCGAGCGGTTCACGTTCACGGCCCTCGCCAAGAAAGACCGCCTGCGTCAGTTCGCCGACGACCATGCCAGCCACGGCTACGTCATCGGCGGCACCGCCTGGGACTTCTGCAACACCACGCGCGTCGCGCGCGGCGAGCTCGACCTGCTCGTCATCGACGAGGCAGGGCAGTTCTCGCTCGCGTCGACGATCGCGGTCTCGGTGTCGGCCCGTAACCTGCTGCTGCTCGGCGATCCACAGCAGCTGCCGCAGGTCAGCCAGGCGCTGCACCCCGAACCCGTCGACACGTCGGCGCTCGGCTGGGTGGCCGACGGCCACGAGGTGCTGCCGCCCGAGTACGGGTACTTCCTCGCCGAGAGCCGCCGTATGCACCCCGACGTCGCCGCACCGGTGTCACGGCTCTCCTACGAGAACGCACTGCACTCGCATCCGATCGCCTCGGCACGTCGGCTCGAGGGTGTCGCCTCGGGCCTCTCTGCGGTGCCGATCGCGCACGCCGGCAACAGCACGGCGTCTCCCGAAGAGGCCGAGGTCGTCGTCGAGATCGTGCGGTCGCTGCTCGGCCGGCCGTGGTCAGATGCGGTCGACACCGCCGCCGGCCCGATGCCCACGGCCTCGCGACCCCTCACGCAGACCGACCTCATCGTCGTCACGCCCTACAACGCACAACTCGCAACCGTACGCGCGGCGCTCGATGCCGCCGGGTTCATCGACGTGCCCGTCGGCACGGTCGACAAGTTCCAGGGCCAAGAGGCGGTCGTCTCGATCGTGTCGCTCGCCGCGTCGTCGGCCGACGACGTGCCCCGCGGCCTCGAGTTCCTGCTGCTGAAGAATCGGCTCAACGTGGCGATCTCGCGCGCGAAGTGGGCGGCCTACCTCGTGTACTCGCCGGCCCTGCTCAACGGGCTGCCCCGCCGCGCCGAGGGCGTCGCCCAGTTGAGCGCCTTCATCCGCCTGGTCGGGGCAGAACTGCCCGCCCGAATCGGGGCCTGACCGCCCTCGGCGCCCCGCCGCGCGTGCGTGCGACCGCTGTGGCGCGGGCGCGGGCATTCGGGTTTCGTGGCCCCGGTGGCGTGCTTCAACGACGTGCCTGCGGCACGGTGTAGCGCGGGAATCTGTATGCCGGTTCCCCCTCACTCGAGACGGAACTTGCATGTCGGTACCGATCGCCTTCCCGCTCGGGCGACGTACGTAGAGGCGCCTCGTCAGTCGTTGAGCTTCGTGACGATCGCGGCGATACGACGCTCACGTGTCTCGACCGTCTTCGCCGATTCGACGTTCGTGACATGCGCTTTGCGGGCGCTCGGCGCGAGCGCGTCGAACGCGTCACGAGCCCCGGGTGCTGCATCGAGCGCCGCCGCAAGGTCAGCGGGCACGTCCACGGTGCGCGGCGCCGTGTCGACATCGACATCGACGGTGATCGGGTCGCCGCCCTGGATGCCGGTCGCTGCCCGCTTGTCGGAACTGAACGAGATCATGTATCGCCCGCCCATCACCGCGACGGTGCTCCGATACGAGAAGCCGTTGACCGTCACATTCACGGGTGGCTTGCGCCCGGCGCCCAGTGCCTCGATCACCTCGGGCGGCACCTCGATTCCGGTGTTGTTGCCGGTCAGGGTCATCGTCGTCTCGAACCGCATGCGCCCGAGTCTGCCACCGTGATCTCCGAACTGGCTATACCGGTCAGCGTGGCGGGTATAGCTTCGACAGGCGATCGAGCGCAGAGTCGGCGAGGAGCCGCTCTGCGGCATCCGCCGTGACGGCGGCGACCGATGCGATCTCTGCCTGCGCCGCGCCGAGTCGGCGCTCCATCGCATGCGCCTTCACCGAGGCGGCGATCGACGCGGCCTCTGCCTGCGCCGCGCCGAGCCGGCGCTCCATCGCATGCGCCTTCACCGAGGCGGCGACTTCGTCGGCGACTCCGTCGCCCTCCGGCGCGGGCGACGCTGCGAACACCAGGGCGAGATAGCCGCCCACGATGACGACGGCGATGATGATGCGATCCATGGCGACCTCCACTGCTTGCGTCAACGTTCGTCCGTTCGTCGCCGCGCCACATCCGGAGGGAACCCTCAGATTCCGCTGATTACTCCTCAGATGCGTGAGGCGTTCGCGCACTCCGCCGCACCGCGCCGAGCGCGTCGGCAGCAGCGCGTTCATGCGCCGCGTCGCTCCGACACCCCTCGACATGGGGGTGTCTCCCCGCTCCCGTTCGCTCGACGTCCCGGCGCACCCGTGAAACACTGGCCTCATGCTGCGGGACGCGAGCCGTCTGCATGGGCGAGAACGCGAACTGGCGACGGTCTCGCTCGAGCTCGATGCGGCATTCGACGGCGAGCCCCGCATTCTCCTGCTGCACGGTGAGGCAGGGGTTGGCAAGACCGCCCTCATGGAGGCGGCCGCCCATGCCGTGACAGATCGGGCGAACGTGCTCACCGCACGCAACCTGCCGCTCACGACGAGGGTGCCGAATCTCGCCGTGCGAGCCCTTCTCGCCCAGGCCGAAGCCGGACACCCGCCCCGAAACGACATCCACCCGCCCCTCCCGGCCCTCCCGCTTCGACTCGACGAGGCGATCGGGCGCCTCACAACGGCAGGTCCGGTCGTCGTCGCGATCGACGACCTGCAGTGGGCCGATGCCGACACGCTCGATGCACTGATGTTCCTCGCGGGCGGGGCCGAGGATCGCCCACTCGCGATCCTCGCCACGGTTCGCTCGGGCGCCGGCCGCGCCGTCGACCGCTGGAGGGCTGATCTGCTCCGCCTCCCCGGGGCCCGCTCCGTCGAGGTGCGGCCCCTCGACCGGCTCGGTATGCACGAACTCATCACCGCTCTCCTCGGGGCTCCGCCGCATGATGCGCTGGTCGGCGACGTGCTCGCCCGCACGGGCGGCAACCCGTACCACGCACAGCTGCTTCTCGAGGGCGTCGATCCGACCGCCCTCGCAGCGCCATCACCCACATCGCCGGCGACTTCGGGCGATCTGGGCACCGCCCTGCTGCAGACTTGGTCACTGCTGCCCGCGCGAACACGTGAGCTCACCGTCCTGCTGGCGATACACGGCAAGCCGGTGCGCCTGACCACGCTCACCGGGCTCGACCCAGCCTGGCAAGAGGCGGCGCACGAACTCCGCCCCGCCCTCGCGACGCGTGTGCTCGAGCAGGACGAGGCCGGGCGTGTGTGGTTCCACCACCCCCTGATCGCCGAGTTGCTGGTCGCGTCGATACCCGAGGTCGAGCTCCGCGAGCAGCACGCGACGATCGCCCGCGACCTCGAACGGCTGATCAACGTCATCGGCCCGTCGCCAGAACGGCTCGTCGACCTGGCCGATCACCTCGCGGGGGCCGGCGACACCGTCGGATGCCTCGCGGCGAGCAGGCAGGCCGTCGACGCGCTCCGCGGATCCGACCGGCCGGCGACATCGCTCCGCCTGATCCGCCGGTGCGTCGAACTCCACGCTGAACAGCCCGGCACCGACGGCGGCCGAACCGCGCTACTCGCCGAATGGGCGGCAGCAGCCGCCGCTGCCGGCTCCGACGACGACGAGTACGCCGCCGTGACCGCCCTGCTCGCATTGGATGGTATCGACGACAACCTCGTGCGAGCCGAACTGCTGCTGCACCGCCGGCGTCTCGAGTTCAGACTCGGCGGTGAGCTCAGCACCTCCGCAACCGCGCGCGAGGCATTCGCGCTCGCCGAACACGCGCCCGAAAGCCGCGAGTACGCACTCGCGCTCAGCGAACTCGCCCATGCCGAGATCATCGAGGGCGATCCGCGAAGCGCAGAGCACACCCGGGATGCCGTCGAGCTCGCGACCCGGCTCGGCGACACCGAGGCGCTGTCGTACGCCCTGGCTGGTTCAGCGCAGCTTGCCGCGTTGACGCGCGACCTCGCGAACGTCTCTCGTCTGGCCGAACAGACCTTCGCGGTCGCACTGCCGGCCGGACATTTCGAGCCGGCGAGGCTCGCCGCCATGTGGGACGCCTACTCGATGCCCGGGTACCGGAAAGCAGCTGAACGCCTGCGCGGACTCCGGCACCGACTCGCGGCGGCCGGCGCACGTCGGCTCAGCATCGCCCCGCTCGCGGGGATGGAGGCCTCCGCCTGGCTGACGATCGGCGAAACCTCGGCTGTGCGTGATGCCCTTCGGGTCGTCCGGGCCGCGGATATGCCGGACTACGTCGAACTCACCATGCGCTCCATCTCGGCCCGGTTCGCAGCATTGCATGGACGCGTCGACGAAGCCGAGGCGCACCTCGACCGCGCGAACGAGCGATTCCCCGCACCGCCCGCCTACGCAGCGCTCGAGCAGACCGTCGCTCGTGGCATCACGAGCCTCGCCGGCGGTGACCCCGAGGGCGCACTCGAAGCGCTCATGCCGATGATCGAAGCCGGCCCCGGCGGCATCGGCTCAGAATGGCTCGTTCCCCTGGCCGCGCGAGCCCTCGCCGACCTGGCAACGTCGGCGCGCGACGGCGACGAGGCACTGACGCCGGTGCGATCGGCCCTCGCGGCGCTCGACGCGCTCGAGACAGAGCATCCCGAGGTGATCAGGCGGACCATGGGCCCCTCGTACCAAAGCGATCTCGACGCGCTCGACGCGCTTTACTCGGCCGAGCGCGCCCGCGCCCGCGCCCGCGCCGACGCGTTCGAACGTTGGGTCGAGGCGGCCGACGGCTGCGCCGTCGCCGAGCTCGCGTGGGAAGAGGCGTACGCCTGCCGAAGGGGAGCCGAGCAGGGACTCATCGACGGCGGAGCGCGGCGACGGGTCGCGATCGCGCTGCTTCGACGAGGAGCCGTGATCGCCCGTCGCACCGAGGCCGACGGGCTCGCAGCCGAACTCGAGACCCTCGCCCGGTGGGCCCGCGTCCGCCTGCACGCCGACCGGCCCGCGGACGCCAAGTCCCGCCACCTCGCCGGCGCCCCGCTCACCAGTCGCGAGCACGAACTGCTGCCCTACCTCGTCGACGGCCAGACGTACGCCGAGATCGCCGCGCTGCTGACGATCAGCGAGAAGACCGTGAGTTCACACGTGTCGAACCTGCTGCGGAAGACGGGCGCGGCCAACCGCGTCGATCTCGCCCGCATGGCGCGAGGGTCGCGCACGATCTGAGGGTTTCGCGCCCCGATCTGAGGGGTCGCGCCCGATGTCGCGCGGGCGCGGGATGCCTAGCGTGTGCGCATACGCACTGCACGGAAGGGGCATCATCATGTCGTTCGCCAGGGAAAGTTCGGCCGTCGCCGCGGGCGTCGCACTCGTCTTCGTTCTCTCGGGCTGCGCGGGAGGCGCCGGCGCCCCCAGCTCGTCGGAGGAGTTGAATCAGGACCGCGTGACGCGACAGACATCGGGCGACACCTCCGCCGCCGACATGCAGGGCCATCGCCTCGCCGAATATGCCGCGGCACACGCCGCCGCCGTCGAGCCATCGGGGGACCGCCCCAGCGCCGCCGAAGCCCAAGGCGATCGCCTCACCGAATACGCCGCGGCACGCGCCGCCGCCGACCGCATCGCCGAGTGACGACATCCGCGCGCTGCGTCGCGCCGAACACGAGGCTGCGAATCACGAGGCTGGGAATACCACACAGGGTACCCACGTAGGTTATATGCATGACTTCCTCCCCTGCAGTCTCAGACCTGAACCCTGCCCGCATCACCATGTACGGCGCCGCCTGGTGCAGTGACTGCCGCCGCTCGAAGGCACTGCTCGACCGCGAAGGCGTCGACTACGAATACGTCGACCTCGAGGTCGTCGTCGACGGCGCCGACCGGGCGAAGGCCATCAGCGGCCGCACCCAGATCCCCGTCGTCGTCTTCCCCGACGGCACGCACTTCACCGAGCCCACCGACGCCGAGCTGCTCGCAAAGCTCGGCGAGGAGCGCGCCGCGTAAGCGTCCCATGAGCATCCGGATCCGACCCGTTCGGATTCCGTAACAAACGCACGGCGTGGGCGCGCGCGGCGTACAACTGAACCATGCCGCCGTCCACAGGGCCCTCAGCAACACGTGCGGCCTGCGGCTGGACCCAGGCAGGTCGTGCATGACGCTCACCCGCATCATGCCGACGCTTCGCCGTTCGATCCCCGATCCCATCTCGCCCGATCGATGGCCACAGGCGACACGCGCGACCGTCGGCGACGTCGAGGTCGGCGGCATCTCGCTCGTACGGCTCGCCGACCTCTGCGGAACGCCGGCCGTGCACATCGCACCCGCCTCGATGCCCGGCTCGAACGACACCGTCGCGTCGCCGGCGATGCCGGTCGGTGTCGTCGTCGTGCGCGTGGTCGAGGCATCCGAGGATCTCGGCGGCCAGGCGCGCACCCTCACCCTTGATGCCGATCTCGGCGCCCTCGACCCGGTGTGGTCCGAGGCGCGCCTCATCGGCCGCGCGTCGGTCGCCCGTGCGATCCGCACGGCACTCGGCGGTGGGTCCGGTCACCCCACGCCCGCCACAACGGCAGACCTGCCGGCCGACACTGCGTCCGGTGACCTGATCGCGCTCCCCTACGCCGCCGTCACCGACGACGCGGGCGTCGCCCGCCCGCTCAGCGGATGGCGCGGGAACAGGTCGACGTCGTCACCGGTTGACGGTGTCGCCGTTCGATGAGAGATCGGCGCGCTCCGAGATCTCGAGGGCTTCGATGCCGGATGCCTCGAGCACGGCATCGATCGCGGCGCGCGAGCCCGCGACGACCGTGGAGTCCCAGTCGATCTCGCTCACGATGACCCAGGCGTGATCATCGGGCCAGATGAGGCTGGGACACTCCGGCCAGGTCGGCTCGGCCACCCACAGCGCGCGCTCGGGCCAATCGGCGTCGGCGAACTCGTCGATGCCGGCGTCGAAGAGCACGTGTTCGCGCCACGGCAGCGCGAGTCGCGGGCCGTGCTGCACCTCGGGGCCGAGCGCCGGCTCGGGCACCACGATCGACGGCGGGGCCGGGGCATCCGTTGCGTCGTCGGAAAGGAACGTCAGGTATCGGCGCCCCTGGCCGAACAGGCCACCCCAGCCCTCCCAGACGGCGGCGACGCCGGCGGTCGGCGTCGCGGTGTGCCCGGCGAGCGTTCGCGCGAGCGTCGCAACGAGCTCTGCACCCGGCCTGCCCCACTCGGGCGCCGAGTAGCGCCACCCGGAGTCGCCGACGGTTCCGACCTGGGGCAGCTCGGTGAGGCGCCCGCCACCGATCGCACTCCATTGCATGAGGGGATGCACCGTGGCCCCGCTTTCGGCGGCGACCTCGGCCCACGCGGCCGTGCGCGTCTCGACTCGGTCTCCCGGCCATGACTCGCCTGAATCGGCGAGCTCGGTCCAGGAGATCCCGGTCAGCCGATCGGCCGTGACCGGGTGGAACACCCGCGCGTACGCCTCGAAGCCGATCGGCACGGCGACGTGCATGTCGCCCGCCGCCGCGGCGACGCGGTCGGCGAGCCACGCTCCGCGCGAGACATCCCGTTCCCAGCGCATCAGGGAATCATCACTCTCGCATCAACGCAGCGCGGGCATGACCTCGGCGGCGAACAGCTCGAGGCCCGAGCCGTCGTAGGCCGCTTCAGGGTTGTAGATCACGGTGTAGCCGAGCCCGAGCTCGCGGCGCTCCTCGAGCAGCGCGACGATCTCGGCGGGCGTGCCGACGAGCGTATGCGGGCTGCGGTTGCGGTACTCGCCCATGTAGCGTGCGGTCGCCTCGGGGCCGAGGTACGGCGCGACCCGCGCCTCGATGCGATCGAGTCGAGCCGCGACATCCGCCGCATCGGTGCCGATCACGGCGCGGAACTCGGTCGATCGCGTGATCGACGAGAAATCCCGGCCGAGGGTCTCGCAGTGCCCGCGCAGCACGTCGCTCTTGTGGGCGAACTCCTCGGGCGTGCCGCCGAAGTTCGTGTACGAGGCGTACCTGGCGGCGATCTTCAGCGTGACCTTCTCCCCCCCGCCGGCGACCCAGATCGGAATGCCGCCGGCCTGCAGGGGCTGCGGCTGCACGATCGCGCCGTCGACCTGGTAGTACGCGCCGTCGAGGGTCGCCTGCCCGGTCGTCCACGCCTGATGCATGATCTCGACGCCTTCGCGCAGGCGGCCGAGGCGCTCGGGGATGGGCGGGAAGCCATAGCCGTAGGCGCGCCACTCGTGCTCGTACCAGCCGCCCCCGATGCCCATGTCGAGGCGACCCCCCGAGATGACGTCGACCGTCGCGGCGACCTTCGCGAGGTACGCGGGGTCGCGGTAGCTCATGCACGTGCACATCTGGCCGATGCGCACGCGGCTGGTCGACGCGGCGTACGCCGCCATGAGCGACCACGCCTCGTGCGTCGCCTCGGTGAGCGACGGCGTCGGCACGGTGTGGAAGTGGTCGTAGACCCAGATCGTGTCCCACCCAGAGGCGGGGGCGTCGGCGTACGCAGCGAGGCCGTGCATCGCCTGCCACTGGTCGCGAGTATCGATGCCGACGAGGTCGTGACGCCAGCCCTGGGGGACGAACATTCCGAAACGCATGGTCGCCAGCCTATGGCCGGTGGCGTGATGCGAGCGGCTCGCCGTCGGGGCGCCGCGACGCCTCCCTCTGCGAATCAGCGCTACCCCTGATGACGGCGGCGGGTCAGCCCCGTATGGTCCGTGGCATGACCGAGCTCCACTGCGAGATCAACCCGGACGATTTCGATGCCACGGTGGTCGAGACCTCCGATACCCGAATCATCCGAGTCACCGGCCGCGGAGTGTGCCCCACCCCCGGTTGGCGACTCGAACTCGTCGCCGGTGGCATCGGCACCGCGCACCGGCCCGAAGCCATCGTGCTCGAACTGCGCGAGACACCCCCGCGGGAGCCCCGGACGGGCTCGCGTTCGCGCGTCTCGTTCGAGGCGATGATCGAGGGGCGGAGCGCCCGCGAGGTCGTCATCGGCTTCAGGTGGCGTGAGGGATTCAGCCTCCCGCTGCGCCACCGCGTGCCTTCGTTCTCGTGAAGCGCATCGCTACACCCCTGTGTGCGTTCGGATCAACTTGCGGTTCACGAACTCCGCCATGCCGTACTCGCCCAGCTCACGACCGACTCCGGACGCCTTGACGCCGCCGAACGGCAGATCGGCCTGAGTCTGCGAGGGCCCGTTGATCGACACCATGCCGACGTCGAGGCGATCGGCGACCTCGGCGATGAGCGCCGGATCGGCACCAAAGACCACGCTGCCGAGACCGAATGGGGTGTCGTTGGCGAGATGGATCGCCTCATCAACGGTCGCCACGCGGTAGACGACGGCGACCGGGCCGAAGATCTCCTCGCGGTATGCACGCGCGGCTGGCGGCACGTCGGTGAGGATCGTCGGCTCGATGAAGGCTCCCTCGCGATCGATGCGCCGGCCGCCGGTGAGCGCGGTAGCCCCCTGCATTAGCGCGTCAGCGACCTGTTCGATCACCATGGCAGCGGCTGCCTCCGACGACAACGGCCCGAACGCAACCTCGGGATCCGTCGGATCGCCGATGCGCAACTCCTGCACGCGACGTGCGAACCGGTTGACGAACGCGTCGTAAACCTCGTCGAGCACGATGAAGCGCTTGGACGCCGTGCACGCCTGACCCGCATTCGACATCCGGCCGGCGACGGCCGCAGCCGCCGCGGCGTCGAGATCCGCGTCGGCGAGCACGATGAACGGGTCGGAGCCGCCGAGCTCGAGCACGAACTTCTTCATGGCGCGACCTGCGAGCTCGCCGACGGCGCGGCCCGCCCGCTCGGATCCGGTCAGCGAGACACCCTGCACCGCCGGAGCTTCGATGATCCGGGCAACCTGCGCCTCGGAGGCGTAGACGTTCTCGTATGTGCCGGTCGGCAGGCCCACCCGGTCGAAGAGCTCGGCGATCGCCGCAGCTGACTCCGGGCAGCTCGGCGCGTGCTTCAACACGATCGTGTTGCCGAGCACCAGATTCGGCGCCGCGAACCGGGCCACCTGGTAGTACGGGTAGTTCCACGGCATGATGCCCAGCAGCACCCCGATCGGCACCGAGCGCACCACGGCCTCGCCCCGGGCGGTGTCGAGCCGCCTGTCGGCGGCGAAGGCCGGGCCGTTCTGGGCGTAGTAGTCGTAGATGTCGGCGACCAGATCGACCTCGCCGAGCGCCTCCGCCGTGGTCTTGCCCATCTCGCGGGTGATGATCGCGGCGAGCCGTTCGCGGTCGGCGCGGTACTCGGCCGCGACTGCGGCGAGGAACGTCGCGCGCTCCTCGATCGGCCGACGGCGCCAAGTGCGGTACGCGACGTCGGCACGAATGACGGCGTCGTCGACCTGCTCGTCGCCCGCGGTCTCGATTCGGCGCACGACTCGGTTCGTCGTGGGGTCGGTGACGCGGTACTCGGTCGCGGCCCTCATGCCTGCACCTTCATCCCGGCAGATGCCGCGAGCTCGCCATGCGCGAGGCGTCGGACGACGTCGGTGAGCACGTCGAGTCCCGCGACCAGGTCGTCGTCGCGCGTGTACTCGCCCTCATTGTGCGAGACCCCCTCGACGGATGGCACGAAGAGCATGACGGTCGGCACCATCTCTTTCATGTTGATCGAGTCGTGTCCGGCGACGGTGAGGATCTCGCCGTGGGCGTACCCGAGTCGTTCGGCGGCCGCTCGCGCGAGTGCGACGCCCTCAGGCTGGTACGGGTTGATGCCCCATTCGTGTGACAACGTCTGGCTGATGCCGACGTTCGCGACCCGCTCGATCTCGGCGAACCGCTCGTGCAGCAGCGCATTCGCCTCGGCGAGCACAGCCTCGTCGGCGCACCGAAGATCGAGCAGGAGCTTCACCTCCGATGCCACGACGACCGGCGAGTTCGGGTAGACGTCGAGCTGGCCGACTGCGGTGTGCAGTGCGCCGGGGAAGCGGTCGGCGAGTTCGCGTGCGAACACCACGAGCAGCGCGGCACCGTAGAGGGCGTCCTGGCGGTCGTCCATGATCGTCGCGCCGGAGTGCGCCTGCGCACCCTCGACCGTCACGACGTACTTGCTCGCCGCCCAGCTCGCCGACACGAGCCCGATCGTCGTGCCCGCGTTCTCGAGCAGGCGACCCTGCTCGATGTGGATCTCAGCGCAGAACGCCGCGGGCGGGCCGTCTCCGTCGCCCAGGAAGCCGGTGGGTGCGAGCGCCTCGGCGACCGAGACGCCGGCGCGGTCGGTCGTGGCGAGCGCCTGACCGACCGGGAGGACTCCCGTGTAGACGCTCGAGCCCATCATCGAGGGGACGAAGCGCGAGCCCTCCTCGTTGAACCAGTTGACGACCGCGAGGTTGTATCGCGGGATCACCGCCTCGGCGCGCCACTCCTCCGCGAGGCGGAATGCCGCGTGTGCACCCGCCAAGACGCCGTACGCGCCGTCGTACCGACCCGCGGTGGGCTGCGAATCCATGTGCGAACCCACCACCACGTACGGAGCGCCCGGCATGAGTTCGAGCAGCCCGAACTGGTTGCCGATCCGGTCGTACTCGACCCGGAAGCCATGGGACTCGAGCAACCCCGCGAACCAGCGCCGCTGCGCGATATCGGCCTCACTCGCGGCCTGCCGGTCGACGCCGCCGTTCGGGGTGGCGCCGAACTCGCTCATCTTCGCGAAGTCGCGCAGGAAGGCCTCCGCCTGCTCGAGCGTGACGGTCGCGGCGCCGATGGTCTCGGCCATCTCGGTGGTCATGGGAACTCCTTCTGGGCGGGACGGTGGTGTGAGGCTCATGCCGCGGTCGAGGGTGCGCGCACCCCGGGGTCCTGCCGCAGGTGCAGCACCGCGGGAAGGCGGCTCGCGCGAGCGCGCCGGTAGGCATCGCGGAAGTCCGCCGTATCGGCGACGGTCTCGCCGTACCCACCGAACGAGCGCGCGAGCGCAGCGAAGTCGGGATTCGTGAGGTGCGTGCCCGACGGTCTGCCCGGGTAGTGGGCCTCCTGATGCTCGCGGATCGTGGCATACACGCCGTTGTCGACGACGATCGCGATGAACGGCGCCCCGTAGCCGACGGCGGTGGCGAGCTCCTGCCCGTTCATGAGGAAGCACCCGTCTCCGGCGATCGAGACGACCTCACGGCCGGGGAAGGCGAGGGCTGCCGCGACGGCCGCCGGGATGCCCATGCCCATCGCGCCGTTACGCGGGGCGACGAGCGTGGCAGGTGCGCGGTGCTCGAGGTAACGGGCCGGCCAGATCGCGTGGTTCCCGGCGCCGAAGGTGATCACGGCATCGTGCGCGAGCTCTTCGCGCAGCACGGACATGACAGCCGTGAGATCGATGTACGGACCCTCGTTCTCGAGCCCGGCGGCGGAGGGCGTCGAGTACCGGACGTGCGCCTCACGGGCGGCACGCAAGCGCATCTCGTCGAAGGAGCGGCCGAGCGTCGCCGGCAGGTTCGCGACGAGCCCCGCGGCATCCGACGCGATCAGCTGGTCGAGCCGCCCGGAGTGCCCGACGGGATCGCCGGCGAGGACGAGCACGGTCTCGGCGTCGTGGCCGAGGCGGTAGCCGTCGCTCAGCACGTCGGTGCGCGACGTGCCGACGAAGACGAGGAGATCGGCATCGTCGAAGAGGGCGGCGGCGTGATCGCTCCTGCCGTATCCGAGCGCGCCCACGTATGCGCCGTGCGCGCCGTCGTGCGGCACGGCGTCGTACGCTCGGAAGTCGGCGACGACCGGGATGCAGTGCCGGCCCGCCCAGTCGACGAGGTCGCGACCAGTCTGGGTCGACCACCCCTCGCCGCCGACGACGATCAGCGGGCGCTGGGCTCGGTCGAATCGGCCGACGAGCTCGGCGATGGCCGACGGACCGGCTTCAGGCCGCGCCGCCGGGGCAGGCTCGAGCGTCGTCGCGCCCTCTGCCGACAGTCGGATGATGTCCTCCGGGAGTCCGATGACCACAGGGCCGGGACGACCGCTCCTCGCGATCCGGATGGCGTCCGAGACGACGCGCGCGGCCGACGTCGGGTCGTCGAGCGTGGTGACATGCTTGGCGGTGCTGCCGAACCATCCGGTGAGGTCGAACTCCTGGAACGCCTCGCGGCCCCGGTCGGGAACCGGGATGAGCCCGACGAAGAGCACCATGGGCGTGGCATCCTGCCAGGCGGTGTGCACCGCGATGAACGCGTTGGCCGCGCCCGGGCCGCGGGTGACCATCGCGACGCCCGGCCGGCCGGTGAGTCGCCCCTCGGCGAGCGCCATGAACGCCGCGCCGCCCTCGTGGCGGGTGATGACGGTCTCGATGGACGCGTCGTGCAGGCCGTCGAGCACGTCGAGGTACGACTCGCCCGGCACGCCGTAGACACGTTCGACACCCTCCCGCTCGAGCTGGGCGACGATCAGGTGGCCGGCCGACTGCAGGGTGGATGCCGCGCGCGTGCCGCGCGGATCTGTCGTCTCGGGTGCCGCCCGATCGATCGTGGGCACCGGTCGGGTCGTGGTCGCGCTGGTCATGGGGTGGCCTTTCGGGAAATCGGGGGCTGGATGGCGAGGAGCGTCTCCAGCGGGTCGCGGCGGCGGATGCGGCTGATGAGTTCGGGCTCGTCGAGGTCGGAGCGAAGCGCGTCGGCGAACACGGCGGGGTCGACCGACCCGGGCGCGAACGCCAGCACGCCGTTCTCGTCGCCGGCGACGAGATCACCGGTCGCGATGGCGACCCCGCCCACGACGACGGGCGCGCCGACGCCGTCGACCGCGGTACCGAGTCGTTTAGTAGTGAGCGGCGTGATGCCGGTTGCGAAAACGGGGAGCACGTGCGCGGTGGCGCGTAGCGCCGCGACATCCGTGACCGGGCCCTCGACTACGATGCCCGCCGCTCCGCGCGCGATCGCCGCCGCGGCGGTGACTGCTCCGACGGGCGCGTGACGGCCTCCGTGGACCCGGATGACGAGCACGTCGCCCGGCTGGACCCGGAGCAGCGCCCGGTTCACTGCGATCGCGTCGGGCTCGGTCAGGTCGACGGTCACGGCCGGGCCCGCCATGCGCGAGACCTCGCTGATCGGGCGGAGGCGCAGATCGCAGAACCCGTCCTCGAGGAAGTGACCGAGTGTGGGCAACTCGACGCCGGCGAGGGCCTCGAGCAGCGCGTCGGTGGGCGCAAGCGCTGCCTCAGGCATCCGATTCCTCTTTCAGCAGTGCAACGCACTCGAGTTCGAGGGCGACCCCCCAGAGTTCGACGCAGACGGTCGTGCGCGCCGGGAGGTGGTCGCCGAACCAGCGGGTGTAGATGCGGTTGTACGACTCGAGCTGTGCGGCGTCGGTCAGGTAGCCGTTCACCTTGACGACGTGGTCGATGCCGCTGCCGACGCCGTCGAGGAGGGTGCGGAGGTTCTCGAGCGTCGCCTCGAGCTGCCCGTCGAAGTCCGCCGGCATGCTGCCGTCGGCTCCCGCGGGGATCTGACCCGAGGTGTACACGACACCGTTGGCAATGACCGCCTGCGAGAACGCGCCGACCGGCTGGCCGAGCCCGTCGACGGTCCGCACCCTCCTGATGCTCATCGGGCGATCGCCTCGGCGGGCACCTGCTCCGCGTCGACCGGATCGGTCGTGTCGACCACATCGATGTTGCGGTAGCGGCCTTCTGCGAGGAGCACGAGCGCGACCAGTGACAGCACCGCAGCACCGCCGACATACCAGGCGATCGACGAGCTCTGTCCCGTGATCGTGAGCAGGGCGACGGTGATCGCGGGCGTGATCGCCGAGCCCAGGAGCCCCGACAGCATGTACGAGACCGAGAGGCCGGAGTAACGCACCTTCGCGCCGAACAGCTCGGCGAGGAAGGTGGCGATCGGACCGTAGTTCGCCGAGAACGCGAGCATCATGAGCGAATACGCCACGAAGACGAGCGCCTCGTTGCCGGTGTCGAGGATCCAGAAGAAGGGGAACGCGAGCACCGCTTCGGCGATGATACCGGCGGCGATCACCGGCTTGCGACCGACCCGGTCGGACAGACGACCGAACGCGGGGATTGCCACGAACGCGACGATGCACGAGACGAGCACAGCCCACAGCATCAGGTTGTTCGAGTGACCGAGTTCGGCGGTGCCGTAGTTGACCCCCGACGCGACGAGGAGCGTGAAGGTCGAGCCCGTCGACAGAGTGGCGATACCCCCGAGGAGCACCTGCTTCCAGTAGTGGCGGAGGAGGTAGGCGAACGGGAGCTTCGCCTTGGCGCCGCGCTCGCGCACCTTGCGGAAGCTCGGGGTCTCCTCGATGTTGAGGCGGATGTAGATACCGACGCCGACGAGGATCGCCGAGGCGAGGAACGGGATTCGCCACGCCCACGCAACGAGTGCCTCGTTGTCGACGGCGGCGGCGACGATGAGGAAGGCGAGGTTGGCGATGAGGGTGCCGGCCGGGACGCCGACCTGCACGAGTGAGCCGTACCAACCTCGCTTGGCCGCCGGCGCGTGCTCGACCGTCATGAGCACGGCCCCGCCCCACTCGCCGCCGAGGGCCAGACCCTGGATCAGCCGGAGCGAGAGCAGGATGAACGGGGCGGCGAGGCCGATCGTCGCGAAGTCGGGGATGAGCCCGATCGCAAACGTCGCGGCGCCCATCGTGATGAGCGAGATCAGCAGCATCGACTTGCGGCCGAGCCGGTCGCCGAAGTGGCCGAAGAGGATCGCACCGACGATGCGGGCGAGGTACGCGGACGCGAAGGTGAGGAACGAGAGGATCGTGCCGACCGCGGGGTCGAGGTCGGGGAAGAACACCTGATTGAAGACGAGCGCCGATGCGGTGCCGAAGAGGAACAGGTCGTACCACTCGACGGTGGTGCCGATCACGCTCGCAAGGGAGATCTTCTTCATCTTGGCGCGGTCGAGGCGACCGGATTCAGCCGGCGGCGCTGCCGGCGTGGGGGTGGTGATCACGAGATCCTCCAGGTCTGTTGAAAGGGTTGGTCTACTCTCATCGGCCCGAGCCGACGGATGCAATCGAAAACCGCACATGGATTCGGCGACTTCGTGTGCATATGCACAAGCTGAGGCCAGCGTGCGCCACAATACGCAGATGCAACGGCCGAGGATCAGGCAATCGCCCATTCCTCGGCCGTCGCGTGCTGGCGGGGCGCCGCCACCGGGCATCCACCCGCAGCGTCAGGCCACCGGCACCGCCTCGCGCCCGGACGAGACAGCTTCAACCCCCGTCGAGGCGGTTACGCCGCACCATTCCGCGATGAACAACGCGATCGACTTCGTGATGCGCCGGACCGATTCGATATCGACGCGTTCGTCGTACCCGTGGATCGCCTCCGATATCGGGCCGTAGACGAGCGCCGGGGTGTCTGCGTACAGGGCGAATACCCGGGCATCGAGATATCCGGGAGTCGTGAAGGACGCGAGCTCGTCTCGGAAGACCTCGCGGTGCGCGCCCCGCAGCGCCGATTCGGCGTCGGATCCTTCCTCGAGCACGTATCCCTCGGAATAGAACCCGTTCCGCGTCGCGGTGGCCTCCAGTGGGTTCCCCGCGTCATCCGCCGTCACCGAAGCGAGGCAGTCGCTGATCTCGGCCCACGCGTCGTCGGCCGTGACACCCGGATACAGCGCGACACGCACGTCGAGTTCGCACCATGCAGGCACGCTCGACGGCCAATCGCCGCCGCGGATTCCGCCGAGGTTGAAGTTGATGGGGTGGTCGAGATCTTCGAAGTACCGGTGATCGCCCTTCTGGGCATTCCATCGAGCTTCGAGCTCGCGCAGTCGGCCCATCACGTGGTATGCGGCGTCGATCGCGTTGAACCCGGCATTCATCTCCCGCGGATGGATCGGCCGGCCGGCCACACAGACCGTGAACCAGATGACTCCTGTGTTCGCCCGCACGAGCATGTCCTCCTCAGGCTCGGGGATCAACACCGCGTCGGCGCGATACCCGCGCTGCAGCGCCGAGAGCGACCCGTTGCCGGTGCACTCCTCCTCGACCACCGATTGGAAGTGGATCCGCCCTGTGGGCTCGAGCCCGGCTGCCCGAATCGCATCGAAGGCGAAGAGGTTCGCGACGAGGCCGGCCTTCATGTCGCCGCTGCCTCGCCCGTAGAGCCACCCGTCGAGGATGGGGGCATCCCAAGGCGATCGCGACCACTCGCCGAGCGGCCCTTCGGGCACCACGTCGACGTGGCCGTTGAGGATCAGCGACCTACCCTGCTCCTCGGTCGGCCGGTAGGTGCCGACCACGTTGCCCACGTTCTCGTACGAGACTGCGATTCGTCCTGCGCCGGGATGCGTGGCGAGCTGCTCGGGGTCGAGATCCCACCGATCCATCTCGAGGCCCCGCGCGCGCATTGCGTCGTAGAGCAGATCCTGTGCGGATGCCTCCTGCGTCCGCAGCGACGGGTGCCGCACGAGGTCCTGGGTGAATGCGAGCTGGTCGTCGAACGCGGCGTCGACCGCCTCGACGATACGCCGGACGTGGTCGGGCTGGAGTTGCATGGGTGTTCGTCCTAACTGGGTTCAGTGCACGATCGGCTTATCGTGGACGCGGAGGCGTTCCCCGATGGCGCCGCCGAGCGCGGTGATGAGTGAGATGCCGATGAGCAGTAGGGCGGCCGACCAAGACGCTCCTCCGGTCGCCGCGAGGAATGCCGTGGCGATGAGCGGGAGGAAGCCGCTCAGGGCGCCCGCGATGTTGTACCCGAGTGAGACGCCGCTGTAGCGGAGACTGGGCGGGAACAGGTCGGTGAGCAGTGCGCCCGTGACCGCATAGGCGATGGTGATGAGTGCGATGCCGATCGTCACCGCCGCCACGATCGCGAACGGACTCTCGGTGTCGATGAGCCAGAACAGCGGGAACGCCGCTGCGGCAGTGGCGAGTCCGCCGACGACGGTCATGCGACCGGGTCCGAATCGCTCGGCGAATCGACCCGCGAACACCGTGACGACGATCTGGGAGACGGCCGCCACGAGCGTCGCGTTCACCATCACACCGCGGTCGACTCCGAGCGTGTTCGTGCCATAGCTCACGACGAACGTCGTCATCAGGTAGAAACCACCGACGCCGAGCAGGGCCGCCGCGATGGCCACGAGGAGCCGGCCGCCGGACTTCCGGAACACTTCGAGGGCGGGGATCTTCGCGCGCTCGTCGAGCGCGACGAGGTCCTTGAAGATCGGCGACTCCTCGACCTTGAGTCGGATGTAGAGTGCGACGGCGAGCAGTGGGAACGCTCCGAGGAACGGCAGGCGCCACCCCCATGCGTCGAACGCATCGGGGGGCAGCAGCAGCACGAGCGCGAACGCGCCCGAGGAGATCAAGGTGCCGACCGGCGACCCGATCTGGATGAGCGCCGCGAACCGCCCGCGCCGCTCGATCGGGGCATGCTCGACCGCGAGGGTCATCGCCCCGCCCCATTCGCCCCCGACCGCGAGACCCTGCATCAGGCGCAGCACCGCGAGCATGATCGGCGCGGCGATGCCGATCGCCAGGTAATCGGGCAGGAGTCCGATCAGCCCGGTCGCGCAGCCGATCATGACGATCGTGATGAGCAATGCCGGGCGACGACCGTAGCGGTCGCCGATGTACCCGAACAGGAGCGCACCGAGCGGCCGGGCGGCGAAGCCGACCCCGAACGTGGCGAACGCGGCGAGCGTCGCCGCAGTGGCATCCAGTTCGGTGAAGAAGAGCCGGTTGAATACGAGCGCGGCGGCCGTGCCGAACAGGAAGTAGTCGTACCACTCGAGCGCGGTACCGACGAAGGCCGCCCACGCGATCCGCGCCGCATCGGACCCGCTGACCTCGATCGCCGTCGCAGGCGAATGCACGGGGGCTTTGTCTGACATGGGTTTCTCCGTTGAATTGGGCGAACGTCACGGCGGTCGGGAGGTGATCGTCCCTCAACAATGGTGAATGACGAAGATGTGCCCCACAACCGTGAAACCGCACCAAATCGAGCCGTAGGATGTGCAGATGCATAACGAACCTGGGTCCTTCGCGCGGCGGATCGCGACGACCTGCCTTCGGGACATCGACGCGATCGCCTGGCGCTACGTGCGCGAGGTGCGCGAGCTCTCGGGGTATCTCGACTCGGTGATCGACGACGACGAACTCTTCCGAGCCGCGAAGGCATCTCTCGAGATGCTCTTCGGCCTCATTGCCGGCGCAGACCTCGATGCGCAGTTGACCGCGCACTCCGATGCACTCGGTCGGCGCCGCGCGCGCCAGGGCATCCCTCTCGATTCGCTGCTACGGGCGGTGCGAATGGACTTCCGCTTCCTGTGGAACGCCATGCGCACATACGTCGACGAAGCCGAGATGCCCGCCTTCTCAGATGAGGTCGTCACCATCTGGGATGCGGTCGAGGTGCACACAATCAGTGTTCACGCCGGGTACATGGCCGAGCTCGCCGACATGGACCGTGAACTCGAGCTCGCCCGGGCATTCCTGCTTCGTCGCCTTCTCGAGGAGACCGCCCACGATCCGCGGCTGTACGCGCAGGCGGCTGAGACGTTGGACCTCGACCCCGACGGGGAGTTCTTGGTCGCGGTCGGCAGCTCGCAGTACGCTGGCGAATTCCGCGCTGCGATCCGTTCCGCATTTCCGACTGCGACGATCGACCGGCTCGGCGGTGTCGAGTTCACGATCATCGAAGCGTCATCCTTGGGCGAGGAGATGGCGGCCGCGCTACGCGCTACGCCCACGGGCCTGTCGCCGATCGCTGCCGGCGTCGAGGAACTCGGCGCGATGTGGCGGGCGGCGCGCGAACTCGCCGCGCTGGTGCAACGCCCAGACGAGGCGGCCACGCTCGACCGGCACTGGGACCGCTTGGCCGCAGATCGCCTGGACCGGGTCATCCGCGCATACGCACGGCAGGCGCTCGCGCCACTCGCCACAGTGCCCGACCGGGAGCGGGCGCTGCAGATCGAGGCCGTGCAGCAGTACCTCGAGAGCGGGTCGATCACGCGCACATCAGAGGCGTTGTACTGTCACCGGAACACGATACTCAACCGGTTGAACCGGTTCTCGGAGGCGACCGGGCTCGACCCGACCGTGCCCTACGACGCGGGCACCATCCGGCTCGTGCTCGCCGTGTCCGACGGCAGTGTTGCGTCCGGCTCAGCCGGCTGATGATGGTGCGTGCCGCGCGGCGCGGGGAGGCCTGACCGCGCCGGACCCGTGACGGCTCATCACGAGACGGCGCTGGAGTCGCGGACGCCTTCGCCAGCCGATTTCAGTTCGACTTCGACGAACACGACGAGACCGCGACTGAGATTCACAACGTCGTGCGAGGTGCCGGCTTGACCCAGATACGACACCCCCGCAACCTGGACGAGTTCGATCGGGGTCTCCGCCTCGCGCTCCACCGAAAGCCTGCCGCCGGTGATCGGCACCACGATGTAGTCGAACTCGTGGGTGTGCGGCCCCGTGCGAGCACCGTCCTTCGCGAACTCCCACCGTGTGATCCGCAAGCGCGAATCGTCGGAGGTGATCGTGGATCGTGCGTGCATCGCCATCGCTACTCCTCAGTCGGTGTGCTCCAGCCGAGCGCGCGAATCGATCACCGTCCCGCGGTGGGGGCACCAGAGCAAGCTATCAACGCTACCGACGCTGCCTCGAAGATCGACTTGGAATCGCTCGGCCCTCACGGTGGCGTCACGACCTTCGTGATACGGGATGCCACGGGGACGACCTGTGGCATCCGTCGTGCACATCGCTTCACGCCAGTGCGAACCTGAGCTCGGCGATCGCCGGGCCGTCCCAGACCCCTCCGTCGAAGTCGTCGCTTCGCACGGTGACGACCTTGCCGCCCTTCGAGATGACGAGCAGCGCGAGCTGCGGCAGCAGGTCGCCGGCGTGGGTGCCGTCGGCGAGCGTCTGGCCCGATCCGTGGTCGCTGGCGAACTCGATCGCACCGGTCTCGCGGTCGAGAGTCCCGTTCACCGATGACGTGAAGTCGAACCAGAAGCGCTCGACCGCGCCGTCGGCGGCCTCGCGGCCGATCGCCGCCAGGTCGCGCTCGACCCGCCCGGCCGTGCCCTCGGTGAGGTCGCGCAGTTCAGCCTCGGCCTCGGTGACATTGAGGCGGGCGAGCTGCAGGCGGATGGCCTCGTCGACCTCAGCGGCCCCGAGCTCGTCGGGGTTGCCGGGCACTGGGATCACCCGGCGCCCGCTCTTGGCGCGGTCCATGAGCTGGCTGAGCAGCGGTTCGGTGGCGAACACGAAGATCGGCACCTTCAGGTCGGGGTCGAGCTTCATGAGCTCCCCGCGAACGGTGTCGGCGACGCGTTTGGCGTAGATGTCGGAGAGTGTCTTCTTGCCCTCGTCGCCGGTGAGCCGGCTGCGGTCGCCGCGGAGGCGACCGCCACGCGGTCGCACCTCGCCCGGCTCGCGATGCGTCGCCGCCTCGACGTTCGCAGCGGCCGCGGTGTCGACCTCGAGCTTCACCGCGCGATCGGTGGGGGTGGCGTGCCAGAGCGACCATTCGTTGGCCGAAACCGTGAGTGCATATGCTTCTTGGTCTTGGCTCGGTGCGCGAAGCAGCTGCCCGAGTGTGAAGTGCGAGCCGACGTGCACGGCGTCATCGAGCCGGTTGGGCAGCACGAACACCTCGCTGCAGTCGGGGCCGACGAAGATCGCGATCGAACGCGAGAGCCCCGCCCACAACTGCTGGTCGCCGACGATCGAGTTGCGCTCGGCCCGCAGCGCCTCGAGTTCGGCGTTCGACGCACCCGAGGCCTTGACCTGTTCGATCGCGTCGTCGAAGGCGCTCTTCACGGCCACGGCCGAGCGTTCACGCTCGCTCACGACGGGCGAGGTCGACGCATAGATCGTGATCGACGGGTGATGGGTTCCTGCCAGAGTGGCGAAGTCGGCCGCGGTAGGCAATTGGTAGTGGACGGTCATACGTTCCTCCCCCGATCGCGCGACGACGATGTCGCTGTCCTCCAGCCTATGAAGGTCCGGAGGCGAGCGACACCCCTCTGGCAGACCTATCGGCCGACCGGGTGGTTCGACCGCATGACCCCGGTCGGGTCGACCGCGTGCTTGACGGCACGGAGCCGTTCGAGCCGGGCGCCGAAGAAGCGCTCAGCCGTGCGCGAGTGCTCGGCGAAGTTCAAGTAATCGAGCGATGCGCGCCACGGTTCGATGCGCGAAAGCAGGCGGCCGAGCGACGCCACAACGCCATCGTGAGCACCCGGAATCGCGATCCCGGCCGCGAAGACGAGGTACTCCGCGTCGAATCCGGCGGTCACGCCGGGCATCGCCGAGCCGGTCGCCTCGGCACGGGCCACGGCGGCCTCGGGCCGCAGGCCCGCTCCGATGTGGCGGATCTCGGCCGACAGCAGGTCGGTCGCGACATCCGCACCGACGGCGGCCAGGAACGCACGCACCGCAGCCGGCGGCAGTTCGGCGAGCATCATGCCGTCGCCGATGCCGGGGGTCGGCCCGGGCGGGTCCATGTGCAGCTGCAGCAGCTCGGCCGTCGGCTGCGGGTGCACCGTGTCGATCTCGGGACCGAGGTCGCGCAGCGGCCCGAGCAGTTCATCGGCGCGATCGGGCGACTCGAGGATCGCGGCCTCGACGACCACGAGTGACCGGCCCGAGAGGAACGGGGGCAGGTCGGGCAGCGGCGGGAGGCGCAGCACACGGCCGACCGAGGTCACGGAGTCGGGCGCCTCGGCGGTCCAGCCCGCCCATGCCTGCAGCACCTCTTCGGCGCGCTCGATGGGCCAGAGCAGCATGCCTGCGACGACCTCGGGGATCTCGAAGAGGTTGAACTCGATGGCGGTGACGACGCCGAAGGCACCGCCGCCGCCGCGAAGCGCCCAGAACAGCTCGGGCTCGTGCTCGGCGTCGACCCGGCGGCGAACACCGTCGGCCGTGACGAGTTCGATCGCGACCACGTGGTTCGCGGCGACGCCGTAGGTGCGGGCCAGCCAGCTGATGCCGCCGCCGAGCGTGTAGCCCACGACGCCGACGTCGTGCGACGACCCGGCGAGTGCGGTCAGCCCGTGCGCGGCGGCCGCGGCGACCACGTCGCCCCACTGGGCACCGGCCTCTGCACGGGCGATGCGCCGCTCGACGTCGACCTCGACGCCACGCAGCTCATGCATGCGCAGCAGGATCGCATCGGCGAGACCGTCGTCAGCGGCGAGCGGCCCGGCGTTGTGGCCGGTGCTCTGGGGGGCGACCGCCAGGCCGAGTCGCTTCGCGACGCGCACGGTGTGGGCGATGTCAGCGTCGCTCGCGGCGACGACGACCGCGGCGGGTCGCTGGTCGACCGCGAGGTTCCAGGCGGATCGCGCTTCGTTCCAGCCGGCATCGGCGGGGGTCAGCACGCGGCCGGTGACGGTGGCGGCGAGGTTCGCGAGCACCTCGTGCAGCGTGAGGTCGGAGTCGTCGTCGTTGAAGCGCGAGGCCTCGAACAGGTCGGTGACGATGGCGTCGAGGTCGGGCTGCGTGGCAGGCTGCGCGGCAGCAGACACAGGGGAGTTCACGGTGGTGTTCCTTTCGGGGACTCAGTCGCGGGCCGGACGGCGGGGGCCGGTACTCGACGGCCGGGCGGAATCGCACGGCGCTCGCAACGAGACCCCATCCAAGGCCCGGCGCCGGTGCGCCGCGTCAGTGAGTCCCCTGCGATCGCGTCAGGGATATCCCGCAACGCTCGCAGGGCGCGACGGCGTGCGTTGCGCCGCCGGAATATCGGATGCCTCGTGGCGGTTGCGATCTGGGATGGACACTGCGCTGCGACTCTCGGTTCTCGACCTCGTTCCCGTTCGCTCGGGCCAGACGAGCAGGCAGGCGGTCGCGGCATCCGTTCGCCTCGCGAAGCTCGCCGACCGGCTCGGCTACACCCGCTATTGGTTCGCCGAGCACCACAACATGCCTGCCGTCGCGTCGACGACCCCGCCCGTGCTGATCGCGTCGATCGCGGCGCAGACCGAACGCATCCGCGTCGGCTCGGGCGGCGTGATGCTGCCCAACCACGCACCGCTGGTCGTCGCCGAGCAGTTCGCGGCGCTCGAGGCGCTCGCGCCCGGCCGCATCGACCTCGGCATCGGGCGGGCGCCCGGCAGCGACCCGGTGATCACGCAGCTGCTGCGCATCTCGGGGCCCACCGCCGATGTCGACCGCTTCCCCGACCACATCGCCGACATCCTGTCGCTGCTTCAGCCCGACGGCGCGTCGTTGCGGCTCACGAGCGGGCGCGAGTACGCGATCACGGCGACGCCGGCGGCGACGGATGTCCCGACGCTGTGGCTGCTCGGATCGAGCGACTATTCGGCGAAACTCGCCGCGTCGCTGGGCCTGCCGTACGTGTTCGCGAACCACTTCTCGGGCGACGGACTCGAGCGCGCGCTCGAGCTGTACCGCACCGATTACCAGGCGAGCGAAGCGCACCCGGTGCCCGAAACGTTCCTCACCGTGAATGCGTCGGTCGCACCGACCGTCGAGGAGGCGCGGGCGCGGGCGCTGCCGCAGCTGCGCTCGATGGCGCGGTTGCGCACCAACCGTCCGATGCGCCCGCTCGAGACCGTCGAAGAGGCGCAGTCCGCGCCCACCGACACGATCGGCGACGAGGTCATCGCTGCGATGGAGAAGCGGTGGATCATCGCGGACGCCGCGGGGGCCGGTGCCGAGCTCCGGCGCCTCGCCGAACGGCACGGCATCGACGAGGTCATGGTGTCGCCGATCGGCGGGTCGTTCGACGCCGAACCCGCCGATGCCGCGCCCGGCCGCGAGCAGACGCTCGAGCTGCTCGCGGCACGGGCGGTCGCGTAGCGCTCGAAACATGACGGATGTCCCGGGCTCGCGCCCGGGACATCCGTTCGTCTGTTCTCGGCCGTCAGGCGGCGAGACCCAGGCGACGCAGATCCTGCGTCGACGCGTGGTACTCGTCGCCCGCGGCGATCGTGGTCTCGCGGGGTACGCGCGCGCCGTTCTGCACGCGTGCGCCTTCGCCGAGGGTCGCATAGGGACCCACGACGGCGTTGCGGCCCACGACGGCGCGACGGCCGATGTGCGCGTTCACGCCGATGACGGCGCGCTCGGCGACGATGGCGTCGCTCTCGATCCACGCGCCGGGACCGATCTGGGCGGCGCGCTGCACCTCGGCGCCGGGGTCGACGTAGGCCTTCGGGTCGACGAACGCGGTCGGGTCGACCTTGGCGGTCGTGGCCACGAGGCCGCGGCCGTTCACGTGCTTGCGGTAGCGACGCGTGATCCCGGCTTCGTCCTCGAACTCGACATAGCTGATGCCCACGTGCTCCTCCTTCCGGCGCGGTGGCTCCACGCCCGGACATATGTACAACATCGAAGCTGACCGGGGCATTCCCGGGGGTGCGCACCGTTCGAGCGGCGCGTTCGGCGCAGCATTCGAGGTGCGTTCAGCGGTTCGATCAACTGTCAGTGCCAGTACCGATGCCGTCGCCGCCCTGCGTGGCTGCCGCCATCGAGCAGGAGCTCGCCGCAGCCGCGATGCCGCGCGCAAGTTAGGCTGTCCTAAGCCGACGCCGTCGGCGTTGACTCCCGCCGACGCACCCGCCGGCATGACCCGGGACCGCTTATGACCGCCGATTCCCCGTTGCTCGAACTCGAGCGCGTGCGCATCCGCCACGAGGGCGCGACGCGGGCGACGCCAGACGAAGTGACGTTGTCGATCTCGGCGGGCGAAGTCGTGCTGCTGCTCGGCCCGTCGGGGTGCGGCAAGTCGACGCTCGCGCTCGCGCTCGACGGGCTCGTGCCGCATGCCGTGCCCGCCGAGCTTTCAGGAACCGTGCGCATTGCGGGACTCGACAGCCGCGACCACAGCGTGGGCGTGCTGAGCGAGCACGTGGCGATGGTGTTCCAAGACCCAGACGCGCAGGTCGTCACCGCCACGCTGCTCGACGAGGTGGCCTTCGGCCCCGAGAACCAGCTCGTGCCGGTCGACGAGGTGCTGGCGCGCGCCGAGCGGGCCCTCAAGCTCGTGGGTCTGTGGGAGCGCCGTCACGAGAACCCCGACCGGCTGTCGGGCGGCGGGCGGCAGCGCCTCGCCATCGCCTGCGCCCTCGCCATGGCCGCGCCGGTGCTCGTGCTCGACGAGCCCACGGCCAACCTCGACCCCGCCGGCATCGACGAGGTCTACGCGGTGCTGCGCGAGCTCGCGAGCGATCGCGACCACGCCATCGTGCTCGTCGAGCACAACCTCGACGCGGCCGTCGACATCGTCGACCGGGTCGTCGTGCTCGACGCCGCGGGGCGCCTCGTGATCGACGGGCCCGCACGCGACGTGCTGCGCGAGCGCGCCGCCGAACTGCTCGAGCTCGGCGTCTGGCTGCCGGTCTCGACACTCGCCGCGATGCGGTTGCGCGACGCCGGCGTGACCCTCGACCCGCTGCCGCTCACCCCGGCCGAGCTCGCGACCGCGCTCGACGCCCACCCCGTTCTCCCCGCCCCGCAGCCGGCGATTCAGGTCGGAACCAATGCACGCGAGCCCGCGATCGCGGTGCGAGGGCTCTCGGTGCGCCGGGGCGGGCGTCGGGGTCCAGTCGTCGTGCACGAGGTCGACCTCGACGTCGTTGCGGGCGACTTCGTCGCGATCGTCGGCACCAACGGGGCCGGCAAGACCTCGCTCCTGCAGGCGATCGCCGGCGTCATCCCGCCGCCCGCCGGCACGGTCGACCTGCTCGGCCTCGATCCCACCCGCGCCGACGCGCGCACGCTCTCGCGCCGAATCGGGTTCGTGTTCCAGAACCCAGAGCACCAGTTCGTCGCGCACAGCGTGCTCGGCGAGCTCGAGCTCGGCCTGCGCGTGCACGGCATCCCCGAGACCGACCGGCCCGAGGCCGCGATGCGCATGCTGCGCCGCTTCGGGCTCGAGCAGTTGCGCGACCAGCATCCGTTCCTGCTCTCGGGCGGGCAAAAGCGTCGTCTGTCGGTCGGCACCGCACTCATCGCGGGCGCCCCGGTGCTCGCGCTCGACGAGCCGACGTTCGGCCAGGACCGCGAGCGCGCCGCCGAGCTGCTCGACATGCTGCGCGAACTCAACGACCAGGGCACGACGGTGCTCGTCGTCACGCACGACCTGCAACTCGTGGCCGACTACGCGACCCGCGTCGTCGTCATGCGCGACGGCCGCATCCTCGGCACCGGCCCCTCGGCCGAGGTGCTCGCGGGCCCGCTGATCGACGAGGCCGGACTGCGTCACCCCCCGCTCGCGAGGGCGACGCGCGGCCTGGCGAACCACCCCGAATGGCATGGGGTGAGCCGGATGTCCCAACTCCCGCGAGCGCCCGAGGCGGCGGCATGAGTGCGCCGACGACTCACGACACCGCACACACGGGGCCCGTTCCGACGACTCCGGCGCCCGCACATCCCGACCCGTTCGCCGAGCAGCACCCGGCACGGGGCATCCGATTCCTGTATGCGCTCAACCCGCTCGCGAAGCTCGCCGCACCCCTGCCGTTCATGGTCGCGCTCGTGTTCACGCGGGGCTTCGCCGTTCCGATCGCGTTCATCGTGCTCGCGATGGCACTGCTGCTCGTCGGGGCCCGGCTCACACCGAAGGGTGTGCTCGCGCTCGTGCTCGGCACGCCGGCCGCCGTGCTCGCGCTCGGCGTGACGTTCGGCGTGTGGGTCGACCCGTCGCGCATCGACGCGACGAGTGCCGCGGCATCGGTGGTGCTCGTGCACGTCGGCGAGTGGCAGTTCACCCTCGCCGCCTACCTCGTGGGGCTGGCGACGTCGCTGCGCCTTGCTGCGCTGCTCATGCTCTCGCTCGTCGCGGGCCTCACCTCGACGGGACCCGAGTTCGTTCGCGCGATGGTGCAGAACCTGCGGGTGCCCTACCGCGTCGGCTACACGGCGCTCGCGGCGCTGCGCTTCGTGCCGAGGTTCGGGCACGAACTCGAGGTGATCCGCGCCGCCCACCGGGTTCGCGGAACCGACACCCGACGCGGACCCGTCGCCGCGGTGCGGAGGGGCCTCGGTTACTCGATCCCGCTGCTGGCAAGTGCGATCCGCCACGCCGAGCGGGTGGCGCTGGCCATGGACGCCCGGGCATTCGGCGCACACGACACCCGCACCGAGCGCACGCTCAGCCGGTGGCGGAGTCGCGACACGGTGTTCGTCGTCATGTTCTGGGCCGTTGGAGCCGCGGTGTACCTGGTGGCGTTGCAGGTCGGCGTGGCGTCCTCGCCGGTCGAGTAGCGAGCGCAGCGAGCGTATCGAGACCCGGGTCTCGACACGGCGCCGGCGGGTCTACTCGACCGACGAGCCTCGGCTACTGCGAAGGCGGCTCGGTGCCCCCGGCGGGGGGTTCGGTGCCCTCGATCTCGACGAGGAACACCAGCGTCTGGCCACCGAGCTCGTGCGCGGCGGGGTCGGTGCCGTACGCGAACTCCGGCGGGATCACGACGATGAGCTTCGTGCCGACCTTCTGGCCGACGAGCGCGGCGCCGAAGCCCTGGATGACACCGTCGGTCGTGAACGTCGAGGGCTCTCCGCGGGTGTAGCTCTGGTCGAAGACCTCGCCGGTGTCCCAGCTGATGCCCTGGTAGTGCACGGTGACGCTGTCGCCCTCACCGACCGTGTCGCCGTCGCCCTCCTCGAGCACCTTCATCTGCAGCTCGGTCGGTGCGTCGACCTTCGGCAGGGTCACGGTGGGGGCTTCGCCCTCGGCGCCGAACTTCACCTCGGGCACGTTCTCGGTCCACTCGGCGGGCTTCAGCGGCTCCTGCACCTCGACGACGTCGATGACGATGACGACGTCCTCGTCGGCAGGCAGGCCGATCTGCTCGTTGCCCTGGCCGTCGTAGAGCGCTGCGGCTGGAGCGACCGTTACGGTGCGCGAGCCCAGCGGGACGCAGTCGATGCCCGCGCGGAACGCGTCGAACACCGTCTCGTCGCCCACGGTGATCTGGGCGGGCTGTGAGAGGAGCTCGTCGCCCGAGGCAGCCGAGTACAGGGTGACGACGGCGTTGATCTTCTGGCCGGCCTCGGTCACGTCGCCGTCGCCCTCGATGGCGACGGTGCGCTCGAGCTTCTCGGTCACGAGCGGGGTGGTGAAGGTCGCGGTCGGCGACCCCGGGAACTCGCCCTCGACGGTGACGCCCTCGCTCACCGAGCCCGAAGCGACGTCCATGCACTCGGCTGCAGCCGGGGTCTCGGAGGCTTCTGGGGCAGTGCCGCCGGCGCAGCCGGCGAGAAGGAGGGCCGCGGCTGAGGCGAGCGCGATGGGCGCGGCACGGCGCAGTGCACGATTCATGAGGGTGAGGCTCGATTCGATCGGAGACGAGAATGCTGAACGCAGGTCGTCCAAGTCTGCACTGTTCGCCTTTCGATTGCCTGAATCCCATGAAACCGGTGGCAGGCGCGCGACAATGGGCGCATGGGGGACACGACGGGCGAACCCGAAATCGTCGGGGGTCTCGCGCATGCAGCGACATCCATCGCCGATCTCGACGAGCTGATCTGGAATCCGATCTCGACGGCCGCGGTGGCACGGGCCCGCCCGCGGTTCGACGAACTCGTGCTCGACGCGTGCGCGCGTGACGGGGCATCCGCACTGCCGACGGCCGAGCTCGTCGGCATCGGTGGCCTGGTCGACGCGGTCGACGGGTCTGCCGAGCTCATCGACATCGCGCGCGAGCGCGCAGGCGATCGGATGCCCCAGCTGAAGTTGCACGTCGCCGACGCCACCACGTGGGAGACGACCGGCTACGACCTCGTGCAGTGCGTACTCGGCGTGACCACGTTCACCGACCTCGACGCGGGCACGCAGCACCTCATCGAACGGGCCGCGCCGGGCGGGCGCGTGGCGATCACGACGTGGGCACCCGGAGCCCTCGAGCCGCTGCGGGAGATCCTCACGGGCGTGCTGCCCGGCGACGACGCGGCGCCGGCACCAGAGGTCGACGTGCTGCATTCGCCCGGGAGCCTCGCACACTGGCTCACGGGACTCGGCCTCGTCGGCGTGCGCGCCGAGAACGTGCAGCGACACCTCGACCTCACCGACGAGATCGCCTGGACGGTCGTGCTCGGCACCGGGCTGCGCGACGCGCTCGGTGAACTCGACGACGACGCCATCGCGGCGGTGCGCGCGCGCTTCCTCGCGACGCTCGCCGAGCGCGGCGCAACCTCGGTCGATCTCACGACGCTGATCGCCGTCGGCCACCGCCCTGGCTGACGACTCCGACGACTCCGACACTGATGCCGTGTGGCATCAGTGTCGGAGTCTCCTTCGCGCTGAGCGCCCCGTCGATCGGGATCGGGCACGCGCGAATCCGTGTCTCGGTTGCATCACGATGGCTTGCGGATGCCTCCTGACGCAACGTATCTTCGTAAGCATCGAAATAGTGACCGAATGGTCGGTCATGAAGTCGGTCTCACTCAGCGCGAGAACCCGAGAAGGCTCAAAGGAGAGTTCCCCCCATGCACCGTGCCCATCGCCGTCTGCTCGTTCCCGCCGCGGTCGCGGCATCCATCGCACTCGCATTCACCGGATGCTCCGCCTCGAACTTCGGCGGCGACAACGGTGGCGGCGACGGCGCCGCCGAAGAGGGTCCCATCAAGATCGGCGCTGTGCTCGACATCACCGGTGTCGGCGCCAACCTCGGCGTGCCCGAGCAGAACACCCTGAACATGCTCGCCGACCAGCTCAACGAAGACGGCGGCATCAACGGCCGCGAGGTCGAGTTGATCATCGAAGACAACCAGTCCACCGAAGACGGCGCCGCCCGCGCCACGACGCAGCTCATCGAGAACGATGACGTCGACCTCATCATCGGCGCCTCGCGCACCGGCCCGAGCCTGGCCATGCGCCCGCTCGTCGAGGCCGCCCAGATGCCGACCATCTCGGTTGCGGCGAACGCCGCCATCGTCGACGGTTCCGAGTGGGTCTTCAAGACGGCGCAGAACGACCTGGTCGTGCTCGAGCGCATCCTCGACGACGCCGAGTCGAAGGGCTACACGAAGATCGCCCTCGCCCGCGACGCGACAGGCTTCGGCGAGGGCATCGCCGACATCATCACCGAGCTGGGCGCCGAGCGCGGCATCACGCTCACCGCGACCGAGGCGTTCGAGCCGAGCGCGACCGACTTCACCGCACAGATGACGAACCTCCGGGCGGCAGACGCTGACGCGGTCATCATCTGGGGCATCACGCCGTCGGCCGGTCTCGCGCAGGCCGCCTACGTGCAGATCGGCGTCGACAAGCCCGTGTACCAGTCGCACGGTGTCGCGAACGACGCGTTCTTCGAGGCTGCCGGCCCTGCTGCAGAGGGCGTCATCGCCCCGATGGGCCGCCTGCTCGTCGCCGACCAGCTGCCCGCCGACGACCCTCAGAAAGAGGTCATCGACCAGTTCATCGCCGACTACAGCGAGGCCTTCGGCGAGTCCCCGTCGAGCTTCGCCGGCCACGCCTACGACGCATGGAAGATCGGCGTCGCGGCAATCGAAGAGGCCGGCACCGAGCCCCAGGCACTGCGCGACGCGATCGAGGCGACCACCGAGTTCGTGGGCATCTCGGGCATCTTCACGATGACTCCCGAGAACCACTCGGGCCTCACCGCCGACGCGCTCATCATGGCGATCGCCGAAGGCGGTCGCTGGAACCTCAACGAAGAGTAAGCCGCGTCCGTTGACCGATTTCCTCCAGCTGACGGCGGCAGGGTTGTCGCAGGGCTCCGTGTACGCCCTGCTCGCCGTCGGCCTCATCGCCACCTACACGGTGCGGCACGTCGTGAACATCGCGCAGGGCGATTACGCGATGCTGGCAGGCCTCGGGAGCATCTCGCTCGTGAGCGCCGGCCTGCCGCTCCCCCTCGCCATCCTCGTCGCACTCGTCAGCGTCACCCTCGCCTCGGTACTCATCGAGCGGCTCGTGATCTCGCGCGTCAAGAACCTCACGACGCTCGTGTCGATCATCCTGACGCTCGGTGTGTCGACGCTGCTGCAGGCGATCATGCTGCTCGTCTGGGGCGCCGAGGCCAGGCGCCTGCCCGCGTTCCCCGGCGAAGACCTCGTCATCGGCGGGGTCAGCATCCGCTCGCAGGAACTCTGGATGCTCGGCGCGCTCATCGTGGTCGGCGGCGGCGTGCTGCTCTTCTATGAGAAGACCCGCTGGGGCAAGGCGCTTCGCGCCTCCGCAGAGCAGCCCGTCGCGGCGCGCATCGTCGGCATCTCGCCGGCTGCGGCATCCATCATCGCCTTCGCCATCGCCGGTTTCGTGGGTGCGGTCGCGGGCGTCGTCTCGTCGCCCATCTACCTTTCGATCTGGTCGGGCGGACTGCTGCTCGGGTTGAAGGGATTCGTGGCGGCCGTGCTCGGCGGCCTCGTGTCGTTCCGCGCGGCGATCGTCGGGGCGCTGCTGCTCGGCATCCTCGAGTCGTACGTCGCGGGCTATGTGGCGTCCGGGTGGAAGGACGCGGTCGCGTTCTTCATCCTCATCATCGTGCTCATCATCCGGCCGGCGGGCCTCGTGCTGCGCCCGAACGCGGTAAGGGTCTGACGTGACGCTCCTCGACAAGACCGAAGGCTCCGTCCGGTCGAAGACCGGGTTCTGGCCCAACAACCGCGCCACCATCATCGGCATCGCGGTGTTGACCGTCATCATCCTGATCGTGCCGTTCACCGCGAGCTCTTCGATGATGAACATCGCGGTGTTCTCGATGATCTTCGCGCTGCCCGCGATCGGCCTCTCCCTGCTCATGGGCCTGGCCGGCCAGGTCTCGCTCGGACAGGCGGCGTTCTTCGCGATCGGTGCGTACACGCACGCGATCCTGCTGCAGAAGTTCGAGATGCCCGGAGTCGTCGCCGCGATCGGCGGCGTCGTGGCGGCGATGCTCGCGGCCCTGCTCGTGGGTCTGCCGATGCTGCGCCTGCGCGGCCACTACCTCGCCCTCGCCACCCTGGGCCTCGGCTTCATCGTCATGATCGCGGTGCGCGAATGGGACTTCACCGGCCGCACCACGGGCATCTACGGCTTCGGCCGGCCCGAGGTCTTCGGCATCTCGATCGACAACAACGGCCTCTTCTTCTGGTTCGTCGCGCCGTTCGTGATCATCGGCCTGATCCTCGCCCTGAACCTCACGCGCTCCCGAGCGGGCCGCGCCCTCTCGGCGGTCAACGACTCCGAGCTCGCGGCCGAGTCGCTGGGCGTGAACACCTACTCCCTGCGCGTGAAGGTGTTCACCCTGTCGGCCGGCTTCGCGGGCCTCGGCGGCGTGTTCTACGCCTACCACGTGCAGATCGTCTCCCCGCAGGTGGCCGAGTTCCACGTGTCGGTCGAGCTGCTGCTCATGGTCGTCATCGGCGGGCTCGGCTCGGTGTGGGGCGCCATCGCGGGCGCGTTCATCGTGGAGCTGCTCTCCGAGGGGCTGCGCGACCTGATCCCGGCGATCATCCCGGGCGCCACCGGCGAGGTGCAGCTGATCGGCTACGGTCTCGTGCTCATCCTCGTCATCCTGCTGCTGCCGGGCGGCCTCTACCAGGTCGTGCGCACGGTGTGGGCCGCCATCAGGGGGCGAGCCGGCCGGCGAGCCGATGCCGCGGCAGCGAGTGCGGCAGCCGAAGGGGCCGCGGTCGGCGAAGTGCCCACCCGCGCCTTCGGGGGTCTGCCCGCCGAACCGGGCGACGCCGGTGCGCTCTTCGACACAGACGCAGACGCAGACGCCGATGCCGATGCCGCGGCGACGGACACAGGGGGCTCCGACCTCGCCGAGGCCGCCCTGCCCGCCGTCTCGACGCCCGTGCCCGCGGGCGAACCCATTCTCGAGGTGCGCGGACTCACGAAGCGCTACGGCGGCGTCGTCGCAGTGAACGACGTGAGCTTCACGGTGCCCGCCGGGCGCATCATGGGCCTCATCGGCCCGAACGGCGCCGGCAAGACCACGTGCTTCAACATGATCACGGGCGCCATCTCGCCGACATCAGGCACCGTCTCGTTCCTCGGCGAAGAGGTGCAGGGTCGCAAACCGCACGTGGGCGCGGTGCGCGGACTCACCCGCACGTTCCAGAACCTGCAGGTGTTCTCGTCGACCGACGTCGAAGGCAACGTGTACATGGGCCGCTACCGCAAGGGCCGCGCGGGTATCCTGCGCGGCATGCTGGGCCTGCAGGGCCGAGAGCAGTACGCGCACGAAGACATCGCACGGGACATCCTCGATGCGATGCGCCTCGGCGACGTGGCGAGCCTTCCTGCCGGCGACCTGCCCTTCGGCCGCCAGCGCATGATGGAGGTGTGCCGAGCGCTCGCCCTCGAGCCCGCGCTGCTGCTGCTCGACGAACCGATGGCCGGCCTCTCAGGTCACGAGCGCGAGATGCTCGCGGCCCTGCTTCGCCGACTCCGCGACGCCGGCCTCACGATCGTGCTCGTCGAGCACGACGTGGCGCAGGTCATGGCGCTCGCCGACAGCGTCGCGGTGCTCGACGAGGGCGAGCTCATCGCACACGGCGATCCCGAGTCGGTGCGCAACGATCCGGCGGTCATCGTCGCCTACCTCGGCACCGACGCCGAAGAGGCGAAGGCCGAGCTCGAGGAACTGGAGGAGCAGTCATGACGCTCAAGGTCGAGTCGCTCGGCGCAGGCTACGGCAAACTGGCGATCCTCCACGACGTGAGCCTCGAGGTCGCCGCGGGCGAGATCGTCACGGTCGTCGGCTCCAACGGCGCCGGAAAGACCACGCTGCTGCGCGCGGTGAACGGCATCCTCAAGCCGACCTCGGGGCGCGTCACGCTCGACGGCACCGACATCACCGGGCGACCCACCGAGAAGATGGCATCGCTCGGACTCACGCACGTCCCCGAGAACCGCCTGTGCTTTCCGTCGCTGTCGGTACGCGACAACCTCGACCTCGGGGCTTGGACGCGACGCGGCAAGGGCGACCTCGACGCGGTGCTCGAACTGTTCCCCCGGCTGCAGCCGCGCCTCGGCCAGGCCGCCGGCACGCTCTCGGGCGGTGAGCAGCAGATGGTGGCGATCGGGCGCGGCCTCATGGCCGACCCGAAGGCGATCCTGCTCGACGAGCCGTCGATCGGGCTGGCGCCCAAGGTCGTGGCCGAGATCATGAAGGTGCTCACCCACCTGCGCGAGCGCGGGCTCGCGGTGCTGCTCGTCGAGCAGAACGTGCGCGCGTCGTTCGGCATCGCCGACCGCGCGGTCGTGATGCAGCGCGGGCGGGTGGTGCTCGAGGGCACGCCGCACGAACTCGTCGAGCTGCCCGAGGTGCGCAACGCCTACCTCGGCGGCGCGGCCGCCTGAGCGCACCGCCGGTCGAGCAGCGCCGACGCCCGCTCCGCCGGTCGAGTAGCGCCGACGCGCAGCGGCGACGCGTATCGAGACCCGCTGCACGCGTCAGTCGTCGACCTTCCGGCGCTTCACCTCGGGGATCGTGAGCTCGGGCACCGCGCGCTTCATGAACTCGTCGAAGTCGGGCACGGTGAACGCGGCGTAGCCGTGCTCGGGCGTGTAGAGCAGCCCCATGTCGATGAGCTCGGCCCGGGTTGGCCCGACCTGCGTCGACTCGCGCCCCAGCACCCGCGCGACATCGGAGGCCTTCTGCGGCTCGGGCCCGAGTTCGGCCATCGCCCGCAAATACGCGGTCTGCAGCGGGGTCGCCCGGTCGAGCCGCACCCGGAAGAACGAACCGTCGAGCTTGGCTTCATAGGCCTCGCGGGCCAGCTCGACATCGCTGCGGTGCACGCGGCGGCCCTCGGCGACCGCCCAGACCTCGTGACCGAGCTCCTGAATGAAATAGGGGTAGCCCTGGGTGATCTCGATCGCCAGGTCGACCGCGTCGTCGTCGAACACGACCCCCTCGACGCGAGCGGGCTCGGTGAGCGCCGCACGGGCGTCGTCGCCCGCGAGCGACCCGATGACGGGAAAGGTGAAGAGCCGCTCGGCGTAGGACTTCGCGTCGCCCGCGAGTTCGGCGATCTGCGGCAGCCCCGACCCGACGAATATGACCGGCAGCCTGCGCTGCACCGTCTTGTGGATGGCCTGGATGAGCGCCTCGAGCTGCGTGCGACCGAGGAATTGCACCTCGTCGATGAGCAGGGCGACCCCGCGATGCTGCTCGTCGGCCGCCTCGCCGAGTGCCACGAGCACGTCGGTGAGGTCCATCGAGAGGTCGCCGTGATCGCCTGCGCCCTCGGCGGGCGGCACGTCCCACGAGACGCTGAACGTGCCCTTCTGGTCGACCGACACCGCGAAGGCGCTGAGCACCTCTGCGGCCCGCCGCCCGCGCTCGGTCCAGCGGGCACGGGGCGACAGGTGCAGCAGCGCCGCCCTCAGGTGCGAGAACATCGTCTGCCGGAACCGCGCGTCGTCGTGCTTGTTCGCCTCGATCTCGACGACCTCCCAACCGGCCGAACGGGCGATCTCGCCGAATCGGCCGAGCAGCACGGTCTTGCCGACGCCGCGCAGGCCGGTGACGATCATCGACTGCTCGGAGCGATGTCGTTCGAGCCGGCCCAGCAGCACGGTGAACGCCTCGATCAGGTCGTCCCTGCCGACGACGACCTCGGGCGCGGCGCCCGCGTTCGGCGTGTACGGGTTGCTGATGCGGTCCATGCTGGCGAGTTTAGGAGTCTTGGGCCGATTTATCGAGATTTCATAAAGTGGACTAAGAGCCACAACCCTCCCCGATAGAATATCGATACGAAACGAGTGCGACCGCTGGGAGGCTGAATGATCGCCAGCCTCGCTGCGTTCGCGGTTCTCGCCCTCGTCACCCCATACGCCACGAGGCTGCTCGGCCGCCGGGTCTTCGCCGTCATCGCACTGCTGCCCGCCGCGGTGTTCGTGCTGCTGCTCACGTGGGTGCCGGGCGTGCTCGCGGGCACACCCGTCGTCGAAACCGTGCCGTGGATCCCCGCCCTCGACATCGCCCTGAGCTTCCGGCTCGACGCGCTCGCCCTGCTGCTCTCGCTCATCGTCACCGGCATCGGCGCCCTCGTGCTGCTCTACTGCATGCGCTACTTCAGCGACGACGAGCCGGCGCTCGGTCGCTTCGCCGCACTGCTGCTCGCCTTCGCGGGCGTCATGTTCGGACTCGTCACCGCCGACGACGTCTACATCATGTTCACGTTCTGGGAAGCCACGAGCGTGCTGTCGTACCTGCTCATCGGCCACTACACGGGCCGCAAAGAGAGCCGCGGTGCCGCGCTGCAAGCCCTCACGGTGACCACCTTCGGCGGGCTCGCGATGCTCATCGGCCTCGTCATCCTCACCGTCGCGGGCGGCACGACGTCGCTCGCCGAGCTCATCGCGAACCCGGTCACCGGTGCGGCGGGCGAGTGGGCGATCGCCCTCATCCTCATCGGGGCGGTGTCGAAGAGCGCTCTCGTGCCGTTCCACTTCTGGTTGCCGGCTGCCATGGCCGCGCCGACACCCGTGAGCGCCTACCTGCACGCCGCCGCCATGGTGAAGGCCGGTGTCTACCTCGTTGCGCGTCTCGCCCCCGGCTACGCCGAACTCGAGGTGTGGCATCCGATCGTCATCGGCCTCGGCGCATTCACCATGCTCGTCGGCGGCTGGCGCGCGCTGCGGCAGTACGATCTCAAGCTGCTGCTCGCGTACGGCACGGTCAGCCAGCTCGGCTTCCTCGTCATGGTCACCGGGTTCGGCACGCGCGACGCGGCGCTCGCGGGCGTCGCGCTGCTGCTCGCGCACGCGATCTTCAAAGCGGCGCTGTTCCTCGTCGTCGGCATCATCGACCACGCGGCGGGCACCCGCGATTGGCGCAAGCTCTCGGGTCTCGGCCGTCGCATGCCGGTCGTCGCGACGATCGCGTTCGTCGCCGCCGGATCGATGGCGGGGCTGCCGCCGCTGCTCGGATTCGTCGCGAAAGAGGCGGTGTTCACCGCCGAGCTCGAGGCAGCGGTCACGGGTGACGGCTGGGGCTGGGTCGCCCTCGCCGCGGCGTTCCTCGGCTCGGTGCTCACGGTCGCGTACAGTGCGCGTTTCCTGTGGGGCGCGTTCTTCACGCGAGCCGATGTCGCGCCCACGCCGCTGCACCGCGAGGGCGCGCTCATCGCGACCGCGCCGGCGCTGCTCTCGGCGGCGAGCGTCGTGTTCGCGTTCACGGTGCCGTTCATCGAACCGCTGCTCGCCGCCTACGCCGACTCCCTGCCCGGCTCCGAGCAGTACCACCTGGCGCTCTGGCACGGGCTCGAACCCGCCCTCGCCCTGTCGGCGGCGGTGTTCGCGATCGCGGCGGTGCTCGTCTGGGGGCGCCAGCGCGTCGCACGCATGCAGGCGGCGATGCCGCCGACCCTCGATGCAGCACGCGGGTACCTCGGCATCGTCTCGGTCGTCGATCGCATCGCGGCGTGGGTCACGACGGCGTTCCAGGTGCGCGGTCTCACCGGCTATCTCGCGATCATCATCGCCGTCTTCATCGGCGGGCTCGGCAGCGCGGCGCTTATGAACCAGACATGGCCCGATGCAGTGCGGCTCTGGGATGATCCGGCGCAGCCGTTCGTCGCGCTGGTCATGATCGTCGCGGCGATCGTGGCCGCCATCGTTCGACGACGGGTGACGTCGGTGCTGCTCGTGAGCGTCACCGGCTACGGGCTCGTGCTGCTGTTCGGAATGTCGGGCGCCCCAGACCTCGCCCTCACCCAGGCTCTCGTCGAGACCCTCACCCTCGTCGTGTTCGTGCTCGTGCTGCGTCGCCTGCCCAAGCAGAGCGCAGCGCACCCCACTGCCCTCGGACGCGTGAACCGTGTCGTCATCGGCCTGCTGGCGGGCCTCGTCATGGGCGTCATCGGCCTCGTGGCACTCGGTGCCCGCATCGAGCCGACCATCGCCGAGGGGCTGCCCGCGCTCGCGATCGAGGCGCACGGCACGAACATCGTGAACGTCATGCTCGTCGACATCCGCGCCTGGGACACGCTCGGTGAGATCTCGGTGCTCGTCGCCGTCGCCACCGGCGTCGCGAGCCTCATCTTCGTGTCGGGCCGCACCGGCGGCGCACCTCGCCTCGACGCGTCGCCCGACCGGCGCAACCGCCTGCAGCCCGTGCCCGAACTCGCGTCGAGCATGCGCGCGGCCCGCCCGAGGCTCGCCGACGTCGACGACGAGACCGACGAGGCGGCCGAAGCGCACGAGACCCGCCAGACGTGGCTGCTCGCCGGCCGCACCCTGTCGCCGCGCAACCGGTCGATCCTCATCGAAGTGCTGGTGCGGCTGCTCTTCCACCCCGCGATCATCGTGTCGGTCTACCTGCTGTTCGTCGGGCACAACGCGCCCGGCGGCGGCTTCGCCGGCGGCCTGCTCGCGGGGCTCGCACTCGTCGCGCGCTACCTCGCCGGGGGTCGCTACGAGCTCGGCGAGGCCGCGCCGGTCGACGCCGGACGGCTGCTCGGCACGGGCCTGCTGCTCGCCGCCGGCACTGCCGCGATGCCGCTCGTGTTCGGCGCCACGGTGTTCCAGTCGACCTGGTTCGAGGCCGACGTCGCCGTGCTCGGACACCTCTCGATCGGCACCTCGACGCTCTTCGACATCGGGGTGTACCTCGTGGTCGTCAGCCTCGTGCTCGACATCCTGCGTTCGCTCGGCGCCGAGGTCGACCGCCACCAGGAGGAGTCCGAAGAGGAACCCGCCGGTCGAGCGTCGGATCGAGTAGGCGCGCCAGCGCCATATCGAGATCTAGCGCCCGAGGAGCGTATCGAGACCACCGCAGCGGGTCTCGATACGCGTCCTCCTTCGTCGGGCGCTACTCGACCGACCGAAGGCGAGGTGCGCGCATGACCGCCTCGCTGACCCTCGTCGTGCTCATGGCTGTGCTCTTCGGCGCCGGCATCTCGGTGATGCTCGAACGCAGCCTCACCCGCGTGCTCATCGGGTTCCTGCTCGTCGGCAACGCCGTGAACATCCTCATCTACCTCATGAGCGGCGCCCCCGGCCTCGCGCCGATCCTCTCCCCCGGCGTCGACGAGACCGAGATCTCCGACCCATTGCCGCAGGCGTTCGTGCTCACCGCGATCGTCATCAACCTCGGCATCACCGCGTTCATGCTCGCCCTCATCTACCGCTCATGGTGGCTGGCCCGCCTCGGCCCCAAGGGCGACCTCGTCGACGACGAGACCGAACTCGTCGAAGACGCCGAAGAGGCGGCCGACCTCATCCGCTCGTCCGCGGCCGACGACGCGGCGATCCAATCGATCATCGATGCGAGCGACGAGGAGTTCGACTTCGACGAAGAGCTCGAGCGCGAGGCATCCTCGCGTGATGATCTCGATACGCGTCCTCCTTCGTCGGGCGCTACTCGATCACCGGATGAGGGGGCGAACCGATGACCGCCTCACTCGTGCCCCTCGTCGTGCTGCTGCCGCTGCTCGGCGCCGCGACGACGCTCGTGCTCGGTCGGCACCGCCGCGCCCAGATCGCCGTCGCGGTCGGCGTGCTCACCGCGGTCACCGCCATCGCGGCCGTGCTGCTCGTCATGGTCGACACGACCGGGCCGGCCGTCGTCTACGTCGGCGGGTGGGATGCCCCGTGGGGCATCACCCTCGTCGTCGACCGGTTGTCGGCGATCATGCTGCTGATCTCGGCGATCATGCTCGTCGTCGTGCTCGTGTACTCGGTGGGCCAGGGCATCGCCGACCAGCACCGCGAGACGCCGGTTTCGATCTTCCACCCCTCGTACCTGATCCTGTCGGCGGGCGTGTTCAACGCGTTCATCGCGGGCGACCTGTTCAACCTCTACGTCGGCTTCGAGATCCTGCTCGCCGCGAGCTACGTGCTGCTCACCCTCGGCGGCACCGGCGAGCGCATCCGCGCCGGCGTCACCTACATCATCACGAGCCTCGTGTCGTCGCTGTTCTTCCTCTCGGCGATCGCGCTCATCTACGGCGCCACGGGCACGGCGAACATCGCCCAGCTGTCGGTGCGCCTCGCCGAGCTGCCCGACGACGTGCAGCTGATTCTGCACCTGCTGCTGCTCATGGCGTTCGGCATCAAGGCGGCGGTGTTCCCGCTGTCGTTCTGGCTGCCCGACTCCTACCCCACCGCGCCCGCGCCGGTGACCGCCGTGTTCGCGGGCCTGCTCACGAAGGTCGGCGTGTACTCGATCATCCGCACCGAGACGTCGATCTTCAGCGCGAGCGACCTGTCGGGGCTGTTCCTCGTGATCGGCGGGCTCACGATGCTCATCGGCATCCTCGGCGCGCTGACGCAGGCCGACATCAAGCGACTGCTCTCGTTCACCCTGGTGAGCCACATCGGCTACATGATCTTCGGCATCGGGCTCGCGAGTGTGCTGGGGCTCACTGCGACCATCTACTACGTCGTGCACCACATCACGGTGCAGACGACGCTGTTCCTCACCACCGGGCTCATCGAGCGATTCGGCGGGGCGACCTCGATCAACCGGCTCGCGGGACTGCTCAAGGCGTCGCCGTTGCTCGCCGTGCTGTTCTTCATCCCCGCGCTGAACCTCGGCGGCATTCCACCGTTCTCGGGGTTCCTCGGCAAGGTGGGGCTGTTCGTCGCCGGGGCGCAGGGCACGGCGGCGGATGCCCCATCCGGGCCTGCGTGGCTCATCTGGGTCGTCATCGCGGCGGGCGCGGCGACGTCGCTCGTCACGTTGTACGCGCTCACCCGGTTCTGGAACATGGCCTTCTGGCGCCGCCGCGACGAGCTCGAGGGCTACGAGTCGGTGCTGCTCGAATCGGTGCTCGAGGCGCCCGAGGGCGTCACGGTCACGGCCACTCGCACGACGCCCGTGCTCATGATCGTGGCGACGGCCACGCTCGTGATCGTCACCGTGAGCCTCACGGTCTTCGCCGGACCCCTGTTCGACCTCGCGGGCCGTGCCGCCGAGGGACTCGGTGACCCGTCGATCTACGTCTCGCTCGTCTTCCCCGGGGGTGTGCAATGAGCGAGGCGACGCGCGACGTCTCGCGCTGGCGGTCGGTGTGGCGGCAACTGCCGCTGCTCGTCGGGCTGCTCGTGCTGTGGCTGCTGCTCTGGGACCACATCGATGTGCTCACCGTCGTCACCGGCGTGCTGCTCGCCGTCGGCGTGACGCGAGCGCTGTACCTGCCGCCCGTGCTGCTCAGCGGCCGCTTCAACCCGTGGCGTGGGCTGCTGCTCGGCCTGCGCATGATGTACGACGTCACGGTCGCGTCGCTGCAGGTCGCGGCGTTCTCGCTCTGGCCGTGGTGGAAGCCCGTGAACTCGATCATCGCCGTGCAGCTGCACACACGCTCCGACCTCGTGACCACCCTCACCGCCGAGGCGACCTCGGTCGTGCCGGGCACCGTCGTCGTCGACATCGACCGCGAACGCGGGCTGCTCTACCTGCACGCGCTCGGCACCCGCACCCAGTCAGACATCGACCGCACCTACCGCCACGTGCTCGGCACCGAAGAGCGCATCGTGCTCGCCATCGGCACACGTGAGCAGGCCGAGGTCGTGCGTGCCGAGCGGCGCGCTCGCCGGCTCAGCGGCACGAAGCACGTATCGAGACCTCACGGCCGCGACCCCGGGACATCCGACGGCCCGTCACAGAACGGAGGCGCATCGTGACCTTCCTCACCGTCGTCGGCATCATCGCCGCCGTCATGTTCGGCATCGGCGCCATCGCCGCGGTCTCTCGCATCATTCGGGGGCCGACGATCCTCGATCGGGCGCTCGCCACCGACGTGCTGCTCGCGATCTCGATGTGCGCGCTCGGCGCCGAGATGGCGATCAACAAGCACACCGACACGCTCGTGGTGTTGCTCGTGCTCGCGATGTTCGCCATCGTCGGCTCGATCGCGATCGCGCGGTTCATGGCGAAGCAGGATGCCTCGTGACCGCCGCCGAGATCGCGCCGATCACACTGCTCGCTCGAGCGGGGGGCCGACGATGAGCGCCGCCGAGATCGCCGCCGGGCTGCTGATCCTGATCAGCGCCTTCCTCTCGATGGCCGCCGGCATCGGCATCGTACGGTTCCCCGACGTGCTCACCCGACTGCATGCCGCGACGAAGCCGCAGGTGCTCGGGCTCGCCACCGTGCTGCTCGCGATCGTGCTGCAGGTGCCGACGTGGGGCGTGCTGTCGACGGCGGTGCTCGTGCTGACGTTCCAGCTGCTCACCCAGCCGATGACGGCGCACATGATCGGCCGCGCCGCGTACCGCAGCGACCACGTGCGGTTCGACCTGCTCATCGAGGACGACCTCGGCGACGACATCGCCCAGCACGAGCAACCGCGCGCGTAGCCCACGCCGAGTCACCCCGAACGGTCGCGCTGTCCGGCTCGGGGCGACTCTTTCGGGTGACTCGGCAGCGGTTGGGGCCGTGTCGACGCGGTCAGCCGCGGCCCGTGAACACCGGCTTGCGCTTCTGCTGGAACGCGGCGAAGCCCTCGCGATAGTCATCGGTGTCGCAGAGCGCAGCCTGCGCGCGGTTCTCGTCAGCCATCGACGCCCAGAGCCCGAGGCGGTCGTCGCGCAGGGCGGCGACGAGGCGCTTCGATGCGACGAACGCCTGGGTCGCGCCGTTGGCCGCGGCGCGGGCCGCGGTGCGGGTGGCCTCGGTGACCTCGTCGGCGGGGAAGGCCTGTGAGAAGAGTCCGGCGGCCACGGCCTCGGCGCCCGACATCAGCCGGCCGGTGACGATGAGGTCCATGGTGCGGTGCGCGCCGAGGCGCTCGACGAACAGCGCGTGCCCGCCCGAGTCGAGCGTCGCGCCGAGGTTCGCGAACGGCGAGCCGATCTTGGCCGTGTCGGCGACGTACACGATGTCGCTCGCGATGAGCAGCCCGAGGCCGACGCCGAGGCACGCGCCGTGCGCGACCGCGAACGTCGGCGCCGGGAACTCCGACATTCGGCGCAGCAGCGGCTCGACGATGCCGCCGAGGTAGCCGAGCACGTCGTCGTCACGCGGGTCGACGCCCGAGATGTCGCGGCCCGCGCAGAATGCGCGCCCCTCGCCGCGCAGCACGAGCGCACGTATTTCGCCGGCCCGGGTCATCCGTTCGGCCTCGACATACGCGTCGCTCAACTCGGCGAGCGCCGCGGGGTCGAGCGCGTTGAGCTTCTCGGGCGCATTCAGCACGACCTCGGCGACGCCGTCGTGCACTGTCAGCTCGATCATGCTTGCTCCTCTTTGTTTTCCGTTCCGGGGGTGCAAATCCGCAACTCGGATGCCCCTTCTGGGGCAATTCTTGCGGGAATGCACCCCCGGAACGATGGATGGAACGGATGGGGCGGGCGGGGGCGGGTGGGCTACACGTCGTAGTCGACCACGACGCGGTCGGACTTGGGGTGCGACTGGCACGTGAGCACGTATCCGCGCTCGAGCTCGTCGGGCTCGAGCGCGTAGTTCTCGGTCATCGCCACGCTGCCCTCGATGACCCGCGCCCGGCAGGTGCCGCAGACGCCGCCGGCGCACGCGAAGGGCACGTCGGGACGGATGCGCAGCGCCGCGTTCAGGATCGACTCGTTCGCCGACAGCGGGCTCTCGACCGTCGACGACTGCCCGTCGAGTGTGAACTCGATCGCCACCGTCGGCTCGCCCCGCTCGACCACGACGGGCCGCCCATGGCGCGGCTCGACGCGGTCGGCGTCGGTCGTGAACAGCTCGTAGCGCACGTGCGCGGGGTCGACGCCCTTCGCCGCGAGCGTGTCGCGGCTGAGCTGCACGAGCTCGAACGGTCCGCAGAGGAACCACTCGTCGACCGTCTCGGGCCGGATGAGCAGGTCGAGCATCGTCTCGAGCTTCGGCGCGTCGATGCGCCCCGACAGCAGCGGCGCCGTGCGCTGCTCGCGCGAGAGCACGTGGTGCACGGCGAGCCGCGACGGGTAGCGGTCCTTCAGGTCGGCGAGCTCCTCGAGGAACATCACGTCGAGCGTCGACCGGTTCGTGTAGACGAGCTCGAATTCGGATGTCGCGGACCGCGCCAGCACCGTGTGCGCCAACGCCATGAGCGGGGTGATGCCCGAGCCCGCGGCGATGCCGACGATGTGCTTGCCGTCGAGCGCGTCGAGTGTCGACGTGAACGTGCCCTGCGGGCTCATCACATCGAGCGTGTCGCCGGCCTTCAGCTCGGTGTTCGCCCACGTCGAGAACACGCCGCCCAGGTCGCGCTTGATCGCGACCGAGAGGCTGCCACGCTCGGGCGGCCGGCAGATCGAGTAGCTGCGGCGACGCTCGTGGCCCTCGAGTTCGGTGCGCAGCGCGACGTACTGGCCGGGCAGGTAGGTGTAGTCGTCGGCGAGGGCGTCGGGCACCGCGAAGGTCACCTCGACGGCGTCGGCGGTGAGCGGCCGCACCTCTGAGACCTCGAGCGGGTGGAAGCGGGCGCGGTGCCGCTTGGCGACGTGTTCGCCGCCGACGGTCGAGGCGAGGAACGCCTCGGCGACCGAGGCATCCGTGGGTTGGGGAGCCGCCGGTCGAGTAGCCGACGAAGGAGGCGTATCGAGACCCGACCCGAGGTCTCGATACGGCGCTGGCGCGCCTACTCGACCGGCGGAGGACGAGCCGAGGTTCTTGGCCGCCATCAGAGCACCTTGAAGTAGTCGAACGGCTCGAGGCAGTCGCGGCATTCGTAGAGCGCCTTGCACGACGTCGATCCGAAGCGGGCGAGTTCGCGCGTGTTGAGCGAGTCGCAGCGAGGGCACTTCACCGCGAGTTGCAGCCGGATCGGCCCCGAGCCGCGCACGGCCGCATTGCCCGAGGGCGCCTGGATGCCGTACCTGCGCAGCTTCTGCTTGCCCTCGTCGCTCATCCAGTCGGTGGTCCACGCCGGGGCGAGCACGAGATCGACGCGCACGTCGTCGTAACCCGCGTGCGTGAGCGCGAGCACCACGTCGTCGCGCATCGCGTCCATCGCGGGACATCCGCTGTACGTGGGCGTCAGCTGCACGCGCACGGCGCCGTCGTCGGCGATCTCGACCGAGCGCAGCACGCCGAGGTCTTCGATCGTCAGCACCGGGATCTCGGGATCGGTCACGGTCGCGGCGACGTCCCACGCGCGCGCGGCCGCCGGGTCGCTCGGCAGCGGCCGGGCGACGTGCTCCGCCGGTCGAGTAGCGACCGACGAAGGAGGACGCGTATCGAGGCCACCTGCGAGGGTCTCGATACGCTCACTGGCGCTCGCGAGATCTCGATACGGCGCTGGCGCGCCTACTCGATCCACCGCTCGACCGGCCACCGCGGTCACCATGATGCCCCCGGGTGCTGGCGGGCGAGCACCTGCATCTCGGCGAGCAGCGGTCCGAGGTGCTCGGTGTGGCGACCGAATCGGCCGCCACCCGACGCGGTGAACGCGGTGCGACCGGTGGGCAGCTCGAGCTCGGCCTCGGCGAGCACCGCGTCGATCGCGGCGTCGAACGCGCCACGCAGGCTCGACGGCAGCACCGCGACGCCGTCGTTCGCGAGCCGCTCGACGAGCTCGTCGTCGACGAACAGCTCGTCGACGTACGGCCAGGTGTCGGCGACCGCCGTGATCATGCGGCGTCTCGACTCGTCGGTGCCGCCCGCGAGGCGCAGCACCCATTGGATGGCGTGGTCGCGGTGGTAGTCGACCTCTTTCACCGACTTCGCGGCGATGGCGGCGAGTGTCGGGTCGGTCGACGCGCTGAGGTCGCCGTAGAGCTCGTACAGGTAGGCAGCGACGAAGAACTGGCGGGCGATGGTGTGCGCGAAGTCGCCGTTGGGCTGCTCGAAGAGCCAGGCGTTGCGCCACTCGGGCTCATCGCGCCAGTAGGCGAGGTCGTCTTCGCTGCGGCCCGTCGCGGTTCCGGCGTAGTGCAGCAGCGAGCGGGCGTGCCCGATGAGGTCGAGGGCGATGTTGCCGAGCGCGACATCCTCTTCGAGTTCGGGGGCCCTGGCGATCCACATGCCGAGCTGCTGCGCGAGCACGAGCGAGTCGTCGCCGAGCCGAAGGGCGTACTCCGCGACATCCGTCGATGCGACCGCACCCGCGCCGCCGGCGCCCACGCCCGCGAGCTCGTCGGCGAGCGCGAGCTGGTCGACGGTGACATCGCCGTGGGCGTCGCCGTGCGGATCGAGGTCGGCGCTCACAGGTGCTTCACCCCCTCGCTCTTCGTGTAGTACACCGCGTGGCGGTAGTTCTTGCCCGCGGGGCTCTCGAAGAACGCGCCCTTGGCATCGGGGTCGCTCGTGGTGATCGCGTCGGCGGGCACCACCCAGATCGACACGCCCTCGTTGCGCCGCGTGTACAGGTCGCGGGCGTTGCGCACCGCCATGTCGGAGTCGGGTGCGTGCAGCGACCCGACGTGCACGTGGCTGAGGCCGCGGTTGGCACGCACGAAGACCTCCCACAGGGGCCAGGACTCGGTGCCCATCTCGCCGGGGGTCGACATCACGCCACCGCCCCGGATGCCGCGAACTCGCGTTCGGACTGCTTGCGGGCGTATTCGGCGGCGGCCTCGCGCACCCAGGCGCCCTCTTCGTGGGCGTCGCGCCGACGGCGGATGCGCTCGGCGTTCGCGGGACCCCGCCCGGCGAGCACCTCGTTGAACTCGGTCCAGTCGATCTCGCTCATGTCGTACTGCTTGGTCTGCTCGTCGTACCGAAGATTCGGGTCGGGCAGGGTCACGCCGAGCACCTCGGCCTGCGGCACGAGCATGCCGACGAAGCGCTGGCGCAGCTCGTCGTTCGAGAATCGCTTGATGTTCCACGCCATCGACTGCGCCGAGTTCGGCGACTCGTCGTCGGGCGGCCCGAACATCATGAGCGAGGGCCAGTACCAGCGATTCACGGCGTCTTGCGCCATCTCGCGCTGCGCCTCGCTGCCCTGCATGAGCTCGAGCAGGATCTCGAAGCCCTGACGCTGGTGGAACGACTCCTCTTTGCAGATGCGCACCATCGCGCGGCCGTAGGGCCCGTACGACGCGCGGCAGAGCGGCACCTGGTTGCAGATCGCGGCGCCGTCGACGAGCCAGCCGATGGCACCCATGTCGGCCCAGGTGGGCGTCGTGTAGTTGAAGATCGACGAGTAGCGCGCGCGACCGGTGATCAGCTGGTCCATCATCTCTTCACGCGAGATGCCGAGGGTCTGCGCCGCCGAGTAGAGGTAGAGCCCGTGGCCGGCCTCGTCTTGCACCTTCGCCATGAGGATGGCCTTGCGCTTGAGGCTCGGCGCCCGGGTGATCCAGTTCGACTCGGGCTGCATGCCGATGATCTCGGAGTGCGCGTGCTGGCTGATCTGCCGGATCAGCGTCTTGCGGTAGGCATCGGGCATCCAGTCGCGGGGCTCGATGCGCGAGTCCTTCGCGATGAGGTCGTCGAAGAGCGCCTGCGCTCGTTCGTTCTCGACCGCGCTGAGGTCTGCGGGAGAGGTCATCGTCGACTCCTGTGTGTTCGCGGCCTGCGGGCGCACTGCAATCTGCAGCGCGATCCAACATTACTAACCGATCGTTCAGTTAGTATATAGTCATCCTGAGCGTCGCAGCAACGGCGCGCGAACTCGATGAGGAGCTCCAGATGACGGATGCCGCGACCGATGCCGCGACACGAGCCGCGACCGACGACGCCTCGACCGACGCGGCGCAGCGCGTGAACCGCGCCATGATGGATCGCGACCTGGCCTCGGCCGCACTCGGCATGGTCGTCGAGCGCGACGACCCGGGCCACGCGGTCGTCTCGATGCTCGTGCGCGACGACATGACGAACGGCTTCCACATCACGCACGGCGGCCTCGTGTTCACGCTGGCCGACACCGCGTTCGCGATCGCGTGCAACGAAGACAACAACGTCACCGTCGCCGCCGGCGCCGACATCACGTTCCTGAAGTCCACCGTGGCCGGGCAGACCCTCACCGCGACGGCGGTGCGACGCGCGAAGAGCGGCCGCACGGGCCTCTACGACGTCACGGTCGTCGACGACCACGGCGACACGGTCGCCGAGTTCCGCGGCCGGTCGATCTCCACCAACCGCACCTTCTGACACCCCCGCCGGTCGAGGAGCGAGCGCAGCGAGCGTATCGAGACCCGACGGGCCCACCCGACCTCGAGGAGCACACCGTGTCGACGACGACCACCTCCCGTGCCAGCGTCTCCGGCCTCACGCCGCCCACCCCCGAAGAGCTCGACCCCGAAGAGCGGATGTCGCGCGCCGAGCTCGAGGCGCTGCAGCTCGAGCGCCTCCAGCACACCGTGCGGCACGCCTACGAGAACGTGCCGCTGTACACGACCAAGTTCGACGACGCGGGAGTGCACCCGAGCGACATCCGTTCGCTCGACGACATCGCGAAGCTGCCGTTCACGACGAAAGAAGACCTGCGGCAGACCTACCCCTTCGGCATGTTCGCCGTGCCGATGCAGCGGGTCGCGCGCATCCACGCCTCGTCGGGCACGACCGGGCGGCCGACCGTGGTCGGCTACACGAAGGGCGACCTCGACCACTGGGCGACGCTGATCGCCCGGTCGCTGCGGGCGAGCGGCATCCGGCCCGGCATGAAGGTGCACAACGCCTACGGCTACGGCCTGTTCACCGGCGGCCTCGGCGCGCACGGCGGCATCGAGAAGCTCGGCGCGACCGTCATCCCGATGTCAGGCGGGCAGACCGCACGCCAGGTGCAGCTGATCCGCGACTTCGAGCCCGACGCCATCCTCTGCACGCCCAGTTACCTGCTCACGATCGCCGACGCGATGGTGGATGCCGGCATCGACCCCCGCTCGACGAGCCTCAAGGTCGGCGTGCTCGGCGCCGAACCGTGGACGAATGAGATGCGCCACGAGCTCGAGCACCGCCTCGGCATCGACGCGCTCGACATCTACGGGCTCAGCGAGGTCATGGGGCCCGGCGTCGGCAACGAATGCATCGAGACGAAGGACGGCCCGCACATCTGGGAGGACCACTTCCTGCCCGAGATCGTCGACGGCGACACGCTCGAGCGCGTGCCCGACGGCACCATGGGCGAGCTGGTGTTCACGTCGCTCACGAAAGAGGCGTTCCCAGTGATCCGGTACCGCACCCGCGACCTCACCCGGCTGCTGCCCGGCACAGCCCGCCCCGCCATGCGCCGCATCGAGAAGATCACCGGCCGCAACGACGACATGATCATCCTGCGCGGCGTCAACCTCTTCCCGACGCAGATCGAAGAGCTCGTGCTGGGCATCGAGCAGCTCACGCCGCACTTCATCCTCGAGCTGACCCGCACGGGCACGATGGACGAGATGACCGTACGCATCGAACGTCACCCCGACCTGTCGGTCGCGACGTGCGAGGCCGCGACGGTCGTGCTCGCCGAGCGCATCAAGCAGTTCATCGGGTCATCCGTCGCCGTGAAGCTCGAGGAGCCGGGCACGCTCCCGCGCAGCGAGGGCAAGTACAAGCGGGTCTACGACCTGCGGAATCAGTGATCCGATCCCGCGGCCCCCAGGTGCGAGACTGAGCCCGATGCCTGACAACGGAACGATGCGAAGAGGCCGTCCCGGCTATGACCAGCAGGGGATCCTCGACGTGGCCGTCGCCGCGTTCAACCAGTACGGCTATGACGCGACGTCGATGGGCGTGCTCGCCGACCGGCTCGGACTCTCGAAGTCGGCGATCTACCACCACTTCGCCTCGAAGGACGAGATCCTCGAGCGCGCGCTCGACGAGGCGCTGGGAGCCCTCGAGGGCGTGCTCGAGCAGACCGGTGCCGTGCGCGGCCGTGCGGCCGACCGGCTCGACCTCGTGCTCCGCGGCGCCGTGCACGTGCTCGTCGACAAGCTCGCGTACGTGACCCTGCTGCTGCGCGTGCGCGGCAACACCGAGGTCGAGCGCCGCGCCGTCGCCCGACGTCGGGCCTTCGACAAGGAGGTCACGTCGCTCGTCTCCGAGGCCCAGGCCGAGGGGTCGCTGCGCAGCGACATCGATGCGAGCGTCGTGTCGCGCCTCACCTTCGGCATGATCAACTCGATCGTCGAGTGGTATCGCCCCGGCGGCAAGGAAGACGCCGATCGGCTGGCCGACGACGTCATCGCGGTCGCCCTCGACGGGCTGCGCATGCCGACGTCGAACCGGGTGCAGCAGCTGCTCGGCTGACGCCGTGCGCGCCACCTAGACCGGGCGAGACCCTTCACCGGTCGAGTTGCAGCCGCGCCCATGCCACCCCGCAGAGCGCGCCGAACACCAGCGGAACCGACGGCACGGTGAGCAGTGCCGCGGCCGGCACCGAGTCGGGCGCGATCGCCCAGAGTGCCGGCGCGACGATCGGCACCCACGCGCCGACGTCGGCGATGGCCAGCACCTGCGCGACCACGATGATGCCGATCGTCGTGGCGACACCGGGAAGCAGGCCACGCCCGAGGGTCGCCGCCCACGCGGCGGGCACGGCGATCAGCGCCGTGAGCACCACGAGCACCGGCAGGCGGGCGAGTTCGCGCAACCCCGCCGCATCGGTCGCGCCGTACCCCAGCACGAGCCCCACTCCGCCGACGACGACCGTGAGCAGCGCGGCGACAGCGATGGCCCAGATCACGTAGACGATCAGCTTGCCGAGGGCGATCGCCGCACGCGGCACCGGCAGCGCGAACAGCGCGGCGACGGTGCCGTCGGCGAACTCGCGGCCGAACATCCAGCTGAGGGCGATGCCGAACGCACCGAGCCCGCCGGCGGCGGTGACCTGCACCACGATGCCGACGAGGCCGGCCCAGCCGCCGACGCCCGCGAGCGGCCCGAGCTTGGCGATCACCTGGGCCTCACCGGATGCCACGGCGGCGAGAATCCCCAGCGCCAGGGCGCCGACGCCGACGACGAGCAGCACGGTGGTCCACAGCATCACGTGCGACGACCACGCCTTGCGCGCTTCGACGGCGATGGCGGCGCGCAGCAGGCCGTGCGGCGCCGCGGCGCTGCTCGTCGGAGTGGCGGCGGTCACGCTGACCTCCGCGCCTCGTCGTCAGTGAGCACGAGGTCGAAGAAGGCGCGTTCGAGATCGAGACCGCCGGGGTCGAGCGAGCCGATCGCACGGCCGTCGTTGATCACCGTGATGCGGTCGGCCACGCGTGCGACCTCGTCGAGGTGGTGGCTCGAGACGAGGATGCCGGCACCGGCTGCCGCGCGGCGAAGCAGCGATTCGCGCAGCAGGATCACCCCGGCCGGATCGAGGGCGTTCGTCGGCTCGTCGAGCACGATCACCGACGGCCCATGCTGCAGGGCGGCCGCGAGGCCGACACGCTGGCGGTTGCCGAGTGAGAGCCGACTCGTGCGCACCGGCGCATAGCGCCCGAGGTCGAACTCCTCGATCGCATGGTCGACGATGCCCGCGACTCGGCCCGGTTCGATTCCGTGCAGCCGCGCGGCGATCTCGAGGTTGCCGCGGGCGGTGAGTTCTGCATAGGCGAGCGGTTGCTCGACGACCTGCCCGACCCGGGCCCACGTCGCGGCATCCGCATCTCGCAGCCCGACCCCGTTGACGCGCCCCTCGCCCTCATCGGCACGGAGCATGCCGAGCAGCACGCGCATGAGGGTCGTCTTGCCGGCGCCGTTCAGGCCGACGATCGCGTGGATCTCGCCAGCTGAAACGGTGAGATCGACGCCGCGAAGGCCGGCTCCGCCGCGGAATCGGCGGACGAGCCCGTGACCCTCGAGCCGCGGCGGAGTGCATTCGTGCGAGGTCACGCGCCCACCTCGATCACATCGAGCGCCTGCTCGATCGCGTCGGCGAGTGTCAGGTGCTCGCCGTCGGCCCACGTGAAGAGCCCCGCCACGAGGGCCGCGAGCACGGATGCCGCTGCGACACGCGCGACCTCGAGCGTTGCTCCGTCAGCGACGAGCTGCTCGATGATCGCCTGCTCGGTGTTGCCCGTCGATCGCCACACGGCACCACGCAGCGCGGGCGTGCGCGCGGCCACGCGCACTCGGCGCCGGATCACCGGCGTAGCGGGTTCGGGCAGCGCCCGCCAGGCCGCGCGAATGCCACGGGCGGCCCTCGTGAACGGCGCCAGCTCGCGTGGCTGTTGCGCGATCGCCGCAGTCAGCACCGGGTCATACGGGTCGTCGAGGAGAAGGTGCTCCTTGGCGGCGAAGTATCGGAAGAACGTCATCTCGGTGACGCCGGCGGCGCGTGCGATCTCGGCCACGGTGGTCGCCTCGTAGCCCTGGCGCTCGAACAGGTCGAGGCCGGCCTCGAGGAGCGCGGCCTGAGTGCGCTCGCGCTTCGTCGGCATGACGGAGACTGCAGCGGCATTGTTCCTCACCCGAGAATGTTAGCCTCTAACATTCTTTACCGCAATGCAGGCTTCGCACCCCGGATCGAGAGCGCAGCGCGCCGCCCGGCACGGCGCGGCACCGGCTCGGCCCGCCGCTCGAGCGCGACGCGACGACGCTCGAGTTGCTGCGCCAGGCGTGCGTCCTGCGCCGCCTGCAGGTGCGGGAAGCTGAATTCTGAGATCATCATGGCTGCTCCGGTTCGTCTCTCTGACAGAGAGACTCCTCGCTAAGGCAGCCCCACGGCATCGGGCAGATGCCGTATTCCCGCGATACCGCTGGACTCAGCCCTCGGATGCCGCCACCGGCACGGCCGACTGCGCGACCTTCGCCGCCGTGATGCGACCACGCAGCGCCAGCATCAGCAGTACGAACCCGGCGGTGATGACGATGTGTCCGAGGCCCGCGATACCGGCGATCATGCCGCCCGCCTGCTCGCCGAGCACGGTCAGCGAGCCGTGCCAGACCATCATCGCCGAGGTCAGCACCACCCCCGCGTTGTAGACCCAGAAGAACCACCCGAAGAGCGGGCTCGCAGACAGCGTGAAGACCTTCTCGAGCGCGAGCACGATGAGCAGCACGAGGAACCCGAGCGTCAGCAGGTGCGTGTGCGCGACCGCGAGCTGCGTGAACTCCCCCGCCGGAAAGTCGTTCGCCTTCGTGAACTCGCGGTAGAAGAGTCCGGCACCGAGCCCGAGCACGAGGTACGCCGACGCGGCGGCGAAGAGTCGATTCATGACATGATCCTTTCGTCGCGTCGAGCCTGACGCGTGCGCGGAATCGCCGCATCAATCGAACGTTCGAGATGGGAATGAGCGGATGTCCCAAGCTGCTGCACTTCGTATGAAGAAGCGCATCGGGTTCCTCTCATTCGGCCACTGGCATCCGTCGCCCGAGTCGGCGACGAACACGGGCGGCGACGCCCTCGTGCAGTCGATCGAACTGGCGGTCGCGGCAGAAGAGCTCGGCATCGACGGCGCGTTCTACCGCGTGCACCACTTCGCCCGGCAGCTCGCGTCGCCGTTCCCGCTGCTCGCCGCAATCGGGGCGCGCACGAGCCGCATCGAGATCGGCACGGGCGTCATCGACATGCGGTACGAGAACCCGCTCTACATGGCCGAAGAGGCCGCGGCGGCCGACCTCATCAGCGCCCACTCGGGCGGCGAGGGCCGGCTGCAGCTCGGCGTGAGCCGCGGGTCACCCGAGCCCGCGCTCAACGGTGCGCACACCTTCGGCTTCGTGCCACCCGAGGGGCAGACCGACGCCGACCTCGCACGCGCCAAGACCGAGCTGTTCCGTGCCGCCATTGCCGGCGCGGGCGTCGCGCCCGCCGATCCGAAGATGACGGGATCGACCGGCAACCTGCCGATCCAGCCGCAGTCGCCCGGGCTCGCCGACCGCATCTGGTGGGGCAGCGGCACTCGCGCGACCGCGCAGTGGACGGCCCAACAGGGCATGAACCTGATGAGCTCGACGCTGCTCACCGAAGACACGGGCGTGCCGTTCGACGAGCTGCAGGCCGAGCAGATCCAGCTCTACCGTGACGCGTGGGCCGAAGCCGGTTGGGAGCGCACGCCCCGCATCTCGGTGTCGCGCAGCGTCATCCCGCTCGTCAACGACCGCGACCGCGAGATCTTCGGCCCGCGCATGGTGGGCGACACGAAAGACCAGGTCGGATTCCTCGACGGCGGGCTCGCGCGATTCGGCAAGAGCTACATCGGCGAGCCCGATGCGATCGCGGCCGAGCTCGCGCACGATGCCGCGGTCGCGGCATCCGACACCCTGATCGTGACCGTGCCGAACCAGCTCGGCGTCGAGTACAACACGCACCTGCTCGCCTCGATCGCCGAGCACGTCGGGCCTGCCATCGGGTGGGAGCCCGCGTCGTCGGTCGAGTAGCGACCTTCGGAGGCGCACACGGCATCGTCGGTCGAGTAGGCGCGCCAGCGCCGTATCGAGACCCCGCCCATCCAGCCGTCTGTCGGTCGTGTGGGCCAGAGTGAGGGCATGACTTCCGCCGCGCCAACCGCCGACACCCGCGCCGACGCCCTCGCCGCGCTGCGCGACCTCGTGGGGCGCGACGACGTCGAGTTCCACGACGGTCAGTACGAGGCGATCACCGCGCTCGTCGACGGCAGGCGGCGCGCGCTCGTGGTGCAGCGAACGGGGTGGGGCAAGTCGGCGGTGTACTTCGTGGCCACGCTGCTGCTGCGTCGGCACGGTGCGGGGCCGACCGTGCTCGTGTCGCCGCTGCTCGCGCTCATGCGCGACCAGATCGCGGCCGCCGAGCGTGCCGGCGTGCGAGCGGTGGCCATCAACTCGACGAACGCGCACGAGTGGACCGACGTGCTCGCGCGGCTCGACCGCGACGAGGTCGATGTGCTGCTCGTATCTCCTGAGCGGCTCAACAATCCGTCGTTCCGCGAGCAGCAGTTGCCCGCGCTGGTGCGCCGCATCGGCATGCTCGTCGTCGACGAGGCGCACTGCATCAGCGACTGGGGCCACGACTTCCGCCCCGATTACCGGCGGCTGCGCGAGCTCATCACGCGCATGCCGCAGGGGGTGCCGGTGCTCGCGACGACCGCGACGGCGAACAGCAGGGTGGTGGCCGACGTTGCCGAGCAACTCGGTGTCGAGGCATCCGATCGCGACCGCGGGGCATCTGAGCGCGCCGACGGCGGCGGCGTGGTGACGATCCGCGGGCCGCTCGCGCGTGCGTCGCTGCGGCTCGGGGTGCTGCGCCTGCCCGACTCGAAGACCCGGCTCGGCTGGCTGCTCAGCCATCTCGACGACCTGCCGGGTTCGGGCATCATCTACACGCTGACCGTGTCGGCGGCAGAGAACACCGCCCGGCTGCTGCGCGAAGCGGGGCACGACGTGCGGGCCTACACCGGCCAGACGCCGACTGAAGAGCGCGAAGAGTCCGAGGGGCGCCTCAAGCGCAACGAGGTCAAGGCGCTCGTGGCGACGAGCGCGCTCGGCATGGGCTTCGACAAGCCCGACCTCGGCTTCGTGCTGCACCTCGGCGCCCCCTCGTCGCCGGTCGCCTATTACCAGCAGGTGGGGCGCGCAGGCCGCGCCACCGAGAACGCCGACGTGCTGCTGCTGCCCGGAACCGAAGACCCCGACATCTGGCGGTACTTCGCCACTGCGTCGATGCCCGACCGCGAGCGCGCCGAGCGCGTCATCGCCGCCCTCGAACTCGAGCGCCCGACGTCGACACCGGCGCTCGAGGCCCTCGTCGACATCCGCCGCACGCCGCTCGAGCTGCTGCTCAAGGTGCTCGACGTCGACGGAGCGGTTCGGCGAGTGCAGGGCGGCTGGGTCGCGACCGGCGAGCCGTGGCTCTACGACGCCGAGCGCTACGAACGCATCGCGGCAGAACGCGTCGCCGAACAGCAGCACATGATCGACTACGAGCGCACCGACGGGTGCCGCATGGAGTTCCTGCAGCGTTCGCTCGATGACGAGACGGCGACTCCCTGCGGGCGCTGCGACAACTGCGCGGGCGCCTGGTACCCGACGGATGTCGCGGGGTCGGCCGCCGCCACGGCCGCGGGGGCCCTCGACCGGGTCGGTGTTCCGATCGAGCCGCGCGCGCAGTGGCCGACCGGCGTCGACCGCCTCGGCGTGGGGGTCAAGGGGCGTATCCCCGCCGGCGAGCGACCCGCCGAGGGCCGCGCGCTCGCACGACTCACCGACCTCGGCTGGGGCAACGCCATGCGTGAGATCTTCGCACCCGGGGCCGCCGATGCCCCGGTGCCGCCCGCCGTGCTCGCCGCGTGCGTGCGGGTGCTCGGCGAGTGGGGGTGGGCCGAACGTCCGGTCGCAGTCGTCTCAGTGCCGTCGCGGTCGCGGCCGATGCTCGTCGAATCGCTCGCCCGCGGATTGTCCGGCGTGGGCCGGCTGCCGTACCTCGGGGCGCTCGCAACGGTCGACGGCGGGCCGAGCGGGCAGCCGGGCGGCAACAGCGCCTATCGCCTCGCCGGACTGTGGGGGCGATTCTCGGCCGATGGTCTCGATCTGCCCGACGGCCCGATCCTGCTCGTCGACGACCTCGCCGACAGCCGGTGGACCCTCACGGTTGCGGCCCGTGCGCTGCGCGCTGCGGGGGCCACCGACGTGCTGCCGTTCGTGCTCGCGCTGCGCGGCTGACGGCGGTCTCGCACCGGCGCACCGTGATCGGGCGCGACCGAGGAGGTGGGACAACGGTGCACCTTGGAGCGGCGGATTGTCTCTGCGTAATCGTCGAGCACCCTCCAGGATGTCGGCGTGCTGATCCGCCTCCGTGCGGGGTCGTTCGGATACCCAACTGACAGGTCTGTTGCGTTTGACGTGCCCCTGCGGGCAACTTCACGGGGCGAGGTATGCGGGCACCAACACTCGCACACGACAAGCGTGCGCTCGGCCGGAACTCTGGGCGGTCGCCGACCGGCTCTCGCGACGGTCGAGATGGCTCGTTAGTCCGCGATGATCTCGGGCGCCTGCCATGACGCCAGGTCCTCGAGTCGAGGCCGGTACAGGCGGATGAGTAGATTCCACCCCTCGGGAAGCGGTATGCGGTTCGGCACGTCGTCGTCATGGTCGCCGAGGTGCACTGTCGTCGACCCGTCGGCATCGGCGGTCGCGAACACGGAGTTGACGTTCGTGATGCCCGAAGGGCCGGGCTCGAAGTACCCGGCCGCGTTGTAGACACTCACCGACCAGAACGCGTCGGCCGGTACATCCCGGAACGTCATCGAATATCGGCCGATCGGCAGCTGGGGGTCGACGTTGATGTACGAGGCCTCGGCATCGGGCAGTCCGCCCCAGGCGGCCGCGGTCCCGACAAGGTGACGCACCGGATCCACGTCCTCCTTCGACCCGAAGCAGCCGGCGAAGCCGCCCATCGTCTTGGCGAGCACGAGCAGCGCGTCGCGCACCTGCTTGTGGCTCTCCTGGTCGTAGTCGGGGTGGAAGAACTCCTGCCCGCGCGGGGAGGTGAGGGTCATCCGGTCTTGGAGGGCGTGCACCTCGGCGATGTCGGTGTCGCGGTTCGGGTCGAAGAGAATTCGCGCGGCAACGATCAGGTACTGCGTTCCGAACTCGTCGGTCGTGAGCTCGTAGGAGCCAGCCTGGTGGAAGACGCGGTTGATGTAGTGGTCCTGGTTGATGACCATGACCGAGATGTAGCGGTCGCCGACATCGGGGATCGTAAGAGTCACCGGACCCAAACCGAGGTCGACGATGGCGACCGAGTAGAGCGTGTCGCGGTTCTGCCGGATCACCGGCTGCTCATCGAGGGGCGCGAGCGCTCGATCGTGGTGGAACACGCCGATACCGCCGATGATCGGCAACATCCGCTCGATCATCGTGTCGGTCTCGACCCGCTTGAAGTTGTCGACATCGACCGTCAGTGCGCTCATCCTGTGGCTTCCCATCTGCTCAACCTGTCACACTATCCCGGCAGAAAGGTCCTCGGCGGCACCGATGCTCAGCTCAACCTGAGCTTTCCATTCCGAGGGCGATTCGATGTTCATGGAGAAGCTCACATGAGAACCCGAGTGAGCGGCGGTGAAGGCGAGATCTCCCTCGAGGGAGATCCACGTCTTCGTTCCCTGCCGGCCGCGCTCGCGTTGCCGTTCAACATGCGCACGCGCGTGTACCAATCCGGTACCGACTGGTACCATTTACAACATGGCGACAAATCTCCGTCTCCGAGAAGATGCTGCTTCCGCGCTGCAGGAATACTCGGCGCGCACGGGTCTCAGCCAGCAAGAGGTCCTGCGACGCGCGCTCGACGCATTCCTCGAGCACGAGGGCAGCCCGCCGAATGCTCGTGACGAAGCACCTGCTGGTGGGCGCCGCCGCCCGGCGGGTATCCTGCCGCCGCGGCATCCGTTCACCGTGGCTGATCGCCTCCTCGAGCTCCCGCCTGGGATGACCACGTCGCAACTGCTCGATCGAGACGACCGCATCTGATGCTCGTCTACGTCGATAGCAGCGGATTGATCAAACGCGCAGTTCGCGAGGCGGAGTCCATACGGTTCATCAATTCGATGCAGGCCGCACTGGCCGCCGGCCATGAGTTCGTCTCTTCGACGCTGGCCTGGATCGAAGTGTCTCGCGCAATGCGAAATCGCCTCGACAGTGAATCCCCCGCCGAGATCGCTGCACTCACCGAGGTCGCCCTCTCAGGCGTCGGCGAGATTCCGATTACGGCACAGGTCGCATCCATCGCTCGCCGCATCGGGCCGCCGATGCTCCGCACGCTTGACGCGATCCACCTCGCCTCCGCCACCATCTTCGACGTCGACGAAGTCTGGGCATACGACCGACGGCTGATCGACGCGGCCGACGGGCTCGGGCTCGTCACGGCGTCGCCCGCGTAGCCGGGGTGTCAGGCCTCGATACGCGTCCGGTTTCGCCCGGCCCTAATCGACCGAGGGCGACACCGACGCCGTCGCCTGCTCTTTCGCCACCAGCGTGAGCACGTCGTAGGTCGCCACGAGCTCGTCGTTCTGGTTCTTCAGCACCGCGTCCCAGCGCACCTCGCCGTACTCGTCGGTCTCGCGCGGCGAGATCTGCTTCGCCGTCAATTCCACGCGAATGGAGTCGCCCGGCGAGACCGGCGTGATGAACCGCAGGTTCTCGAGGCCGTAGTTCGCGAGCACCGGTCCGGGCGCGGCGTCCACGAACAACCCGGCTGCCCACGACACGAGCAGGTAGCCGTGTGCGACCCGGCCGGGGAAGAACGGGTTCGCGGCGGCCGCCTCCTCGTCCATGTGGGCATAGAACGTGTCGCCCGTGAACTCGGCGAACGTCTCGATGTCGTCGAGCGTGACCGTGCGTGACGCCGACACCACCTGGTCGCCGAGCCGCAACTCGGCGAGCGACTTGCGGAACGGGTGCACCCCACCGGGCTGCGATGCCGCTCCCGCGTGCCACACGCCGGTGAGCGCGGTGAGCATCTCGGGCGACCCCTGCACCGCGGTGCGTTGCATGTGGTGCAGCACGGCGCGGATGCCGCCGAGCTCTTCTCCGCCGCCGGCTCGGCCCGGGCCGCCGTGCACGAGGTTCGGCAGCGGCGAGCCGTGTCCGGTCGACGAGCGGGCGTCGTCGCGGTCGAGGAAGAGCACGCGGCCGTTGAAGGCGGCGATGCCGGCCGCGAGCTCGACGGCGACCGACGGGTCGTGCGTCGCCACGCTCGTCACGAGCGATCCACCGCCGCGCGCGACGAGCGCGGTCGCATCGGCGAGCGAGTCGTAGCCGATGATCGACGCGACCGGGCCGAACGCCTCGACGTCGTGCAGGGCGGGACTCGAGGCGTCGGCGAAACGCAACAGCATGGGTGCGACGAACGCGCCGTCGGCGGCAGCGCCGGTCGAGCCGTCGGCGAGCGTCACGGCCGGGACATCCGTCGACCCGATCACCAACTGCCCGCCGGCTTGCTCGAGGCGACCGACCTGGCGCAGCACTTCGTCGCGCTGCGCGGTCGACGCGAGCGGACCCATCGTCACGCCCTCGGCACGAGGGTCGCCCACGACGACGCGTTCGGCGATGCGCGCGCGCACCGCGTCGATGACGGCGTCGACGGATGCCTCGGGCACGATCGCCCGGCGAATGGCGGTGCACTTCTGCCCCGCCTTCGTGGTCATCTCGACGACGAGCTGCTTCACGTAGGCGTCGAACTCGGGGGTGCCGTCGACCGCGTCGGTGCCGAGCACGCTCGCGTTGATCGAGTCGGTCTCGCTGGTGAACCGCACGCCGCCGGTCTGCACTGAGTCGTTCGCACGCAGCTTCTCGGCGGTCGACGCCGACCCGGTGAAGCCCACGAGGTCGCCGAGTCGCAGGTGGTCGAAGAGCGTCGGCACGCTGCCCGAGACGAGCTGCAACGACCCGTCGGGCAGCAGACCCGACTCGACCAGAATGCGCACGAACGCCTCGGCGAGGTACCCCGTGGGGGTCGCGGGCTTCACGAGCGTCGGCACGCCGGCGAGGAATGCGGGCGCGAACTTCTCGAGCGACCCCCACACCGGAAAGTTGAAGGCGTTGATCTGCACGGCCACACCCGGCAGGCGAGTGTAGATATGCCGTCCGAGGAATGAACCGTCTTTCGAGAGGTTCTCGACGGCGCCGTCGACGTAGACCTTGGCGTTGGGCATCTCGCGGCGGCCTTTGCCCGAGTACGTGAAGAGCACGCCGATGCCGCCGTCGATGTCGACCCATGAGTCCTGTTTGGTCGCGCCGGTGCGGCTCGACAGCTCGTAGAGCTCGGCCTTGCGCTCGGTGAGGGCCAAGGCCATCTGCTTGAGCAGCACCGCCCGCTGGTGGAACGTCAGCTCACCGAGGCTCGCCTGCCCGACCGTGCGTGCGTACTCGAGCGCGGCGCCGAGGTCGAGTCCCTCGGTCGACACGCGGGTCACGACCTCGCCCGTCGATGCATCACGCACCTCGGTCGCGGCTGCCGCAGCCGCCGCATCCGGCACCCACCACTGCCCGTTCACATAGCTCGGCAGCATCTCGGTCATTGTCGCTCCCTCTCGATCGGTTCTGGTCATCGGGCATCCCACAGGTAGAAGCCCTCGCCGCTCTTGCGGCCGAGCTTGCCCTCAGCCACCATGCGCCGCAGCAGGGCCGGCGGCGCGAACCGCTCGCCGAGGGTCGAGGCGAGGTACTCGGCGATGCCGAGCCGCACGTCGAGGCCCACGATGTCGGTGAGTCGCAGCGGGCCCACCGGGTGCTTGTACCCGAGCGACATCGCGGCGTCGATGTCTTCGGCCGAGGCGACGCCGTCTTCGAGCATGCGAATCGCCTCGAGCCCGAGCGCCACCCCCAACCTCGACGACGCGAAGCCGGGAGCATCGGCCACGACGATCGGCGTCTTGCCGATCGCGCGCACCCACTCGCGCGCGTCGTCGACGAGCGAAGCAGCGGATGCCTCGCCGCGCACGATCTCGACGAGCGTCGAGGCCGGCACGGGGTTGAAGAAGTGCATGCCGACGAACCGGCCGGGCCGGTCGAGCAGGGCGGCGAGCTGGTCGATCGAGATCGACGAGGTGTTCGACGCGAGTGCGGCGCCGGAAGCCAGCACGGATTCGACGCGGGTGAGGGCGTCGATCTTCAGTTCGAGGTCTTCGGGCACGGCCTCGACGACCAGGTCGCAGGGGGCGAAGTCGGTGACGTCGGTGCTCGTCGCGAATCGCGAGGCGAGCGTCGCCGCGTCATTGTCGGAGGTGCCGCGCGCGATCGACGCCTCGACCGACTCGCGCACCCGTGCGGCTGCGGCCGCGGCTGCCTCGGCGTCGCGCTCGACGACGGTGACGCGCGAGCCCGCGAGCAGGAATGCGTGCGCTATGCCCGCGCCCATGCGGCCGCCGCCGAGCACGCCGACATCTGCGGGCGCTCCGCTCGCGGGTCGGGATGTCTCGAGATCGTCGTTCACTTCTTCTGCTTCCGCTCGAGGAACTCGGTCATTCGCCGCAGCTTCTCGGGGCTCTCGAACAGCACGGCCTGTTCGTCGAGATCGACCGCGGGGTGCAAGGCGCGCGGCGCGCGCATCACGCGCTTGGTCGCGATGGTCGCGGCCCGGTCGTTGCGGCCGATGCGGTCGGCGATCGCGTGCGCGGCGGGCAGCAGCTCGTCGGCGGGGTGCAGTTCGCTCACGAGCCCGATCTCGAGCGCCTCGGCAGCACCGATCGTGCGCCCGGTGAGCAGCAGTTCGGCCGCGCGGGCTTCACCGACGATCTCGCGCAGGCGCCAGCTCGCTCCGGCCGCGGCGATGATGCCGAGCCCGGTCTCTGGGTTGCCGATCTTGAGCGCGGGCGTCGCGATGCGGATGTCGGCCGCATAGGCGAGCTCGGCGCCGCCGCCGAGCGCGTACCCGTCGAGCGCGGCGATGACGGGCATCGGCAGCTCGGCCACGCGAATGAACGCCTGCGCGTTGATGCCCCGGCGTGCATCATCGGCTCGCCGTTCACGCAACTGGGCGATGTCGGCACCCGACGCGAAGACGCCGCCCGCGCCGGCGAGGATGAGCGTGCGCGGGATCGCCTCGAGTTCGGCGCACAGCACGTGCAGCGCGTCGATCATGGCCTGGTCGATCGCGTTGCGCACGTCGGGCCGGTTGAGGGTCGCCACGACGCGGTCGTCGCGCCGCTCGACGAGCAGCGGACCGTCGGTCGAGTAGCGAGCGCCAGCGAGCGTATCGAGACCCATCACACCCGCTCCACGATGAGCGCCGTGCCGTGTCGAGCGCAGTCCGACGCCGACGCACATGTTCGCAGCCGACCCATCACACCCGCTCCACGATCAGCGCCGTGCCGTGTCGAGCGCAGTCCGACGCCGACGCACATGTTCGCAGCCGCCCCATCACACCCGCTCCACGATGAGCGCCGTGCCCTGGCCAACGCCGACGCACATGGTCGCGAGGCCGTAGCGCGACTGCTCGCGTTCCATACGTCCGAGCAGGGTCACGACGAGTCGTGATCCAGATGAGCCGAGCGGATGTCCCAGCGCGATCGCTCCGCCGTCGACGTTCACCCGCGCGGGGTCGAGTCCGAGCCGGCGCATCGACGCGATCGATTGGGTGGCGAACGCCTCGTTGAGCTCGACCGAGCCGATGTCGTCGAGGTCGATGCCGGCGCGTTCGAGCGCCTTCTCGGTGGCGGGAACCGGCCCGAGTCCCATGATCTCAGGCGCGAGCCCAGCTGATGACCCGACGACCACGCGGGCGCGCGGCGTGAGCCCGTAGCGCTCGACGGCGGCCGCGCTCGCGACGAGGATCGCCGAGGCGCCGTCGTTCAGGGCGCTCGAGTTGCCCGCGGTGACGACCGACCCGCCGTGCACGACCGGCCGCAGCCCGGCGAGCACCTCGAGGGTGGTCTCGGGCCGCGGCCCCTCGTCGACGAGCACCTCGCCGCGGTGGGTCGGCACACCGACGATCTCGGCCTCGAAGCGACCCGCGGCGATCGCCGCCGCCGCCTTCTGCTGCGATCCCAGCGCGAACGCGTCGGCCTCGTCTCGGGTGATGCCGTCGACGCGGGCGACCTCTTCGGCGGTCTCGGGCATCGAGAACGTGGCCTTGTCGCGGGCGACGAGCTTCGGGTTCGGGAACCGCCAGCCGATCGACGTGTCGTAGGCGGCGCCGGGGCGGGCCCAGGGCTTCTCGGGCTTCGCCTGCACCCAAGGCGCGCGGGTCATCGACTCGACACCGCCCGCGATGATGAGGTCGGCGTCGCCCGCGCGGATCGCCTGCGAGGCCATCGTGATCGCCGACATGCCCGACGCGCAGAGCCGGTTCACGGTGATGCCGGGAACCTCGTCGGGCAGCCCGGCGAGCAGCACCGACATGCGCGCGACGTTGCGGTTGTCTTCGCCGGCCTGATTGGCACCGCCGAGGATGACCTCGTCGATCGCACCGAGCTCGCCGGCCTGGTCGAGCCCGGTGCGCCGCACCAGCTCTCCGACCACGAGCGCCGCGAGGTCATCGGGCCGCACGCCCGCGAGCGCGCCGCCGTAGCGCCCGACCGGGGTGCGCACACCGCTGACGAGATATGCCTCCGCCATGCCGCTGTTCATGGCACTGCCTCCTGACCGCACTGTCTGTGGAACGCTGCTCCCAGCGTAGGCAGGAGTCCGCGGCATCCGCACGGTCGGAATTCCTGACCGACCGTTCAGCAAGTAATTATGGCAAACGGATGTCCCGGGCGCCACTCGACCCGACCGCGGATCAGCCCTCCTCGGGCTCGGCAGTCGGCATGGGCTGCACAGGCGCAGGTCCGAACAGCACCCACGAGCCGGCGGTGCACTGGTAGAACGCGACGGTCTCGGTGTCGATGTAGACGTCGCCGTCGGCCGTGCACGTGTCGTTCTGCGGCGCACCGACGCCGAGGTTCACCTGCGTGCCGGGAGCGCCGGGGGCACCGGCCTCACCCTGCGATCCGGTGGCGCCGGTCGCACCCGTGGCGCCCGTCGCGCCGGTCGCACCCGCGGCGCCGGTCGCGCCGGTGAGGTTCTCGGCGGCCTCGGCACGGATGTTGCCGACGAGCGTCCAGTCATCGTCCGCGAAGAGGTAGAGGTCTGACGTCGAGATGTCGATGTACAGTTCGCCGTCGAAACCTTTGCCCGACTCGGGCGCCCCGGTGCCGGCTCGCACCGCGGCGCCGGCGGGCAGGATCTCTTCGATCGCCTCTTCGTAGGCAGCTCGGTCGTCCTCGTCGATCGTCGGTACCGGGGCCTGCGTGGCGACGGGCGCGGTCGGATCGCCCGACCTCGCGAGCGTCGAGCCGAGGAACGCCGCGACGAACGACAGCACGACGATGCCGACGCCGAACCAGATGAGCATCGCGCGGCTCACTGTCGCGGGCTGCGCAGTCGCTGCTGCCGCGGTCGCTGCCGGCGCAGGCGAAGATTGCGGCGCAGCACCCTGCGGGTTGCGGTCATCGGTCATGGCGAACCCTCCAGGCCTCACGCCCGGACCATGTCTGGTCGCCACCTGACGACCCCGCGCGTCGCGCTCATCGTATCGGCGCACCCCGCCCGGCGACAGCCCCACGCCGATCCGGCCCGGCGCCGGCACCCGGGCGGACAGGCGCCCCAACGCTCAGACTCCGACACTGATGCCAGGTGGCATCAGTGTCGGAGTCATGGGCGGGTGCGCTCGTGAGGGCGCGGGCTCCGCGTTCGAGCGAGCGGATGCCTCAGCCGGCGAGTTCCTCGTCGGCCTCAGCATCGGCGTCGATCTCGGCGATTTCGATGGCCTCGACCTCGGTGACCTCGACTTCGGCGGCCGCGCGGTCGCCTTCGAGCTGGCCGAGCAGGTCGTCGCCGAGGCGCACGTCGACGAAGTCGATGTCGATCTCGGCGCGGTCGAGCAGCTCGGTCATGCGACGCTGGCGGTTGCGCGGGATGAGCGTGACGACCCGGCCCTGCTTGCCGGCGCGGCCGGTGCGGCCCGAGCGGTGCAGGTAGGTCTTGTACTCGTCGGGCGCATCGGCCTGGATCACGAGATCGATGTCGTCGACGTGGATGCCGCGGGCTGCGACATCCGTGGCCACCAGCACGTTGACCCGGCCCGAAGTCAGCTGCTGCAGGTTGCGCGTGCGGCGCGACTGGTTGAGGTCGCCGTGCAGGGCGACGGCGCGGATGCCGTAGTCCTCGAGGTGATCGGTGAGGTCTTCGGCGAACGCGCGGGTTCGGCTGAACACGAGGGTCTTGCCGTCGCGGTTCGCGAGCTGGGCCACGATGTCGCGCTTGTCGCGGTTCTCGATGACGAACACGCGGTGGTCGATCGTCGACGAGGCCTGGTCTTCGCCGGCGACCTCGTGCACTGCCGGGTCGACGAGGAACTCGTCCACGAGCATCGCGACGCCCTGGTCGAGGGTGGCCGAGAAGAGCAGCTTCTGCCCGCCCTCGGAGGTGCGGCGGATGATGCGCTGCACAGGCTCGAGGAATCCGAGGTCGCACATGTGGTCGGCCTCGTCGAGCACCGTGACGACGACCTCGCTGAGGTCGAGGCGGCCCTGCTCGATGAGGTCCTCGATGCGGCCCGGCGTGCCGATCACGATGTCGACGCCGCGCTGCAGCGCGCCGACCTGGCGACCCTGGGGCACACCGCCGTAGATCTGCGTGGTGAAGAGGCCGACGCTCTGCGCGATGGGCTGCACCGTGCGGTCGATCTGCAGGGCGAGCTCGCGGGTCGGGGCGAGGATGAGCGCGCGGGGCTTTCGGCCCATCTGGCGCTTGCCACCGGCCTTGCCGCTCTCGGCCCAAAGCGTCATAAGGCGCTCGACCGTGGGGGCGCCGAAGGCGATGGTCTTGCCCGATCCGGTCTTGCCGCGGCCGAGCACGTCGCGACCCTCGAGCACGACCGGGATGGTCGCGGCCTGGATCGGGAACGGCGACTCGGCACCGAGGTCCTTCAGCGCACGGACGACGTTGTTGCCGAGTCCGAGGTCGGCGAAGCTCACGCCGTCGACCTCGTCGGCCTGGATGGCCTCGGCTTCGAGGCGTTCGAGCACGACGTCGTCGGCCGGCGTGAAGTGCGTCGTGGTGCTCTTCGCGGGGTAGAAGCTCGACGGGCGGCGCTCGGAGTCGCGGAAGCCGGGACGGTCGAAGTCGCGGCGCGGCGCTCGGTCGTCACGGTTGAACGAACGCGCCGGGCGGTCGTCACGGTCACGACGGGGCGCGCGGTCGTCGCGGTCGTACGAACGAGCGGGACGGTCGTCACGGTCACGACGGGGGGCACGGTCGCTGCGGTCGAACGAACGAGGCGCGCGGTCGTCGCGGTCACGACGGGGGCCACGGTCGTCGCGGTCATTGAATCGGGCCGGACGGTCGTCACGGTCACGACGAGGGGCACGATCGTCACGGTCGTACGAACGAGCCGGGCGGTCTTCGCGATAGTGCGGGCGTGCGGGGCGGTCGCCGTACTCGCGACGGGGGCCACGGTCGTCACGGTCGAACGAGCGAGGAGCCCGCTCGTTGCGGTCGCGGTCGTACGAACGGCCGCCACGCTCGCCACCGGTACGAGGGGCGCGGTCGTCGCGGTCGAACGAACGGCCGCCACGCTCGCCACCGGTACGAGGGGCGCGGTCGTCGCGGTCGTACGAACGCCCCTCGCGATCACCGCGGTGCGGGCTGCGACCGGCAGCGACACGCTCGTCGCGCGACCAACGGGTCTTGGCCGGGGCATCCGTCTCTTCGGGGCGGTAGCCACGGTGACCGGCGCTGCGCGAGCCGGGCTTCTTCGAACTGGACTTCGCGTACGACGGATCGAAGTTGCGGGCGGGTCTGCCGCCCTTGGGCTTCTTGTTCTTGGGCATGGTGATGACTTCCTGGGTTGTACTGAGTACATGGCAGCGCCACTGCGAGCGCAGCACACTGAGAACCCGGAACATCGTCGACCGGGGCCGTTCACATACGGTGACTATTCGAGGGCGACTGCCCCGAAACCGGCCCTTTGGACTCACAAACCCATCCGCACGACGTGTGCGGTGTCCAGAACCGACTCGGCAACGATACCGGAAATCGGCTGGGAAAGCCCCGAGCACGCCCCGAAACCCCCACGTAACACGCGCCACGTACGCTCGGCGCGTGCCCGAAGCATCCGTCACCGTCTCGATCGAACCGCCCCGCCAACCCGGGGTCGAGCGCCTGCTCGACGGCAGCACCGCCTATGCGCAGAGCCTCTACCCGCCCGAGAGCAACTTCCTGCTCGACATCTCGACGCTCGAACGCCCAGAGGTCGCCTTCTACGTCGCGCGCGACGGTGAACGCGCGGTGGGCATCGCGGCCCTCGTCGTCGAGACTGCCGCCGATTCAGACGATCGAGCGGATGCCCCGGCTCCGGCCCGCGGCGAACTGAAGCGCATGTTCGTGGACCCGTCGGCCCGTGGCCGGGGCGTCGCGGCCGCCCTGCTCACCCGCATCGAGGCAGATGCCGAGGCTCGCGGCATTCGCCAGATCGTGCTCGAGACCGGCGACCTGCACGACGCCGCGCAGTCGCTGTACACGCGTCACGGCTATCGCGAGATCCCGCAGTTCGGCCAGTACGTCGGCGAGGCGCACTCGGTGTGCTTCGCGAAATCGCTCGACACGGCAACGAACCGACCCGCTTGCCGTTCGTAGACGCACCGGTCGCGTCTCGCTTCGCCGTCGCCCGACTACAGCGACAGGTGGAACCGGATGGCAGCGTCGAGCTCAGTGAGCACGGCGGGCGGGCAATGCCCGATCGCGCCTCGTATTCGCGCGATCGACAGCGTGCGCACCTGCGAGGCCTGCGCCTTCGACGGGGTGCCGAGACCCATGACCGACAACGTGTCGCCATCGAAGATGCCCACCTCGAAGCCCGGGTACACCCGCGCGACGTTCGACGTGATCGGAACCACGGTCACGACACCTCGACCGAGTCGCTCGGCAACCCCGCTCGCGCCATCGTTGCTGACCAGTACACAGGGGCGCAGCTTCGCAGCCTCGCCGTGAGGCGCAGGGTCCAGCGAGACGAGGACGACGTCGCCGCGTCTCACTGAGCGCGCCGCTCGGCGCTCGACCCGTCGACGTCGGCCTGCCGGCCTGATATGCCGAGCCCATCGACGGCGACGGACTCCCAGGCTTCGGCATCACCCGACGACTCCCATTCATCGAACGCAGCCGCATAGTCATCGGATGCCGCGAGCTCGCGCCCGAGCCGCACCAGCTCGTGGATCGCCGCCGAGCGGTTGCCGTCGTACCGCACCGCAACATCGTCGATGAAGGCCAGATCGACCGACGAAAGGCTGATGCTCACCTTGGTCATACCCCGATGCTACCGCAGCAATCGCCGTCCACGACCCCATATGCGTCCACCTCCGTGAGAGAGCGTTTCCACATCGTCGCAACGTGAGTTAGCATCACTGCACCCCTGAACCCGGAGCCCGGTGTGAACTCGACCCGAATCACAGGTGGCCCCGGCACCCGGCGACGACGGCGGGTTGCAGCGGCCGCCACGGCCATCGTCGCCGCCATCGCGGGTGTCGGCGCGCTCACGGGCTTCCATCTCGAGCTGCGCGAGATCGACCCGCCGGGGTCGAACGCCGAAAGCGAGGTCGTCACCGACGAGGTCGTCGGCATCCGCACGTTCACGCCGCCCGCAGGCATCCGGGTCGAGGCCGACCTCGAGTACGGCACCCGCGAAGACGGCACATTGCTGACCCTCGACGTGTGCCGCCCCGCCGCCCCGATCGCGTCGGTCTCGACCGTCGACGTCGCCGCCACGCTGCCCGCCGTCGTCTCGATCCACGGCGGCAGCTGGACCCGGGGTGACAAGGCCAACACCGACTGGCGCAACGTGTGCATGTGGCTCGCGAGCGAGGGCTTCGTCGCGGCTTCCGTCAACTACCGGCTCGTGCCGAACGCGATCTTCCCGTCGGCGATCGACGATGTCGCCCTCGCCGTCGAATGGCTGCGCGCCCCCGAGCAGGTCGACCGGTTCGGCATCGACCCCGCACGCATCGGCGCCTTCGGCGGTTCGGCGGGCGGCAACCTCGCGGCGCTGCTCGGTACGCGCGGCGAGGGCCCGCTCGATGCGGGATCGCGGGTGGCGGCGGTCGCCGAGCTCTCGGGCCCGGTAGGACTCGGTGCGGCCGAACTGGCCGCCGACGGGGCATCCGTCTGGCTTCGCGGCATCATCGGTGCGTACCTGGGCTGCGAACCGGGCGCGAGCGATGCGAACTGCCCGCAGGCGGCGGATGCCTCGCCCGCGACCCATGCCGACGTGAGCGACCCGCCCGTCTTCATCGGGCACGCTGAGAGCGAGGTGGTGCCGCTCGGGCAGTCACAGCGCTTCGCGACGAGCCTCTCGGCCGCGGGCGTGCCGGTCGAGCTCGCGATCGTGCCCGGTGGCGAGCACTCGATCGGCATCCTCGACGAGCGGCTGCGCGCCAAGGTCGCCGCGTTCCTGCACGCGCTCCTCGGCTGAGCGGCGCGGCCGCACGGCAGAGCTCGGCGCCACGAGACCTGCCGGGTCATCCGCTCGCGTTACGTGTCGTGGATGATCGGCGCGTCGTCCTCGCGATGGTCGTCGTCGCCGCCGGCCGGGTACTGCTCGAGTTCGGGCCGGTTGCGCAGGAACAGCACGCTCGCGATGAGCCCGCCCCACACGAGCACGATGGCGAGCACGAGGAAGATGATCGCGGTGGCGGTCATGATGCACCTCCGTCAGAAGCGTTGCGACCTGTCGTGGCGGCCGCGCCGCCCGGCGGGTACGAGGGCCACGGGGTGAACTTGTCGGGATCCTGCCGCCACCGCAGGGCGTTGAGCACGAACGTGCCGATGAGCATCGCGATGATCGAACCCCAGCCCAGGGCCACGATGTACCAGCCGGGCAGTCCGCCGTAGCCCTCGACGGTGAGCGTGACGATGCGCGAGATGAGCATGTATCCGAGCACTATCGGCGCGAGCACACTGGTGAGCACGAGCCAGATGCGCCCGACCTTGAACGTCGACACCGCGTTCAGGTGGGTGCGCAGCTCGGGTCCGCGTCGCAGCACCCAGAGCACGAGCACCGAGGTGAGGATGGCCGATGCGACGATGCCGATGTTGTTCGCCCACTGGTCGGTGACGTCGAGCGCGAGCAGCCCGGTGGTCGTGGAGAACAGCAGGATTGAGAGGATCGCGGCCACGCCGCCGACGCGGATGGCGGCTTGGCGCACGCTGAGCCCGAACTTCTCTTGGAAGCCGGCCGAGACCACCTGCATCACCGAGATCAGCGACGTGAACCCGGCCATGGTCAGCGACCCGAAGAAGAGGGCGCCGAAGATCGGACCGCCCGGCATCTGCGACACGATCGCCGGGAAAGTGATGAACGAGAGTCCGACGCCGGTGAGCCCCTCGAGTTCGTCGATCGCGACCCCCTGCTGGAACGCGAAGAAGCCGAGCGTGGCGAACACTCCGATGCCCGCGAGGATCTCGAACGACGAGTTCGCGAACGCCACCACGAGGCCCGGCGTCGTGAGGTTGGCCTTGCGATTGCGGTACGACGCGTACGTGATCATGATGCCGAATGCGATCGACAGCGAGAAGAAGATCTGGCTGTACGCAGCGATCCAGACGTCGGGGTCGCCGAGCGCCTCCCAGTTCGGCGTGAACAGGGCGTTCAGGCCTTCGGCTGCACCGTCGAGGAACAGCGCGCGCACGACGAGCACGAGGAATGCCACCACGAGCAGCGGCAGGAAGATCACGTTCGCACGTTGCAGGCCCTTGGCGACGCCGGCCGCGAGCACGGCGATCGTCGCGATCCAGACGATCGCGAGCGGGATGAGCACGCCGGGCACGAACTCGAAGCTGATGCCCGGGTCGCTGACCTGCAGGAAGTCGGCAGTGAGGAACGTGGCCGGGTCGTCGCCCCAGCGCAGGTCGAACGAGAACACGAAGTAGCTGAGCGCCCACGCGATGACGGCCGTGTAGTAGAGGCCGATGACGAAGCAGATGGTCACCTGGAACCAGCCGAGGTTCTCGAGCCATTTGCCGCCGAGCCGGCGGAACGCCATCGGCGCCGACCCGCGGAATCGGTGGCCGATCGCATAGTCGAGGAACAGGATGGGGATGCCCGCCGTGATCAGCGCGATCAGGTAGGGGATGATGAACGCCCCGCCGCCGTTCTCGTAGGCGACGCCCGGGAACCGCCAGATGTTGCCGAGCCCGACCGCCGACCCGATCGCCGCCAGGATGAACCCGACCTGACCCGTCCACTGCTCACGCGGCCGCGGTGCGGCGGCGTCGACCTGTGCATCAGACACGGTGACCCCTTTCGAGCGGTTCGCGCGCCACTGCACGAACCTCGTCCGTTAGCGGCACCGTAGCAGCGGTCGCGCCCGAGCCGCGAGCCCCCCGGCCCCTACGACGGTACGAGAGGCGAATGGCTCGCCGGGGGGATGTCGCGGGGCGGGGGCCGTGCCAGAGTGACTGGCATCATGGACGACCTCAGAGTGCCGCATCAGACCTCAGCCCCGGCAGAACCGCCGGAGGCTCCGGCTCCGCCGACCCCGCGCAGCGTGCGCAATATCGACGAGCGCGAGTTCCGGGCGTGGTTGTGGGTGACGACATCGCTGCTCGCGCTCGCGCTCGTCGCCGTTTCAGTGCCGCTCGCGGCGACGCTGTACGGCGTGCACCTGCTGGCGGCATTCGCCACGAGCCTCGCGCTCGCCGGGGCACTGCCGCTCGCGGTGAAGTGGCCGTGGGTCGCGGCGGGGCTCTCGGTCGTCGGCATCGTCGTCTTCGCCCTGCTCTCGGCCGGCTCCGAGGGGGCGCCGTGGCCGTGGCCGGTCACGACGATCATCAGCCAGGGAGCCCTGCTCGTCGTGCTGGGGCTGCTGCGCCTCAACTGGATCGGCGTGCTCGCGGCGTGGTTCGTGCCGGTGGCGGTCACGATGCCGTTCGCGCTCGTCGATGGCGGCGCGCTCGCGAACTGGATCACGGCCGCCGCAGTGACGTCGCTCGCGCTCGCGATCGCCCTGCTCATCGCCCAGCGCCGGCAGATCGGCGCCGAGCTCTTCCGCGAGCGCGAGCATTCGGCTGAGGAACAGCAGCGACGGGTGCTCGTCGAAGAGCGCACCCGAGTCGCGCGCGAACTGCACGACGTCGTCGCGCACGGCCTGTCGGTGATCAACGTGCAGGCGACGAGTGCGCCCTACCGCCTCACCGACCTGACCGACGACGTGCGCACCGAGTTCGCCGAGATCGCCGCGACGTCGCGCACCGCGATGACCGAGATGCGCCAGCTGCTCGGGGTGCTGCGCAGTTCGGGCTCCGCGGCTGAGACCACGCCGCAACCGGGCCTCGGCGAGCTCGGCTCGCTCGCGACATCCGTCGAACGTGCCGGCGTGCCGGTGACCCTCGAACTCGGCACGCACCTGGCGACCGACAAGCTCGTTTCGACCGCCGCCTACCGCATCGTGCAAGAAGCGCTCAGCAATGTGGTGCGCCACGCACCCGGGGCGCCCACTCACGTCTCGGTCGAGGTGCTCGCCGGCGACCTCGTGATCAGCGTCGAGAATGACCAGGCGACGGATGTCCCGGGGCCCGACGCGAAGGGCGGTGGCCACGGTCTCGTGGGCATCGACGAGCGGGCCGCCCTGCTCGGCGGGCGCGCCGAGCACGGGCCGCTGCCGGGCGGGGGCTATCGTGTTCTCGCGACGCTGCCGCTCGGCGGCGACGGGCACGACCCCCGCCACGGCCACGGAGGAAGTACGGCATGACGATCTCGGTGCTCATCGCCGACGACCAGGCGATGGTGCGCGCCGGATTCGCCGCGGTGCTCGCTGCGCACGAGGGCATCGAGGTCGTGGGGCAGGCGGCCGACGGCCTCGAAGCCGTGTCGCTCGCGCACGAGCTGCGTCCCGACGTGATCGTCATGGACGTGCGCATGCCGGGGCAGAACGGCATCGAGGCCACGCGCGCGCTGCAGACGCCGCCGCGCAGCTCCGACTACGTGCCGAAAGTGCTCATGCTCACGACCTTCGACATCGACGAGTACGTCTATGACGCGCTGCGCGCGGGGGCGAGCGGGTTCCTGCTGAAGGACGCGACGCCTGAAGAGCTCGTCACGGCGGTACGCATCGTCGCGGGCGGCGACGCGCTGCTCGCACCGAGCGTGACCCGCCGGCTCATCGAGGATTTCGCCCGGTCATCGCCGCCGCCGAAGCCGTCGGGCACCCGGCTCGCGGCACTCACCGAGCGCGAGCTCGAGGTGCTCACGCTCGTGGGCCGCGGCATGTCGAACACCGAGATCGCGGGTGCGCTGTTCATCGCCGAGCAGACCGTGAAGACGCACGTGTCGAAGATCCTGCAGAAGCTCGGGCTGCGCGACCGAGTGCACGCCGTCGTGCTCGCCTACGACACCGGACTCGTGCAACCGGGCGCCTAGGCCACGCCTCGTCGGTCGAGTAGCGACGAAGGAGCGTATCGAGACCTCGCCACCGGGTCGCCGAATTCGCCCACCAGGTCTCGATACGGCGCTGGCGCGCCTACTCGACCCTCGGCCCGCACCCGTACCGCGGTAGGGGTGCGGAACGGCTCCGCCGGGTGATGTCCCCGCCCGAACCGCGTTCCTAACCTGCCGGCATGGCTACGACACACACGCTCCAGGCCCGCCACGCGACATCCGACGGCACTCGCACCCGAGTCGCGCGCGACTCGAGCGTCGACGCGATCCGCATCGTGCTGCTCGTCGTCGTCTTCGCGCTGCACGCCATGATGTGCGGGGTCAGCGTGGGCGCCGCCGGGCCCGTGCTCGAGAACGCCCTCGAGGGGCAGGCGTGGTTCGCACCGATCAGCTGGGTGGTGCAGATCATGCCCCTGTTCTTCATCGCGGGCGGGTTCTCGAGCTTCCACCACTGGCGATCGATGCGGTCGCGCGGCGCGACGGCATCCGACTACGTGCGTGCGCGCCTCGATCGGCTCGTGCGCCCCGCGCTCGCGCTCGTGGTCGTCGTGTCCGCCGGCCTCGCCGCGCTCGCCGTCGCCGGCCTGCCGGCCGAGCTCGTCGCGACCGCGGGTTTCCGCATCGGCCAGCCGCTGTGGTTCCTCGGCGTGTACATCGCGATCTCGGCGCTCGTGCCGGTCATGGTGCGCGCCCACGAGCGCGCACGGCTGCTCACCCCGGTCGTGCTGCTGGCCGCGGTCGTCGCGGTCGACATCACCCGCCTCACGACCGGTGCCGAGCCGATCGGGTTCCTCAACCTGCTGCTCGTGTGGCTGCTGGTGCAGCAGCTCGGATTCCACCTCGCCGACGGCGGCCTCGACCGGCTCAGCCGCGGCGCGCTCTGGGGCACCGCCGGCGGCGCACTCGCCCTTCTGGTGACGCTCACCGTCGCCGGTCCGTACCCCCCCGACATGTTCGTGAACCTCAACCCGCCGACCATGACGCTCGTCGTGCTCGGCGTCGCCCAGCTCGCCTTGTTCCAGCTGGCGCGCCCGCGCATCCGTGCCTTCGTCGAGCGAGCGGATGCCTCGCGGCTCGTCGCCGCGGTCGGCGAGCGGGCCATGACCGTGTACCTGTGGCACATGCCCGTGCTCGTCGCGCTCGCAGGCCTCAGCCTCGTCGCGAACGCCACGATCGCGCTGCCGCTGCCCGGGCCGTTGAGCCTCGAGTGGTGGGTGACGCGGCCGGTGTGGCTCGTGGTCGCGGCCGCGGCGGTCGTGCCGGTCGTGCTCGTGTTCGCTCGGTTCGAGCGGGGGCGGCGCGGGGATTCCGGGCGGGCCCCGGCCGCGACATCCCCCGCCTCGACAGCAGTCGACGCGATCTGCGGCGTCGCAGGCATCGCAGTGCTGCTCGTGGCCGGCTTCGGGCCGCCGGCGCTGATCGCGATCGCGCTGCTCACCGTTGCCCTGGTCGGCAGCCGGCACCTTCACTCGTGGCGTCCGCAGCTCAGGAGATTGGGCGCCATGCTCGCTCTGAGCACACCATCGCGACCAATCTCCTGAGTTCGGACCGTCAGTGCCCGTGGCGCGACTGCTCGACGTGCTCGCCGTGCGGCACCGCCTGGCCTCCTGCGGGGGTCGCGGCGAGCGCGGGGGTCGCCAGCGCAGCCACGAGCGCGGCGCCCGCGACGAGCCCGACGAGCGACCGCCGGTCGAATCCCGCGGCAGGCGACCCCGCGGCGGGCGACCCATCGGGTCGGGCCGCCCGCGCGGGCGCGGTCGTCGTCACGCGCGCACGCCGCAGCGCGAGCGCGCAGGATGCTGCGACGACCACGAGGAACACGGATGCCGCGGCCATGGGTCCCGCCGCGACATCCGATCGCCCTGCCCAGCCGGTCGCCACCAACGCGCCCGCCCCCACGAGCGATGCGCTGCCCACGACCAGCGTCGCGGCCGGCGCGACGAGCCGCCCGGCGCGCAGCGCGAGGATGCTCCACGCCAGGGCGGCCACGCCGAAGGCCGCGGCCACGGGCCCGACGATCCCCCCGGCACCGGCGGCGACGGCCAGCAGCACGAGCCCTGCGCCGACGGCGGCGAGCATCGGCCAACTGCGGGTCGCCGCCGCCAGTGCACGCATGGCCGGCCCCTATGCCGTCGCCACGCGGCTCGACGAGCGCTCGAACCCGAGGCCGACTCCGAGCAGCACGATCGCGCTCGCGAGGTGCAGGAAGTGGTCGGGCGTGTTCAGCGCGAGGATGTTCGCCGCGGTGCCGGCGAGGAAGAACCCGACGATGCCGAGCAGCAGGTAGACCGCGCCGACGGTCGCGTTGACGGCCTTCGCCGCGCTTGCCGACATGAGGCCGGAGACGAGCAGTGCAGCGCCGATGAGGATGTGGGCGATGTTGTGCAAGGGGTTCACCTGGAACACGCCGAGCAGCAGCCCGCCCTCGGTGGCGATGAAGCCGACACCGCTCGTGACAGCGAAGCCGAGCAGGCCGACGAGTACGTAGACGGCACCGAAGACGGTCGCGACGATGCGGTTCGGAGAGTTTCGCATGGGGGTACCTCCCTGTTCAGAGCGCGGCGGTCGCGCGTCTGAACAGGGGTTCGGAGCACCCGCACGGGTGGATTGGTTGTGCGGTCTCACAGGCTGCTCGGTCGATTCCGGTCGTATGGTGGAAGGAGAGCTCGACCGTCAGTTCGGCGAGAGGAGCACACGATGAACGCGCACGAACCCGGCTCATGGGAGCAGGAGCAGAACGAGAGCCCCATCGACAACCTCGAGGGCGAGTACACCGAGTCCAACGGCCAGCCGGTTCCCGAGCGAACCGTACACGGCCAGTACACGCGCAGTGACAAGGACGGGCCCGAGGCCGACCGCGAGGGCAGCTATACCGACGCGAACGACGAGGGGCCGACGCACCCGACGAGCGAGCGCCACGGCAAGTTCGTTCGCCGCGACCAGTAGGCCCAACCCAGTTCCGTTACCGGCATGAAACGCCGATGCGGTGAGATGGTGGCATGTCCGAACCGATCACCGTCTCGATCCGCCGCGAGGTCGACCCCGCGCACATCTCCGAGGCGACCGCGTGGGTGCAGACCGGCGTGAACCTCGCGAACAAGTACCCGGGGTTCCTCGGCTCGGGGTGGGTGCGCGCGGGCGAGACCTCGCAGGTGTGGCACATGCTCTACCGCTTCGCGAGCGACGAGGCCCTCGACACCTGGGAGCGCTCGCCCGAGCGCGCCTGGTGGCTGTCGATGGGCGAGCGCTTCGTGCGGTCCGAGCGGGTGAAGCGCCGCACCGGCATCGAGGGTTGGTTCGACGACCCTGCGACGGGTTCGATCCCGGTGACGGATGCCTCGGGCGCGGCGATCTCCGACACGCTTGTGCCTGCGCCGCCGAGGTGGAAGCAGGCCGTCACGATCTGGCTCGGCTTCTTCCCGGTGAACCTGCTCTTCACCTACCTGACGTCATCCGTCCCGGGCTGGGGCGACCTGCCGATCTGGTTGCGTGTGCTCGTGACGACCCTCGTGCTCACGCCGGTGATGGTGTTCTGGGTGCTGCCGTGGGTCACCCACTGGCTGCGCCGCTGGCTGCACCCTCGCCCGTCGGTCGAGTAGCGACGGAGGAGCGTATCGAGACCACCCACGGGGTCTCGACCGGCGAGGGTGCACCCGCACCCGTCGGTCGAGTAGCGACGGAGGAGCGTATCGAGACCACCCACGGGGCCTCGGTGCGGCGCTGACGCGCCTACTCGACCGGCGTTCGGGTGCCGCGGATGCGGCGCGAGAGGGTCGCGGCGGCCTCGCGCACCCCGGCCACGGCCGACTCGCGCAGCTGCGCCGACGCGTCGTCGGGGAACGTCACCGCGATCGCAGCGGCCGGCCATCCCAGGTGGTCGACCACCGGTGCCCCGGCCGAGGCGAGCCCGACCGTGACCTCTCCGTCTTCGTCGGCCCAGCCGCGCGTGCGCACCTCGGTGAGCACGCGCTTCAGGCGGCCGTAACTCCAGTCAGGGACATCCGACTCGCCCTGCGGCTGCCGTGATTCGAACGCCGCCCGATCTGGATACAACGCGCGCAGCTGCGCGGGCGGCAGTTCGGCGAGCATCGCCCGGCCGGTCGCGGTGAGGTGCGCGGGCAGCCGCACGCCGACGTCGGTGACGAGCGACGGTCGGCGCGGGGCGCGCTCCTCGACGAGGTAGAGCACGTCGCGCCCGTGCAGCACGGCGAGGTGCCCCGACTCGCCCAGTCGGTCGACGAGCCCCGCGACGAGCGGACGCCCGAGCCTGGCCAGCGGCTGCTGCCTGCTGAACCCGCTCGAGAGCTCGAACGCGGCGATGCCGAGGCCGTAACGGCGCTCTTCGGGCAGGTGCACGACGAACCCGCGCTCCTGCATGACCGCGAGCAGGTGGTAGACCGTCGAGCGCGGCAGGTCGAGCGCGGTCGCGATCGTCGCGGCCGGCAGGGGCCCGCGCTGCGTCGCGAGGTGCGCGAGGATCGCGAGCGTCTGGTCGGCCGCGGGCACCTTCGACGGCTGCATCGCGCTCCTCATCCTTTGCCGTGGTTCGTGGGAGCAAAGTTGTCCGCTGGGCGCAATGTTCGAAGTGTGCGCCCGGCGGCCAACCTTGCTCCCACGCGATCCGGCCGTGGGCCGGGTACCCCCAGCGTACGCCGAGTCTGGGATCACAGACGGATGTCCCGGCCACGGCGTTCCCTCGCGCGTGGGCGCGGTGTGGAATCGGAGCATGAGCACCATCGCGCCTGCACCCAGCCCCGTTGCGACATCCGTCACCGTGGGCACCGGCCCCGTCTCGATCGCCGACGTCGTCGCGGTCGCCCGCCACGGGGCATCCGTCGTGCTCGACCCGGCGGCGCTCGACGGCGTCGCGGCGAGCCGCGCGATCATCGAGGCGCTGGCCGCAGACCCTGAGCCGCACTACGGCATCTCGACGGGCTTCGGCGCCCTCGCGACGACCTTCATCGCCGAGGACCGCCGGGCGCAGCTGCAGGCGAGCCTCGTGCGCTCGCACGCCGCCGGCTCGGGCGCCGAGGTCGAGACCGAGGTCGTTCGCGCGCTCATGCTGCTGCGGCTCTCGACACTCATGACCGGCCGCACCGGTGTGCGCCGCGAGACGGCCGAGACGTACGCGGCCATACTCAATGCCGGCATCACGCCCGTGGTGCGCGAGTACGGCTCGCTCGGGTGCTCGGGCGACCTCGCTCCGCTCGCGCACTGCGCGCTCGTGGCGATGGGCGAGGGCGAGGTGCGCGACGTGCGCGGCGAGGCGACGGATGCCTCGACCGCGCTTTCGGCCGCCGGCATCACCCCCCTGCGTCTCGGCGAGAAGGAGGGCCTCGCCCTCATCAACGGCACCGACGGCATGCTCGGCATGCTCGCCCTCGCGATCGACGACCTGCGCCTGCTGCTCACCACGGCCGACATCGCCGCCGCGATGAGCGTCGAGGGTCTCATGGGCACCGACGCCGTGTTCGCGGAAGACCTGCACGCGCTGCGCCCGCAGCGCGGGCAGGCGGTCTCGGCCTCGAACCTGCGGCGCCTGCTCGCAGGCTCCCCCATCGTGGCGAGCCACAAGGGCCCCGAGTGCACCCGCGTGCAAGACGCGTACTCACTGCGCTGCGCCCCGCAGGTGCACGGTGCCGCGCGCGACACGCTCGCGCACGCGACATCCGTCGCCGAGGCCGAGCTCGCGAGCGCCGTCGACAACCCGGTGCTCACCCTCGACGGACGCGTGGAGTCGAACGGCAACTTCCATGGCGCGCCGGTCGCCTTCGTGCTCGATTTCCTGGCGATCGCGGTGGCGGATGTCGCGTCGATGAGCGAGCGGCGCACCGACCGGTTCCTCGACCGCGCCCGCAATCAGGGCCTGCCGCCGTTCCTCGCCCACGAGGTCGGCGTCGACTCCGGCCTCATGATCGCCCAGTACACGGCCGCGGGCATCGTGTCGGAGCTCAAGCGCCTCGCCGTGCCCGCATCGGTCGACTCGATCCCGTCGTCGGCCATGCAGGAGGACCACGTGTCGATGGGCTGGGCGGCCGCCCGCAAGCTGCGCCGCGCGCTCGACGGGCTCACGCGCGTGCTCGCGATCGAGGTCATGACCGCCGCGCGGGGGCTCGCGCTGCGGGCACCCCTTTCGCCGGGAGCGGCGACCGGCGCGGTCGTGTCGCTCGCGGCGTCGGTCGGCGCCGTACCCGGGCCCGACCGGTTCCTCTCGCCCGAGATCGAGGCGATCACCGAGGCCGTCGCGTCGGGTGAGTTGGCCGCGCGAGCGGCGGTCGTGGCGGGGCCACTCGACTGACAGATGGTGCCGCGTCGCGGCTTCCGATGGCGCCGGCGTGGCGCCGGCGTGGCGCCGCCATGGCGCCGCCATGGCGCCGCCATGGCGCCGGCGCAGCCTGGCACCCCCAGATGGGTGTTGTGACCTCGCGATGGCGGTGTCAGACTGTGGGGAGTCGAGCGGAGACCCGACCCGTCAGGTGTGGCCGCCGATCCGAACGGAAGCTCTATGAAGTGGAACCCAGACGCCCCAGCGGGCCGTGAGTGGTTCCGAGCGCGCCGTGCCCGGCCAAGTGGGCTCATGGTCACCGCTCTCGCAGCGGTGATCGTGCTCGGGGTCGCTGGGGCTGCGCCGGCCAGCGCCGAAGAGGTACTTCCGACAGAGTCCGGCACGACCGATTCGGCGACGGTCGCCACAGAGCCGACCGACCCCGCAGAACCGACGACCGATTCCGGGTCGACGACTGAGCCGTCGACCGAGCCGACGACCGAGCCATCGCCTGAGCCGTCGCCGACCCCCGAGCCCACGCCTGAGCCCACGCCCACGCCTGAGCCCACGCCCACGCCTGAGCCGACGCCCACGCCCACGCCTGAGCCGACGCCCACACCGACGCCCGAACCGACCCCGACCCCGACCCCGACGCCCACACCGACGCCCACACCGACCCCGACCCCGACGCCCACACCGGGCACCTCCATACCGGTCGGCACACCGAGCGCCCCGGTCATCCTCGTGGGCGACGGGCCGGTCGCGCGCATCGTGTCGACGTCGACGACGGGCGCATCCTCGAATCTCGCGGCGATGACCAGGGCCCGTGCGGCTCTCGATCGCGCGGTCGCCTCGCTCCGCGACGCCGAGGCCGAACTCACGGCGGCGCGCTCGACCCGTGAGGTCACCCGTGGCATCGCCGAAGACATGCAGGCCCTCGCCGACGCTGCCCGGGTCGATGCCGACGCCGCCGCACGCGCCTATCTCGCCGCATCGAAGGGCGGCGAGGCATCGCTGAACTCGATGGAGGCGGCGTTCGGTCAGGGGCGCGATCTCCTGGCCGGCCTCAGCGGTGTCGCCCGCGTCACCCAGATCGCCGGCGACGCCGAGAAACTGCTCGAGATCACCGCCGAGCGCGACGCCGAGGCTGAGGCGGCCGAAGCGCGCGCGGTCGAGGCATGGGCCGCGGTCGACGAGATCGACATCGAGGCCCTCGAGAAGAAGGTAGACCGGGCTGAGCGGGCAGTCACCTCGGCCCGGCGGGCGCTCTCGGGACTGCAGACGCGAGTCGCGTCGGCGAGTGTGGAGTTCCTGCAGACACTCCCACAAGACTCCGGGCTCCTGAGCGACCAGGGCTGGTCGGTGCCGGTGACAGGCGACCTCACCGATGGCTTCGGCCCGCGACCGAACAAGCCGCTGCCCGGAGTGAACGAGTTCCACCGCGGCACCGACATCAGCGCCGGATGCCGCGAGCCCGTGTTCGCCGCGACAGCGGGCACGGTCGTCGAGACGGGTCCCAACGGCACCTACGGCAACTGGGTGCGCATCGACCACGGCTCGGGCATCTCCACCGGCTACGCCCACCTGATCGACGGCGGCACCGTCGTCACGCCCGGGCAGACCGTTGCGGCCGGGCAGCTCGTCGCGGCCGTCGGCTCGACGGGCGCCTCCACGGGTTGCCACCTGCACTTCGAGGTGCGTATCGACGGCACCGCGGTCGATGCGGTTCCCTTCATGGCCGCGCGCGGCGTGGCGCTCGGCTGACCACGCCCAAACCGCACGTCCGGTATCCCAGACGCGAGGCACGCGACATCCGTTGTCGGCGGCAGCGGTGTGGTGTGTGATCGGATCATGACCGACGCACCCACCGCCCCCGCACGCACCGTCCGCACCGAGCCCGGCCGAAGTGTGCGCGCCGCGCGCGGCTCCGAGCTCACCGCCAAGAGCTGGCAGACCGAGGCGCCGCTGCGCATGCTCATGAACAACCTCGACCCCGAGGTCGCCGAGCGCCCCGAAGACCTCATCGTCTATGGCGGCACGGGCAAGGCGGCCCGAAACTGGGAGGCGTTCGACGCGATCGTGCGCACCCTCGAGGGCCTCGAGGCCGACGAGACCCTGCTCGTTCAGTCGGGCAAGCCCGTCGGCGTGTTCCGCACGCACGAGTGGGCGCCGCGCGTGCTCATCGCCAACTCGAACCTCGTCGGCGACTGGGCGACGTGGCCCGAGTTCCGCCGGCTCGAGCAGCAGGGCCTCACGATGTACGGCCAGATGACGGCGGGCTCGTGGATCTACATCGGCACGCAGGGAATCCTGCAGGGCACCTACGAGACCTTCGGGGCGATCGCCCGCGCGTCGTTCGATGGCACGCTCGCCGGCACGCTGACGCTCACGGGCGGCTGCGGCGGCATGGGCGGCGCGCAGCCGCTCGCCGTCACGATGAACGAGGGCGTCGTGCTCATCGTCGACGTCGACGCGACCCGACTGCAGCGGCGCGTCGACCACGGGTACCTCGATGAGATGACCGACGACCTCGACGACGCGACCGCCCGCGTGCTCGCGGCGAAGCAGTCGCGCACCCCGCTCAGCGTCGGCCTCGTCGGCAACGCGGCGACCGTGTTCCCCGAGCTGCTGGCGCGCGGCGTCGCGATCGACATCGTGACCGACCAGACCAGTGCGCACGACCCGCTCTCGTACCTGCCCGAGGGCGTCACGGTCGACGAGTGGCACGAGCTCGCGGCATCCGATCCCGAGGGTTTCACCGATCGCGCCCGCGCATCGATGGCCAAGCAGGTGCAGGCGATGGCCGACTTCCAGGACGCCGGCGCCGAGGTGTTCGACTACGGCAACTCGATCCGCGCCGAGGCCGAGCTCGGGGGCTTGGCGCACGACCGCGCGTTCGCGTTCCCGGGCTTCGTGCCCGCGTACATCCGCCCGCTCTTCGCCGAGGGCAAGGGCCCGTTCCGGTGGGCGGCGCTGTCGGGCGACCCGGCCGACATCGCGGCGACCGACCGCGCGATCCTCGAGTTGTTCCCCGACGACGAGCACCTGCGCCGCTGGATCACCCAGGCCGGCGAGAAGGTGCATTTCGAGGGGCTGCCCGCGCGCATCTGCTGGCTCGGCTACAAAGAGCGCCACCTCGCGGGGCTGAAGTTCAACGAGATGGTCGCCACAGGCGAGCTCAGCGCCCCTGTCGTGATCGGGCGCGACCACCTCGACTCGGGCAGTGTCGCGAGCCCGTACCGTGAGACCGAGGCGATGGCCGACGGCTCCGACGCGATCGCCGACTGGCCGCTGCTCAACGCCCTGCTGAACACTGCGTCGGGTGCGACCTGGGTGTCGATCCACCACGGCGGCGGCGTCGGCATCGGCCGCTCGATCCACGCGGGCCAGGTGATCGTGGCCGACGGCACCGATCTCGCGGCCGAGAAGATCGCGCGCGTGCTCGTGAACGACCCGGGCACCGGCGTCATGCGGCACGTCGACGCGGGCTACGAGCGTGCGGTCGAGGTCGCTCGCGAGCGGGGCCTGCGCGTGCCGATGATGGAGTAGGCGCGACGCCCCGCGACCACCACCCCGATCGAGTGGGCGGATATCGGCCTTCTAGTCGCCGATGAAGCACCATCTCTGCCCACTCGATTCACTCGACTACGATCGGCGACGCCATGTCACGGATGCGAGGGATCATGAGCCTGCTACTGACGAACATCGGAGAGCTCGTCACGAACGACCCGGCCGAAGGCCGCGACGACGGCCCGCTCGGCATCATCCGCGACGCCGCCGTGCTCGTGGAGGACGGAGTCGTCACCTGGGTCGGCAGCACCGCCGACGCTGCCAGTCGAGTGGGCGATCTTGGCGGCTCGGATGCCACGGAAACCGCCGACTTCGCCCACTCGGCGATGAGCGTCGTCGATGCCGGCGGCCGCGCCGTGATTCCGGGATTCGTCGATTCGCACACGCACCTCGTCTTCGGTGGCGACCGGGCCGATGAGTTCGCCGCACGCATGGCGGGTCAGCGATATGCCGCGGGCGGCATTCGTTCGACCGTCGCCGCGACTCGGGCCGCCACCGATGACGAGCTGCGGGCCCGCCTCGCCGGGTTCGTCGCCGAACTGCACGCCCAGGGCACCACGACGTTCGAGATCAAGTCAGGCTACGGACTGAGCGTCGCCGACGAGGCGCGTCTCGTGCGGCTCGCCGGTGAAGTCACTGACGAGGTGACCTTTCTGGGCGCCCACGTCGTGCCGTTCGAGTTCCGCGAGGACCCTGCGCTCGGCGACGGCGCCGCCGACGTCTACGTCGATCTCGTGGTCGGCGAGATGCTCGCCGCATGCGCCCCGCACTCCCGCTGGGTCGATGCCTTCTGCGAGCGCGGCGCGTTCACGGCCGAGCAATCACGACGCGTGCTCGAAGCAGGCGCCGCCGCGGGGCTCGGCGTGCGGGTGCACGGCAACCAGCTCGGCCCCGGTGAGGGCGTGCGGCTCGCGGTCGATCTCGACGCGGCATCCGTCGACCACTGCACCTATTTGAGCGATGACGATGTCGCGGCACTCGCGGCATCGAACACCGTGGCCACCCTGCTGCCGGGCGTAGAGTTCTCGACTCGCCAGCCGTACCCCGATGCGCGTCGGCTCATCGACGCCGGGGTCACCGTCGCACTCGCGAGCGACTGCAACCCGGGGTCGAGCTTCACGAGCTCGATGCCGTTCTGCATTGCCGTGGCCGTGCGCGACATGGGCATGACCCCGGCCGAGGCGGTGTGGGCCTCGACGGCGGGCGGCGCAGCGGCGCTTCGGCGAACGGATGTCGGCGCGATCCGCCCGGGAGCCCGCGCCGACCTGGTGCTGCTCGATGCGCCGAGCCACGTGCACCTCGCGTATCGGCCGGGTGTGCCGCTCGTGGCTTCCGTGTGGAAGGACGGGGCACTCGTCGCGTAGCCGCCCGGGGCCCGGCCTCGCCGTCAGTCGTCGTCGCTGCGGCGCAATCGCCGGCGGGCCGACAACAGCGTGATCTCGGGACGCTCGGCGACGAGTCGCTCGGCACCGTCGAGCGCGTCGGTCACCCGTTCGGCGTGCGCCGCGACGACACCCACGCCGACACGTGAGCGCCGGTGCAGGTCGTGATCGCTCACCTCGGCCACGCTCGCCTCGGTCGTGCGCCGCAGGTCGGCCAGCAGCGGTCGCAGCACGGCCCGCTTCTCCTTCAGCGAGTGCACATCGCCGAGCAACAGGTCGAACTCGATCCAGCCGATCCACATCGGGCGAACCCTCAGCCCTCGGGCACGACAGGAGCGCCCCGCCGCACCTCGATCGCGCCCATCCCCGTGAACCGGATCCAGGCGCGATCCTCGGACTCGACGAGCGTCATGAGCACCCGGCCGCACGAGCCGCATCGCACGACCGTGCCGGCGCCGCTCGGGTAGACCATCGCCCGCGCGAGCTCGGCGATCGAACCGCAGCCCTCGCACTTCGCGACCGCCATGGTCACGTCGAAGGCGAAGAACTCCGCCAGTGGCCCCGCGAGCGCGTTGCCGTCGAGATGCTGCATCACGTGCCTCCGTATCGCTCGGTGCGGATCGACCGCGCATCGTGCCCGGCGTCGACGAGCCAGCCGGCGACGCGTTCGACGAATCCCGTCGAACCGCACACGTAGACGAGCGGATACTGCACCGCGGGCAGCACCGCGTCCTCGAGCCGCTCGCGGGTGATGCGCCCAGGTGGGTGCGGCCAGCCTTCGGGCGCGCGGCGCGTGTAGACCAGATCGAGGCGAAGCGGGGCGGATGTCCCGGCCAGGGCCTCGAGCTCGCGGGCGAAGTACACGTCGTCGGGCGTTCGAACCGAGTAGAGCAACCGGAACGGCGTCTCGTCGCCGGCGTCTGCGCGTGCGCTCGCGATCGCGTAGAGCGGCACGACGCCCGAGCCGCCCGCGATGAGTTGCACGGGGCGCGGGTCGGCCCCCGGCCGCCACACGAAGAACGCGCCGAGTGGGCCGTGCACCTCGAGCCTGTCACCCGCTCGCACCTCGTCGACGAGGAACGGCGACACCTCGCCGTCGGGCAGCCTGTCGACGGCGAGCACCACGCGTGACGCGTCGCCCGACGACGCGATCGAGTACGAGCGGGTGGCCGTGTACCCGTCGGGGGCGGTGAGCCGCACGTCGAGGTGCTGCCCCGGCGCGTTGCCGGGCCATCCGTCGACCTCGATCTCGAGGCGAGCCGCATTCGGCGTCTCGCGGTTCGCGGCAGTGACCGTGCCGACGTGCCATCCGGCACGGGGCACCGTGGTGGCGGGCGGCGCCGTGCCGACGGCGTCGCTCACCAATATCGCTCTTCCTTCCACGGGTCGCCGTGGATGTGGTAGCCGTTCTGCTCCCAGAACCCGGGTTCATCGCTCGACATCATCTCGAGCCCGCGCAGCCACTTCGCGCTCTTCCAGAAGTAGAGGTGCGGCACGAGCAGACGCGCGGGCCCGCCGTGCTCGGCCTCGAGCGGTTCGCCGTCGAACTCGAACGCCACCCACGCCTTGCCGTCGAGCAGTTCGTCGAGCGGCACGTTCGTCGTGTAGCCGCCATAGCTGTGCGCCATGACGTAGTCGAGCTCGGTCTCGACGTGATCGAAGATGGTGTCGAGCGAGACGCCGCGCCAGCTCGTGCCGAGCTTCGACCAGTGCGTGACGCAGTGGATGTCGGTCGAGACCTCGTCGATGTCGAGCGCCATGAACTCGTCCCAGTTCCACGACTGCGAGCCCGTCTCGGTGCGGATGGTGAACTCCCAGTCTGCGGTATCGATGTCGGGGGTCGGCCCCGCCGAGAGCACCGGAAAGTCGTGCACGAGCGTCTGCCCGGGCGGGAGCCGGTCGTCGCGCTCACGACTGCGCCCGCTGAATCCTCGGGTGATGAATGACATGGGGCTCCTCGGGGCGTCGTGGCTATCTGGGCGTGTCGAACCAGGAGTCCACTGGCTCAGCCTCGACCGCGTCTCGCCAGCTCTCGACGTCGAAGCGGAACTCCGCGACCGCGCAGGTCGGCATGTGCTCGATGGTGCTGTCGGAAAGCGAATACGCGAGGTCTGAGAGGCCGGGGTCGTGCGCGACGATCATCACTGTGCCGACGGTGTCGTCGACCTCGCCGGCGATGTCGAGGATCGTCTCGGGCGACGCCCCGTACAGGCGTTCGTCGAGTTCGACGTGCTCGTGCACAAGCCCCATCGCCCGGGCCATGAGCTGCGCGGTGCTGCGCGCTCGCACGGCCGTGCTCGATCGGATGAGGTCGGGCACCGTACCGCGCTCGGCGAGCCGGTGGCCCATCAGCGGCGCGTTGCGCAGCCCACGCTCGTTGAGCGGGCGCTCATGGTCGTCGAGGCCGGGCTCGTCCCAGCTCGACTTCGCGTGACGCACGAGTACGAGCGTCTTCATGGTGCCGAGTCTGCCACCGTGCGCAAGATCGCGCGAGGGCCGCCTGTGCGATGCGTCAGGCTCGTGCGCGCAGTCCGGCCGCGAACTCGAGCACGCACAGCGCCGCGAGCCGAACGGTGCGCCCGTCGGTGGCGTCGGCGGTCGCGTCGATCTCGACCAGGTCGGCGCTGCGCACCCGCGCGTCCGACGCCGCGGCACGCACGAGCGCCCGCAGCTCCCACGCCGCGAGGCCGCCCGGCACCGAGGCGGGGCATCCCGGCGCGACCGAACGGTCGCACGCGTCGACATCGACGTCGAGGTGCACCGGCCCGCCGGCGGCGCCGGCGATCTCGATCGCCTCGGCCATGACGCCGGCGAGGTCGCGGCCGTGCAGTTCGTCGCGGTGGATCACTGTGATGCCGAGGTCGGCGGCGCGTCGCGCGTACGCGGCCGAGTTGGCGAAGTCGGCAATGCCGATCTGCACGATGCGGCGCGGGTCGAGCCCTGCCTCGACGAGCCGGCGCACGGGCGATCCGTTGCTCACGCCGTCGCGCAGGTCGTAGTGCGCGTCGATCGTCACGAGTCCGGCAGTCGCGAGGTCGCCGCCCCATGCCCCGAGCGCGGTCGCGACGGTCACCGAGTTGTCGCCGCCGAGGGCGATCAGCGCCGTGGCCAGGTCGAGCGCCGACGACACTGCGGCGATCGTGCGCGCCTCACCCTCGGGCCCGTCGGGTTCGTCGATGTCACCGGCGTCGGCGACGCGCAGCTCGCCCAGATCGATCGGGTCGGATGCCCCGGCGCCGATGCCGCGGTCGACGGCGGGGCGCCGATCGGGCATCAGTGCGGGGCTGTACCTCAACAGGGCCGTCCGGATCGCCGCGGGAGTCGCGTGCGCGTTGGTCGGCGAGAGCGACGTGCGCCACGCCGGCACGCCGAGGATCGCGAGATCGACGGCGGCCCCGGGCTCGAGTTCATTGAGCGGCGGCCAGCCGCCCGCGCGTGGCCAGAGGGGATCGTGCGAGAGCGTCGACATGCCTCGAAGCTAGCAATGCGGGATGCCCGGCGGCGAGGCATCCGTCACCGAACGCGTCTGCGATCCCGGACACGGTGGAAGCCGGCGCGGCGGGCGGGCCGCGCGAATCAGGAACCCGTCGCGTGCCAGGGACGCGGGTCAGTGCGCACCAGGCCGAAGAGATCGACATCGTGGTTGCGCCCGTCGTTGAAGAACGCGCCCCGAACCCGACCCTCGTACACGAATCCGCACTTCTCGGCGATCCGCGTGCTCGCCGCATTCCCAGGGACGATCACGAGCTGGATGCGATGCTTCTTCTTCGCGCCGAAGAGGTAGTCGACGAGCAGCTGCACCGCCTCGGTCGTGTATCCGCGGCCCGAGTACGCGTCGTCGTACAGCTGGTAGCTGAGCTCGAACGCGTCCCAGTAGCCGACCGGCGGAAAGAACTCGATGTGGCCGACCAGCTGCCCTTCGGCATTGCGAATCAGCAGGGTGCCCTCCTCCTTCTCCCAGAATCCGGTCTGCGCGAACCGCGACTTCAAGGTCGACTCCGACAGCACGCCGAGCGGGAAGTAGGCGCCGCGATTGCGAATGTTGACGTGCGCCGCATAGAACGCCGGCAGATCCACCTCGCGCACCGGGGCGAGCACCACTCGATCGCCGGTCAGCATCGTGCCACCCCGCACCGCCGCTGGATCATGCCGGCAGCGTACTCTCGTTGCGCGCGGCCCGACAGGTCAGCGGCCCGACGGGTTCGCGCAGACGTCGAGCGCGGTTCAACCCGGCAGCGCAGCGAGCAGCTCACGCTCGCGCGCGGCGCTGAGCCCGGCGCCGCGCTCGCGGTCGAGCCCCTCGCCGCGTTCCCACTGCAGCACTTCGGCGAGCAGCTGCTCGAGCGGTCGCAGGCGCAGTCCTGCGGCGACGGCCGCCACGTTCGAACGATTCTGGAACGCGTTCCACTCGGGGTCGATGATCCAGAGCGGCAGTGGCTCGGGCCCCGACCACTCGGCGACACCCTGCGATTCGAGCCAGTCGGGCGAGACTGCGACGACCTCGCCCCGGTGCCCGCCGACCTCACGCGACGCCTCGAGCCAGTCACCGAATGTCACCCGATCACCGACCGCGTTGAACGCGCCGGTCACTCGCTGCTCGACCGAGTCGAGCGCGAAGCGCACGAGGTCATCGATATGGATTGCCTGCACGGGTGTGGCGAGAATGTCGGGCACGAGCATCGGTTCGTCGTCGCGCGCTGCCCGGGCCACCCAGTAGCCACCGCGACCCGATGCATCGCCGGGGCCGGCGATGAGCCCCGGCCGGATCACGAGCAGCCGGTCACCGAGCGCCTCGCGATAGGCGAGCTCGATCGCCGACTTCGCCTCGCCGTACGTCTCGGGCGTCGACTCGTCGGCCTCGAGCGGCGCCATCAGTGCGGCCGACTCATCGGTGCCCGGCTCGTTCTGCACCGCATACACGTTGCCCGAGGAGATGAACGTCCAATGTGCGGCGTGCGCACCGAGTTCGGCCACGGCGCGACGTGCGAACCCGGGCTGGCGGGTCACGTCGATGACGGCACCCCACTCGTGGCGCGCGACCTCGTCGTACGCTCCGGGCTGCGAGCGATCGGCACGCACGAGCACCGCCCCGTCGGCGATCGGGCCGGCCTCGCCACGGGCGAGGGCCGTCACCCGGTGCCCCCGAGCAATGGCCTCTTGCGCGAGCCGACGACCGAGCCACTGAGTTCCACCGAGGATGAGCACGTCCATCCCGCCATCACAGCATGATCGGATGCCGCGGGCGCGGGTGTTCTCGTAGCGCGAACGGCCGCGGGGGGACTCGAGCCGCGAGCAAGGGATACGGCGTTTGGGGACCCCGGGCGGTTCGGAATACCCCAGTGGGGTATATGGTTCAGAATGGCGAGAGGGAGGACGATCGATGAATATGAAGCGCGACACCAACGACATGCACGCGGGGCACGACGCCCAAGCGGCCGACGGGCACGAGGTGCACGCCGATCACGAGATACACGCGGGGCACGAGGTGCACGCCGATCACGAGATGCACGCGGGGCACGAGGTGCACGCCGATCACGAGGCGCACGCCGATCACGACACGCACGCCGGGCACGACACGCACGCGGACCACGCGGGCCACGACATGAGCGGGCACGCCGGCCACGACATGAACGCCGGCCACGACATGAGCGGGCACGCCGGCCACGACATGAACGCGGACCACGCCGGCCACGACATGAGCGGCCACGCCGGCCATGGCGATCACGTGGGCCAGTTCCGACGCCTGTTCTGGATCATGCTCGTCATCGCCATCCCGACGATCATCTTCAGCCCGATGTTCGCCGACATCATTGGCTACTCGCTGCCCGACAACGCGTTGATCCCGTGGATCTCGCCCGTACTCGGCACGGTGCTGTACTTCTGGGGCGGCCGCCCGTTCCTCACCGGCGCCTGGTCGGAGCTCAAGGCCCGCAAGCCCGGCATGATGCTGCTCATCGGCCTCGCCATCACGGTGGCGTACTTCGCGTCGCTCGGCGCGACCCTCGGCCTGCTCGACCACCACCTCGACTTCTGGTGGGAGCTCGCGCTCCTGATCGTCATCATGCTGCTCGGCCACTGGATCGAGATGCGCTCCATCGCCGCGACCTCGTCGGCGCTCGACGCCCTCGCGGCCCTGCTCCCCGACGAGGCCGAACGGGTCACCGACGGCGCCGACGGCACGCCTCGCACCGAGACCGTCTCGCCGGCCGACCTCGCGCTCGGCGACATCGTGATCGTCCGGCCGGGCGCACGGGTTCCCGCCGACGGCAAGGTCGTCGACGGCACGGCCGCGATGGACGAGTCGATGATCACGGGCGAGTCGACGACCGTGAGCCGCGGCCCCGGTGGCCACGTGGTCGCGGGCACCGTCGCCACCGACACCGCGATCCGGGTGCAGGTCGACGCGATCGGCGACGACACGGCGCTCGCGGGCATCCAGCGCCTGGTCGCTCAGGCGCAGGCCTCGAGCTCTCGCGCGCAGCGCCTCGCCGACCGCGCTGCGGGCTGGCTGTTCTGGTTCGCGCTCGCCGCCGCCGTCACCACGGCGATCGTCTGGACGCTGCTCGGCAACCCCGACGATGCCGTGGTGCGCACGATCACCGTGCTCGTCATCGCCTGCCCGCACGCGCTGGGCCTGGCCATTCCACTGGTTGTGTCGATCGCGACCGAGCGCGCGGCGCGCGGTGGCGTGCTCATCACCGACCGCCTCGCCCTCGAGACGATGCGCACGGTCGGCGCGGTGCTGTTCGACAAGACCGGAACGCTCACGAAGGGCGAGCCGGCGGTGACCGATGCCGCGTCCGCTCCAGGCTTCGATCTCGACGGCGTCATCGCGATCGCGGCCGCGGTCGAGCGCGATTCGGAGCATCCGCTCGCCCGTGCCATCGTCGCGCACGCCGAGGCGAAGGCACTCGAGATCCCGGCGGTCACCGACTTCGCGGCTGCACCCGGCCTCGGCGTCACCGCGATCGTCGCCGGCGTGCCCGTTCACGTCGGCGGGCCGTCGCTGCTCGCGGGCCGCGGCGCCGACCCACTGCCGCAATCCGTCGCCTGGGCAGACGCCGGTGCCACGGTGCTGCACGTGATCGTCGGGCATGAGGTGGCAGGCGCCATCGCGCTCGCCGACGAGGTGCGACCCGAATCGAAGCAGGCCGTCGAGGCGCTGCACGCCATCGGGGTGCAGGTCGTCATGATCACCGGTGACGCCGAACCCGTCGCCCGCACGGTCGCCGCACAGCTCGGCATCGACCGGGTCTTCGCCGGGGTGCGCCCCGAAGACAAGGCCGCGAAGGTGCAGGAGCTGCAGGCCGAGGGCCTGTCGGTGGCCATGGTCGGCGACGGCGTGAACGATGCCCCCGCGCTCGCGCAGGCCGATGTCGGCATCGCCATCGGCGCGGGCACCGATGTCGCGATCGCGTCGGCGGGCGTCATCCTCGCGTCATCCGACCCGCGGTCGGTGCTCTCGGTCATCGAGCTGTCGCGCGCGAGCTACCGCAAGATGAAGCAGAACCTGTGGTGGGCCGCGGGCTACAACCTCATCTCGGTACCGCTCGCCGCGGGTGTGCTCGCGCTGATCGGGTTCGTGCTTCCGATGTCGGTCGGCGCGATCCTCATGTCGCTCTCGACGATCATCGTCGCCGCGAACGCGCAGCTGCTGCGCCGGCTCGACCTGCGGCCCGAGGCGTCGACGCGCGACGTGCTCGAGCGGGCGCGCTGAGCGCCGCCCGCGACATCCGCGCGGCTGCCGTACACGGCTGAGGAGATTGGGCCCCATCCCGCGCTCACAGCGGCGATCGGGCCCATTCTCCTGAGTTGCGGATGTCCTGCGGCGACCACCATGCCAGCATGGATCGAGGAGACTTCCCGACCGATGTCGATCGGGCCCATCCCCGTTCGACGTCGAAGTGAGGCGGGCACTCGCGCCCGCTCCCGAACAAGGAGAGAACGACCATGAAGTACATGTTGATCATGCGGGCGACCGACGAGGCGACCGCGGCATACGAGGAGATGGACTTCAACGAGATCATCGCCGCGATGGGCGCCTACAACGAGTCGCTCATGAAGGCGGGCGTGCTGCTCGCGGGCGAGGGGCTCACCGACGCGGCGGAGGGCTTCGTCGTCGACTTCGACTCGACGCCGCCAGTGGTCACCGACGGTCCCTACGCCGAGGCGAAGGAGCTGTTCAACGGCTTCTGGATCATCCAGGTCTCGAGCAAGGAGGAGGCCGCCGAGTGGGCCAAGCGCTGCCCGCTCGGCCCCGGAACGCGCCTCGAGGTGCGTCGCGTCACCGAGCTCGAGGACTTCCCGCAGGACAACGAGTGGATCCAGAAGGAGGCCGGCTGGCGCGAGGAGCTCGAGCACAAGGCGGGCACGAACGGCTGACCGCCCGGCTCCCAGAAAACCCATGAACGAGACGGATGCCCCGGGCACGGTCGATGCGCCGAACACCGACGTCGCCGACCGCGCCCGGCGCACGGTCGCCGCGGTGTGGCGCATCGAGTCGGCGCGCATCGTCGCGACGCTCACCCGCTTCGTCGGCGATGTCGGCCAGGCCGAGGACCTCGCGCAGGAGGCCCTCGTCGAGGCGCTCAAGCAGTGGCCCGACGAGGGTGTGCCGCGAAACCCCGGAGCCTGGCTCACCGCGGTCGCGAAGCGCCGGGCGATCGACGGGTGGCGCCGGCGCGAGCGCCTCGACGAGCGATATGCGGCGATGGCCCGCGACCTCGAGCAGCGGGGCGGCGAGGCATCCGACATGTTCTGGGACCCCGACACGATCGACGACGACATCCTGCGACTGATCTTCGTCTCGTGCCACCCGGTGCTCTCGCGCGAGGCGCAGATCGCGCTCACGCTGCGCATCGTGGGCGGCCTCTCGAGTGACGAGATCGCGCGGGCGTTCCTGGTGCCGACGGCGACCATTCAGCAGCGCATCGTGCGTGCGAAGAAGACCCTCGCCGCCGCGAAGGTGCCGTTCGAGGTGCCCAAGCCCAACGAGTACACCGAACGGCTCGGATCGGTGCTGAGCGTGCTCTACCTGATCTTCAACGAGGGATACCTGCCCGCCTCGGGCGAGCAGTGGGTGCGACCGGATGTCTCGGGCGAGGCCCTACGGCTCGCGCGCGTCGTGGCGGGGCTGATGCCGAAGGAGCCCGAGGCGCAGTCACTCGTCGCGCTCATGGAGTTCACGGCGTCCCGCTTCGCTGCGCGCACGGCGCGCGACGGAACGCCGATCCCCCTCGACCAGCAGGATCGCTCGCGGTGGGACCGTGCGCAGATCGCTCGCGGCTCGGCCGCCCTCGCCCGGGCCGATCGCATCGGGCGGGGCCGGGCTTCGTACGGGCTGCAGGCGGCGATCGCCGAGTGCCATGCTGTCGCGCCGACGGCATCCGATACCGACTGGGCGCGCATCGCGCTGCTCTACGAGGCGCTCGGACGCCTTGCACCGTCACCCGTGGTCGAGCTCAACCGGGCGGTCGCGGTGGCGATGTCGACGGGGCCGGCCTCGGCGCTGCGCATCGTCGACGAGCTCGCGGTCGGCGGCAAGCTCGCCGGCTATGCGCCCTTGCCGGCCGTGCGCGGCGAGCTGCTCGCACGCCTCGGACGCAATGACGAGGCCCGCGCCGAGCTCGAGCTCGCGGCACGCCTCACGGGCAACGAGCGCGAACGGGCCGCGCTGCTCGCCAAGGCCGCCGCGCTCGAGGCGTCGGTCGAGTAGCGACGAAGGAGCGTATCGAGACCCCGACCCTGTCTCGACAGGCGGTCACCGGGTCTCGATACGCCGCCGGCGCGCCTACTCGACCGACGCTTCCGCCGCACCGGCGACCTCGGCGCGTGCCGCACGCTTCGCCCGACGCCGCTCGCGCCCGCCCTCGACGAGGTCGTACAGCACCGGCAGCACCACGAGCGTGAGCGCGGTCGACGACACGAGTCCGCCGATCACGACGAGCGCAAGCGGCTGCGAGATGAACCCGCCCGTGCCGGTGAGGCCGATGGCCATCGGCAGCAGCGCGAAGATCGTCGCGAGGGCGGTCATCAGAATGGGGCGCAGTCGTCGGGATGACCCGTGCACGAGCGCATCTCGCACGTTCATGCCCCGATCCCGGTACTGGTTCACGAGGTCGACGAGCACGATCGCGTTCGTCACGACGATGCCGACGAGCATGAGCACGCCGACGAGCGACGCCACGCCGAGCGGAATCCCGGTGATGACCTGCAGCGCGATCGCGCCGGTGGCCGCGAACGGCACCGACACGAGCAGCAGCAGGGGCTGCAGCAGCGAACGGAACGTCGCCACCATGACGATGTACACGATGAGGATCGCCGCGAGCAACGCGATGCCCAGCTGCGAGAACGACTCGGTCTGGTCGGCGGTGACACCACCGAGCGACGCCGTCGTGCCCGCGGGCAGGTCGACCGCGGCGACGGCCGACGAGACCGCAGTGCTCGCGGTGCCGAGGTCATCGCCCGAAGGGGTGGCCGACACGGTGGCGCTGCGCAGACCCTGCACGGTCGTCACCGAGGCGGGCCCGTCGACCTCGGCGACCGTCGCCAGGGTGTCGAGCCGCACGAGCCCAGTGGGCGTCGGCACCTCGAGTGCCGAGAGCGTTGCGATCGTGGTCGGCGGGTTCTCGGTGGCCAGGTAGATCGTGAGGTTCTTCTCGTCGATCACGACCGAACCGGCGGTCTGCGGCGCCATCGCGGCCGACACGAAGCCGCCGAGTGCGACCTCGGAGTAACCCGCGGCCGCGGCATCCGCTCGGTTGACCTCGACGGCGATGTACGGGCGCGACTCCGAGAGGTTCGACGAGACCTGCGTGATCGAGTCGACGCCGTCGAGCTCTTCGACGACCGCGTCGGTGGCGGTCTGCAGGTCTTCGGCGTTCGAGGCGGTGATGTCGACGTCGATGTCGTTCGACGCGCCGAACCCGCTCGCCGCCGTGAGGGTGACCTCGCCGACGTCGTCGAGTTCGTCGACCGACTCGCGCACCGAGGCCTGCAGCGCCTCTTGGTCGGCGTCGTCGTCGGTGGTCACCGAATAGGTGATGGTCGCCCCGCCCCCGCCGAATGCCGCCGCGAGCGGGCTCGAGCCGGTGCCGATCGAGGTCTGCACGATCTCGACGCCCTCGGTGGCGCGGATCGCGCCTTCGACGGGTTCGGATGCCGCGTCCATGGCGTCGAGGCTCGTGCCGACGGGCAGCACCTGCGAGACCTGGAACGTGTTCTGCCCCGACGATCCCAGGAAGTTCGTCTTCATGAACGGCACGAGCGCGACCGTGCCGCCGAGGATGAGCACCGCGACGATGATCGTCACGACGCCGTGCCTGAGGGTCCACTCGATGATCGGCAGGTAGCCGCGCTGCAGGCGCGACGGGTGCTCGAGTTCGTCGGCCGAGCGGGCCTGGGCGAGGCCCGTCTCGCCGTCGCGTCCGCCGGCGAGGCCCGTCTCGCCGTCGGGTCCGCGCAGTTCGGGGGCGAGCCACACGTCGTCGACGAACGCGGCGGCGGCGACCTCGGCCTCGTCTTCGTGCTTGTGCAGCTTGGCGGGTTTCAGGAACCAGTAGGCGAGCACGGGCACGATCGTGAGCGACACGAACAGCGAGGCGACGAGCGCGATCGTCACGGTGAACGCGAACGGGCGGAACAACTCGCCCGTCACGCCCTCGACGAGCGCGAGCGGCAGGAACACGGCGACCGTGGTGATCGTCGAAGCCGTGATGGCTCCGGCGACCTCACGCACCGCGTGCACGATGGTGGCCGCCTTGTCGACACCCTCGACGAGGTGCCGCTTGATGTTCTCGATGACGACGATGGAGTCGTCGACGACACGGCCGATGGCGATCGTGAGCGCACCGAGCGTGAGGATGTTGAGGGTGTAGTCGGCCGCCTGCAGCCCGATGAACGCGATGAGCACCGACGTCGGGATCGAGATCGCGGTGACGAGGGTCGCGCGCACCGAGAGCAGGAACACGAGGATCACGAGCACCGCGAAGAGCAGGCCGAGCATGCCCTCGGTCGCGAGCGACTCGATCGACTGCTCGATGTAGGGCGCCTGGTCGAACACGACGGTGAACGACGCGCCCGGGTTGGTGGTGTCGAGCGATGCCTCGAGGCCGGGCAGCAGTGCGGTGACCGCGTTCGACACCTCGACGGTGTTCGCGGCGGGCAGCTTGGTGACCGAGATCGTGAGGGCCGGCTCACCGTTCACGCGCGAGATGCTCGTCACCGGGTTGTCGGCGAGTTCGACCGTCGCGACGTCGGCGATCGTCGCGGCCGCGGGGATTCTGCTCACCGGGCCTGCTGACGGGAGCTCTGCGTCGGTCGCCCCTTCGGGGATCGGGCCCTCGAAGGGCTCGGGGAACTCCTCGTCGGGCAGCGGTGCCGTCTCGGTGGCCCCGAGCACGGGCAGCGCGGCGATCTCGTCGACGCTGCCGAGCCGCGAGCCGGTCTGCACCGCGAACGTCGAGTCGCCCTCGGTGATCGAGCCGGCGGGCACGAGCAACCCGTTCTGCGCGAGCGCATCGCGGATCGCCTGCTGGGTGATGCCGAACGCGGCGAGCTGCTCGGGTGCGGGCGTGATCGTGACCCGCTGGCCGATCTCGCCGATGAGCGTCGCGTCGCGCACCCCGTCGACGTCGGTGATCTCGCCGAGGGTGGTGCGCTCGATCTCGTCGGAGAGGGAGCTGATGTCGTCGACCCCGGTGACCGCGACCTGCAGCACGGGGAAGTCGTCGAGGCTCAGCGCGATGACCTGCGGGTCGACGTCTTCGGGCAGTTGCCCGGCGATGCGGTTGACCGACGAGAGCAGCTTCTGCTCGGCGAACGCGAGGTCGGTGCCGTAGGTGAAGCTCGCCGTGACCCGCGAGAGCCCCGTCGAGCTCGTGGTCGAGGTCGACTCGAGCCCGGTGATGCCCTGGATCGCGGTCTCGATCGGCGTCGACACGTCGGTGTTCACGATGTCGGGCGAGGCTCCGGGGTAGCTCGTCACGATCGAGAGCTGCGGGAACGCGATCGACGGGGCGAGCTCCTGCTTCAGGTTCGTCAGCGCGATGCCGCCGAACACCGCGGCGACGATGGTGATCAGGGCGATGAGCGCGCGATTCTTCATGCTGAGCGCGGCGAGCAGGTGCATTCGACGATTCTCGCAGCCATGACCGCAACGAATGTCATCGCATGGAGATTTCCGAGCACGTCCGGTGCGCTCTGAGCGGAATACTTCATAGGTCCCTCACGCGACACTCGCGATACGGGTAGCCACGGCGACCGCTGAGTCGGTATGTTGCTGATCAACGTGCAAGGCGGGGGCGATGATCAGGGCGGATGACGCGTGGCGGGGCCGGTGGCTTCGCTATGCCCTGCTCGCACTCGCCTTCTCGGCCCTCTGGCTCGCAATCAGCCTGTTCTCGAGCGTGTCGAGCGCATCGGCCGACGAGGCGAAGCCGTCGTCGCTGCTCGGCACCCTCGGCTCCGTCGTCGGGGGTGTCTCGCAGACCTCGAGCACGCCCGGCGACGCCCTCGGAGACGTCGTCGCCACGGTGATCGAGCCGGTCGACGCGGTCGTCGAGCCGGTGCTCGCGCCGGTGGCCGCCGTCGTCGATCCGGTCGTCGAGACCGTTGTGCCCGCACCCGTCGGCGGTCTCGTCGAGGCCGTCGTGCCCGCAGGCGTGGGCGAACTCACGAAGCCCCTCGTCGACATCGTCGACCAGGTCGCCGGATCGTTGCCGATCGTCGGCGGCATCGTCGGCGACGACACGGTCGGCAGCGTCGTCTCACCCGTCACGGGCATCGTCGACGACGCACTCGGCACGATCGTCGGTTCGCCCATCGACCTTCCCGGCGGCGACTCGGGCTCGACCCCCCAGCTACCGGGCGAGTCGCCCGCACCCGGCGCGAGCCTCGACCCCGCCGCCACGGCGGCGCCGATCCCCGTCGTCGCTGGCGTTTCGACCAGCTCCGCTGGCGGGGTCGACCTCGTCGGCGCGCCACTCTCGGGCGCCATCGGCAGCGCCACCTCGCCGGCCAGTCCCGTGGGCTCACCCGGCGACGCGCCACCCGCGCTCGCGCCACCCGGCAGTGGTTCAACCGGCACCGGCGCGTCCGGCTCGGGCCCCGGCGGGTCATCCGCCAGCTCTGACACGGCGTTCGCCGCCCTCGAACTCGACGCGCGCGCGTCGCTGGTGCTGCACTCGGTCGACGACGCGCTGCCGTCGTCGCCGGTCTACGACACCGATTCCACCCCTGACTGACGGGGCCGTTCCGCCTGCACGCACTCGGCGTGCACTCGCGGACACGGTCATCGCTCCCTGCCCGGGAGCGACATCTCCCATCAGTCAGGAGGACTGGATCATGAAGAAATTGGCATTGAGGGCGTTGTACGCGACCCTCTTCGCCGGGGGGCTCACGCTCCTCGGGGCCGGCGTTGCACACGCGTCCGAAACGGGCGGCGACGACGGCATCCTCTCGGGAACGCAGGCCGCGATCTCGATCGAACTCCCCGTCACCGTGAGCGGAAACGGCATCTCGATCATCGGCGATTCGTCGTCGACGGATGCCGCGACCGAAGTGTCGACGGACGGCGCGAGCAGCGCCGACCCGGTCGCGGTCACGTCGGGCGACGGCGGCATCGCTTCGGGTACGCAGGCGCTCATCGACGTCGCGATTCCCGTGACGGTGAGCGGCAACGCCATCAGCATCATCGGCGACTCGACGAGCGAGGACGCGACCACCGAGGTCGCAACCGGCGACTCCGGCACTGCCGACGGCGGCACCGCGACCACCTCGGGCGAGGACTCGATCCTCGGCGGCACCCAGCTGATCGGCGATCTCGACCTGCCGATCACGATCGCCGGCAACGCGATCTCGGGGATCGGTGACAGCACGTCGAAGGACGCCACGACGGTCGTGGCTCCGGGAACCGGGGGCGGTTCCGCGGTGACGGATGGGTCTGATGGGCTGCTCGGAGGAACACAGCTCATTCCGAACCTGTCCCTGCCCATCACGATCAGCGGCAACGCGATCTCGGTGATCGGCGACAGTGTGACCGACGGGGCGACGACCATCGTCAACCCGACCGATCCCACGGACCCGACCGACCCGACCGATCCCACGGACCCGACGGATCCGACGGACCCGACCGATCCCACGGACCCGACGGATCCCACGGATCCGACGGACCCGACGAACCCCGGTAGCCCGGGCGACGACGGCGACGGCACGACCGTCGCAACGGGTGGCGCCACGGTGATGGCTTCGGGCTCGACGCTCGCCTCGACGGGCGCCGATCTCACGGGCCTGTGGCTCGCGTTCGGTGCACTGCTCGGCGGGCTGTTGCTCATGGGCCTGCGCCGCTTCGCAATCCGCCGCTAGTCGGGCGCACCCGGCGCCGCCCTACCGGCGCCGGGTCGCCGACCAGCACGCACGACGCAAACGACTTCCGCGCCGCCGATTCGGGCCGGCCGCGCGGAACGCCGCGCCCTGGGGGAACGTGCAGGCGCCGATCGTCTTCGGGTGGGCGTTCGGCCAGGCCGCACGGGTCGGCGCGGCACGAACGGGGTGGTCGACGTCCATCGACGTCGGCCACCCCGTTCCCGATCGATCGGCGACTCACCTGCCGCGCCGCCGGCCGCGCGCCGGGTCATCGACGAGTAGGGTTCCGGCATGGGCTCCCCGCTGAGCGTTCGAGCCGCGCGAGTCGACGACGCTGCCGAGATGGCGCGAGTGAATGTGCGGTCGTGGCGCGAGACGTACCGCGGAGTGATGCGCGACGAGGTGCTCGATGACCCGGAGCTGCCGGGAATCCGCGAACAGTTCTGGAGGGACATCCTCACCGACGAGCGCTACCGAGCGAACCGCGTCGCGGTGGCCGAACGCGGCGGCGACCTGATCGGCATCGCGATGGCGGCACCTCCGCAGGACTCCGATTCGGCGTGGGGGGTACAGATCTACGTGCTGTATGTCGTCGAGGTCGAGCACGGGTCGGGCGCGGGCGCCGCCCTGCTGGATGCCGTTCTCGGCCCGCGGGAATCGGCGGTGCTGTGGGTCGCTGATCCGAGCCCCCGGGCGCAGGCCTTCTATCGAAAGCACGGGTTCGTCGCGGACGGGACGGTGAGCGTCGAGTTCGGCGTGCGCGTGATCCGCATGGTTCGCACCGTGCTCGCCCCGCTCGGCCTCGGCCTGGCCGCGCTCGGGCGCCCCGCGTACATCACGACCGGTCGCAGGGTCGACCTCGGCGGCGACCGCACGGTGGCCTCGATGCGGGAGAACACCCACGCCATGCTCGACGCGGCATGGGCACGCGGCATCCGCTTCTTCGATGCTGCGCGCTCGTACGGTCTCGCCGAGCAGTTCCTCGGGTCGTGGCTCACCGAGCACCCCGAGCGGCGCGCCGAGCTCACGATCGAGTCGAAGTGGGGCTACGAATACGTCGGTGCATGGCGCATGGACGCCGAGGTGCACGAGCGCAAGGAGCACTCGCTCCACATGTTCGAGCGGCAGTGGCCCGAGACGCTCGCCGCGCTCGGCGGTGCACCCGACCTGTACCTGATCCACTCGCTCACGCCCGATAGCCCGGCACTCGGCGACGCAGCCCTGCTCGACCAACTGCGCGCGCTCGCGGCGATCGGCGTGCGCGTCGGCATCTCGACGAGCGGCCCGCATCAGGCAGATGCGCTCGACGCCGCCCGCGAGCTCGAGAGCTCGCCGTTCGGCGCCGTGCAGGCGACGTGGAACCTGCTCGAACCGTCGGCCGGGCCGGCACTCGCCCGAGCGCACGACGCCGGATGGTTCGTCGTGGTCAAGGAGGCGGTCGCCAACGGCCGGCTGAGCCCCGAGGGCGCGGCCGACGAGCCGGCGGCGGCTGCGGTCGCGGCATCCGACGGGCAGTCGGTCGACGCGTTCGCGATCGGCGTCGCCCGGTCGCGGCCGTGGTGCGACCTCGTGCTCTCGGGTGCGGTCACGCAGGGTCAGCTCGACTCCAACCTCGCGTCGCGAGCCCCGTCGATGGATGCCGCGGCCCTCGCCGCGCTCGCTGAGAATACATGGGCCTACTGGGCGGCGCGCGGCGCGCGCGACTGGACGTGACTCGGGCCGTCAGGTGCTGTGGACAAGATCACTGCAAGCATCACCGACCTTTCGACACAATCTGGGTATGACCCGAGATGCCCCGGCTGCCGCAGAGTTCCGCGTATCTGGACACAGCAACGCGTGGCGGGCGGGGCTCGCCGTGGCGGTCGCGCTCGTCCTCACCGCCTGTGGCGGGGTCGTCGGCCAGCCGGGCGGGGGCGCCGGAGACAGCGTGGACGCCGATCTCGCGGGCAGCCTGTCGGCCGAGGACGCTGCCGCGGCGGCCGACGCGGTCAACGCCTTCGGCTTCGATCTGCACACCGCCGTCGCAGAGGATGGCGACAACACGGTCACCTCGCCACTGTCGGCGTCGGTGCTGCTGGCGATGGTGGCCGCCGGCGCCGGCGGCGACAACGCCGAGGAGATGACCGAACTGCTGGGTCTCGACGGCCCGCGTGACGTACGGAATGCGGCTCTGCTCGCCGATCTGGTCGGTACCGATGACGTCACGCTGGCGATCGCCAACTCGCTGTGGGCGGCCGAAGGCTATCCGTTCGAGGACGACTATGTCTCGTTCGTGCAGGACACCTACGGGGCGACGCTCGATGAGGTCGACCTCGGTTCGCAGGATGCCGCCGACGCCATCGACGACTGGGTCGATGAAGGCACCGAGGGGCTGATCGATCAGATCGCCGCGGATCTCGGCCTGCCCGACCCGCAGGCGGTGCTGGTGTTGCTCAACACGGTGTACTTCATGGGCACCTGGACCACCGCATTCGACGAGGGCGACACCCGCGCGACGCCATTCGCCCTGGCCGGCGGCGATGAGGTGGTGGTGCCCACCATGCATCGCAGCGCCGCCGAAGTGGAGACGTCGTTCGGTGATGGCTTCCAGATGCTCCGGCTTGCCTACGGCGACGACGAGCGCTTCGGCATGGAGGTGCTGCTGCCCGACGAGGACGTGGCCCTCGACGAGCTTCTCGACGACCTCGACGCCGAGGTCTGGCAGAACGCGGTCGACGGCCTCGAGACAGCCACCCTCTCCGAGATCGCGCTGCCGCGCTTCGAGCTCGAGTGGGACGCGAACCTCAACGGGGTTCTGCAATCGCTCGGGATGGTGTCTGCGTTCGGCGGCGGGGACTTCACCCCGATGTCGTCGGCCGACCCGTTCCTCGACACCGTCGTGCAGAAGACCCACATCCGGGTCGACGAGAAGGGCACCGAGGCGGCGGCGGTCACGGGTGGGGTCATGGCGGAGTCCGCGGGACCGCCGCCATTCCGGGTCGACCGGCCGTTCGCGTTCACCGTGAGCGACCGCGAGACCGGCGCCGTGCTCTTCCTCGGCAGCGTTCACGATCCCCGCGGTTGACACGCCATCACCAGGGCTCCTGAATCAGGGACCCTGACCATCGTCTACCTCGCTGTCAGCGACAATCCTGGAATGTTGTGACCTTCTGCGGGTTCGGCGACATTCCTCAGTGAGAGGGCCCGCGGACGAAAGCGGCGGCAAACGACATCGCGTGTCCGCGAGTGCGAAGCGCACAGGGGAGAGGTGATCGATCATGGTGGTCCGTTCACTGCACACGTTCGCTGTGGTTGCCGTGGTGTTGGCGGTGACCGCGTGCGCGTCCGGTCCGACGTCCGGCCCCGACCCGAGTCCGTCGCCCGTCTCGAACCCGGCGACGTCCACGGCCCCGACCCCGTCGGAGCCTCCGCAGATCACCATCGGGAGCCCGGTCGCTGACGCGACCGTCTCGGTACCGTTCACCGTGAGCGGCACCGCGAACACCTTCGAGGCGGCGCTCACCGTCGACGCCGTCGACGAGTCGGGCATGGTGGCGTGTGTGCGCCACGTCACGGCGACGTCGGGGTCCGGCACCCCCGGCACGTGGGAGGCCACACTCGCCTTCGGGCCGGAGGAGAACGCCCTGCCCGTCATGCTGCGGGCGTACACGCACAGCGCGAAGGACGGCTCGGTCGTCGATCTCGTCGAGTATCCGATCACCGTCTCGCCCGATCGGCCGCCGATCATCATGACGAGTCCCTCATGCGGTCAGGTGTACGACGTAGGAGGCCTCATGCTGGTGACCGGCACGGCGAACCTCTTCGAAGCCGCGCTCACGGTCGACGTGCGCAATGCGTCGGGCACGACCGTCGCGACGCTTCAGGTGACGGCCGAAGAGTGCTGCGTCGAGTCGAACTTCGACTCGAGGCTGATGCTGCCTGATGACATTCGGCCCGGCCTCTACGACGTGGTGGCGTACAGCCTGAGCGCGAAGGACGGCAGGGTCGAGAACGAGTTCCCGGTGCAGATCGAGATCCGCGGGTAGGTCTGGCATGAATGCTGCGGCGGAGCGCGCGCGTTCTCGAGCAGGGTACGGTCCCGCACCGGCCCGCCAACTTGATGCCATTTTGTGACCTTTCCTCATGACGCGACATTCCTAGAGTGAAGGGGGGTGTGCACGTGGACGAGAGCGATGGCACCGACGCCGAGCTCCTCGAGCGCCTGGCGAGCGGCGACCAACGGGCGATGGCGGTCGTGTTCGATCGGCATGCCCCGGCGGTGACGCGGTACGCGTGGGCGATCGCGCCGAGCCGAATGGACGTCGAGGAGATCGTGCAGGACACGTTCCTCACGGTCTGGCGCAAGGCGGCGGAGATCATGATCGCTGAGGCGTCGCTGCTTCCGTGGCTCCTCGTCACGTGCCGCAACTTCGGAATGAACGCCGTGAGGAAGGCGGCCCGCGCTCGGGCCGAGCAGTTCGACGACGACGCCCCGCAGGGCGGAGCCGACGTCGTCCGCGAACATCACGATGCCGAGGCGGCGCGGGACGACCTGCGCTGGGTCCTCGACGAGATCGAACGACTCGAACCGATCGACCGGCAGGTGTGCGAGCTCTGCCTGGTCGAAGGCCTGCCCTACGCCGAGGCGGCCGAGCGGCTCGACCTCAGTGTCGGCGCTGTCAAGCAACGCGTGTCCCGAAGCCGGGCCAGATTGAAGAAGGCGGTGACCCTCGATGAAGTCTGAACCTCCCACCGGAGACGAACTGACGCGCCTCCTCGGCTCGATGAAGCGCAACGTGCTCGAACGGGTCGCACAGGAACCAGCACCCGCGAAGCGGAAGTCTGCGCGCCACATCTTCGGGCTCGGGCTCGGTGTCGCCGCGCTGCTCGGTGTCGGGGCGGGAGCCGCTTTCGCGCTCGGCGTGATCACCGCACCCGATGACGACGCGGCGACCGTGGCGACGGATGCCCCGAACACGCCGTCGACGGCGTCGCAGCCGACCGCGCCCGCGGCGAGCGAATACGCGGTCACGCCGGGCCAGCCGGCCTCACGATACGGCCTGGACTGCGCCGCCCTGGTCGATCCCGCGCTGGTGTCGGGCCTGTTCGGCAGCGAGGTCGCTGCGGTCGACCCGATCGTGTCCGAGTCGGGGGTCGGCATCGCGATTCCGAGGCGAGCGGCGATTCTCGCCGTCGGCGGCTCGGTGTGCGAGTGGTCGAACGGCGTGCCGATGAACGAGCAGTACGGCGTCGAGCCCGACTACGTGGGCGTGACGATCGCGGTCGTCCCCCGCCCGGCCGCCGGCTGGAGCGAGTACGCCACCCAGCACGCGATGCCTGCCGACGAGAGTCAGTGCGCCGACACGTGGTGCTGGGCGAGCTCAGCGGTCGGCGACGCCTGGGTCACGCTCTCGGCGTACGGCGGAGCCGAACTCGCGGCCGACGCGTCGGGCTGGCAGTCGCTCGTCGACGCGGTCATCGTCGCGGTCGGCGCGGCCGGGCCGGCTACCGCACCGACCGTCACCGAGCGGATGACCCTGCCAGGGCCTGAGGACTGCGACGCGATCATCCCCGTCGACCAGGTGGTTTCGATCACCTCCACCCCGGGCGCGCAGGTGATGATCGGCTCCGGAGGCTGGAGCGAATGGGCCGAGGCGCGGCTCCACGCAGATGCCGTCGGCTGCGGTTGGGGCGTCGACGATCTCAGCCAGGCGGCGCGGGTGGACTGGCTGCACGAGGGGCGCTGGGCGTACCTGCGGATGATCCACGCCGGAGCGTCAACGCCGATCGAGCTCGCCGGGCTCGCCGCGGGCGACGCGGCATCCATTCGCTGCGACGAGCGGTTCGGCACGACGTGCGCCGTCGACCTCACGGTCGGGCAGGACTGGTACAACGTGACCGCGAACGACCAGGCCACGGCGATCGCACTCGCCGAGGCGGTACTGGCTCGGCTTGCGGGCTGACCCCCGGTGCGAGAGTGAGCGAATCAGCCGAAATCAATCGGCCGGCAGCGGCCGCTTGTCCGGCCAGAAGTCGCCGCGTCAGACCACCGACGTCAGCAGACTCTGCTCGGGCACCGGCGTGCGCGAGAGCGAACCCCACGCTCGCGCGAGTGCCTGCACCGCGGCATCCGTCGTCTCGGCCGGATAGCAGAACGGCAGCCGCAGGAATCGCTCGAACGCGCCGTCGATGCCGAAGCGCGGTCCCGCCGCGATGATGAGGCCCTGCGCGCGGGCGGCGAGCGCGAGCTGCGAGCTCACGGGGGCGCCGAGGCCGACCCACGTCACGATGCCGCCGTCGACGTGCGGCACGCGCCAGTCGGGGAACGCCTCGGCGAGCAGCCCCTCGAGGCGAGCCCGGCCGGTGCGCAGTTGCTCGCGGCGCAGGTCGAGAATGTCGTCCATGCGCTCGAGCAGGCGGGCCGCGATGAGCTGCTCGATGATGGGGGTGCCGAGGTCGCCGGGCGAGCGCACGGCGAGCAGTCGGCGGATGAGGGGCCTGTCTGCACGGATCCACCCGACGCGAAGGCCTCCCCACACTGTCTTGCCGACCGAGCCGACCATGACCGCGTCGCCGTACGCGGCGAGGGGCAGGTACGACGCGGCACGATCGATGTCGAGCTCGGCGGTGGTCTCGTCGGCGATGACGACCGTGCCCTGACGGGCGGCCGCGTCGAGCACGCGCTCGCGAGTGCCGACGCTCATCGAACGGCCGGTCGGGTTCTGGAAGTCGGGCATGAGGTAGGCGGCCACCGGGTTCGAATGATGGATGGCCCGGGTCATGGCCTCGACCTCGTCGCCGGGGTCGCCGGGGTCGGGGTCGAGGATGTCGGTATCGAACGGATCTGCGTCATGGCGATCGGCGCCTGCCGGCGTCACCGAGACCTGAACGAGTCGCGCGCCCGCTGCGCGCAGGGCCTCGTAGGCGTGCGGGTAGGTCGGCGCCTCGATGAGGGCGCGGTCGCCTCGCCCCACGAGCGCCCGTGAGAGCAGGGCGATCGCGTGCTGGGCGCCGATGGTCACCATGATCTGCTCGGGCGTGGTCGGCAGTCCGCGCGCCGTATAGCGGTCGGCGATGGCGGCGCGCAGGGCCGGGGTGCCGATGGGGTCGAACCCCGAGTCGGCGAGCTGGGCCGGAAGATCGTCGAGCGCGGCGCGCGCGACGTCGGGCAGCCACGGCAACGCCGGCGGCGCGGCCTTCGAGAAGTCGATGTACTCGGCGTCGGGTGGTGCAGGCAGGGTCGCGGGGATACCGGGCAGCCGCGCGACACTGCCCGAGCCGCGAACGCTCAGCACGAGCCCGTGCTCGCGCAGCTCGCGGTACGCCGCGGTCACGGTCGTGCGGCTGAGGCTGAGCCGCTCGGCGAGGTCGCGCTCGGCCGGCAGCCGGGTGTCGACGGGAATGCGCCCGTCGAGGATGAGCAGGCGCACCCGCTCGGCGAGCGCCTGGTAGGCGCTGCCGGCGCCGCGCCACTCGCCGAGCAGGGTGTCGAGGGCGCGCGCGCTGAGGATGGACTCCGCCATGCGAGCCACTTTATCGCAATTGGCTTCTTGCCATAAGGCCAATCGTGGAATTGGATTGCAGAATGCCGCGCCTGACCCTTCCCCGCTCCACCGATCCCGCCCCCGTGCTCGTGCGCCGCTTCGTGCAACTGTTCGCCGGGCTCTTCCTCTACGGCATCGGCATCGCCCTCATCGTGCGCGGCGAACTCGGCGTCGCGCCGTGGGACGTGCTCACCCAGGGCATCTCCAAGCAGACGGGCCTCGGCTTCGGCCTCATCACCGTGCTCACGAGCGGTGTCGTGCTGCTGCTCTGGATTCCCCTGCGGCAGCGCCTCGGCTTCGGCACCGTCATGAACGCCCTGCTCGTCGGCCCGGCCGCCGACGTCGGCCTCTGGCTGATCCCCTCGGGCCTCGACCTCTGGGCGCGCATCGGCCTGCTCGCCGCCGGCATCCTCGTGCTCGGCGCCGCCACCGGCCTCTACATCGGCGCCCACTTCGGCCCCGGCCCGCGCGACGGCCTCATGACCGGCCTGCACCGCGTCACCGGCTGGCGCATCTGGATCGTGCGCACCGGCATCGAAGTCATCGTGCTCGGCGCCGGCTGGCTGCTCGGCGGCAACGTCGGCATCGGCACGGTCGCGTTCGCGCTGCTCATCGGCCCGATCTGCGGGTACGCGATCCCCCTGTTCGCGATCAAGCGAACCGACCGTGCGAACCGAGCGGATGTCGCGGCGCCGGCCCCGCGCGCCGTGCCGACGCCCCGCGCCACCCCGGTCGTCGAGTAGCCCGACCCGCCGGTCGAGTAGCGAGCGCCAACCCGCGGTCGAGTAGCGAGCGCCAACCCGCCAGTCGAGCAGCGAGCGCAAACCCGCCGGTCGAGTAGCGAGCGCCAGCGAGCGTATCGAGACCCCCGAGGTCTCGATACGCCCTGGCGGGCTACTCGACCGACGACTGCCGCTACAGGTTGCGGTCGGCGTAGGCCGTCATCGCGTCGCGCACGAACTCGGCGCCGGCCTGGCCGCCGTAGTTCGCGCCGAAGCGCTCATCGGCCACGTACATCTCGGCGAGGCCGACGAAGTACTCTTTCGTCGGGCCCGAGCCGCCACCGCCGGGCGTGCCGGGAATGCCGCGCAGCCACTCGAAGTGCCGCTGCGCGAGCGCCTGCGCCTCGTCGCCGGTCGGGTCGATGCCGCGCTCGTGCGCCGCGATCCAGTCGCGGCCGAGGTCTGACACGCGCTGCTGCCAGGCTGCCTTCTCGTCGGCGCTCATCGAGCGCCACCACGCGTCGCTCTTCGCGTACGCGTCCTTGCCCCAGCGCTGCTCGACCTCCTCCTTGTACCGGGTGTGGTCGAATCCGTCGAACATGTTCTCTGCCATGAGTCGTTCACCTCCTTCCAATGCCGTGATGGTGTTCTCGACCGACGCGATCTGCCGCGCCAGCCGTTGTTGCTCCTGCTGCAGCCACTCGAGGTGGCTGCGCAGGGCGTGCGGTGCGCTCTCTTCTCGGTCGAGCACCTCGCCGATTGCGGGAAGCCCCAGCCCGAGCTCGCGCAGCAGCATGATGCGCTGCAGGCGCACGAGCGCCGGCTCGTCGTAGTAGCGATAGCCGTTCGACCCGATGCGGGCGGGTGCGAGCAGCCCGATGTCGTCGTAGTGACGCAGCGTGCGGCTCGTCGTTCCCGCGAGCTTCGCGATCTCCTGGATCGACCAGTCCACGACGCCTCCTCTCGCGATCCGGGGCTGTGTCAACCCCACGTCTGCCACGCTAAAGCTTGACGCTACGTCAATGTCAAGCCCGGGACATCCGCTCGCCTGGTTGCGCGTTCAGGGGATTTGGGCGACACGCCGGCAGGCGCGCCCATACGCACGGCGTGTTGCCCAAATCCCCTGAACGGACTACATGCACTTGCGTGCTGGGCAGACGCGATATATCGTGTTCTGAGAACCAACGCGATATATCGCGAACGAAGGAGATCACACCATGGCCATCGAGAAGTGGGTCATCGCCCCCGGGGAGAGCCGCATCATCGACCTCGAGCTCGTGCGCAAGCTCAAAGTCAGCCTCATCGGCGGAAAGGTCGACGTCATCGCGCACGACGAGCCGGGCGCACGCATCGAGATCACGGGCGTCACCGGCAAAGACCTGAAGGTCGAGATCGACGGCGACGTGCTCGAGATCGACCACCCGCAGCTGCGCTGGGACAATTTCATCGAGGTGTTCAAGGGCTGGGCGGGCAGCGCCAAGGCACAGGTGTCGATCATGGCGCCGCGCCACGTCGTCATGAAGCTCGGCGTCGTCTCGGGCGAGGCACTCGTCTCGGGCTTCGCGACCGACGCGAAGCTCAGCACGGTCTCGGGCGATGTCGTGCTCGACTCCCACGAGGGCGATGTCGAGCTCTCGAGCGTCTCGGGCGAGATGTCGGCGGGCAACCACACCGGCCGCATCACCGCGCACTCGGTCTCGGGCGACATCGTCGCCACCGGAGACGTGCGCGCGTTCAACGCCGACACCGTCTCGGGTGACATGGTGCTCGACGTCTACGGCACCCCCGACCGGGTCGACACCAACACCGTGTCGGGCGACCTCACCGTTCGCTTCGACGCCGGCAGCGGCGCACGCTACCGCATCAACACCGTCAGCGGCACCGTGCTGCTCGACGACACGACCATCAAGGGCATGCTCGGCAAGGGCTTCGAGCGCGTCACCGGCGAGCTCGCCGGCCGCTGGCTCGACCTCGGTGCCAACAGCGTGTCGGGTTCGATCTCGGTCATGCGTCGCGAGATCCCGGCGAACGAGCGAGCGGATGCCGCGGGCCGCGCCCACGACGACAGCTCGGCGTCCGCGGGGTCGGCCGGCGCCGAGGCATCCGATCGACAGGCAGAGGGCGGCGCGGCATGACACCGCCGGTCTTCGCCCACGGAAGCCTGCGCCTGTACCTGCTCGCGCTGCTCGACGAGCAGCCGCGCCACGGCTACGAGCTCATCCAGGCGCTCAGCGATCGGTTCGGCGGCACCTACAGCCCCAGCGCGGGCACGATCTACCCGCGCCTGTCGAAGCTCGAAGAAGAGGGGCTCGTCTCGAAATCGACCGACGGCCGCAAGACCGTCTACGAGATCACCGCGGCGGGCCGGGCCGAGCTCGACGCCCGCAGGCCCGAACTCGACGCGATCGAGAACGAGGTGACCGACTCGGTGCGTCGCCTCGCCGACGGGGTGCGCGCCGAGGTCAACGATGCGATGCGGTCGCTGCGGGCCGAGCTCGCGAGCGCGGCGCGCGAGGCGAAGCGCTCGGCGCGGACGACGTCGGCGAGCCGAGCCGACACGACCGGCGCCGACGGCGGCGCAGGCAGCGATTCGAATCGCGCCGTGCACGAGGCCGATCTCGTGATCAACGAGTTCCGCCAGCAGCTGCGCACCGACCTGCGCACGCAGGCGCATCGCGGGCGTGTGTCGCCCGAGTCGGTGACGCTGCTGAAGGCGCGGCTCGCGCAGGTTCGCGCCGACGTGCTCGCGACACTCGCCGACCGCTGAGGTGCCGACGCGGCGCCGGCACGTGCGTTGCTGTCGTCGGTGGGGCGTGATTCGATGGCCGCATGGTCGATGTCGAGCTGCAGCCCTGGTCTGAAGACGACCTCGACCTGTTGCGCCGCGCGAACACCCCCCGAACTGATGGATTGGGTCGGCGGGGTCGAGACCGACGAACGGGTGCGGGCTCGTCACGAGCGCTACCTCGCACTGGTCCCCGACGGCACCGGAGCGCAGTTCCGCATCACGATTCCCGGGCACCCCGAGGGCGTCGGCATCGTCGGCTACTGGCGACACGAGTGGAGGGGCGAACCGGCGCTCGAAAGCGGCTGGTCGGTCGAGGCCGAGTACCGCGGGCAGGGCATCGCCCCCGATGCGGTACATCTCATGCTCGAGGCCGCCCGCGCCGCCGGCGAGACGCTTTCCGTGCACGCCTACCCGTCGGTCGACAACCCCGCCTCGAATGCCGTGTGCCGCAAGGCCGGGTTCACCCTGCTCGGCGAAGAGGACTTCGAGGCCGCAGGGCGCGTGCTGCGCACCAACGACTGGGTGTACGAGCTCGCCGAGCCGCCTCGGGCGTAGCCTCTGGGAGTGCGCTCGTATCTCGCCGTCGCCGTGGGCGGCCTCATCGGCACCGGCCTGCGGCTCGCGTGCGACCTCGCGTTCCCGCACGCCGACGACGCGTTCGCGGTCGAGACCCTCGTCGTGAACCTCGTCGGCGCCTTCGCGCTCGGGTGGCTGGTCGGCGGGCCCTGGACCAGGCCGACAACCCCGATGTGGCTCAAGGCCGGCCTCGGCCCGGGCGTGCTTGGTTCGTTCACGACTCTTTCGGCAGTGATGGCGTCGCTGCTCGTGCTCGGCCGCGAGGGCGAGTGGCTGACAGCGAGCGCGTACTTGCTCGCCTCGGTCGCCGGCGGTCTCGCCGCAGCGGCCGCCGGTCTGCGCATCGGCTCGCTCATCGCCCACCGCCCCATGCCGACCGAGGTCACCGACGCCGGAGAGACCCTGTGACCGGCGCGCTCTCGCCACTCGTGGTCGCCGCCGTGCTCGTCGCCGGCGCGATCGGCGCAGTGCTGCGCTATGCCCTCTCGCGAGCACTGCCGGTGCGACCGGGGCACCTGCCGGGCGGCATCCTGATCGTGAACGTCGTCGGCTCGGCGGTCGCCGGCGCGCTCATCGGCCTCGCCGAGCGGGCAACGCTCGACGGCGACCTGCGGCTCGTGCTCGTCACCGGGTTCTGCGGCGGGCTCACGACCTTCAGCACCTGGAGCGTCGAGACCATCGAGCTCGTCGACGGCGGGCGCTGGCGCGCCGCGATGCTCAACGTCATCGTGACGCTCGCGCTCGGCATCGCGGCCGCAGTCGGCGGCTACCTACTCGTCACCTGAGCCGCTCGGACCGCCGGGCCCAGCACTCTTGCGGCGAGCGGCGACGATGAGTGCCGCGGCGAGCGCGAGGATGCCGAGCGCGCCGACGACGAAGCCGGCGATCGTCCAGCCGTCGGCCCCGGTCGACGCGGTGTCTTCGGCCTGCTCGGCGTCGCCGGCGGCCTCGCTGTCGGACGGCGCGTCGTCGTGCGGTGCCTCTTCGGTCCACGTGCCGGTCGCGTCGGCGCCGACGCCGAAGTCGATGGTGCCCTCGATGGGGTGGCCGTCGGACGAGACGACGCGCCAGCGCACCTGGTAGTCGCCCGCGAGGTCGGCGGGCAGCGCCGCAGTGACGTCGGAGCCGGCGATCGCGGGCGCGCCGACCTCGACCTCTTCGCCGTGGTGGTCGACGACGACGACCGCTGTACCCGCCTCGATGACACTGCCCGAGAACGTGAGCACCACCTCGGACGGCGCGGCGTCGAACACCTCACCGGGCTCGGGGCTCGACGCGATGAGCTCGTCGTGCGCGAACGCGGGCGCGGCGGCACCGGCGAGGGCGATGCCGAGGGCGACGGTGAGCGCGGCGGCGGCGAGCACGACGGCGCGCAGGCGAACGACGGGGCTCGTGCGGGTCGCGGCGCGTGCGACGGCGGTGGGCGAAATGGGCATGAAAGGAGGCCTCCTGAGGCGCGATACCGAACGGATGTCCCGTGGCCGAGGGCCAAGGGCGATGAGTTCGGTGCCCAACCTAGCAATCGTGCCTGAGATGACGCCGAACTCGGCGGCGATCAGGGGCTCGCGCTCCGGAAACAGGAAGGCGCGCCGCAGCCGCCTCCGAAACAGGAAGACACGCCGGGCGGGGCTGGACCAGTTCCTGTTTTCGATGCGCCCGCGTCGAGGGGTGCGACCGCGTCGCGGCATCCGCTCGCTAGAGCATCGCCATGATCTGGCGGGCGATCATGCGACCGGCGCGGTTCGCGCCGATCGTCGACGCCTGCGGGCCGTAGCCGGCGAGGAAGACACGGGGATCGCTCCACGCCGCGCCCTGCCCCACGGTGACGCCGCCGGTCTTCTCGCGAAGCCTGAGTGGCGCGAGGTGGCGCAGCTCGGGGCGGAACCCCGTGGCCCAGATGATCGCGTCGGCGCGCGCCATGCCCGAGTTCTCGCCATGCCACACCACACGGTCGGCCTCGATGCGGTCGAACATGGGGCGCGCGACGAGCAGGCCGCGCTCGATGCCGGCGGCGATGCGACGGCTCTTCGGCACGCCGGTACCGCTCACGATCGACGGCAGGGCGCGACCCGAGCGGGCGGCCTCGTCTTGCATGGCCACCGCGGCCGACGCCCCCTCGAGGTCGAGCTCCTGCCGGTCGATCCAGTCGATCGGACGACGCGACACCCAGGTGAGGCCCGCCGCGACGTTCTCGAGCTCGAGCATGAACCCGATCGCCGAGGTGCCGCCGCCGACGATCACGACATGCCGGTCGCGGAACTCCTCGGCGGCGACGAAGTCGGATGTGTGCAGGTGCCGGCCGGCGAACTCGCCCATTCCCGGGTAGAAGGGCACGAACGGCGAGCCCCAGGTGCCGGTGGCGTTCACGAGAAAGCTCGTGGCGATCTCGTGCTGCGGCGCACGCTGGGTCGCCGGGGGTTCGAAGCTCTTGCGGCGGCGCCCGAAGAGCCCGCGCGAGCGCAGCTCTTCGATCGGCTGCGGCGAGAGGTCTTCATAGCGGACGACGAGGTCGGCCCCCCGGTTGACGACGGCACGCACGTCGACCGGCCGGTGCACCCGAAGTTCGTAGTGCTCCTCGAACCGGCCGTAGTAGTCGGCGACGACCTCTCTCGCGGACAGGTCGCGGTCGGCGGTGTCGAAACTCAGTCCGAGCTCGGCCATGCCCGGCAGGTCGTTCACGCGGTGCGCGGTGCCGAGACGCAGGGACGACCAGCGGTGCTGCCATGCTCCGCCGGCACCCGGCGCGCGGTCGAGCATGACGAAGTCCTCGTCGGCGACGAGTTCGAAACGGCGCAGGTAATAGGCCACCGACAGCCCCGCCTGCCCTGTACCGATCACCACGACCTTGGTGCGTTCAGGGGCGGGTATCACGTGACAATCTCAACACGGCTTGCTGTGTGCCCGCACCACGATTCCGGCACGTCATGGCGGGGGTGTGGATACCACCGAAGGTGGCGTGGCGCGGTGCTAAACTGGCATCCGGACGAAATTCAACTATCAGATGAGCGCCGGGTGAAGACCATCCCACCCGGCCAGATGTCGTAAGGGGGTCACGCATGGGGCGCGGCCGTCAGAAAGCCAAGCACACCAAAGTCGCTCGCGAGCTGAAGTACTTCAGCCCGAACACCGACTACAACGCGCTTGAGCGCGAGCTCACCGGCTCGCAGCATGACGATTACAGCGACGAGGCGTCGAAGTGGGCAGAATACGCTGCCGAAGACGACGACACCTACGTCACCGGCGATGAGCAGCGCGAACAGCGCGCGTAGCCCTCGCCGATCGTCGCCGACCTTCCCTGCGCAGTTCGCCGCATTCATCTGATCGTTCCGATCAGCTGACCCCGTCCGGGTCGATGCGTCAGCGATCACGCCAGGCTGCGGCGGTCTCGACGAACGCGGCGAGTTCGGCGAGCGAGTTCGAGGGCGTCATCGCGCGCAACACGATCTCGTCGAGGTCGGCGTCGACGTACTCGGCGAGCCGCGCGGCATCGGTGATCGTCGCCTCACGGGCTCCGAAGCCGAGCCGCTCGAAGTTCGCGGCATAGGCCGGCACCGACTCGTACCGCGTGCTCTCGCGGTCGAGCGCAGGTCGTGCCGACTCGTCGGTGATCGTGCGCACGTACAGCGTCGCCCGCACGCGGTTCGGGTCGGCGCGACCGCCCGCGTCGCGTCGCAGTTCGCCGGCGGTGAGGCTGCCGGCGCCCGGCGTCAACCAGTTGAGCAGCACGCCGTCGGCCTCTTCGGCCGCGAGCCTACGCATGCGCGGCCCGAGCGCACCGACGACGATGGGGGCGTCGGTCAGCTCACGCAGGGTCGCGAGGCCCGTGCGAACGAACTCGACCGGGCGAACGGCCACCTTGCCCGAGCCGATCCCGAGCGTGAGGCGCTCGGTGGGCAGATTCGCGAGGTCGAGCGAGTCGGCCGGTCGACGGTCGAGGGGAATCACGCCCGAGGCCAGGCCGAGCGTCGAGGTCACCTCGGCCGCCGCCCGCAGCCCGGCGAGTGAGTCACCCCCGGGGATGTCGTTGATCCAGAGGGTCGTGAACCCGAGCCGCTCGACGCGCGGCGCGAGGGCGCGCACCACCTCGAGCGGAGTGGTGCCGACGAGGCCGATCGAGACGGCCGTGTTCACCGACACGCGCCGCTCAGCCCGCGTAACTGCCGACGAGCCGAACCGCACCGCCGTCGACGCCCTTCGCTCCCTGCTCGAAGCCGGCGAGGTCGCGGGCGCCGATCGTGACGGTTCCCGCCTGCCAGGCCGGCAACCCGAGGCCGCCGAGTTCGGCGATCACGGATGCCGCTGCCTCGGCCGCGACCACGGCGAAGAACCCGATGCCGAGGTTCCAGGTGCCCTCGGTCGACTCGAGCGTCGTGCCGGCAAGCTCGTTGAGCACCCGGAACACCGGGGCGGGCGACCACGTCGACCGGTCGAGTTCGACCCACGACCCGCGGGGAAGCACGCGCGCGAGGTTGGCCGCGATGCCGCCGCCCGTGACGTGCGAGAGCGAGTGCACGGCGTCGCCGTCAGGGCCGGCGAGCAGTTGCACGAGCGGGCCGGTGTAGAGGCGTGTCGGCTCGAGCAGCGCCTCGCCCCACGTCGTCGAAAGCTCAGGCGCGGCATCCGTGTACCCGATGCCCTTCGAATCCAGGATGTGCCTGACAAGCGAGAAGCCGTTGGAGTGCAGGCCGCTCGACTCGATGGCGATCACGACGTCGCCGTCGGCCACGCGCTCTGCGCCGAGCAGGCGGTCGGCCTCGACGACGCCGACCGCGGCGCCCGCGACGTCGTAGTCGTCGGCGCCCATGAGCCCGGGGTGCTCGGCGGTCTCGCCACCGACGAGAGCCGTTCCGGTGTCGGCGCAGGCGCGCGCGATGCCGGTGACGATGGCGGCGATGCGCTCGGGCACGACCTTGCCGCACGCGATGTAGTCGGTCATGAACAGCGGCTTCGCGCCGACCACGATGATGTCGTCGACGACCATGCCCACGAGGTCTTGCCCGATGGTGTCGTGCGTGTCGAGCGCCTGCGCGATCGCGATCTTGGTGCCGACGCCGTCGGTCGAGGTCGCGAGCAGGGGCTTCGCGTAGTCCTTCGCGAACGAGAGGTCGAACAGCCCGGCGAACCCGCCGAACCCGCCGATCACGTTCGGACCGTGCGTGGCGGCGACCGCCTCTTTCATGAGTTCGACGGCCAGGTCACCCGCCCGGGTGTCGACTCCGGCGGCAGCATACGACGAGTTCGAGGTCACTCCCCAAGCGTACCCGCGCGCCAGTGTCGGGCCCCGCCCGCCCCTTCCATCCGCCCGTGCGCAATTCAGGTACGCGCACGGTGTGTCGCGCGACACACCGTGCCGCGCAGCCCACGACACACCTCCCGACCTGAATTGCGCACAATCCCGGGTGGCGGGAGGGGGTCGCGAGTAGAATTCGGGCATGCAGCCGGGGGGCACGCCGTCGTGGGTGATCCGTGAGAATGCGAGTCGCCCGGTTCTGCTCGCCCTCTACCTGCGTGAGGTGCTCGCCATCGCCTCGCCCGTCGAGCTGCCGCGGCTGCGCGACGTCGGCGCGGTCGGCGCTCGACTCGAGATCGACCAGCACGACCTGCTCGAGCGGCAGTGGCGCGCATGGTGGGCGATGACCGTCGAGCCCGAGGCGCATCCGTCGCCCGTGCCGCTCGAGCTCGTCGAGGCGTACGACACCGAGGTCGCGCTACCCGTCTCCGAGGCCGAAGTGCTCGCGGCCGCGATCGTTCCGCACGCCGAGGCCGCCCGGGCGTGGGCCGAGTGGGCGCACGAGGGCTATCGCAACGCGTCGGCCGCGCGCCGCGGCGATTCCTACCGTGCCTACGCCGGCACGATCGCCGAGCACGAACGCGAGGTCGGCCGCCGCGCGCACTCGTTCGAGCTCAACGTCGAGGTGGTGCCGTTCGCAGCGGTCGGCGTGTGGTGGATCGGCGCGATGAGCGTCGCCGTCACCGATTCACTGCGATCGGATGCCTCGGCGTTCGACGATGCCATCCACCCGATCATCGCCGAACTCGCGTAGCAGGCTCCCCACCCGCGCATCGGCGTCGCGTGCGCCGGGGCCTCGCGTGAGCCGGGGCGTCCGGTGAGCCGGGGCGTCGCGTGCACCGGGGCGTCCGGCGCGCCGGGCACGATGCATTGTCCTGGAATCCTCGTTTCGAATCCGCCTCGATCGAGGCGGATTCGAAATGTGGACAGGAGCAGAAGCCCGCCGTGCGCGCGCCAGCGCAGTCTCGAAGCGGGCCCGTGCGCAATCGGGTTTCGAGACGCTCGCTGCGCTCGCTCCTCAACCCACGACGCGTGCCAGACTCGAGGCATGAGCATCTGGTTCGACGGCGCCTCCATCGACTGGGCGAACTCGCGTCGCGGCGGCACCCTCCTCAACGAGCTCGGCATCGAGATGACCGAGCTCACCGAAGACTCCCTGAAGGGCCGCATGCCCGTCGACGAGCGCACACGCCAACCGGGCGGAGTGCTGCACGGCGGAGCATCCGTCGCCCTCGCAGAGACGCTCGCGAGCTGGGGCGCGACGTTCACCGTCGACCCGGCCGCCAACTACTGCGTCGGCATGGAGATCAACGCCAACCACGTGCGCCCTGTGGCCGAGGGCTGGGTCTACGGCGAGGCGAAGCCGCTCACCCGCGGGCGCACGACGCAGGTGTGGGAGATCAGGATCACCGACGAGGCGGGCAGGCTCGTGTGCATCTCGCGGTGCACGATGGCGGTGCTCGCGAAGCCGTCCGAGTACTAGCAGGCGGGGTCTCGATACGCACGCTCCTTCGTCGCGCGCTACTCGACCGACTGATGCCGCTCAGCTGAGCAGCAGGCGCCGCTCAGGCGGCTCACACGCGCGCGTGTGGGAGGATGGAACGTCCAACTCGGGCGCATCACCACACCCCACGAGGAGCCATCGCTCGAATGTGCGGCATCGTCGGCATCGTCTCCACCGAACCCGTCAACCAGCAGATCTACGACAGCCTGTTGCTGCTGCAGCATCGCGGTCAGGACTCGACGGGCATCGCCACGGCCGACGGCCCCGTCTTCCACATGGCGAAGGCGCGCGGGCAGGTGCGCGAGGCGTTCCGCACCCGCGACATGCGCTCGCTCATCGGCGACATGGGGCTCGGCCATGTGCGCTACACGACCAAGGGCGCGGCCGAACGCGAAGAAGAGGCGCAGCCGTTCTACGTGAACGCGCCGTACGGCATCATCCTCGTGCACAACGGCAACCTCACGAACACGCGCGAGCTGTCGGGCGACCTGTTCTCGATCGACCGCCGTCACGTGAACTCCACGAGTGACACCGAGATGCTGCTCAACGTGCTCGCCACCGAGTTGCAGGGGCAGATCAAGGGCCTCGAGCTCGACCCCGACCAGGTGTTCGAGGCCGTCTCGCAGGTGCACCAGCGCGTCGAGGGCTCGTACGCGGTCATCGCGATGATCGCCGGCTACGGCCTGCTCGCCTTCCGTGATCCGTTCGGCATCCGCCCGCTGATCCTGGGTCGCCGCATGACCGATGCCGGCAAGCCCGAGTGGATCGTGGCGTCGGAGTCGCTCGTGCTCGAGAACGGCGATTACGAGATCGTGCGCGACGTCGAGCCCGGCGAGGCCATCTTCATCACGCTCGACGGCGAGATGATCTCGCGCCAATGCGCCACGAACCCGCGGCTCGTGCCGTGTTCGTTCGAGTACGTCTACCTCGCCCGCCCCGACTCGGTCATGAACGGCGTCTCGGTGTACGAGGCGCGACTGCGCATGGGCGAGCGGCTCGCGACCACTGTCGAGACCCATATGAGCAAGGGCGACATCGACGTCGTCATGCCGATTCCCGATTCGTCACGACCGTCGGCGATGCAGGTCGCGCGCAAGCTCGGCATCGAGTACCGCGAGGGCTTCTACAAGAACCGCTACGTGGGCCGAACGTTCATCATGCCCGGCCAGTCCGAGCGCAAGCGGTCGGTGCGCCAGAAGCTCAACGCCATGGGCACCGAGTTCAAGGGCAAGAACATCCTCATCGTGGACGATTCGATCGTGCGTGGCACCACGTCGCAGCAGATCGTCGAGATGGCCCGCGCAGCCGGCGCCAACAAGGTCACCTTCACGTCGGCGGCGCCGCCGGTGCGCTACCCGCACGTCTACGGCATCAACATGCCGAGCCGTCGAGAGCTCATCGCCTACGGACGCAAGATCCCCGAGATCGCCCGCGAGCTCGGTGCCGACCACATGATCTACCAAGAGGTCGCCGACCTGCAGGCTGCGATCACCGAGGGCACCTCGATCGAGCAACTCGACATGTCGTGCTTCACAGGCGACTACGTCACCGGCACGGTCACCGAGGAGTACCTCGAGTGGGTCGAGAAGACCCAGCTCAGCTGAGCCCCGCCTATTCGCCGATGTGGTGCGTCGACGAGTGCTCGGCGACGACCGACTTCGCGCGGCGTGTGCTGGCGCGATCGATGAGCAGTGCGACGATGGCGCCGACCGCCGCGCCGACGACACCGCACAGCAGCAGCAGGAAGCCGAACACCTGGCCCTTGTCGAACTGCAGCCCGAGCTCGGGCGAGGCCGGCTGACCGTCGAACGTGAACGTGAGGATCAGCGCAACGATCGCACCGAGCACTGCGCCCAGGGTGATGAACCGCCCATAGCGCGGCGCGCGGCGCACCGTGACCGTGTCGTTCGCGACGTCGGTCTCGACCTCGTCTTCGCGCACGACGAGGATGTCGTCATCGTCGTGCTCTGACGGTCGGGCGGGGTTCTGCGCATCGCTCACCCCTCCATTGTCCCGCATGTTCGGGCAGGCGGCCCTCGATCTCAGACGATCGGCAGCAGCCCGCTCAGGTCGGCTCGCTGCCCCGAGGCCTGAACCCGGCCGGCGGCGCGTGCGTCGCCCCACGAGAGCGCACCCGTGGCGAGCGCGAGCCAGGTCGAGGCATCGGTCTCGATCACGTTCGGCGGTGTTCCGCGCGTGTGCTTCGGACCCTCGACGCACTGCACCGCCGCATACGGCGGCACTCGCACCTCGACCGTGGCGCCCGGTGCCTGCTCGGCGAGCAGCTGCAGCGAATAGCGCACCGCGAGTGCGAGCGTCGTGCGGTCGACGGATGCCGCAGCCTCGGCGATGTCCACGTCGTTGTGCGCCCCGATCGCCGCGATGGCGGCGATCGCCGCCCGCCCGATCTCGCCATCGATCCTCGCCCGTGCCATGCCCCCATCCAACCAGCAGTGGCCGACGCGTCACCGCGTCGACTCATATGACATTGCGACGCGCACGCCCATATTCAGTGCAACCCGCACCTCCAGTGCAACGCGCACATTTCGAATCCGCCTCGATCGAGGCGGATTCGAAATGACGCTGACACGTACTCTCGGCCGTTCAGCCGCTTGCCTCCGCGCCCGTGAGCCCGATCGGTCGAACGCGCATCCGGTAGCCTGAGGCAGTGAGAATCCTCGTCCTCGGCTCGGGCGCGCGCGAGCACGCCATCATCCTCGCGCTCCTCGATGAAGAGGCCGGCCACGAGATCATCGCGGCTCCGGGAAATGCCGGCATCGGGGCATCCCACACCTCATCGGCACGTGGCAGCGTGATCACCATCGCGCTCGACCCGACCGACCCCGTCATCGTCGCCGACTACGCCCTCGACAACGACATCGAGCTGGTCGTCATCGGGCCCGAGGCGCCGCTCGTCGCAGGCGTGGCCGACGCCCTGCGCCCCCGCGGCATCGCCGTGTTCGGTCCCGGCAAGGCGGCGGCCGCCCTCGAGGGGTCGAAGACGTTCGCGAAGCGCATCATGGAGGCGGCCGACGTGCCGACCGGCCGCGCGACGCTCGCCGATACCCTCGACGAGGTCGGCCGCACGCTCGACGAGTTCGGCGCTCCCTATGTGGTGAAGGCCGACGGCCTGGCGGCAGGCAAGGGCGTGCTCGTCACCGACGATCGCGAGGCGGCGCTTGCGCACGCGGCCCACTACCTGCAGCAGGGTCCGGTGCTGGTCGAGGAGTTCCTCGACGGTCAAGAGGTCTCGCTGTTCCTGCTCTCCGACGGCACCAATGTGCTGCCGCTCTCGCCCGCGCAGGACTACAAGCGCCTGCGCGACGGCGACCAAGGCCCGAACACCGGCGGCATGGGCGCGTACTCGCCGCTGCCGTGGCTCGCCGACGCCGTCGACGGTCGAGGCGGACGATTCGGCAGCGAGCAGGCGTTCGTCGACGAGGTCATCGAGACGATCGCACTGCCCACCGTGCGCCGGCTCGCGCATGAGCAGACGCCGTTCATCGGCCTGCTCTATGCCGGGCTCATCCTCACGTCGCGCGGCGTCCGCGTCATCGAGTTCAATGCGCGGTTCGGCGACCCCGAGACGCAGGTCGTGCTGCCGCGTCTCGAGACGCCGCTGTCGGGCCTGCTGTTCGCGGCCGCGACCGGGCGGCTGGGCGGGTTGCCGCGGCCGACGTTCCGACCCGATGCCGCGGTGACCGTCGTGCTCGCGAGCGAAGGGTATCCCGAGGCCCCCGAGACGGGCCGCGCCATCGAGGGGCTCGAGGCCGCGGCATCCGTACCCGGCGTGCACGTCGCCCACGCGGCGACCGCGATCGGCTCGATGCGAGAGCCGCACCCCCACCCGCCGTTGCTCGCCACGGGTGGGCGCGTGCTCAACGTCGTCGCCGCCGGCAAGGACTTCGCCGAGGCCCGTCGGCGCGCCTACGAGGCGCTCGGTCACGTTCGGCTCGAAGGCGGCCAGTACCGCACCGACATCGCCGCGCGCGTCGCCGAATAGCCCGCACGAGTACCCGATCGGCGCGGGAGTGGCGGCCCGAACGTTCCTGCCGGGCCCTCGCTCGCCGATCGCGCACTCCACGCGCGCTCGTAGACTGAGCCCCATGAGCGACAACGGCGAACTGCCCGGCTGGACCCACGTGTACTCGGGCAAGGTGCGCGACCTGTACGTGCCCTCCAAACTGCTCGAGGACGACGACTCGTGGACGGGCGATCCGATGCACCTCTCGCCCGTGGTGCTGGTGGTCGCGAGCGACCGGGTGAGCGCCTACGACACAGTGCTCGAACCGGCGATCCCCGGCAAGGGCGCCATGCTCACGCGACTCACGCACTGGTGGTTCGACCAGCTGCCCGACGTGCCGAACCACTTGGCGTACCACCTCGACGACCGCCTCGAGAAGCTCGAGCTGCCCGACGTGCCGGCCGTCGTCGCCGACCGCGCGACGCTCTGCCGCACGCTCGACATGTTCCCGATCGAGTGCGTGGTACGCGGCTACCTCACCGGCGGCGGCTGGAAGGAGTACCAGCAGACCGGCGCCATCGGCGGCATCGCGCTGCCCGCGGGCCTCTCGAACGGCGATCGCCTGCCCGAGCCGCTGTACACGCCCGCGTGGAAGGCCCCACTCGGTCAGCACGACGAGAACGTCTCGTACGAGCGCACCGTCGAGCTCGTCGGCGAGGTCGTCGCGTCGCAGTTGCGTGAGCTGTCGATCGAGATCTTCGAGCGCGCGGCGGCGATCGCCGAGGGCCGAGGCCTCATCCTCGCCGACACGAAGTTCGAGTTCGGCGCTGACCGCACCCTGGGCATCGTGACGCTGGCCGACGAGGTGCTGACGAGCGACTCGAGCCGGTACTGGGATGCCGCGGCGTACGCCACCGGCGCGACGCCCGAGCTGCGCATGGCGAGCTTCGACAAGCAGATCGTGCGCGACTGGCTCGCCGCGAACTGGGACCAGCACGTGTCGGAGATGCCGCCCACCCTGCCGCACGAGATCGTCGCGCAGACCGCCGCCCGGTACCGCGAGCTGCTCGAGCGCCTGACGGCCAGCGCGTAGCCTGGGCCCGTCCCGGCCCTGCCACGCGCCCCACCCGCCTGCCCTGCGCCTCACCCGGCCCTGCCCCGCCCGCTTCTCCGTGGGAGCAATGTTGCGCGATGGGAGCAATTGCCGAAGCTTGCTCCTGTCGCAGAAGGTTGCTCCCACGCGCATCTGTACGCGTCCGGAGCGTGCCGGGAATAGGTTCCCGCGGTCGCGGGTTATCATTAGTTGTGATTACAACCAATGAGACTCCGAAGAGCGGACTGCTCGCCGCCGACACCGGCATGGGCGCAGTGACCCTGCGCGTCGGCGACCTCGACGGCATGATTCGCTACTACCGCGACGGCGTGACCCTCGAGCTGCTGAGCCACGACGGACCCGTCGCGGTGCTCGGCCGTGGCACGACGCCGCTTCTCATCCTCGAGCATGCCCCCGAACTCAAGCACGCCTCGCCGAGCAGTGCCGGGCTGTTCCACACCGCCGTGCTCTTCGACACGCGCACAGCGCTTGCGACGGCCGTATACTCGATCGCGGCGAAGTACCCGGGCCTGTTCACCGGCAGCTCCGACCACCTCGTGAGCGAGGCGTTCTACTTCAACGATCCCGAGGGCAACGGTGTCGAGCTCTACTTCGACCGCGACCGGTCGAAGTGGAGCTGGGTGCACGGCCAGGTCGAGATGTCGACCATCTTCCTCGACCCCAACCAGTACCTGCGTGAGCACCTCACCGAGGCCGGCGCCGAGGCAGCCGCCACCGGCACCGGGCTCGGCGACGCGGTCATCGGCCACGTGCACCTCTCGGTGGGCGACGTCGAGAGCGCCCGCGAGTTCTACGTGAACCGGCTCGGCTTCGAGCAGACCACGACCTACGGCAACCAGGCGCTCTTCGTCTCGGCGGGCGGCTACCACCACCACATGGCCATGAACACGTGGAACAGCCGCGGTGCGGGCCGCCGCCAGCTCGCACTCGGGCTCGGCAAGGTCGAGATCGTCGTGCCGACCGCCGACGATCTGGGCGAGCTGGGCGAGCGGATGTCGCACCACCAGGTACCGACCCGAGACGACGGTCGCACGCTCGCCTTCGACGACCCCTGGTCGAACCTGGTCGAGGTGCGCGCGGCCGAGTAGCGCGACGCCCGGGGTCTCGATACGCCGGCTTCGCCGGCTACTCGACCGACGGTCTTCCCCTCAGCGCGCGACGGCCTCGGCGAACCATCCGGTGATCGTGGCGGGGTGCGTGATCGCGGTGCCGACGACGACCGCGAACGCCCCGGCGTCGATGCACGCCGAGGCCTGCGCGGGCGTGTGCACGCGGCCCTCGGCGATGACCGGCAGCGTGAGCCGTCGGCAGAGTTCCGCGAGCACTTCGAGGTCGGGCCCGTCGGTCTTGGGCCGCTCGCCCGTGTATCCGCACAGCGTGGTGCCGATGACGTCGACCCCGGCGTCGGCAGCGGCGAGCCCGTCGTCGATCGACCCGACATCGGCCATCACGAGGGCCGGCGACGCCGCATGCAACCGCTCGACGGTCTGGCGCAGCGTGAGCCCGTCGGGTCGTTCGCGCCGGGTGCCGTCGATCGCGACGATCTCGGCGCCGGCCTCGGCCACCGCGAGCGCGTGCCCGAACGTCGGAGTGATGAACACCCCGCCGTCACCGTCCTTCCAGAGCCCGATCTGGGGCAGTGCGACGCGCTCGTGAATGAGCCGCACGTCGGCGATGCCCTGCGCGCGGATGCCGACGGCCCCGCCGCGCACCGCCGACTCGGCGACCTGCGCCATGGTCTCGGGGTTCCGCATCGGCTCACCGGCATACGCCTGGCACGAGACGATGAGTCCGCCGCGAAGCGACTCGAGCGAGAAGGCGGTCATGCTGTTCCTTCGACGAGATCGGGTGCCTGCGACATGGCGAGCACGGCGGCTCCCACGATCGCGGCATCGGTGCCGAGCGAGCCCGCGACGATCGGCGTGTCGGCAAGCAGGGTGAGGCGCTCGCGCTCGGCGCCCGAACGCAGCGCGTGCCACCAGCGCTCCCCCGCGCCGGCGAGCCCGCCGCCGACGATCACCGCATCGGGGTCGAGCGCGTTCATGAGTGCGCCGATCGCCCGCCCGATGGCGGCGCCGGCGAGGTCGACGGATGCCCCGGCGTGGGGGTCGCCCGATTCCGCGCGCCGCACGACCTCGCGTCCGTCGTCGACCGACCCGTCACCGCTGAGCTTGCGATAGACCGCGCACATCGCCGGCCCCGAGGCGACCGCCTCGAGGTGCCCGGCGCCGCCGCACGTGCAGGCGCGCCCTGCCGCCTCGGGTGAGGGGATGTGCCCGAAGTGTCCCGACGCGCCATGTCGCCCGGTGTGCACTCGACCGTCGACGACGAGCGCACCGCCGACACCCGTGCCGGCGGCGATCATGAGCACCGTTCGCGCGTCGCGACCGCTGCCGTGGACGGCTTCGCCGAGGGCATGCGCGTGCACGTCGTTGACGACGGCGACGGGCATGCCGAGCCCGGCCTGCAGCACGTCGCGCACCGGGGTGCCCGCCCACCCGGTGAGGGTGTCGGTCGACGAGGCGACCCGGCCGCGTTCGACGTCGATGACGCCCGCCGAGCCGACACCGCAGCCGACGATCTCGAATGAGGGTGCATCGACCGATGCCGATCGCGCCAGCCCCTCGAGCAGTTCCCCGACGAGCGCCACGACCGCGTCGAGGATCGCGCCCGGGCCGTGCGCCGCCGGGGTCGGCACCGAGCCGCGCGCGTGCACGATGCCGTCGGCGTCGACGATCCCGGCGGCGATCTTCGTGCCGCCGAGGTCGACACCGACCGCGGCGCGCATCAGACCGCGACCTGCGACCGGTCGACGATCGCCGTGATGCGGTCGACCGCCTCGCCTTCGAGCGGCGGCACGGGCTGCGACATCCGATTCGTGCCGATGACCCCCAGGTGCGCGAGCGCCGTCTTGAACGCGCCCAGCCCGGCCGCCTCGCCGCTCACGCCGTTCGCCTGGAAGACGATCTCGAAGAGGTCGGCGATCTCGTCCTGCAGCACGCGAACGCGCACCCAGTCGCCGGCGGATGCCGCCTCGTACAGTTCGACGTAACGTGCAGGGTCGACGTTGCCGAGGCCGGGAACGACGCCGTCGGCGCCGGCCAGCAGCGCCCCGTCGACGACGATCTCGTGGCCGGTGAAGATCGCAAGCGGGCTGCCCGCCGCCCGGTTGGCCATGACGAGGCGGCGGAACGCCACATCGTCACCGCTCGAGTCCTTGACCCCCGCGAGCACGCCCTCGACGCCGAGACGCACGAGCATCGTGTGGTCGAGCTTGTTGTGCACGCGCACCGGCACGTCGTAGGCGAAGACCGGCAGCGCGGTCGACGCGGCGATCAGGCGGAAGTGCGACTCGATTTCACCGGCGCTCGGGCGGCTGTAGTACGGCGCGGTCGCGACGATCGCGTCGACGCCGGCCTGCTCGGCGAGGCGCACCTGGTCGATCACCCGCACCGGGGTCATGTCGTTGACGCCCGCGAGCACCGGCACACGGCCGGCGGCGATGCGAACGGATGCCTCGAGCACGCGAGTGCGCTCGTCATCGGAGAGGAACGCGACCTCGCCCGAGGAGCCGAGCACGAACAGCCCGTGCACGCCTGCGGTGATGAGCCGATCGACGAGGCGCTCGAACGCCGCCTCGTCGAAGGCGCCCGATTCGTCGAGCGGGGTGAGCACGGGCGGGATGACGCCGCGGAAGTCAGTGGTGGTCACGGTGGAACTCCTGGTGGTTCGTGGTTCGTGGTTCGTGGTTCGTGGTTCGGTTCTGGTTCAGCGCGGAGCCAACAGGCTCGGCGCTGCGCCGAGCAACGTGCGGGTGTAGTCGTCGGAGGGCTCGTCGAAGACGTGCTGCGCGGTGCCGAACTCGACGACACGCCCCGTGTTCATGACGGCGATCTCGTCGGAGAGGTAGCGCACCGTCTGGATGTCGTGCGAGATGAACACCATCCCGAGACCCAGTTCGTTCTTCAGGTCGGTGAGCAGGTTCAGGATCTGCGCTCGCACCGAGACGTCGAGCGCAGACGTCGGCTCGTCCGCGATGATCACCTGTGGATCGAGCGCGAGGGCGCGTGCGATCGCGACGCGCTGGCGCTGGCCGCCCGAGAGCTGGCCGGGAAGGGCGTCGAGGGTGGACGCCGGAAGCCCCACCAGCCCGATCAGGTCGCGCACCTTCGCATCGCGCTGCGCCCGTGTGCCGATGCGGTGGACCTGCATCGGGTCGAGCAGGGCGTCGCGGATCGTCATCCTCGCGTTCAGCGCGGTGGCGGGGTCTTGGAAGACGACCGAGAGGATGCGGCCGAGGCGGCGGCGTACCGAGGCGGTGAACGACCGCACCGGCTCGCCGCCGAACTTCACCTGCCCCGAGGTCGGCCGCTCGAGTCCGACGAGCACCTTCGCGGAGGTCGACTTGCCCGAGCCCGACTCGCCGACGATCCCGAGCGTCTGCCCGCGGCGCACGGTGAGCGAGACGCCGTCGAGCGCGTCCACGTATTGGCGGTTCCTGAACGTCGAGTTGCGAGCCTTGTAGCGGACATGCACGTCCTGCAGCTCGATGACGGGTTCGTTCATCGTCGTGCCCCGATCGGTTCGACCGGAGCATCATCGGGATGCCCGGCGTAGTAGTGGTCGGTGCCGTCGATGCGGCGGCGCACCGTGACGACCCCGCGGTTGCGCACCGGGTCGGACGAACGCGGCGCGAAACGGTCACCGACGGGGAAATCACGCGGCGACGGGACGACGCCGGGCACCTGGTGGAGGCGATCGGAACCGGACTCGATCGAGAGCACGGCGCCGAGCAGCCCCCGCGTGTACTCGTGCACCGGCTGCGTCAGCAGCTCGGTCGTCGTGCCCTGTTCGACGACCTGGCCCGCGTACATCACCGTGATGCGGTGTGCGAGCTCGGCGACGAGCGCAAGGTCGTGCGACACGAAGAGCATCGCGAAGCCCAGCTCGTCACGCAGCCGGTTGAGCAGCTCGATCACCTGCGCCTGCACCGTCACGTCGAGCGCCGTCGTCGGCTCGTCGGCGATCACGAGGCGCGGGTCGCGGGTCAGTGCCATCGCGATCAGCACCCGCTGTCGCTGTCCGCCCGAGAGTTCGTGCGGGTACGACGCGAGCGTGCGCTTGGGGTCGAGGCCGACCAGTTCGAGCAGATCCTCGGCGGTGCGCGTTCCCCCGCGTGCCGTGAGCTGCTTCATCTGCGAGCGGATGAGCATGGCGGGGTTCAGCGAGCTCAGCGCGTCCTGGTAGATCATCGCGATGTCGTTGCCCCGCAACGCGTTGCGCTCGGCCGGTGACATCTTCAGCAGGTCGGTGCCGTCGAACATGATCCGGCCGCGGATGTTCGCGCGGGGGTCGAGCAGTCCCATGATCGCGAGCGACGTGATCGACTTGCCGCATCCCGACTCGCCGACGAGCGCCATCGTCTCGCCCGGGCGAACGGTGAAGTTCACGTGGTCGACGACGTCGACATCGCCGTGGCGGGGGAATGAGATGCACAGATCCTGCACGTCGAGGAGGGGCGGCGCGTCGCTCGAGTACACGAGCCGGTCGCTGCGCGCCTGCTCGCGGTCCCTGAGCTCGGAGAGCCGCACATCCAGCGGCACGACATTCGTCGTGATGTGCAGTGCGGATGCCTCGTCCGCGCGATCCTCGGCGAGCGCCGTCTCACCGACGATCGAGGTCTCGAGCACCTCGAGCTCATCGATGCCTGCGGCGACCTGCTCGGGCGTCGCGCCTTCGTGCAGGGGCGCCTGCGCGGCCTCGAGGTCGTGCGTCGACTCCTCGGTCGAGGCGGCGTCAGCCGTGAGCTTTCGTGCGCGAGGCGAGATCATCGCGTCGGTCATGCCCTCGGAGAGGACGTTCAGGCTGAGCACCGTCAGGAGGATCAGCAGACCCGGGAAGAAGGTCGCCCACCAGTAGCCGCTCATCACGAGGTTCCGGCCGTCGGCGATCACGTTGCCCCACGACGGCTCGGGTGCGGGCACTCCGGCTTGCAGGAACGACAGGGATGCCTCGAGCACGATCGCGTCGGCGACGAGCACCGTGGCGAACACGAGCACCGGCGCGAGGCTGTTGCGCACGACGTGCTTGGTGATGATGCGCGCCGTGGAGGCGCCCATGACCCGCACCGCCGAGACGTAGTCCTCGCCGTACTGGTCGAGCACGTTCGCGCGCACCACTCGCGTCAGCTGCGGAGTGTAGAGGAACGCGATCGTCAGCACGAGGACCGGCAACGATTGACCGAAAACGGTGACGAAGACGGCCGCGAGCGCGATACCGGGGAACGACATGATGACGTCCATCACGCGCATCACGATCTCGGAGAGCCACTTGGGCGCCGTCGCGGCGACCGTGCCGAACACCGCAGCGGCCAGCAGGGCGACGAGGGTGGCTCCGAGACCGATGGTGAGCGAGTAGCGGGCGCCGTACATGAGGCGGGAGAAGATGTCGCGGCCCTGGCGGTCGGTGCCGAACCAGTGCTCGGGGCTGGGCGGCTGCACGGGCGCTCCGGATGCCAGAGGGTCGTACGGCGCGATCCACGGCGCGAGCACCGCGGCCAGCGCGATCAGCACGAGGAAGCCGAGCGCGATCTTCGCGCTGAGTGACAACCCTCCCAATCGCAGACCGGGCTTGGTGAGCTTTTCTGTCAGTTTGCGTCGCATGTCACACCGACCTGATCCGCGGATTGATGAGCACGTACAGGAGGTCGACGATGATGTTGATCACGACGAACGCGAGAGCGACCGTGAGTGTGACTCCCTGCACGAGATTGGGTTCGTTGTTGGTGATGCCCTGGAGGATCAGCGTGCCCATGCCGGGCAGCGCGAAGATGATCTCGATGACCACGGCGCCGCCGATGAGGTACCCGACGCGCAGGCCGAGCACCGTGACCGGGGTGATGAGCGCGTTGCGGAAGACGTTGCGGGCGATCACGACGGGCCTGGGAACGCCGGCCCCGATGGCGGTGCGCACGTAGTCGCGGTCGAGTTCCTCGACCATCGCCGTGCGAACGACGCGTGAGAGCTGGCCGATCACCGGTACGGCGAGCGAGATGGCCGGCAGGGTCATCCTGGCGAGCCACCCGGCAGGGTCTTCAGTGAACGGGGGAAGGGGGCCTGATGCCGGGAGCAGGCCGAGCTGGAGAGTGAAGAGCTGGATCAGCAGGACGGCGAGCCAGAACGACGGCATCGACAGCGAACCGACCGAGAGCACGCGGATGACCTGGTCGGGCCACCGGTCGCGGTAGAGCGCCGCCGCCACGCCCAGGAGCGTTGCTCCGATGATGGCGATGAAGAGGCCGAGGAATGTGAGCTGCAGCGTGACCGGGAACGCGCTCGCCACTGCATCGCCCACGGGCAGCTGCCTGGCCGTGTACGTGCCGAAGTCGAGTCGCACGAGGCCTGCCAGGAAGATGACATAGCGCACGAACAGGGGCTCGTTCAACCCGTGCTCTTCGCGATACCTCTCGCGGTCTTCGATCGACGCACCCTCACCGAGCGCGGTGATGGCGGGGTCGACCTGGGAGAAGGACATCACGAAGAAGACGAGGAACGTGATGCCCAGGATCATCAGGGGCAACTGGATGAGTCTGCGCCCGATCAGTCGGAGCGTGTTCGACACGGTCCGTCCTTCCGGCTTGAAACGGGACCGCTACGGTGCGGTCGGAGGGGAGGACCGGGGCGGGACGTCGTCCCGCCCCGGTCGTGGGGCTACTGCGCGACGCCGACGTCCAGGAAGGACAGTCCGGTCGTCGGCACGGGGGCGAAGCCGACCAGCTCGTCCGCGTTCCACGCGGTGGGCAGCTTGCGGTGGAACAGCGGGTACATCGGCACCTGCTCCGAGATGAGGTCGTACGCCTGGTTCCAGGACTCCTGCTGCGCGTCGCCGGATGCGGCGATCGCGGTGTCGAAGATCTGCGTGAGTTCGGCGAACTCGGGGCTGTCGGCCCAGTTGAACCGGGTGTTCGGCCACACGTTGTCGCCGTACCACCAGCGCATCAGGATGTCGGGGTCGTTGCCGAACACCGACGGGTCGCCGGGGGCGACCATGACCTGGTAGTCGCCCGCATCCACCTTGGTGTACTGGGCGGGGGTCTGGCCGATGTCGAGCGTGGTGTTGATCCCGACGGCGTCCAGCGACTCCTTGATCAGCGGCGCGACCTCGCGCACCCAGCCCGTGTCGGTGGTCAGCAGGGTCAGGTCCATGCCGTCGACGCCGGCCTCCGCGAGGAGTTCCTCGGCCTTCTCGGGGTCATACGTGTAGACCGTCGATGCCTCGTGGTAGTTCGGGTGCGACTCGGGCAGGAACGACGTGGCCGGCTCGGCGTTGCCGAGCATGCCCGTCTCGATGATCTTGTCCATGTCGAGCGCGTAGAAGAACGCCTGCCGCACGCGCGGGTCGTCGAACGGCTCGAGCTTCGTGTTGAACATCATGAACAGAAGGCCGAACGACTGCACCGTCTCGACGTCGGCGGTCGCCGTGAGGGCATCGGTATCGATGTACGGAACGTCCTCCATGGCCTGGATCGTGCCGGAGGACATCGCGGTGACGCGCGCCGCGGGGTCGCTCAGGAGGTTCCAGTTCATGCCGGCGGCCAATGCCGGACGGGGCCCGTTGTAGTCGTCGTAGCGCTCGAATACGACGGCCTCGTTCGGAGTGGCCGAGACGAGCGAGTAGGGGCCGCTGCCGACCGGCTGCGCGCCGAAGGCCTCTGCGTCAGCCTCGACGAGCGCCTTCGGGACGATCTTCACGACGCCGAGGCGCTCGTTGAAGAGTGCGAACGGGTACTCGGTCGTGATGCGCACCGTGTCTTCGTCGACGGCCTCGACCGTGTCGACGAAGTCGACGAAGCTGGCGAAGAAGCCACCGGTGTCGGGGTTCATGACCCGCTCGTAGCTGAAGACGACGTCTTCGGCGGTGACGGGGTCGCCGTTCTGGAACGTCGCGCCTTCGCGAAGGTCGATCTCGTAGGTGGTCTCGTCGACCTCGGTCGGCATTTCGGCGGCGAGGGCTGCATACGGCTCGCGGGTGACGGGGTCGAGGTCGACCAGACCCTCGAAGATGTGCCAGTTCGCCGCGAGCGTGACCGCACCCGACGCGAGCATCGGGTCGAAGCTGCCGCCGAGCGAATACGAGATGCCGGCCTCGATCGTGGCCGACGGATCGACCTCGCCGGCGGGGGCTGCGTCGTCGTTCTGGGACGGCGGCGTGCATGCGGAGAGCGCGACCGTGACGGCGACGGTGCCGGCCAACGCGGCGGCCCACTTCGCTCGTCTGCGGCTTGTGGTTTGGATCATCATTGCTCCATATCCAAATGGTGTTCGGGGAGGCGTCTGGTGAGGACATTCTTGGTGATATCGGACATCAGACATCCTACGTGAGTACACTGAAGGTAATACTCATCAAGTGGAAGGTCAAGCCGGGCATGACGACACGTGACCAGACCGTGACCCAGGTCTACTCCGCATCCCCACGCAAGCGGGAGTCGGTGACCGACCAGATCAAGGGCCTGATCCTCGCTGAGGGCCTCCGCCCCGGCGACCTGATGCCCACCGAAGCCGAGATCTGCGCTCGGCTCGAGGTGAGCCGGTCGAGCGTGCGTGAGGCGATGCGAATGCTCGCCGCGCTCGACATCGTCGAAGTGCGCCACGGTCATGGCACCTACGTGGGCCAACTCTCGCTTGCTCCCCTCGTCGAGGGACTTGTCTTCCGCGGGGTCGTCGACCAGGACGACAGCGTTGCGGCGCTGCGCGAAGTCGTCGAGGTTCGTGAGGCGCTCGACCTCGCGATGGCCGAACAGATCGCCGCGGCCCTCGAGGGCGTCGACGACCCTGAGCTCACCGGGCTCGTCGCCGCCATGGCCGAGAAGGCCGCCCTGGGCGAACCGTTCGCCGTCGAAGACCTCGCGTTCCACACACGTCTGCTCGGATACCTCGACAATACGCTCGTCGGCCAACTCGTCGCCGCATTCTGGGAGGTGAACACCGTCGTCTACCCGATGCTCGGCCTCCCGCCGGCCGCCGACATCGCCGACACGGCGCGCGCTCACGGGGCGATGCTCGACGCCGCCGTCGCGGGCGACGCCGAGCGGTATCGCAAGGCCGTCGTCGAGCACTACCTGCCGCTGCGCCGCGCACTCGAGAAGGCCGGCGTCAGGCCCTGAGGCTCCCGGTCGCCGACCGCGTCAGCGGCCCAGCACCTCGCGCAGCGCGCCGAGCGTGAGCAGGTCGTCGTCGACTCCGCCGCCCTCGTGCCCGTTGTAGGGCCACACAGTGACCTGCTTCGGCCCCGCGTAGTTGTTGTAGGCCGCGAACACCGTCGACGGCGGGCAGACCGCGTCCATGAGCGCGGCCGTGATCCAGACGGGCGCCTTCGCTCGGCGCGCGAAGTTCACGCCGTCGAAGTACGAGAGCGTGTCGAGCACCCGCTCGGTGCGGTCGCGATACCAGGCGAGGTACTCGCCGATCTCCTTGTACGGCTTCGCGTCGGTGATGACCGTCGCACGCGGGAAATCGCAGAGGAACGGCACGCGCGCGATCGCGCCGGCGAGATCGGGAACCAGCCCAGCGACCGCGAGCGTCAGCCCACCGCCCTGGCTGATGCCGAAGATCGCGATGCGCCCGGCGTCGACGAGCGACAGCTCGCGCGCGGCATCCGTCAATCGCACCGCGTCGGTGATCAGGCGCCGAAAATAATAGGTCGCCGCGCTCTCGATGCCGCGCGTCAGGAACCCGGGAACCTGCGGCCCGGAGCCGACCTCGTCGGGCGTCGCGCCGCGCGATCCGCTCCACGCCTGCCCACGGGTGTCGAGTTCGAGGTGGGCGTAGCCGGCCGAAGCCCAGAGCAGGTTCTCGACCTCGTCGCCGCGACCGCGACCGTAGCCGTGGAACTGCACGACGGTGGGCAGCGGCCCCTCGGTGCCTGCCGGCACTCGCAGCCACGCGCGCACGCGCTGTCCGCCGAAGCCCGCGAACGATACGTCGTACACGTCGAGCGTGGTCAGTTGCGTCGCGACTCGCTCGACGGTCACGGCGAGGTCGTGGCTGCGGGCTTCGGCGAGCGTGCCCGCCCAGAACTCGTCGAAATCGGCGGGCTCACGGCCACTGCCGCGGTAGGCGCGCAGTTCGGCTTCGGGAAGGTCGACGTACATGTGGCCAGGCCTCTCGTTTCGGTAGGGACATCCAACCAGGCCGACGGTGTCGCGATGTCTCGCGAGGTCTCGATACGGCGCCGGCGCGCCTACTCGACCACCGGGAGTAGGATGCGCGTCGGTAGGCTGGGGGCGTGACAGAACACGAAGGCGTGGGCGACGGCGTCGAGGCGAACACGCGCACCATCGAGTCGTCGGTCGTCACCGACTTCAGCGATCGCATGAGCTACGGCGGGTACCTCGACCTGCCGACCCTGCTCAGCGCGCAGCGCCCCATCTCGCAGCCCGAGCACCACGACGAGCTGCTGTTCATCGTGCAGCACCAGACCACCGAGCTGTGGCTGAAGCTCGTGCTGCACGAGCTCGAGACCGCGCGCGACCTGCTGCGCGACGACGAACTCGCGCGCGCACTGAAGTGCATCGCGCGGGTCAAGCACATCCAGAAGACCCTGACCGAGCAGTGGTCGGTGCTCGCGACGCTGACCCCGTCGGAGTACGCGCAGTTCCGCGGGGTGCTCGGCAACGCGAGCGGGTTCCAGTCCTACCAGTACCGTGCGGTCGAGTTCGTGCTCGGCAACAAGAACGCGCGCATGCTGTCGGTGTTCGAGTCCGACCCGGCCGCACACGCCCTGCTCACGCGCGAGCTCGAGACGCCGAGCCTCTACGACGAGTTCCTGCGCCTGCTCGCACGGGCCGGCTACCCGATCCCGCAGCCGGTGCTCGACCGCGACGTCACCCAGGCGTGGACGTTCCGGCCCGAGCTCGTGCCGGTGTTCGCGGCGATCTACTCCGACACCGACGCGCACTGGGCGGCCTACGAGACGTGCGAAGAGCTCGTCGACCTCGAAGACAACTTCCAGCTCTGGCGCTTCCGGCACCTGAAGACCGTCGAGCGCATCATCGGCTCGAAGCCCGGCACCGGCGGATCGAGCGGTGCCCCGTTCCTCAAGCGCGCACTCGAGCTCACCTTCTTCCCCGAGCTGTACGCCGTGCGCACCGAGATTCCAGGGTGATCGGATGACCCGGCCGGCCCTCGCCCTCGGACCGCTCGCCACTCCCAGGCGCCGGTCGCTGAACGGCGACCACCCCGGCGAGACCGGCACGATGCTGCCGCCCCTCATCGACCATCACGTGCACCTCATGATCATCGGCGTCGACGCACTCGCCGAAACGGGCCTCGCCGGCGCCGTCGACCTCGGGTCGCCGCTCGACGTCGTTTCGGCGGGCCGACGCCGCGACGGGTTCCCGCGCATCGACTACGCCGGCAACTTCCTCACGGCACGCGGCGGTTACCCGGCAGGACGTCCGTGGGCGTCGCCGGGCAGCGTGCGCGAGCTCGACGCCGAGCGTGCCGACCGCCGCGCCGCCCTTCCCCGAGCCGCCGAGACCGCGGTGCGCGAGCAGCAGGCGTTCGGGGCATCCGTCATCAAGGTCGCCCTCAATGCCGACGCAGGGCCCGTATTCGACCACGCCACGCTCGCGGCCGTGGTGGCCGCCGCGCGCGAACTCGACCTGCCGGTCGTCGCACATGTCGAAGGCGAGGGCATGACGGCACTCGCCGTCGACGCGGGCGTCGACGCGCTCGCCCACACCCCGTTCACCGAGCGCATCGACGACGCCCTCATCGCGCGCGCCGTCGCCGCCGGGCAGCGGTGGATCTCGACGCTGTTCGTGACGGGCTACGGGTCGGCGACGCCCGAGCGCGAACGAGCGATCGACAACCTCACCCGCTTCCGCGCCGCGGGCGGGCGTGTGCTCTACGGCACCGACCTCGGCAACGGAGATCAGCCGCTCGGGGTCAACCCCGCCGAACTCGGGTTGCTCGCCGAGGCGGGGCTCGGGGCATCCGACCTCATCTCGACCATCACCGACCCATGGCCGCGCCGATCCCGTGCCGAGGGCATCGCGACGTTCGTGCCCGGCCCGCCGCCCGCAACCCTCGACGACCTGCCCGACTGGCTGGCGACCGCCTGCGTCGTGCCCGCCGAAGACCTGGAGACCCTGTGAGCCTCGACCCGCATCTCGCGTTCGCCCGTCGCATGGACCGCGTCGACGGCCTCGCGCACTACCGCAAGCGGTTCGCGGGCGCAGAGACCGATCTCGTCTACTTCGACGGCAACTCGCTCGGGCGGCCGCCGCTGTCGGCGATCGAGCGCATGGGCGACTTCATGCGCGACGGGTGGGGCGAGCGGCTCATCCGCGGGTGGGACGAGGCCTGGCTGCAATTGCCCGTCGAGATCGGTGATCGCATCGGCCGCGCCGTGATCGAGGCGAAGGCCGGGCAGACGGTCATCGGCGACTCCACCACCGTGCTGCTCTACAAGCTCGCCCGGGCGGCCGTCGACGCACAGGTCGCGCGCGACCCGCGGCGACGCGAGATCGTGGTCGACACCGACAACTTTCCCACCGACCGGTACGTGCTCGACGGCATCGCCGATGAGCGCGGCCTGAAGCTGCGCTGGATCGACGTCGACACGTCGACGGGCGTGACCTCCGAGCAGCTCGCCGAGGCCGTCGGCCCCGAGACCGCCCTCGTGGTCGTCTCGCACGTCGCCTATCGATCGGCGTATCTCGCCGACGCGCCCGAACTCACCCGCATCGCGCATGACGCCGGCGCGCTCATCATGTGGGACCTCTGCCACTCGGCCGGCTCGGTTCCGATTCGAGCAGATGCCTGGGGGTTCGACCTCGCCGTCGGATGCACCTACAAGTACCTGAACGGCGGACCGGGTTCGCCCGCGTTCGCGTATGTGCGCGACGACCTGCAGGCGGTGCTCACGCAGCCGATCCAGGGCTGGTTCGGCACGCGCGACATGTTCGCAATGGGCCCCGACTACGAGCCCGAGCCGAGCATTCGCCGATTCCTCTCGGGCACGTCGCCGATCGTCGCCATGCTGCCGATGGAGGAGACCCTCGCGATGATCGAGGAGGCCGGCATGCCGGCGCTGCGCGCCAAGTCGGTCGCGCTGACGTCGTTCGCGATCACCCTCGCCGACGACTGGCTGGGCCCGCTGGGCGTCACGCTCGCCTCCCCCGCCGACTCCGAGGAGCGCGGCGGGCACGTCACCCTGCACCACCCCGCGATGCGCGAGGTGACCGCGCGGCTGTGGCAGCGCGACGTCATTCCAGACTACCGCGATCCCGGCGGCCTTCGCATCGGCCTCTCGCCGCTGTCGACGAGCTTCGAAGAGGTGCACCGCGGGCTCGCCGCCACGCGCGACGTGCTGAAGACGGTGCTGCTCGAGCGGGCCGGTCTGGCATAGCGACCCGCCCACCCGCGGTGCATGCTCAGGCGAGCGCCGCGATGCGGGCGAGCTCGTCATGCAGGGCGGTCGCGAGTACGACGGCGTCGAGCGCGTCGGCGTCGCAGTGCACCGCGCAGCGCAGTAGGCCGTCGTACGAGATGGCGGTGACGCCGAGTCGCACGTTGCCCTGGATCGCCGTGATCGGCCAGACGCGCCGCAGGCGGGCGCCGGCCAAGGCGAGCGGATGCCTCGGCCCAGCCACATTCGAGACGAACATGACGATCACACGCTGGTGATGGGCGAGCCGCATGAACAGCCGCGCGCCGAGCCGGGTTCGCGTGAGTTCGAACGTGCCGCGCGACCGTGCGTCGTGCTTGGCCCTGCGAGTGAGCGCAGCGACGTGCCGCAGTCGCCGCCCGAGATCCCCCTCGTGCGTCGGCAGGGGAACGAGCATCACGCCCACGGCATTGCCCGAGTCACCGCGGCGGGCAAGCGCGACCGGAACACTCGTGAGCAGCGTCTCGGGCACGGACTCGCCGTGCGAACGCAGGGCCGCCTCCACGGCCGCCGCCACCGCGACGAGCAGCGCGTCGTTCACCGTGGCGTCGACTGCGCGGGCCGCGGCGCCGAGGGCGGCGAGGTCGGACTCGGCGAACCCGACACCCCGTCGGGGCCCGATGCGGCCGAGCAGTCGCGTGCGCGGCACGCGGTGCCAGAACATCGTCGCGGTGCGCCACAGTCCGGATGCGATCATGCGCAACTCGGCCGCACCGGGCGACCCGCTGAATGGCGTCCACCCGGGTGCGGCGGATTCCGGATTCGCTCCCGCGGGGGTGATCGTCGCCGAAGCATCCACGGGGTCCATGAGCACTTCGCCGAGCCGCACCGCGGCGTAGCCGTCGGCGATCGCGTGGTGGATCCGCAGCACGACTCCCACGCTCCGCGGGGCGACCCCGGGAACGACGAGCAGTTCCCAGAGCGGCCGGTCGCGCGGGACGGGCGTGACCATGAGGCGAGCGCAGAGCGCTTCGAGTCCGGCGACCCCGTCGACGGGGTCGACGCTGCGAACGTGATGCGCGAGGTCGGGCGTCACCGGCTCCCAGACGAGGTGCCGGCCGTCGCGACGCACACGCTGGCCGAGCCGTTTCGCACGGGGAAGACGCTCGGCGATCGCCGAGCGCAGGGCATCGAGGTCGACGGAGCCGTCGGGCGCGACAGGTCCGCCCGGCTCGAGCACACCAGCCATGATGTACACGTTGACCTGGTCTGGCGCGTCGATCGCGATGTTCGCGGCATCGGCGGTCGAGAGTCGTTCGAACCGCTCGCGCGCTGCGCTGGTCACGGGATGATCATGCGCGTGCCTCAGCGCACGAAGATCGCGGTCGCGTCGGTGTTGACGGTGTCTCCTCCCGCCGTCGTGACTCTGATGCCGACCATGTGTTCGCCGCGAGACTGTGCCTTCGGGAGCTTGAGATCGAACTGGAACGTGTCGGAGACGGCGTTGTAGCGGGCGCAGCCCTTCACCGCGCCATCGAGCGTCACGTGAACGAGGCAGGTCGGGGCGAGCAGTGCCGCCGCCGCGGCATCCGGAATCGGGTCGCCGCTCGCGTCGCCCAACTGGAACCGCACCGGGAGGGTTGCGCCGCGCTTCACCGACGACTGCGGGATCGGCTGCAAGAACCCGAGGAAGTCGTAGGCGACGAGGTACTCGCAGTTCACTGTGGTCTCGTTGCCTGCGAGATCCGATCCCGTGAGCGGCTTCGTGAACGCGCCCGGCTCGTCCACGTCTGCGGCGATCACGTCGGCGATGACCGGCGAGGCCGCCGGACCCGAGAGCCCGTCGGTCACTGTCGCCGAGAGACCGGCTGTCGGCGTGCTGCCGATGACGTAGGTCGGCGTCGTTGCGCATGTGACCGTCGGCTCGGTCGCGTCAACGTCGACTCGGTGCTCGGCCGAGCCGCTGTTGCCGGCCAGGTCGGCGCACGAAGCGCTCAGCAGAAGGTCGACTCCGTCACCCGACGACGTCGAACTCGTCGTGCAGTTCGCCGAGTCGATGCCCGACCCCCCGGCTTCCTCGGCCCAGTTCCACGTGACCGTCACGTCGCCGGAGTTCCATCCGTTCCCGTTCGGTGATGGCGAGGCCGACGGCAGCGCAGTCGGCGCAGTCGCATCGAACACGGCGTAGTCGCTCGGGGCGACCTCGACGGCACCGATGTCGGGAGCCGCGAACTGAGGTCGCAGCACGCCGCGTTGATCGTCGAGCGGCGCCGCTGCCGCATCGCCCGTGTCGATCGCCGGACTCAGAAGTCCGGGCACCATCGTCGGGGTGCGCCCGGGGGAGTTGACGGCCAACGCGCCCAGCAGCGGGTCGCCCGTCTGCGTGACCGCAGGGCACGCCGTGAAGGCGTCGTCGTCGTGAGGCGTGATCATGTTGCTGATACCCGATGCCGCGACGCCTCCCCGCAGGTAGCACTCGTCGAGCCAGGTGTTGCCCGCGATGATCGTATTCCGCAGTACGAGCGAGGTGGCCTCACCCGTGGTCGGCTTGTAGACCACGAGTCCCGCACCTCTGCCGGTCGATTCGTTGCCCGTGATCGTCGAGTTCGTCACGGTGAGCGCGCCGCCGACGGAGAAGATCGCGCCACCGGCATCCGCGCCGTTCTCGGCCTCGACGTCAGGGTACGCACCCGAACCCGCGATCCCGCGCACGACCCAGTTTCCGACGAACGTGCTGTTGCTCACCGCGATCGTCGAACTGTGGCCGAAGATCGCGCCACCGAGGCCCGCGCCGCCGCCACCGTAGAGCTCGCTGCCGTCGCCGCCGAACGTGCCACCCGTGCCCGGCCCGCCGAACACGAACCCGCCGGGCCCGCCACCCCCGCCCGCACCGAAGCCGCCGTCGCCGCCCGTGCCGCCGCAGTATCCGCACCCGTCGACGATATCGACGGTCGTTCCTCCTCCGCCGCCACCGAAGCCGCCGACGCCGCCGTCGCCATCGTCGCTGGCTCCGCCGCCGCCCGCCCCGCCGTAGGAACCGTCGCCGCCGTCACCGCTGGTGGAGGCCAGGTCTTTGCCGCCGCCACCGCCGCCGCCGGCACAACGACCCGACTCTCCGTTCTCTCCGAAGAAGATGTCGACCAGGTCTTCTCCGACCGCGCCCCTTCCGCCGCAACGATAGCCGCCGACGTAGGCATCGAACGGTGCCCCACCATCTTCGACGGTTCCACCTCCACCGCCGGCGTCATCGAAGGCCTGCGCGGACGCGCCGGCACCCCGGGATCCTCCGCCACCGCCGCCGTCGCTGGTGCTCCCGCCGCCGCGGCCACCGAGGCCGCCACCGCCACCGCCACCGCCACCGCCGGTGTCGGATCGGCCTCCGCCGTTGCCTCCCGTCGCACTGTTCGCCTCGAACGTGCTCCACTGCACGAGCAGAGACCCGGCATGCACGTAGATCGCTCCGCCCGCACCGAGTCCACCGCCGCCACCGCGACCGGCACCGTTGCCCCCCTTGGCGGCGAAGTCCTTGACGTGCACCTCGCGCAGGTCGAGGAACCCGCCGTCCTGCACTGCAAACGCGCGCATGAGCGTCGTACCGGTGCGATTGATCACCGCGCCGCGCCCCTCGATGATCAGGTGCGACGTCACGACGGGCGTCGCGGTGGGCCCGACGTGGTTGAACGCGTCGTCGATGACGGAGCCGAACGCATAGACGCCGGCCGGCGCGAGTTCGATCACGTCGACGCCGCTGCCCGCCGCGCACTCCGTCTCGAAGGACAACCCGTTCGCCATCGGATGCTGCACGTGGCTCGAATCCTGATTGGCGGCGAGGATCGCCTCAGGCAGCGAGCAGCCCGGGCCTCCGAGCGCCTGCGAGGTCGAATCGACGACGATGACGGCGTCAGCGTGCGCAGGACTCGTCGGCGCGAATGCACTGAGCACCCCGCCGATGAGCACAGCGGTCGTTGTCGCTGCTGCAATCGCAACCGGGCTGCGGCGTGTCGATGGGATGCGCATGGCGACCTCCTCGGCGAGTCACGCGGACAGGAAGTCCTGTTCGCCGGGGAGCCACTCGCCTGATCGCGATCATCCTCTTCTTGCGCTCGTCGCAACAGATGAGTAGTGCTCGTGTTTTGGCCCCAGATCTGGGGGGCACACCGAGACGGATAGAATCGAGGAATCCACCCCCTCACCGGACGGAGAACCGCGGTGCCCACCATCGTCGTCGAAGTGATGCCCAAGGCCGAACTGCTCGATCCCCAGGGCAAGGCCGTCGCCGGCGCCCTCGCCCGCACCGGACACACGGGGTTCACCGGCGTGCGCCTCGGCAAGCGCTTCGAGCTCACGGTCGACGGGCCCGTCGACGACGCGCTCCGCGCGAGCGTGAAGCAGATCGCCGAAGAGATTCTCTCGAACCAGGTCATCGAAGACGTCGTGGGCATCCACTACGAGGTGACCAACGTCGAGCTCGCCGAAGAGGCCGTCGAAGCCGCATCCGTCACCGACGAGGGCTTCGGCGCCCCCGCGGGCGAGACCCACTGAGCGGCGGGCAGGCGACATGCGCATCGGCGTCATCACCTTTCCCGGCTCGCTCGACGACCGAGACGCGCAGCGCGCGGTGCGACTCGCGGGCGGTGAGCCCGTCGCGCTCTGGCACGGCTCGCACGATCTCGAGGGCGTCGACGCGCTCATCTTGCCCGGCGGCTTCAGCTACGGTGACTACCTGCGGTGCGGCGCGATCGCCTCGCTCAGCCCCATCATGACCGAGGTCGTCTCGGCCGCGAACGCCGGCATGCCCGTGCTCGGCATCTGCAACGGCTTCCAGATGCTGACCGAGGCGGGGCTGCTCGAAGGCGGGCTCATCCGCAACGACCACGGCTCGTTCATCTGCCGCGACCAGGTGCTCTCGGTCGAGAACGCATCGACCGCATGGACCGCCGAGTTCGAGGCCGGGCAGCAGATCACCATCCCGCTGAAGAACGGCGAGGGCGGGTTCATCGCCTCCGACAAGACGCTCGACCGGCTCGAGGGCGAGGGGCGCGTGGTGTTCCGCTACGTCGACGTGAACCCGAACGGGTCGCTGCGCGACATCGCCGGCATCTCGAACGAGCGCGGCAACGTCGTCGGGCTCATGCCCCACCCCGAGCACGCCGTCGAGCCCGGCTTCGGCCCCGACACCCCTGCCGCGATGCGGTCGGGTGTCGACGGCCTCGGGTTCTTCACGAGCGTCGTTCGACAGGCGCTCGTCGAAGCGTAGCGACTCCGATCGAGCCGATGCCGCGGCATCCGCTCACCCGGTCGGCGGCACGTCCTCGGCACAGATCTTCTCGAGTTCCGCGTAGTACTCCGCGATCGGCGGCAACCCCGCTCGGGCGCGCCGCTCGTCGACCGTCGCCTCGTTCTCGATCGGCACCCCGGGCACCGGCCCCTCCGCCCCGCACCCGATCTGAGTGCCGTACGTCTGCGGCTGACCGGCGTTCGTGGCCACGCGGTCGGTCAGGTACGCGAGGTCGCCCGCGGAGCCCTCGCCCTCCTCGACGGCGAGTTCGAGCAACTCGAGGGCCCGTTGCTGGAACTCCGGATCGAGGTCTGCGTGCTGCGCGATCGCCCATGCCGCGGTCGCCGCCTCCTCGCCGACGGCCGATACCGTCGGCCAGCCGTGCTCGTCGATGATCTCGGCCAGCCGGGCGATCCGGCGCGCGTCGCCCTCCTCGTCGACGCCTCCCGTGCGACCTGCCTGGTCGCGTTCGAGCATGGCGAGCAACTCGGCTCGAAGCGCCCCGTCGGGATCGGCCCCTGCCGGCATGAGCGGCGGCGCCGACGACGCGGCCGACGATACGGGAGCGCTCGTCGGGACGCCGGCACCCGTCGTGCACCCAGTGAGGGCCAGGCCGGCCACGACGACGACGGCCGCCACCCGGCACGCCACCACCGCCGCACGCATAGGTCGATTATGCCGGACCGAAGTCAGTGCGTCACCCGCCTCGGCGACGGCAACTCAGGGAGAACCCTCTCGACACGAGGATTGCTCAGGAGTATCGTGCGGAGCGCCGTGATCGGGGGGATCACCGCCTCGATGCGACGATCGCGGAGCATGAATCGGGGGAATTCATCATGGAGATTCGCAGTGATTTCGCACGCCCGCTGACCGTTCCGGTGCACCACGTCGACGACCTGTGCGTCGTCGCGCCGGCACCGGACCTCAACGACAAGCTCAAGGAGCAGTTCGAGCGGCTGCGCAAGCGCGCGCCCGAGTTGCTCTCGCACCAGCTGATGCCAGGTGGGCCGCCCGAGCACGTCGGGCTGAATGACGGCCTGATCTACCCGGGGACGTACTTTCCAACCGGTACGACAGCAGCCGTCGCGCAGCGGGCGGCACTCGACCGCGCGCCGCTGCGCGGTACGGTTCGTGTCGTCGTCGTGCTCGTCGACTTCTCCGACAAGGAGATGGCTGCGGGGGCCGCGACTCGATTCGAGGAGCTCTTCTTCTCCTCCGGGCAGTTGACGCACGGCAGCGTCAAAGAATATTTCACCGACGTGTCCGGCGGCCTCATCTCGCTCGCCGGGGAGGTGGTCGGTCCGTACCGCATGCCGCAGACGCTCGCGACCTACGTCGGCGCCGACAACGGCCTTCAGGTGACGCAGCCCAACGCCCGCACCCTTGCGAACGATGCCATCTCGGCCGCCGATGCAGACGTCGACTTCGCGCCCTACGACAACGACGGCAACGGGTACGTCGATGCCTTCATCGTCGTGCACGCCGGCCGCGGTGCCGAGGAGTCGGGCAGCTCGGCCGACATCTGGTCGCACAAGTGGGTGGTGCCCGCCGAGCGCAACGTCGACGGAGTGAAGATCTTCGCCTACCTGACGATCCCGGAAGACGCGAAGATCGGCGTATCGGCCCACGAGATCGGCCACCTGGTCTTCGGTTGGCCCGACCTCTACGACACGGACGGCACGTCCGAGGGCATCGGCAACTGGTGCCTCATGGCCGGCGGCTCGTGGGGGCTCGGCGGAGATCGCCCGACACATCCATCTGCCTGGTGCAAGGCCAACCAAGGCTGGATCAGCCTCGTGAGCCAGGCGACGAACGCGACCGTCGCCGTCACCGACGTCAAGACGAGCCGGAAAGCCTACCGGCTTTGGAAAGACGGGGCGGGCGGGAACGAGTACTTCCTCGTCGAGAATCGCCAGCAGGACGGCTACGACGCCTCGCTGCCCGGCGAGGGCCTGCTCATCTGGCACATCGACGAAGCCATCGCCAACAACAAGAACGAGGCGCACTACAAGGTCGCCCTCGTGCAGGCCGACGGGCAGCGTCACCTCGAGAACAACGCCAACCGCGGCGACGGCGGGGACCCCTATCCGGGCAGCGCGTCGAACACGGCGTTCTCGTCGTCGACGACACCGAACAGCAAGTCCTACGCAGGTTCCAACACGTGTGTGTCGGTGACGAGCATCCCCACGTCGGCGACGACGATGACCGTCAAGCTCGGGGTGCGTTGTCTCACCAAGACGCCGAAGGAGACCAAGGACCTGAAGGACACCACGAAGGAGATCCGCAAGGAGATCTTCAAGGAGCGGCCGAAGGAGTTCAAGGACTTCAAGGACCGCAAGGAGGCCCGCAAGGAATTCAAGGAGTTCAAGGAGTTCAAAGAGCGCAAGGAAGGCAAGGAGTTCGGCGAGAACAAGTTCACCGACGGCAAGCCGTTCGAGAGCCCCCCACCGATGCAGGCGGCCGGATGGCCTGTCGGGCACACCCCCCACGAAGCGTACGGAAGTGGCACCGACGAGATCTCGGCCCGACTTGCATCGCTCGAGGCCGCCGTCCAGGCGCTGCTCGCGGCGTTCGCCGCCGACAGCGGCGGCGGACAGGCGTGGGGCGAGCAGGACGCGAACGCCCTGATGTCATCCGAGCCCTTCATCGGCGGCGACGAACGACCGCAGCTCGGCCATCAGGTCGGAGGCGCCGACGTGAGTGCGCTTCGCGAGGCGATGGAGGCCGGCGCCGCCGAGGCGAAGCGCGCATTCGACGCGCTGCCGCCCCAGTAGCGGGTCGACCTGATGACACGCCCATCGGTGCTGCTGCTGGCGCAGCGCGATGACGTGGGAGCGATGGCCATCGCCGCGCTCCTGCGTCAGCGCACCGTCTGCGAGGTCACGCTCGCCGACGAGTTCGCGTTCTCCCGCGATGCAGTGTTCCACGCACCCGAGTCGGGGCGCGTGGGCCCGGCCGAGAGAGCTGTGTCTCGGCACGCGGGTGGGAGGTTGGAGCGACCGTACGACGTCATCCTCTGCCGGACGCCGACGTTGCGCCCGAGGAGGTTCGGCCGCCCCGCTGATGACGAGTACGCCGCCGTCGAGATGCACGCGTTCGGGCTGAGCTGGCTCTGGAGTCGGCGTGACATCGTCGTCAATCCACCCACCCCGGCCTGCCTCAGCGGCAGCGCACCCGACCTGCTGGGCGTCGCGCGCGCATGTGCCGCGGTCGGCCTGGCGACGCCGGCGGTGCTGCTCGCGACCGACGCGGCACGCGTCGACCGCGCACGGCTCGCCGGCCCGACCCGTCGACCGTGGGTCGGGGTCGTGCCGGGCGATTATGATGCCGCGCCCGTCGACGGGGGACCCCCGCTTGCTGCACCGGCGCTCTGGATCGAGGAACTCCTGCCCGAACGGCGTCGGGTGCTCGTCTGCCGGGACCGTCTCGTCGACGCACCGCCGGCCCTCGCTGACCGTCTTCGCCAGTTGGCCGAGGCGGTCGGACTCCCGCTTGCCGAGATCCGGCTCGCCCGGCCGGCCGACCGGGAGGGCGTCGTCGTCGTGGGCATCAGCCCGGTCCCCGCGCTGCAGAGCGCCGCGCACCTGCGCGCCGTGGCGACCGACCTCGAGCTGCGGGCCTCGGCACACCGGGGACGGGCAGTCGCATGATCGTCGTGGCCGGAAGTCCGACCGAAGGCCCCGTCGAACTCCTCCTCGACGAGGCGGCGATACTCGGGCTCGACGTCCTCCTTCTCGAGGAGGAGCGGGCGGCGGATTGGCAGCTCGAGGTGGAGGCCGACGGCGGCGCCATCCGGGCCCACGTCATGCAGCAGGGCCGGCGTGTCGACCTGTCTGCCGCCACCGGGCTCTACCTGCGTCTCACGTCGCCAGAGGTCATCGGCGCTCCAGCGGATCCGCTCCGGGAGGCCCGCCACGTCGCGGCGCTCGGCCTGCTCGCCTCCTGGGCCGACGTGGCGCCGCTCAGGGTGGCCAACCGACCTGCTCCGATGAGCAGCAACGGATCCAAGCCCTACCAGGCCGCCCTGATCAGAGCCGCAGGATTCGGCGTGCCCGAGACGATCGTGACGAGCGACCCGGCGGAGGTGCTGGCATTCCGCCGTCAGCACCGCCGGATCGTCTACAAGTCGATCAGCGGCATCCGATCGATCGTGCACGAACTCACCGGGCCGAGGATCGACGACCTCGACCGGGTTCGCGCCCTTCCGACCCAGTTCCAGCGCCTGCTCACGGGGGTCAACGTGCGCGTCCACGTCGTGGGCCGGGATGTCCACGCCTGCGAGGTGAGCTCCCGAACGATCGACTACCGCTACTCCGAGGGCGAGCAGGCGGCGCAGATGACGGCGGTCGATCTGCCCGACGCGGTTCGCGAGCGCTGTGTCGACCTGGCGCACGAACTCGAGCTGCCCCTCGCGGGCATCGACCTGCTGCGGGACGAGGATGCGCAGTGGTGGTGCTTCGAGGTCAACCCGTCACCCGCCTACAACTGCTTCGAGGAGCCGACGGGCCTGCCGATTGCCCGGTCGCTCGCCACGTGGTTGGCTGGTCGCGACGCCGCATGACGGTGCCCGAGGGGAGGGCGACATGGTGCAGCCCATCGAGAACAGGGCGGGCGTGCAGTGCCGCCCGATCGGTCCCCCGCGGCCGGGGCCGGCCCCGGAGTGGACGACCCAGACCGTTCGTGTCGAGCGCGTGACCGAGCTGCCGGGGTGGCCGAACCTCCTCGCCGAGGCCGTCGGCCGGGAGTACACGGCCATCGTGCCGCCGCAGGTTTCGCCGCAGCTTGCCGCCGAGGCCATCTGGAACGTCGAGGCCGAGCTCGTGGGGCCGCACCGCATTGCGGTCAAGGGCCCCGCCGCCGAGCCGGACCCTTCGGATGAGGATGAGGCCTCCGAGAATCCGGGCGCCCCGTTCGGCTGAGCGCGTGCGAGCGCCCGGCCTCACGACGAGACCGGGCGCCCGCGACATCCGTCAGCCTGCTACGCGGCGGATGCCTCGTCGCCGACCTCTGCGCGCAACGCAGCGCCGAGCTCGGCGTCGACGTTCGTCCAGTACTGGAAGAAGCGCTCACGGATCGCGTCGACCGTGATCGCATCGCCCTGGCCGGTGAGGGTCACGAGGAACCGCGCCCGAGCCGCGTCGTCGAACACCTCACGGTAGAGCGTGCCGGCCTGCCCGAAATCGTCGTCCTCTGCGTGCAGCGTCGCGGCGGCGCGGGTCAGGGCGCCGTCGGACTCCCCGCTGCCCTCGCCCGCGCGAGCGGGATCGGCCACCGGGCCGCCGAACGAGTTCGGCGCGTAGACGGGCACGTCGGGGTGGTTGAACGCGTGGCGCTGCGCGCCGTCCTGCGAGTAGTTGTGCACGGGCGCGGCGTGGGGCGCGTTCACCGGGAGCTGGTTGTAGTTCGTGCCGACGCGGTAGCGCTGCGCGTCGGGGTACGAGAACACGCGCGCCATGAGCATCTTGTCGGGGCTGAGGTCGATGCCCGGCACGATGTTCGCCGGCGAGAACGCCGCCTGCTCGATCTCGGCGAAGAAGTTCTGCGGGTTGCGGTTCAGCGTGTAGTGGCCGACCTTGATGCGCGGGTAGTCCTTCTTCGACCAGGTCTTCGTGAGGTCGAACGGGTTGAAGCGGTAGGTCTTCGCCTCTTCATAGGGCATGACCTGCACGTACACGTCCCACGTCGGGAACTCGCCGCGCTCGATCGCCTCGTGCAGGTCGCGGCGGTAGTAGTCGGCGTCGGCGCCGGCGATCGCCTCGGCCTCGTCGGGCGAGAGGTAGAGGTCGCCCTGCCGCGAGACGAAGTGGTACTGCACCCAGAACCGCTCGCCCTCCGCGTTGATCCACTGGTAGGTGTGCGAGCCGTAGCCGTTCATGGTGCGCCATGACTTCGGCAGGCCGCGGTCGCCCATGAGGTAGGTCACCTGGTGGGCCGACTCGGGCGAGAGGGTCCAGAAGTCCCACTGCATGTCGGCATCGCGCAGTCCCGAACCGGGCAGGCGCTTCTGCGAGTGGATGAAGTCGGGGAACTTGATTCCGTCACGGATGAAGAACACCGGGGTGTTGTTGCCCACGATGTCGTAGTTGCCCTCGGTGGTGTAGAACTTCAGCGAGTAGCCGCGCACGTCGCGCCACGTGTCGGGCGAGCCCTGCTCACCCGCGACCGACGAGAAGCGCAGCAGCAGCTCGCTCGTCGCGCCGGGCTGGAACACGGCGGCCCTGGTGTACTGCGAGACATCCTCGGTGACGACGAACTCACCGAACGCACCACCGCCCTTCGCGTGCACGATGCGCTCGGGGATGCGCTCGCGGTTGAACTGCGCGAGCTTCTCGACGAGGTAGCGGTCTTGCAGCACCGTCGCGCCGTCGGGCCCGGCCGTGAGGGAGTGCGCGTCGCTCGCGACGGGCGCTCCGGTCTGGGTGGTCGTGAACTCGGTCATCGATTTCCTCTCGTGGTGGGAATCGGCGTGCGGGCACGCCGAACACCGCCCCTGACGGGCGGTCGTCGAATGGGCCAGCTACCCGGCTGGCTGGCACTCGGGGCACAGGCCCCAGAACGTGACCTCGGCGGTGTGCAGCACGAAGCCGTTGGTCGCCGACGGCGCCAGGCACGGCGGCTCGCCGACGACGCAGTCGACGTCGGTCACCTTGCCGCACGACGAGCACACGAGGTGGTGGTGGTTGTCGCCGATGCGGCTCTCGTAGAGGGCGGGGGAACCTGCCGGCTCGATGCGTCGCAGCAGGCCGGCGCCGCTGAGCGCCCCGAGCACGCCGTAGATCGCCTGCGGCGACGTGGTCGGCAGCGAGCGCGACACGCGCCGGAACACCTCGTCGGCGCCGAGGTGCTCGCCGGGCGTGAACGCGTCGAGCACCGCGAGACGCGGCTCGGTGACCTTGAGCCCGGCGGCGCGCAGACGGGCGGATGCCTCGTCGCGAACGGCCGGGATCGAGGAGGTCATGACTCGATCCTAGCCGAGTTGTTTTGAATAACTCAAAACACCGAGGATGCCTCGGGGCCGAACTTGCGCGGCGCGGACTCGTCCTCGACCACCGGGTCGATTCGGTGACCGTACCCGACTCGCTCCGCATCCCACGCGTGCACGCGTTCTCGCTCGGCGCCCGCGCGACCGGGCTCGCTCAGCCCTCGCCGTCCTGCAACGCGATCCACGCCCGGATGAGTTGCTGCAACGCCAGTCGCTTCACCTCGAGATCGTCGGCGTCGAGGAAGCGGGCAACGCGCGAGACATCTCCTTCGCCCTCGAGCAGCCCGTCAGGGTCGGGGATCTCGGCGCCGCGGTGGAACATGAGGCTCGCGTGCGTCTTCGTCTTCGGATAGAACGAGGCGATGTTGCCCTTGTAGACGAACGTCGGCGCCTTCCACTTGATCGTCTCGCTGACGCGGTCGTCGGCATCGAGTACCGCGGCACGCACAGCGAGCACGAGGTCGCGCTGCGGGTTGTCGTACGCCGCGAACCACTCGTCGACGTCCGGGCTCCGGTTGCCCATGCTCAAGCCTCCCCCGCGACTCAGCGATGCTCGGGATTCGGCACGAAGCCGTAGCGCTCGCCGTCGTTCCACGCGGCGCGCGAGTTGCCGATCGCGGGGAACCCGCCGGCGTCCTTCAGCAACCGCGCGACGTTCAGCAGGTTGTAGGTCATGAACGTCGTGTTGCGGTTGGTGAACTCGTTCTCGGGGCCGCCCGATCCGGGGTCGAGGTAGCTCGGGCCCGGCCCGACCTCGCCGATCCAGCCGGCGTCGGCGCCCGGCGGAATCGTGTAGCCGATGTGCTGCAGGCTGTAGAGGATCGACGTCGCGCAGTGCTTCACGCCGTCTTCGTTGCCCGTGATGATCGCGCCGCCGGTCTTGCCGTAGTACACATACTGGCCCTGCTCGTTGAGCTCCCCGCTCATGGCGTACAGCCGTTCGATCAGCTTGCGGGTGACCGAACCGTTGTCGCCCAGCCAGATCGGCCCGCCGATCACGAGGATGTCGGATGCCTCGACGAGCGGCCAGATCTCATCGGGCCACGCGTCGGTGGGCCATCCGTGCTCTCGCATGTCGGGATAGACCCCGGTGGCGACGTCGTGATCAATGAACCTGATCGTATCGACGCTCACGCCGTTCGCCCGCATGAGCGCAACGCTCGCATCCATAAGGCCCTGGGTGTGGCTGGGCTCGGGACTTCGCTTGAGCGTGCAGTTGATGAAGAGCGCCCTGAGATCGTCGAACTGCGGCGTCGTTGCCATGGGCCCGATGCTACTCGCGACGGCTCCTCACGATCGAGATGATCGAGATGATCGAGATCAATCATTCGTTCGATGCGCGCCCCCAGCGCGGCCTGAGAGCATGGAAGCATCCCGAACTCTGGAGCATCCGTGACCGTCGTGACCCCTGTCGCCACCCCCGTGACCCCCAAGCGCCTCTACCGCGGCCTCGCCTTCGCCGAGGCGGTGACGTGGACGATCCTCATCGCCGCGATGATCCTGAAGTACGCCGCGGGTGTCGAGTGGGCGGTGCTCGTCGGCGGCTCGATCCACGGGTTCGTGTTCCTCGCGTACGCGTTCTCGGCGGTGCTCGTGGGCGTCAACCAGCGCTGGAACGTCGGCCGCATCGCGTTCGCGGTGCTCACGGCGATCGTGCCGTATGCGACCGTGCCGTTCGAGGCGTGGCTCGTGCGCAAGGGCCACCTCGACGGCGACTGGCGCCTCGAGGCCGGCGATCACCCCGCCGACGAGAACTGGGTGAATCGGATGCTCCGTTGGTTCCTCGCCCGTCCGATCCTGTTGACCGTGGTCGCGGTGGCCGGCATCGCCGTCGTGTTCTCGGCGCTGCTCGTCATCGGCCCGCCTCAGGTGGGCTGAGGAGCGAGCCTTCAGCGGTGCACGCGGTTGACGAGCGCGGTCCACACGAGCGCTGTCGTCGAGCACAACAGCAGCGTCACGAACACCCACGGCAGCCCGCCGAGTCCGATGACGCCGTAGAGCACGGCCCCGAGCAGCGCGCCGCCGCCGATGCCGACGTTGAACGCGGTCGTGTAGAACGACGCCGCAGCGTCGCGGATGCGCGCCGACGCCGAGTGCAGCAGCCGCGTGTTGAGCAGCGGCGGCAGCGCGCCGAACGCGGTGCCCCAGAGCAGGAACGCCGCGACACCGACGAGCGGCACCTGCGGGAACAGGGCGAGCAGCGCCACGCCGAGCGCGGTCGCGAGCAGCGCCACCGTGAGCCCGATCGTGGGGCGTCGGCCGAGCACAGTGCCCGCGAGCACCAGGCCGAGGGCGCCCGCGATGCCGTATGCCAGCAGCATCGGGCTGATCGCGCTCGCCGGCATCGCCATGACGTCGGTGATGAACGGCGCCACGTAGGTGTAGAAGGTGTAGGTACCCACCATCGTCACCGACGTGATCAGGCACACGACGATGACCGAGACGAACGTCGGGTCCGAGCGCAGGCGCAGCGGAGGGGCATCCGCTTCGCCGGCATGATGCCGCACCGGCGGCAGGTACCGCTGCACGAGCACCGCACCCACCAGCGTGAGCGCGCCGATGGCGGCGAACGCGAGGCGCCAGCCGAACGCCTGGCCGAGGGCCGTGCCGAGCGGAACGCCGAGCACGAACGCGAGCGATCCGCCGGCGACGCTGATCGAGACGGCGCGGGCGAGCTGCTCCTTCGGCACGAGATGCCCGGCGTAGGCGCCGACGACCGACCAGAAGATGCCGTGCGCGGCGCCGCCGACGATGCGGGTGGCGACGACGGTGGGGTAGTTCGGGGCGATCGCCGTGAGCAGGCAGCTGAGGGCCAGCACGGCCAGTGCGATCACGATGAGGGTGCGCCGCGGCACGCGTTTCGTGAGGGCCGAGAGCGGCACGGTGAGTACCACGACCGTGGCCGCGAACACGGTCACGAGCAGGCCGATGAGCGGCTCGCTCACCCCGAGGTCGCGGCTCATGTCGGGCAGCAGCCCGGTGGGGATCATCTCGATCGTGACCGAGAGGAACACGGCGGCGGCGAGCACGAGCAGCCCGACCCATGGGAAGGGGGGTGCGGTGGCCGGGTCGTGCGGGGGGATGGGAGTGACGGGAGTTGACGACGTCATGTGAAACCTGAGCGGAAGAGCGTCTCCCGCGGGCGCGGTGCGGGGCTCCGCATGGCGCACGACGGCGGGTCGACTGCGCGCCGATGTGCGCGCCCAGGGCCACCGGGATGCGGCGACCACGGGCCAGTCTACCGGGACAGCGCCTGCGTCGCCCTCGGAGCATCCGTCGCACACCGCGCCCGGAGCATCCGGCGGAACCCTGCCCACGTCATCGCACGCCCGGACGCGGAGACGGCTGGTCGATCACCCTGACTGCGCCCTCATGCATGCCCCTCATGAGCCGCGCGAGGTGAAGCACCCGCCCGCCGCTTCGCCGGTGCAGCGAGTCGACCAGGTCTGGCGTCGGCTCCACCGGCGCGAGGCATCCGGCCACGAACTCACGCACGCCCTCGCGTGTCAAGGGTGCCAGATCCAGGTGCTCGCAGGCCATGCTCTTTCGTAGGGCCTCGAGCACGGCGGCGAACGGTGACCAGCGCGGCAGTCCGTCGTCGCAATAGGCCCCGATCACCAGCAGGCGCGCCCTCGCCGGTCGCCGGGCGAGGAATGCGAGCATCTCGCAGGTCGCCGGATCGGCCGCATGCAGGTCGTCGAGAACGAGCACCACCGGTCCGCGCGCGGCGAGCGTCTCGAGCGCGCCCGCCCCCTCCCGCAGCATGCGGGCCGGGGATCCGTCGGAGGCTCGGGCTCGCAGGCGCGTGATCGCGTCGTCGGAGAGCAGGCCCGGCAGTTGCAGCAGCCACGAGGGCGCATGCGTCCAGAGCACCTCGATCGCGGCGTTCCCGCCCGGTCGTCGGCAGATCGCCTCGAACGCGTCGAGAAACGGCAGGAATGCCTCAGAATCGCTGGCCTGCGCGATGCTCCTGCCCTCGCCGAGGAACACGTCGGGCCGGTCGGCGACCCGGGCCGCGTACGCGCCCAGCAGCACCGACTTGCCGGCGCCGGTCTCCCCGGCGACGAAGCCGACGCGGCGGGTGCCCGCGGTCGCCTGCGACCACCATTCATCCATTCGCCCGAGCTCCGCCGACCGACCCGCCACGAGGGACGCGTCGGGCCGGCCCGGGAGGACGCCGACCGAGACAGGGACCACGAAGCGGTAGCCGACGCCGTGCGCGGTGGCGATGAACCGAGGCGCGTGCGGGACGTCGTGCAGCGCGCGACGAAGCTCGTTCACGCAGACCGCGAGCGCGTCATCGCCGACGGCCTCACCCCAGACCGCCCCGATCAGCCGGGACTTCGACACGACCGCGCCGGCCCGGCCGAGGAGGTACGCGAGCACGCCGGCGGTCTTCGGCCGGAGCTGGACGGTGCCCGATGGCGAAGTCAGCAGACGGCTCGACGCATCGAAGCAGTACTCGGCGAAGCAGAACGGCGTTGGTGCGACCAAGCCCTCGGTGCTGCTTTCCGACGCATCCATATCCCTAGCCGATCGCATGCACGGCGCACACCCGGCCGCGCGCTCGACGGGGCGTAGGGACCCGCCTCCTCGAAGCGTATTGGTCAGGCGGTTCGCCGACACACTCCCCCTTCGGGGGTGTTCTCGCGCGCCGGCGGGCTCCCCAGGCCGTCTCTTGAAGCGACTCGAAGAACTCTGTAAGGACATGCAGCCCTGTCCGGGTGTCGACTGGCCTCGTGCGCGGAAGCAACGGTGCTTCCGTGCCGCTCGTCGGAAGGGGGCACCCCGTGTCTCGTCATCGCACCCAGCGCAGGCTCGTCATCGCGATCGTCGCAACGGTGGCACTCGTCGCCGGCACGGCCGCCGTGGCCGCCGAACTGCTCGGCGGCGGCGCCGCCGGCGACGACGGGCAGATCCTCCCGCGGGAGGAGCAGGTGACCCCGGCCGACCTCGGCGACGGCAACGTCGATTGGCTCCAGTACGCGGATGCCGCGGAGGGACTCTCGCTCGTCGGCGCGCCGACGCCGTCGAGCGACGGCGGCGCGCACCTCAGCTACCCGCTTGTCATCCCCGGGGGCCGCGGACTCATGCCCGAGCTCTCGCTCGAGTACGACTCCGACGGAGGCGAGGGCTGGACTGGTCTCGGGTGGGACCTCTCGGTCGGCGAGATCTCGGTCGACACCGCCTTCGGCGCGCCGCACTTCGACGCGGCTCGCGAGAGCGAGAGCTACCTGCTCGACGGCGCGATGCTCGTGCCGAACGCGCTCGGCGACGCTTGGGAGCCGCGCGTGCGGGGCGACCGCGAGGACTACACGCACCAGGTCGAGGGCGACTACGAGCGGATCATCCGGCACGAGGCCGGCAACGGCGGCCCCGACGACTACTTCTGGGAGGTGCGCGACAAGAACGGCGGCGTGCGGTGGTACGGCGGCACGCTCGACGGCGGCGGGCCCGACGGGACGATCGACGACCCGAACTCGGACAACGACGACGACCGCATCTCCGTGCCCCCCGTGATCGACCGCGACGCCATCGTCACCGATGAGAACGGGAACCAGGTGCGCTGGCTGCTCTCGGCCGAGCGCGACGTCGGCGTGAACACGATGACGTACGACTACCGAACGCGCACATACAAGTGGGAGGGGAAGTGGGTCCGGAACGACTCCTGCGTCGACTCGGACACCGTGCTGTGCGCGCGTCACACCTACCTCGACTCGATCTCGTACACCGGTGCCGCCCAGGCGTCGGGCGAGCCGGCCGACCCCGCCTACCAGGTGAAGTTCATCCTCGAGACCGACCCCGACCCGGTCACGGCTGATGCCGACCCGACGCTGCGAGCCGACACGATCCTCGATGCGACGGGCCGCTACCTCGACCTGGTCGCCGAACGACTCGCCTACATCGAGGTGCGATACGGCGACGTCGTCGTCAACCCGGACTTCGACCCGGTCGAGGACGGCGCCTACGCCAACCGCCCCTTCGATCCCGCCCGACCCGAACTCGGACCGAGCCGCTTCGCGCGCACCCACGACCAGGTCGCCGCTCGATACCGGCTCGACTACGTGGCGGGTCCGTTCGGCAAGTCGTTGCTCTCGGCGGTCGTGCAGGGCGTCGACCCGGCGGCATCCGCGACGCACACGTTCGACTACCACGACCTCGTGACCGACGGCGCCGGCGAGTACAGCGGGTTCGACACCGCGGAGCAGGCCTGGGACACCGGCGACGCCATCGACATCGAGCCGCGCGCGATGCTCGACGTCGACGCGCAGGGCAGCGCGCTGGGCATGTCCACGTCGAACTCCGCGGAGGGTCATGCCTACATCGGGTTCAACCCGACCGCGTTCCCGCAGAAGACCGGATCGTTCGGCGGGTCGTTCCAGGTCGGCGGCGGCCGAACCGACGCCATCAGCGAGTGGATCGACCTCGATGGCGACGGCCTGCCCGATAAGGTGTTCGCCGTGAAGGGCGGCGGGGTGAAGTTCCGCCTGAACCAGAGCGGCCCCGACGGCGGGACGATGTTCAGCCCGGCATCCACGAACACGATCTCGGGCCTCGACCGGCTCTCGGGTGAGAGCGAGCTCTCCTTCCAGATCTCGGGCGAGGCGTACCCGATCGTCACCGTTGCGCTGGGAGTCGGCGCGTCGGTGGCGTGGGGCGACGCGTACTTCCTCGACGTGAACGCAGACGGTCTGCCCGACTTCATCACCGGATCGAAGGTGCTGTTCAACAAGCTCGTGAACGGCGTGCCGACCTTCAGCGAGGGCAGCGCCGGCACGTACGTGCCGATCATCGACGGCGAGACTCCCACGGGGGTGGACCCCGAGATCGAGGCGATCCGCGGGCGGCTCGCCGCCCAGTCACCGCTCATCGACACCGTTCGCCGCTGGATCGCACCGTTCGACGGCACCGTCGAGATCGACGCACCCGTGACGCTCGTCGGCACGTCGGTCGACGGCGTGCGCGTCTCGCTCGAACACGGCACGGCCGACGGCGTCACCGACCTCGACGACCCGGCGACGCTGGGCATCGGCCAGTCCGCCTTCACAACGAAGGTCGAGCAGAAGGTCTCGGCTGGCGATCGTCTCTACTTCCGGTTGAACTCGATCGACGATGGCGTAGGGGACGAGGTGACGTGGGCGCCCGTCATCCGGTACCTCGCGGTCGACGGGTTCGACCAACTCTCCGCGGTGCCGCTCGACGTCAACGGCCTCTCGCAGGTCGAATTCGACTCGGCGCATGACTTCACGCTCAGCGGCCGGCCGGGCACCGCGGTCGGCATGCCGCTCGGCGGCGAGGTGCAGTTCACCGGCACGATCGAGAAGACCGCGACCACGACCGACGACCTGCAGTTGGAACTGCAGCGCGCCCGGACGGTCAAGAAGGATGAGGTCGACACGCTCGACGTCAGCGGCTTCGAGGTCACCCGCACCCCCGACGGCGGAACCGCGACCACGACCACCGAGAACGACGTGGTGATCCCGGCCGACTTCATCGGCTCGATCGTCGTGGAGGCCGCGTTCGACGTCGCGACACCGGAGCTGCCATCCGATCCGAACCCCCAGGCCGGTCCCGACCGGGTGTCGGCGTGGCTCGACGTCGACTCGCCGATCGACCTCCACGCGTTCGACTGGCAGCCGAGGCTGGATTACGTGTCGGCGTTCGACCGCGAGGGCGACCCCGTCGACGTCACGAACCTCAACATCGACCTCCCCCCTGAGGTCGACCATTACCCGATGGACGACGGCGGCGTCTCCGAGTCCTGGTCGCCCGACGCCACGGGCAAGGTCGACGCGAACGTGGAACTCGTCAGCACCGGCACGCCCCTGCCGACGTCCCCGCCCGGCCACACGTAGGGTGAAGCAGTGCTGACGATCAAGTCCGCCGGCGCTCTGGTGGCGAAGCAGTCGTTCACGCCGACGGCTGGAGACCACTTCCTCGACCTCGACGTCGAGCTCGACAAGGACAAGGACTACTGGATCGACCTGACGTTCAGCAGCACCGCAGATCTCGAGTTCGTCGAATTCGAGCAGCTCGACCTCCGGCCGTCGACGGTCGGCGGAGATCTCGCCGTCGTCGACGCACCGGTCACCGTGCACTGGACCGGACCGCAGGGCTACTTCGCGCTCCCCTACCGGGGCTGGGCTGTCGCCGGCTACACGGCCGCCGGTGCGCGCGCCACCACCCCGATCGTGGAGTCCGGCTTCGTCCTCGACCCCGACGCGGTGCAGGCGAGCACGGGGATCGGCGGACCGCAGAGCGTCGACGACGTGAACGCGCAGGCGGCGGAGCCCGACCCCGCGCACGCCTATGTGCCGGTCGTCGAACCGCCCGTGCTCGCCTGCCAGCCGACGCCGGGCTCCCAGGTCGCCACGTGCCCCCCGACTCCGCTCGCGGGAGCGCAATGGCAGGGACCGCGCACGAATCTCGCCGCGGGGGCCGAGTCGATGCGCTCCTCGCGGCTCGGCGCGGACAGCATCGCGATCGGTGGAACAGCCGGCGCCCCGGGCGGCGGCGGCGCGGCCGGCAGCGGAACGCTCGGCGCGCTGATGACCCGACTGAGCGTCGCCGGCCCATCGGTGTCGCTCGCGGTCGGGCTCGGCCCGCTCGGTGGATCCGTCGGCGTCGGCCCGAGCTTCGGCTACCAGGACTACCAGGACATGAACGGCGACGGGTTCCCGGACTCCATCCGCCGGGGCCTCATCCAATACACCGGGCCGCGCGGCGGTCTGCTGCCCAAGACGGAGATCCCGGCCCCGCTGGTCGACTACACGAGCCAGAACTTCACCGTGAGCGCCCAGGCCGGGTTCTCGGCCGGCCTGCTCGACATCAAGCCGACCAGCAAGGGCAACACCAACGGGACGAAGAACAACGGCTCGAGCGGCACCGGCACGAAGTCGTCGTCTGCGACCAGCGGGCAGCAGGCGAACTCGAGCGACTCGGGCCTCGCCGGCAGCCCGGGGGTCAGCTTCGGCGGCGACGCGAACTTCAGCTGGACCAACCCGAACGAGTCCGAGGGGCACGACCCGGCCGGCCCGACGGCGAAGCACGGGGGAAGCCTCGCGGACATCGGCGAGAAGGGCGGCGACGACGACCCCGCCATCCTCGAGCAGGAGTTCGCCGACGTGAACGGCGACGGACTGCCCGACCGGGTCGTCGCGAACGGCGACGGCGTGTTCGTGAACTACAACCTGGGCTACGGATTCGCGCCTGCGGCGGTGCAGATCGCGACCGGCGGATTCGAGACGCAGACCTCGAGCGGCGCGTCGCTGAGCGCCGGATTCTCCACGCCGGTCGGTGAGTTCTCAGGCGGGCTCGCGTTGAACTGGGACTGGGACCGCTCGCAGTACGCCTGGATCGACGTGAACGGCGACGGCATCCTCGACAAGCTCCACCAGCTCGGAACGAGCGGCAGCCCCATGGTGCAGTACGGCACGGGCTCGAGCTTCACCGTGCCGAAGCCCTACGGCGACTTCGTGGTCGCCTCCGACATCTCCGGCGCGCCGCAGGGCCAGCAGATGAGCTTCGACCGCAGCGACAGCATCGGCGGCGGCTTCGACTTCACGCTCTACATCGGGCCGCTCTGCCTGCCGTCGCCCCTGTGCTACCTCGTCATCAACCCGGGCGCCTCGTACCAGAACTCGCTCAGCGCGAGCGAGGTCACGCTCGAGGACATCGACGGCGACGGGTTCCCCGACTCGCTCTCGTCGAGGAGCGACGAGAACGTCACGGCCCGGCTGAACAAGCACGGCGAGACGAACCTGCTCGCGGCCGTGCACAACCCGATCGGCGGAACGATCGAGATCGGGTACGACCGCGAGGGCAACGAGCGCGACCACCCCGGGTCGGTGTTCACGATGGCGGAGGTGCGGCTCGACGACGGACGCACCGATACCGACGCGAACGACCTCGCGTTCGAGTACGAGTACGACGACCCGAAGTTCGACCGGCTGTTCCGACAGCCCCTCGGGTTCGCGGAGGTCACCGCGCATGAACTCGACCCGACCGACGGGTCGGTGCAGCGATCGACGGTGCGCACGTACCTCAACGACAACGTCTTCGTGGCCGGACTGCAGACCTCCGAGACGGTCCAAGATGCCGCAGGGACGGCGTTGCGCAGTTCCGTGCAGCAGTGGGCGTTCCGCGACATCCGGGACGTGCCGGGCGACTTCTCGCCCGTCGAGGCCGTCGACCCGGTCGCGCTCGCTGACCTGGGCGACCTCGGCGACCTCACGGCGTCCGGCGCCCTCGGGCGTTCCATCGCCGCGCTCATGGTCGAGGACGAGTCCCGCTTCCACGACGATGCGGGCATCGTGCGGCAGGAGACCCATACCTCCTACGTCTACGACGGGTACGGCGACGCCCTCCGCACGCACGACCACGCCGAGCTCGAGGATCCCGACGACGACCTGCTGACCGAGATCGTGTGGTCCGACTGCGGCATCTCGTCGTCGATGGACCCGCAGTGCCCGCCGCAACCCGACCGGCCCTCGCCGTTGTGGTCCGCGGACGTCTGCCCCACCTGGGTGCACACCCCCGCGATCCTGACCGAGAGCAACGGCAAGACCGGCGCCGACCGCGTCGACTACCGCCGCGTCGACGGATCCGTCGACCTCTGCAACAACCAATCGGTCACGCACCTCGTCGAATCCATCGACGGCGACGGCGCGGTCGCCATCACCGACCTGCAGTACGACTCGTGGGGCAGTTATGATCGCGTGGTCTACCCCGAGGACGCGGACGGCATCCGCTACGCCGTGGAGTACGCGTGGGACGAGGACCGCCACTCCGACATCGCGAAGACGACCGAGTACGACTTCACCGACGACGAGGCGCAGGTCTTCCTCGACTACGACGACGACACCACTCCTGCGCCCATGCGCGTGGGTCTCACGAGCGAGGCGACCTTCGACCCGCTGGCCGGCAAGGTGCGGACTCGCACGGACGGCGGCGGGCTGGTCACCGGCTACGCCTACGACTCGCTCGCCCGGCTCATCCGCGTCGACAACCCGAAGGCCTGCGCCGTGGTGGAGTACGCGTACGCGCCGAGCACGTCCGGGTACTCGTACGGCGTCGCGGCGCATCTCGACGACGCCTCCGCCACGCCTCCCGACCGGACCCTGGACGACCCGTGCGCTCCGCAGTCGCCGGCTCCGCCGAAGCCGGACGCGATCGAGACGGTCCAATTCGTCGACGGGCTCGGCCGCGTCATCCAGACCAAGCGCGACGCCAGGGTGACGGATGACGCGGGGCAGGCGGTCGACACCCGGATCGTGAACGGCCGGATCGTGGCCGACTCGCTCGGGCGTCCGATCGAGGAGTACCGCCCGACCGTCGACACTGCGGCATCCGCCACGGAGTTCGAGGATTCGGCGCCGGCGACGCTGAAGACCGCCACCACCTGGGATCTCCTCGATCGCGAGACGCTGCGCATCGAGCCGTCGGTCGCGAAGCCCGGCGGGCGCGACACGACGACCGAGTACGGATTCGACTCCGTCGACGGCGTGACGGTCATGACCGCGGTCGAGACCGACCCGCGGAACCGCGTGAGCACCGGATGGATCGACGTACGCGGCAACGTCCGTGCCTTCGAGGACGACCCGGCCCTCGAGATCGCACGCACGACCTCGTACGAGTACGACGGCACCGGGCTGCTCGTCGGGGTGACCGACTACGCCGACCGAGCGACGACGCACGCGTACGACCTGATGGGCCAGCGCACCGAGACGACGACCCCCGACGGCGGCCTCGTGGAGTTCGCCTACGACGCGGTCGGGCGGCTCTCGACCGAGCTCACCCCGAAGCTGCGCGACACAGGGCAGGAGCCGACGCGGTACGCCTACGAGCTTGACCGGTTGGTATCGATCGACTACACCCAAGGCACGCCGTCGGTGCGGTACGAGTACGGCGAGGCCGCCGACGGCGGCGGCGCCGGGCGTGTCGTGGGCATCGAGGACGGCTCGCGCATCCTGACCCGCGAGTACGACGAGCTCGGCGAGGTGGCGATCGAGACGGCCGAGATGAAGCTGCACAACTGGGGGCCGGATGTGTCGGATCCGGAGCGCTTCCAATGGACGACGCGCTTCACGAGGGATCCGCTCGGGCGACTGACGAATGTCACCCTCCCCGACGACGAGACGCTCCACTTCGGTTACGACTCGGGCGGGCTCCCGCAGTCCGTATACGGGGCCGAGCCAGGCCTCGAGCGCGAACTGGTCGGCTTCGACGAGTTCGGCGAACCCATCTACGTCGACCGCCCGGTCATGCGCCGGTACGACTACGTGCTCGACCGCGGCTACGACGAGCTGTTGCGGCCGACCGCGACCGCACTCGGCAACGGGGTCGAGACCGACTGGACCTACGAGGCGGACACGACCTGGCTCGCCGGCATCCGTACCGTCTCGCCGAACCGTGGTGTCGGCGATCGCGGACCCGACTACCAGGAGGTGATGGACCTCCACTACACGTACGACCTCGTCGGCAATCCGAAGACCTACGCGAACGACCTCCCCGCCGACGTGGCGAGTCTCTTCGGCGGTGTCGTGAAGCAGACATACGAGTACGACGGCTACGACCGCCTCGACTTCGCCTCGGGCGAGTGGGCGCAGGCGCCCAAGCAGCTCCACCGCTACTCGTTCGACCTCGCGTACGACGACGACGGCAACGTCGAGTCGAAGACCCAGGTGCACACGGTCAACGGCAAAGCGCAGAAGGAGACCTCGTACTCGTTCGACCGAACGTACTCGGCCGATCGCCCGCACCAGGTCAGCACGCAGGGCGCCGACCGCTACCACTACGACGCGAACGGGAACCTGACCGGCATCAGCGACTCGAGGGACCGGTGGGTGCGGCAGATCGAGTGGAACGCAGCCGACCGGATGACGCGCGTCATCGACGGCAACACCTCGACCGACTACCGTTACGACGACGCGGGCCGGCTGGCGATCGAGCGCGGGCCGAACGGCGAGACCGCGTTCATCAACGAGTGGGCGACGGTGCGCAACGGCAACGAGCTCGTCAAGCACATCTGGCTCGACGACGAGCGGATCGCGAGCCAGCGCGATCCGGGCGACGACCCGTACCAGGAGGAGCGGCAGCGGTACTGGATCCACACCGACCTGCAGGAGAGCACGAACCTGCTGACCGATGTGAACGGCAACACGTTCCAGCACCACGAGTACTTCCCGACCGGGGAGGTCTGGGTCGACGAGTCGAGCACCGTCTACCGAACGCCGTACCAGTACGGCGGCGGCTACGCCGACGAACGACGCGACCTCATCGCGTTCGGCGAGCGCTGGTACGACACGCGCAGGGAGCTCTTCACGTCGCCCGACCCGGCGCTGGTCGACGATCCGACCGCGATGGTCGGCCAGCCCGACCTCCGCGCCGCATACACCTATGCGGGCGCCAACGCCCTCGCCTTCGTCGACCCGGGCGGCGACCGGTTCGGCGCAGTGCTGAAGAATGTGGCAAGGCCGTTTACGGCGCTCAAGTCGAAGATCGGCCAGCTCGTCGCGAAGGTGCAGGCCAGTCGCGCCGCAGCCGTCGCTGCGAAGCCTGCCGCGGCCGCCGGACCGACGGCGAAGGCAGCGGCGACCGTCAAGGCAGGCGCCAAGGCAAAGGTGGGCAAGCCCTCGACGCAAAACCAGCAGCAGGCCGGACCGATGAAGCTCAAGGCGAAGCTCTTCACGGCCGATACGGCCGACACCGTGGTGGCGCAGGCGAAGGCGCAGTTCGGGTCGAAGCCTCTGCCGGGCTGGAACTCGCGCTGGGAGGCGAACTACAAGCTGGCCGACAAGGCGGAGCCGAACGCGCTCTTCGAGTACGACAAGAACACGAAGAAGCTGTCGATCCAGGCCCCATACGGCGACGCCAAGAAGACGTTGCGCAAGTTCAAGTGACCCCGCGCGAGACAATGAGCGCATGCCCATCCTCAACAAGGACATGCAGGTCTGCATCTCGCTCGCCGGTCACCCGTCGAATCTCGGCACGCGGTTCCACAACTTCCTCTACGACGAACTCGGCCTGAACTTCATCTACAAGGCATTCACGACCGACGACGTCGAAGGCGCAGTGCGCGGCATCCGTGCCCTCGGAATCCGCGGATGCAGCGTCTCGATGCCGTTCAAGGAGGCGGTCATCCCGCTCGTCGACGTGATTGAGGATTCGGCGGCGGCGATCGAGTCGGTGAACACCATCGTCAACGACGACGGTGTGCTCACGGCGTCGAACACCGACTACGAGGCGATCGCGGGGCTCATCGCCGAGCACTCGCTCGACCCGGCGTCGCGCGTGCTCGTGCGCGGATCGGGCGGCATGGCGAACGCGGTCGTCGCCGCGTTCCGCGCAGCGGGATTCGACGACGTCACGGTGCTCGCGCGCAATGCGGCCGCCGGGCCGGCGCTCGCGGCGAAGTACGGGTACGCGTGGGTCGCCGATGAGCCGGCGGCGGATGACCCTGCCCGCGTCTTCGACGTCATCGTGAACGTCACTCCGCTCGGCATGCAGGGGGCGGATGCCTCGGCCCTCGCCTTCTCGCTCGAGCTCATCGCCGCGGCATCCGTCGTGTTCGATGTCGTGGCGTTCCCGGCCGAGACGCCGCTCATCGTCGCCGCCCGCGCCGCGGGCCAGACGGTGATCTCGGGCGCCGAGGTGCACGCGATGCAGGCCGCCGCACAGTTCGAGCGCTACACGGGCGTGTCAATCACGCCCGAGCAGATCGCCCGCGCGGCGGCGTTCTCGCGCGCCGAGTAGCCGACTCCTCCTCCACACGCGGCCACGATGTGAATCTCTGTGCTTCTCGTGCGAATTCTCGCTCCCACCGCCTCGCCACTGGAATCCTTGCCCGGACAGGCGCAAGATGAAGGAGTGATCGAGTTGAACGAACCGCAGGTGTGGACACTCATCGGGGTGTTCGCTGCCGCATTGTTCGGGGTGATCACCCTTGTTGCGACGATGTTCGTCCGCGTGATCCGCAGCGAGATCGGCGGCCTCCGCGGCGAGATCATCGCGGAACTCGCGGGCGTCAACCGGCGCATCGACGCCCTCGACCGCGATGTGCAGGCACTCGTGAAGCACACCTTCGGCATCGACCGCGGCTGAGCGTCACGCGGGTCTCGATACTCTCCTGCGTCGCTACTCGACCGACAGGGGGCAAGTAGACTGGCACGGTCAGGCATTCGCCCCGCGGCATCCGCCTCGCCGCCGTCTTCTGGAGCTCGCCACTCGTGACCATCGAAACTCCCGCCACCATCGCTGCACCGACGACCCCGGTGCTCGACACCGTCGAGGTCGCTGCGGGCACGCCCGAGAAGGAGCAGCCGTACGCTGCGCTGGGCCTGAAGCCCGACGAGTACGAGCGCATCCGCAATATCCTCGGCCGCCGCCCCACCAGTGCCGAACTCGCGATGTACTCGGTCATGTGGAGCGAGCACTGCTCGTACAAGTCCTCGAAGATCTACCTGCGCCAGTTCGGCAAGAAGGTCACGCCCGACATGAAGAAGCACCTCATGGTCGGCATGGGTGAGAACGCGGGCGTGCTCGACATCGGTGAGGGCTGGGCCGTCACCTTCAAGATCGAGTCGCACAACCACCCCTCGTACATCGAGCCGTTCCAGGGCGCCGCGACCGGCGTCGGCGGCATCGTGCGCGACATCATCTCGATGGGCGCCCGCCCGGTCGCCGTCATGGACGCGCTGCGCTTCGGTGCCATCGACCACCCCGACACCGCCCGCGTGGTTCACGGCGTGGTGAGCGGCATCAGCTTCTACGGCAACTGCCTCGGCCTGCCGAACATCGGTGGCGAGACCTGGTTCGACCCGGTGTACCAGGCGAACCCGCTCGTCAACGCGCTCGCGGTCGGCGTGCTGCGCCACGAAGACCTGCACCTCGCGAACGCCAAGGGCGCGGGCAACAAGGTCGTGCTGTTCGGCGCTCGCACGGGCGGTGACGGCATCGGCGGCGCGTCGATCCTCGCGTCCGACACGTTCGCCGAGGGCGGCCCGACCAAGCGCCCCGCGGTGCAGGTCGGCGACCCGTTCGCCGAGAAGGTGCTCATCGAGTGCTGCCTCGAACTCTTCGCGGGCGACCTCGTCGAGGGCATCCAAGACCTGGGCGCGGCCGGCATCTCGTGCGCGACGAGCGAGCTCGCGTCGAACGGCGACGGCGGCATGTCGATCGTGCTCGACGACGTGCTGCTGCGCGACCCCACCCTCACGCCCGAAGAGATCCTGATGAGCGAGAGCCAAGAGCGCATGATGGCCATCGTGCGCCCCGAGAAGCTCGAGGGCTTCCTGAAGGTCGTCGAGAAGTGGGACGTCGAGACGAGCGTGCTCGGCGAGGTCACCGACACGGGCCGCCTGAGCATCATGTGGCACGGTCAAGAGATCGTGAACGTCGACCCGCGCACCGTCGCCGTCGACGGCCCGGTCTACGAGCGCCCCGTCGCCTACCCCACCTGGATCGACTCGCTGCAGGCCGACACCGCGGCCGGCCTCAAGCGCCCCACGAAGTCCAAGGCACTGCGCGAGCAGTTCCTGCAGCTCGTCGGCTCGGCCAACCAGGCCGACGCCGCATGGGTCACCAGCCAGTACGACAACTACGTGCTCGGCAACACCGCGCTCAGCTACCCCGACGACGCGGGCATGGTGCGCGTCGACGAGCAGTCCGGCCTCGGCGTCTCAGTCGCGACCGACGCGAACGGCCGCTACTCGCAACTCGACCCGCGGCAGGGGGCCAAGCTCGCGCTCGCCGAGGCCTACCGCAACGTCGCCGTGACCGGAGCGAAGCCCATGGGCGTCAGCGACTGCCTCAACTTCGGCTCCCCCGAGAACCCCGAGGTCATGTGGCAGTTCTCAGAGACGGTCGAGGGCCTGAGCGACGGATGCCTCGAGCTCGGCATTCCCGTCACCGGCGGCAATGTGAGCTTCTACAACCAGACCGGTGACGTGCCGATCCACCCGACGCCCGTGATCGCGGTGCTCGGCGTCATCGACGACGTCGCCCGCCGCATCCCGAGTGGATGGCAGGACGACGGCCACAACATCTACCTGCTCGGCGACACCAAGGCCGAGCTCGACGGCTCGGCCTGGGCCGGCGTCGTGCACGACCACCTCGGCGGGCGCCCGCCGGCCGTCGACCTCGCCGGCGAGCAGCGCCTCGCCGAGCTGCTCAGCGCGGCGGCGATCGAGGGCCTCATCGACTCGGCGCACGACCTGAGCGACGGCGGCCTCGCGATCGCCCTCGCCGAGGCGGTCAGCCGCTTCGGTGTCGGCGCCCGGGTGTTCCTCAGCGAGGTCACCGGTGATGCCGGCATCGACGTCGCAACCGCGCTGTTCTCCGAGTCCACCGGCCGGGTCATCGTGTCGGTCCCCCGCGAAGACGACGTGAAGTTCCGGGGTCTCTGCGAGGGCCGCGGCTACCCGGTACGGCGCATCGGCGTCACCGACGCGGCATCCGGTGCCCTCGAGGTGCAAGACGCGTTCACCGTGACGATCGACGAACTGCGCTCGGTGAACCGGGCGCCGCTGGCCGACGCGTTCGGACCGGTCGTCGGGTACTGAGCGCCGGTCGAGGCTTGGATCGAGCAGCGAAGCGTATCGAGATCGAGAAGCGTATCGAGACCGCATGACCCAACACACCGACAATCGCGAGTACACCGAGGCGTACGCAGCCGACCACGGCCGCTTCGCCGTGATTCCAGCCGCCTACGTGCTGCTTCGCCGTGGCGACGAGGTGCTGTTGCAGCTGCGACGCGGCACGGGGTACTACGACGGCCACTGGGCGTGCGGGGCCGCCGGCCACGTCGAGCGTGGCGAGACGCTGCTCGCCGGCGCCGCCCGCGAGGCTCTCGAAGAGCTTGGGGTCGAGGTCGACGAGTCCGACCTCGAGGTGCTCACCGTCATGCACCGCACCGGTGCGACGGGCCTCGCTATCGACGAGCGCATCGACGTGTTCTTCCAGGTGTCACAGTGGCAGGGCGACCCCCACCTCGTCGAAGACAAGGCCGCCGACCTCGGCTGGTTCCCGCTCGACGCGCTGCCCGACCCCGTCGTACCGCACGAACTCGCCGTCATCGAGGCCCTGCGCGAGCGTCGTCTCGCCCCGATCACCACGTTCGGGTTCTGACATGGGCGGCGATCTCGCGTTCTACGGAATGCTCGCAGCGGGGGCGCTGGCGCTCTTCGCGCTCGTCATCGTCATCGGCATCGTCATGCGCTTCGTCAAGGCGCCGAGCGGAGCACGGTGGCGCCACGCGTTCGGCCCGCTCATGGGCGCCGGCGAGAAATACCAGGAGCTGCACACCGGGCAGAAGGGCCTGCAGGACTCGGTGATCGAGTCGATCCAGGAGCAGGAGACGAAGGGCGCCAAGCGCGAGACCGGCGAGGGCGCCAAGCACGAGACCGGCGAGGGCAGCAAGCCCGAGCGGGGTGAGCGCAGCACGCCCGAGCGGGGTGGTGAGGACGACAGGCCCGACTCCGACGCCGACCCGTCGACGCGCTAACGGTCGGCGCATCGCGGCTGTGTGTCACTGGAGCATGCGGCGAGAGTGCCGCTCGATAACCGCGAACGGATTCGATCGCGGGTCACTGGTAGATGAACAGTCGTTCTAATCCGGCGAGTGGGCTGACGTCCTGCACTGCTGAGCCGCTCAGGTTGAGTTCGGTGAGGTTGGTCAGTCCGGACAACGGGGAGAGATCAGTGAGGGACGTGTTGCCCGAGAGGTAGAGCCGCTCGAGATTCGTCAACCCGGCCAGGGGTGTCAGGTCGGACAGGCTCACGTTGATCGTCAGGTGAAGCTCGATCAGGCCGGTCAGCTCGGCCAGGGGCGTGAGGTCGGTCAAGTCCGGGCTCTCCGTTACAAGGAGCCTGCTGAGGCCACCAAGCCCGGCTAACGGCGTGAGGTCCGTGACAGCAGGATTCCTGGACAGCACGAGTTCGGTGAGATCGGTCAGATCAGCCAACGGGCTGACATCGGTGAGGTTGCCTAGACCGGCGAGCGTCAGCTTGTCGAGGCCGGTCAGTTCCCGCAGCGGACTGACGTCGGCGAGAGGGCCGTCGGTCACCTCGAGGGAGGTGAGACCGGTCATCCCTGCAAGCGGCGTGAGATCACTCAAGTGCGGATTGTTCACCAGCCAGAGGGTGTCGAGGGTGGGATGGCCGGCCAGTTCGGACAACTGGGCGAAATCTGTGAGGGCCGGGTTATCGATGAACTTCAGCTCGGTGAGATTCGGAAGTGCGGCGAGCTGTTCGATCCCATCGAGGGTCGCCATTCCCCTGCAGTCCACCTCGGTCAGCTGCTCAGGGTCCTCGACGCCGAACAGAGCCATGCTGTACTGAAGGCACTCCTCCACGTTGCCATCCGTGGGTAGGGTCGGCGGCCAGGTGGGAGTGGTCGACGGTTCGGCGGAGGCCGGATCTTCGGAGACGGGTTCTTCGGAGACAGGTGCACAACCGCTCAGAACGGCCACCGCCCAGACCGCCGCGATCAGGCCTACCGTCTGCCGGGCCGGCCATCTTCGAGAGGCTCGCATCGCATCAGCGTATACGCGCCCCACGATGGCACGGCTCGGGGACACCCCTTGATGCAGCGCGAACTCCGATGTTCACCCGCGAGAGCGCCGAGCGCTACGAGCAACCGTCAGCCCGGGGCATCCGACCGTTCACGCTGCGGGGGCCGCGCGTCGGCTGCTCCGCGACGCGGCCAGTATGACAGCGCCCGCTCGGCCATCGCCGTGATCGTGAGCGAGGGGTTCACGCCCGGATTCGCCGGAACCGCGGCGCCGTCGACGACATGCAGGCCCGGATGCCCCCACACGCGGTGATACGAGTCGACGACGCCGGTGCGCGGCGAGTCCGAGATCACGGCGCCGCCGAGAAAGTGCGCCGTCATCGGAATGCCGAACACCTCGGGCCACGAACCGCGCGCTGCGGTGGGCACGCCGCCGTCGCGCTCCACGCGGGCGGCGATCGCCCGCACCGCCCGATGAGCGCCCGGCAGGTGACTGGGATTCGGTTCGCCGTGACCCTGCACGCTCGTGAGCACACGCCGCCCGAAGCGCCTTCGCAGTGACACGGTCAGCGAGTTGTCGGCGGTCTGCATGACGAGGGCGATGATGGTGCGCTCGCTCCATCGCCGCGGTACGGCGAGGCGCAGCGCGGTGAGCGGGGCCGCGATGATGCCGGCGGCGAGGGCGGCGAGGCGCCCGCCGAGCCCGCGATCGCCCGGCACGAGTCCGGTCGCGAGCATGCCCATGAGGTTCGAGCCCGGCCCGTAGCGCACATTCTCGACGTGCGTCGTCTCGTCGACGTGGAACGAGGTCGTGATCGCGACGCCCCGCGCCAGTTCGAGCCGTTCGGGGATCGAGACCGCGACCGCGCCGTCGAGCGCCTCGGAATTGGTGCGGGTAAGGCGGCCGAGTGCGTCGGAAACCCCGGGGAGTGCGCCGGAGTCCTTCATGCGATGCAGCAGCTGCTGCGTGCCCCACGTTCCCGCCGCGAACACCACCTGCTCGGCGGTGACGGTGCGCCGGTCGCGACCGAACCAGGCGCCCGACCGCTGCGTCGTCACGAGGTACCCGCCGCCGCGACGCACGCGTACCTCGGTCACGGTACGCAGCGGCTCGATCACGGCGCCGAGCCGTTCGGCGAGCGCGAGGTAGTTCTTGACGAGTGTGTTCTTCGCGCCCACCCTGCAGCCCACCATGCAGTTGCCGCACAGCGTGCATCCGGTGCGTTCGGGGCCGGCTCCGCCGAAGAACGGGTCGGGCACCGTCTCGCCCGGGGTGCCGAACCACACGCCGACGGGCGCGCGCCGAAAGGTGTCTCCGACGCCCAAGTCGCCGGCGGCAGCCTCCATGATGCGCTCGACCGGCCCCATGTGCGGGTACTGCTCGACGACGCCGAGCATGCGTTTCGCGGTGGCGTAGTGCGGTGCCAGCTCGGTCTGCCAGTCGGCGAGATGCGCCCACTGACGGTCGCCGAAGAACACCTCGCCTGGCACGTAGAGCGTGTTCGCGTAGTTCAGCGAGCCGCCGCCGACCCCGGCTCCGGCGAGCACCATGACGTGGGGCAGCTTGTGGATGCGCTGTACCCCGAAGCATCCGAGCGCCGGGGCCCAGAGGTACCGGCGCACGTTCCACGAGGTCTTCGCGAAGTCCTCATCTGCGAACCGGCGCCCGGCCTCGTAGACGTGCACGTCGTAGCCCTTGGCGCGCAGGCGCAGGGCAGCAACTGAACCGCCGAACCCCGATCCGATGACCACGACGTCGTGGTCGAAGCGCGTCGCGGTCATTCGGGCACCGCCGAGTGAGGTACCAGCACGGTGAGGGCGCTCGGGCGCACCGAGATCGTCGTCGGGCCGTGACCGAGGCGCTCGCCGTCGCCGTACACGATGAGATCGGGCGCGTCGACGCGCACCACGGTCGCGCGACGGGTCGTCACCTCTGCGCGTTCGACATGGCGGCCCGCCAGGAGCATCGGGAACAGGCGGATCAGCTTGATGCGGCCGAGCGGGCCGATGTGGGTCATATCGAGCCGTCCGTCGCTCGGGTCGGCGGCCGGGCACATCCGCATGCCGCCACCGTAGCTCGCCGTGACGCCGACGGCCACGAGCGTTCCGGGCATGTGCTTCGGCGCGTCACCGTCGACGCCGATCACGAACGGCGCCGCCCGAAGCCTCGCGAGTTCGACGAGCAGCGCGAGGTAGTAGCGCGCCCTGCCCCGCGGCCATCGAAGGGTGTTGGTGCGCTCGCTCACCCGGGCGTCGAAGCCCAGCGCGGCGACGGTGAGAAAGTGCCGCGCCGGCCCGTTCGACTCGACGACGCCGACATCGATGCGGCGCGCACGGCCGCGTACCGCGAGTTCGGCGGCATCTGCGGCATCGGATGTCTCGTGCGGCAGCCCGAGCGCCCGGGCGAGGTCATTGCCGGTGCCGGCGGGCACGAGTGCGATCGCAATGCCCGCATCGACGACGATGTCGAGCACCGACGACAGGGTGCCGTCGCCGCCGACGACGACGAGTGCGCGGGGGCGACCGGCGACGGCTTCGGCGGCCAGGCGGCGGGTGTCGTCGACGGATGCTCCGGCGAACGTCAGCACGTCGGCGCCGAGCTCGCGCAACCGGCCGAGCGCGGCGTCGGCCGCCGCAGCGCCGCGACCACGACCCGCCGTCGGGTTCACGAGCACGGCGATGTGCTCCGCCATCTCAGGCATCCGACGCGATCAGGGCCCCGGGGTTCATGATGCCTGCGGGATCGAGTTCGGACTTCACCGCTCGCAGCACACGCAGCCCGACTTCGCCGATCTCGCGTTCCAGCCATGGCGCATGATCGCGCCCGACCGCATGGTGGTGGCTGATCGTGCCGCCGCCCGCCATGATGGCGTCGTTGACACCCGACTTCACGTCGCGCCACACATCGAGGTCGTCGCCCTTCACGCCCGCGAGGATCGTGAAGTAGAGCGCAGCGCCAGTGGGGTAGACGTGCGAGACGTGGCAGAGCACGAGCGATTTCGCCCGGTGCGCGGCGAAGCCGCTGGTGATCGCCTCGGTGACCTCACGCTTCAGCCGCTCGAGGTTCGACCAGGTCGTGGCGGTCTCGAGGGTCTCGCAGAACACGCCGTGGTCGAGCAGCGCGTCACGCAGATACGGCGCACTGAAACGGCCGTGCACCCACTCGACGGCAGGCTGCTCGCCGGTCCTTGTGCCGCCGGCCGCCGCCAGCACCGCCGACGTGCGCACACGCCGCTCTGCCGCGAGTTCGGACTCGCCCTCGAAGATCGCGATGAGGCTGCACCCGCGTGCGAGCGCCTTGCCGAGGCGGCCGACCTGGGCGAGGCTCACGCCGGTCTCGGCCTCGTCCGAGAGGCGGATGACGGTGGGCCCTGTTCCGAGCTGCGCGACCCGACGCAGCGCATCGGCCCCGGCGGCGAAGTCGGCGAATGTCCACGCGTCGTGCAGCCGCACCTCGGGCAATGGGTGCACACGTAGCCGCACGTCGGTGATGACCCCGAACGCGCCCTCAGAACCGAGGAACAACCGCACGAGGTCGGGACCGGCCGACGAGCCGGGTGCCCGGCCGAGGTCGAGCTCGCCGGTCGGCGTCACGACCCGAAGCCCCGTGACCATCGCGTCGAATCGGCCGTACCCGGCGGAGTTCTGCCCCGACGAGCGGGTGGCCGCGAATCCGCCGATCGTCGCGTAGCGGAAGCTCTGCGGGTAGTGGCCGAGCTCGAACCCGTGGGCGGCGAGCAGCGCCTCGGCCTCAGGAGCGGGGGTGCCCGCCCGCAGCGTCGCCTCGCCGCTGACCTCGTCGAGTGCGACGAGTCCCGTGAGGCGGCGCAGGTCGAGGCTGATGACGGTACGCTGACCGCCGGCATCGGGATCGAGCCCGCCGACGACGCCCGTGCCGCCGCCGAACGGCACCACGGCAATGCCGCGTTCGCCGGCGAGGCGCAGTACTGCGGCGATCTGGCGGTCGTCGGCCGGGTCGATGACCGCGTCGGGGGCGTCCTGCTGCGATCGACGGCGGCGCAACAGGTCGGGTGTGGACTTGCCGCCTGAGTGTCGGATGCGCGTGTCGTGGTCGGTGCGCACGTGGGCGTCGCCCACGATTCCGGCGAGTGCGAGGCGGTCGGCCTCGTCGAGCACGGACGGCCTCAGGTCGACGTCTTCGAGTGCCGCGGCCGGCGCGCGGCGCGGGATGCGGCCGAGCATCACCGGCAACAGCGCCTTCACCGCCGCGGGCAACTGCTTCGCCTCGGCGTGGTCACCCCAACCGTTCCAGCGCATCTGGGCGCGCGGGTCGAGATCGTCGGGTGCGTCATCGTCGAGCATGCGTTACAGTGTGACACATCATGGAAGAACGTCAAGCGGTCGTCGATGCCGGGGCCGGCACGTCATCCGTCTGGGGAGCCGCCGAACGCCCCCAATGGGATGAGACCGAGCAGCGCATGCTCGATGCGGCGGTCGAACTCATCGTGGCGCGCGGCGTGCGCGGCGTCACCATCGCCGAGGTCGCCCGCAACGCTTCGGTCAGCCGTCCAACGGTCTACCGGCGCTGGGCGGGCGCCGATGACCTCGTGCGTGCCGCGCTTCTGCGCGGTGTGGTCGACATCATCGACCGGTTCGACACCCTCGCCACGACGCGAGCCGAGATCGTGCGCGACGTGATGCGGTTCTCCGACCTCTTCCGCAACGACCCGCTGTACGGCCGCCTGCTCGAGCGCGAGCCCGAAGTGTTCACCCGGTACACGCTGCAGCGCATCGGCTCGAGCCAGCGGGTGATCCTGCACTGGCTCGCCGCGTCGATCACGACCGCACAGCGGGGCGGCACGGTGCGCTCCGGCCCGCCGGGCGACATCGCCGTGATGCTGTTGCTCATCGCGCAGTCCGCGATCCTCTCGCACAACACCGTTTCCGTTCTCATCGACGAGGCGCATTGGAGCACTGAACTGTGGCACGCACTCGACGGGCACCTTCGCCCCTGACCACGGCCATCCCTCCGGCATCGGTTGTTCCCTCCTCGGCCGCCGCACTCAACGCAGGGCGCCGGGCGCGCGAACTCGACGCGCTCAGCGCGAGCGATCGCCCCGTCGACGTGCTCGTCATCGGCGGCGGCGTCACGGGCGCCGGGGTCGCCCTCGACGCTGCGGCTCGCGGCCTCTCGGTCGTGCTGGCCGAGTCGCACGACCTCGCCTTCGGCACCAGCAGGTGGAGCTCGAAGCTCGTGCACGGGGGCCTGCGGTACCTCGCCACCGGCGACGTGGGCGTCGCCCGTGAGAGCGCCGCCGAACGCCACCTGCTGATGACCCGCATCGCGCCGCACCTCGTGCACCCGCTCCCCCAGGTGCTGCCCCTCGTTGACACGGTGACCACCCGCCAGCGCGTGGTCGGCGGCATCGGCCTCGGCCTCGGCGACGGCCTGCGCCTGCTCGCCGGAACCCCCGGCACGATGCTGCCGCGTCCTCGCCGCATCGGTCGCGACGAGGTGCTGCGGCTTGCGCCCGCCACACGGCGCCACGGGCTGCGCGGCGGGCTGCTCTCGTACGACGGACAGCTCGTCGACGATGCCCGGCTCGTCATCGCACTGGCTCGAACGGCGGCCGCCCTCGGCGCCGTCGTGCTCACCCGCATGCGCGCGACCTCGGTCGGTGCCCACGGCGCGACACTCACCGACAGCCTGGGCGGCGGCTCACTGCGGGTCGGCGCACGTGTGGTGGTGAACGCAACCGGGGTCTGGGCGAGCGAGATCGACGACAGCATCCGCCTGCGCCCGAGCCGCGGCACGCACCTCGTGCTCGACGCAGCGGCGATGGGCGACCCCGTCGCCGCACTCACGGTGCCGCACCCCGGGTCGATCAGCCGCTACGTGTTCGCCCTGCCGCAACAGCTCAGGCGGGTCGTCGTCGGCCTGACCGACGAAGATGCCCCGGGCGAGGTGCCCGACGTGCCGACGCCGAGCGACGGCGAGATCGACTTCCTGCTCGCGACGCTCTCGCGTGCGCTCGAGCGGCAGCTCGGTCGCGGCGACGTGCTCGGATCGTTCGCAGGACTGCGTCCGCTCGTGGACTCCGGCGAGGGTTCGACGGCAGACCTCTCGCGACGCCACCATGTGGCCGTGTCGAACGGCGGCATCGTGAACGTGCTGGGCGGAAAACTCACCACCTACCGGGCGATGGCCGAAGATGCGGTCGACATCGCAGTGCGGCACGGCGCCCTCGCCGCCGGTGAATGCCGCACGCGCTCGCTGCCGCTCGTCGGCGCACCCGGTTCGCCGGTATCGGCGGCGGCGCCCGCGACATCCACTCCCACCGCTGCCCTGCCGCCGTCGCTCGTCGCGCGCTTCGGCGCCGAGGCCCCCGTGGTGCTGGCGTCGGCCCGCGCGAGCGCACCGTCGGCTCCGGTCGCACCCGGCATCGATGTGACCCGTGCCGAGGTCGAGTTCGCCGTGCTCGCCGAGGGCGCGCTCGACGCCGACGACGTGCTCGACCGGCGCACCCGCATCGGCCTCGTGGCCGCCGACAGTGAGCGCGCCCACGACGAGGTCGCGGCGCTCGTCGACGAGGCACTCGCCCGGGTGCCCTGAGGCGCTTCGTGATCACGGCCCACCGGGGCCGCCCTTCCGCACCTCGTTCCAGAGCGATGCCCAGTCATCGGCCGAGAGGCGCCCCGGCAACACCTCCCGCGCGAGCTCCCGCTCTCGCAGCCACTCCCGTGCCCGGGCGGCGCTCATCGGCCTCGGCATTCGCGTGAGGATCTGCGCCATTCCGTGACCGCGTCCTCGATAGACGGCGGCGACGAAGCCGCAGTACCTTCGTCGCTCCGACTCCGGCACGAGCGGCGTTGCACGGCGTCGCACGGTGAACAGTCCGGCATCGACCGATGGCACCGGCCGGAACGCGCGAGCCGGCACTCTCCGCTCGAGCCGGAACGTGAACCACGGGTCGGACTGCGCAGTCAGCAGGCTCGAACCGCCGACGCCGCAGCGCCGTCGCGCCGCCTCCCACTGGGTGAGCAGTACGGCGTCGGTCCAGTGCGCACGATCGAGCAGCGCCCGAAGGATCGCAGTGGTGAGATGGAACGGCACGTTGCCCACCACGACGTGCGGCGCGGCCGGATACCGCCAACGCAGTGCATCGGCCTGTTCGACCCGCACCCGGCCGGCGAGCCTGCGACGCAACGCGACGGCCCGGGCCGGATCGAGTTCGAGTGCGGTCAGGGGTCGATCGAGCCCTGCGAGGGGTGTCGTGAGCGCGCCGCCGCCCGCGCCCAGCTCGATGATCGGGCCATCGGTCGCAGCCACGAGGCGGACGAACCGCTCGATCGCAGCCCGATCGACGAGGAAGTTCTGTCCCAGCTCGTGACGTCCGCCGGGAAATGGGGATGAAGAAGGGTGTTCGCGTGTGCGCAAGAGTCTGCTCCGCTGCCGAGGATGGTCGGCCGGGTACGCGTGACCGCACCGCGGCCATGGTCATGGCCGAGGCGGAGTGACGTGGATGATCGGGTCGCTCCGCCTCAGGCGGTGCGGGGCCGGGCGATCATCATCGTGGCGAACTGACTACACACGAGGTTCGACGGTAGCAGAACGCCGTCGACGTGGCCACGCGACAGTCACGCGCCCGCGGGCGGGTTCGCGAGCAGTTCGACGCGATCGGCGAGATACCGTTCGAGCGGCGTGAGCGCATCGGGCTGCGTCGCGCTCCAGCGTACGAACACCTGCTCGTCGACGAGCATGAGAGGGCCGGATGTCCCATCCCGCGCGAGCTCGTCGAGGTCGATCGGGCTCGCATCGAAGTTCACAGACTCGCCCTCGGCGATGCCGCCCTTCACCGCGGCCGCGCGATATGCGCGCTGTTCGGCAACGGCTTCGGCCGTGATGCTCTTGCGCGCGGATCGCTCGGCACGCACGACCCGGCCGGTCGCCCAGGCCGAGCCCGTCTCGTCGAGCAGCAGCACCCCGAGTCGCCACACGCGGCCGGTTGGTGCCATCCGCGCGGCCCGCGGTACTCCGAGCACCCGCCGCCCGGGCACGTACTGCGCGAGCACCTCGCGGCGGGCTCCCGCCTCGGCGAGCGCGATCGCCGAACGGCTCAGGTGCTCGCGCGCTCGACCGACACCCGTCGGTGCGCCATCGGCCGGTGTCGCGGCATCCGTCATCGCGACCTGCCGATGAGTGCGAGCAGCGCCAGCCCATAGGCCTCTGCGGCATCGGGGTGTTCGAACGGCCGCTCCTCGCCACCGAGGTCGACCACGACCTCGAACGCGTCGTCGAGGCGTCGCAGCGATCTGAACGCCCCGCGCAGCAGCTCGCGCAGCTGATCTTCGCGCGGCAGCCACACGGCATCGGCGATCGCGACCGAGTCGAGCGCCCACTCGGTGGTGCCGTTGAAGGCGAGAATCGCGCCGGTCGGGGTGGGCAGCGTGTCGATGGTCATGTCGCTCACCGTGAACACGTCGGCCTCTGCCTCGGCCTCGACATTCGACGGCAGGTCGAGCTGGAACCGGTCGCCCGACTCGGGATGCCAGACGAGGCCCGAGTCGCGCAGGGCGAGCGCGAGTTCGCGTGTGATCATCTGCGTCACGGTACACGACACCACCACGCCGACGGCCCGAGTTCAACGGTGGATGCGGCGTCCCGGTGCGACACCGACGCGCACGTGTTCACCGGTGGCGGCCTCGGCGAGCGCGGCATCGAGTTCGGCGAGCGCATGGGTGGTGCCGACGAGCTCATCGAAGGGCAGCCCGTGCCACGCCCGCTCGAGGAACGCGACCGCCCGCACGAGGTGATCGGCCGAGTAGTCGTGCACGGCGGTGATCGTGATGAGCCTCCGCACCAGGGCCTCGGCGTCGACGTGCACCTCGGAACCCGGGGTCACGCTGCCGACCAGCACTGCCACGCCGCCGATGCCGAGCACGCGCACCGCGGTCTGCACCGCCGCCGGCGCACCCGATGCCTCGATCGAGGTCAGCACCTCGGGGATGCCACGACCCCCCAACGCCTCGAGCGCCGCCTCGAGGCGTTCGGGCGCGCTGCCGCGGGCGCCGGGGTCGACGGGGATCGCCCCGAGTCGCGCGGCGAACGCCCGCCGGGCTGGGTCGGGCTCCGACACGAGTACCGTCGCCCCCGCCTCGATCGCGAGCGCCGTGGCGCTGAGGCCGATCATGCCGGCGCCGGTCACGAGTACGCCAGAACCCGACAGCCGAACACGCGTCGATGCGGCATCGAGCGCGGCGACCGCGGTCGCGGTGGCGCACGACGCCGGCGCCGCGACGGGCGCGGGCAGCCGTTCTGACACCCGCACGACTGTGGTGCCCGCACGCAACTACACGTGGGTGGCGAAGCCGCCCGACAGCTCCCAGCCGCGGTGCACGCGTTCGTGGCCGTACTTCGCGAGCGACCGGCACTTCTGCGTGAGGCCACGACGGCAGCGGTCGCACTCGCCGCAGCTCACAGTGACCGACCAGACGACGCGATCGCCGAGTTCGAGCGACGAGCCGTCGCTGCGCACCGCTCCCTCGCCGACCGCGATGACTCGACCGACCTGTTCGTGCCCGAGCACGAGCGGCGCCGCCGCCGGCTGCGAACCGCGCACTGTGTTCACGTCTGATCCGCAGATCGTGGCGAGCTCGACCTCGACGAGCGCCTCGCCTGGCGAGAGATGCACACCGGGAGCGGCGAGCGCATCATGAGGTCGACCCGGCTCATTCCAGACCATGGCGACGGGCGCCGGTCTCAGGATGAGATCGGGTCCTGCGACGCGCACGACGGTGTGCATCACCCGGCGCTACTCGCCGCGCAGGCCGAGCAGTGCGGGCAGGTCGGCGATGCTCTCGATCACCGCGTCGGCACCGGCGCCTTCGAGCGCCTCCCGGTCGTGTTCGCCGCTGAGCACGCCGACGACGAAGCCCGCGCCCGAGTTCACGCCGGTCTCGATGTCGGTCGTGGTGTCGCCGACGACGACCATCGCGTCGACCGCACTCGCGCCGGTGCGCAGCAGTGCCGTGAGGGGCAGGTCGGGGTAGGGCCGCGCACGTCCTGCGTCTGCCGGCGACAGCACGAGGTCGGCGAGTCCGTGCCAGCCCAGTGCGTCGAGTTGGGCGTCGCGTTCGACGGGCGGCAGGTCGCTGATGAGAGCGACGGATGCCCCTGCCTCGCGCAATTCCTCGATCACGGCGACCGCGCCGGGGATCTCGGCCCCGTCGGTCACGGTCGTGCCGGCCATGTCGAGCACGACCAGCTCGATGTCGCCGTCTTCGTCGTCGTCATCCTCGTCGTACTCGTCGACATCCTCGTCTTCGACCTGGTCGTCGAACTCATCGGGGTCGTCGGTATCGTCGTCGATGCCGTCGCCGAGCTCGGCGAGCTCATCGATCTCGGCGAGCTCGTCGTCCCCGAGCGGGGCGATGGCATCGAGCAGCTCCTCCGCCGGCGCGGAATCCGTCGAGTTCGTGGTCATGGCGCGCCTTTCTGCGGGCTCACCGGAGGGGCCTCGTCGCGGGTGCTCGGCAGCGTCCGCGGTTCCGGTGCTTCGACCGTATTCAGCGACCGTCAACGACCGAGGGCGGGTTGGTTACGAGAAGGTGAACCGCGTGAGGCGGCTGCCACCGGACAGGCGTCGCCGGTCGACCCGCGCCGCGCTCAGCGACGGATGCGAGCAGGCCCGAACGCCGCTCCGACGCCGACGGTGACGATCGCGGCGACGAGCAGGCCCATTCGGCCCGTGATGATCGCGATGACCGCGAGCACGACGCCGATCGCGACGAGCACGCGCGCGATCACCAGCCGCACCTTGCGGCGCGAGAAGAATCCCGGCTTCGGGTCAGGCGCGCTCATCGTGCCACCGTGAACTCTGCGCCGGTCGCGCGCTCGGCGAAGCCCCAGACCCGCGCGGCGATCGCGGTGTCGGTCGACGTGCGAGTCGGCCGGTGCAGCACCGGCGGGCCCTTCGTCACGTATCTCGGACCCCAGAACTGACCGCCCTCCACGCCGGGCGAGGTGAGTGCGTGCAGTATCGTCTCGGCGCCGCGGTGCTTGCCCTGGGCCCACATGGCCTGCATGGAGTCGGCGAAACGCTTGCCCGCGGTCGGCGCGTTCACGCCCGGCACGCGCGGCGTTCGCCCGCCGATGGAGTAGCCGGGGTGGGCGACGATGCTCGACACCGGGACATCCGATGCGCGCAACCGTCGATCGAGCTCGAACGCGACCACTTGCGACGCGATCTTCGACTGCGCGTAGGCACGCCACGAATCGTAGCTGCGCGTGAGCTGCAGGTCGTCGGTGCGGAACGTCGAGAGCATCGTCGAGAGCGACCCGACCGTCACGATGCGGCCGCCAGGCGCGAAGTGCGGCAGCAGGCGGGCGAGCAGCGCGAAGTGACCGAGCACGTTGGTGGCGAGCACGAGCTCGTTGCCGTCGACCGATTCGCGGCGCTCGCGGGGGGCGTGCACCATGCCGGCGTTCGCGACGACGCCGTCGAGCGGCGGCCCGGCGACGAGCACATCGGCACCAGACTGCACCGAGTCGAGCGACGAAGTATCGATGACGAGGGTCTCGACCGAGCTCAGGGACCGCGCCGCCGGACTCGCGTCGCGGATCGCGGCCGCCGCCGCCTCGAGCCGCTCAGGGCTGCGCCCGCTGAGCACGACGTGGGCGCCGGCGGCGGCCATGCGTGCGGCCGTGAAGAACCCGATGCCTGCATTCCCGCCGGTGACCAGCACGCGACGACCCGATTGCGCGGGCAGCGCGGCCGGGTACCAGCTCACAGTTCGCCCGAGGCTGCGCCGCCGGCGAGCTCCTCGTGGTGCTGGATGACCTCGGCAACGACGAAGTTGAACCACTTCTCGGCGAATGCCGGGTCGAGGTGGGCGTCGATGGCGAGCGCCCGCAACCTGGCGATCTGCCGCTTCTCGCGATCGGGATCGCTCGGCGGCAGGCCGTGCTGCGCCTTCAGCCGGCCGACCTGCTGGGTGAACTTGAACCGCTCGGCGAGCAGGTGGATGAGGGCGGCGTCGATGTTGTCGATGCTCGAGCGGATGCCGAGCAACGCGCTCAGCGCGGCATCGCGGTCGTCGAAGGCCCCATCAGTCATGGTTTGAGCGTACTTGGCGAGCCGGCATCGACACAGCGTGCGGCGCGGCATCCGTCCCCCCGGATGCCGCGCCGCGGCCTGAATGGCTGTGTGGCTGAGATCAGCGGGGCGTCGCCCGCCGGATCACGAGATAGCCGCCGACCGCGAAGAACGCGGCGAGTCCGAGCACGACCGTGAATACGCCCACGATGCCGACGCTGCCGAGCCACTCGAAGATCGCCGGCCAGCTCTCGGTGAACGTGGCGATGGCGACGAATGTGAGCGCGAGGGCGATGGCGCCGAAGACCAGGATCAGCATGCCGCGCATACGCCACCGCAAGTACACGGTGGTGATGCTCGCCCCGATGAAGAGCACGAGCAGCTGCAGCGCGAGAGTGGTGTAGAAGTCGACCCCCCAGCCGTTCTGCCCGTACCAGAGGGCGTCGAACATCGAGATGCCGACCCACCAGCCGTCGGTCGCCTTCTCGAGCTGCACGAGCGTGGCGATGGCGACGGCATTCAGCAGCGAGACGATGCCGAACATCATGCTCGTGCCGAGCCAGAAGTCGCGCCGGGTCGCACCGAACCCCAGGGCGAACGACAGCGTCATGCCGATCGACTGCACGCCCACGACGACGAGATACCACTGGGGCGACAGCACCGCCCAGCTGTACCGCATGCCCTCGACCATCTTCGTGGCGTCGGCACCCGCCCCGGTGACGATGATGCCGACGACGATCGACACGAGCCACGCGCCGCCGAGGATGATCCACGGGATTCCGAAGAACACCGAGGGTGTCACGGCGTGCAGGCGCACGATGCGCCAGATCTCGGTGAAACGCGAGCGTGGCTCGGTTCGGACGACCTGCTGGTCGATGACGGCGGTCATGCTGCGGCCTCCTGTTCGGTCGAGTCGGCGCGAAGATCGGTGCCCGTGATGTGGATGATGAGCTGCTGCAGTGAGACCGGGGCGAGCTCGAGGCCGAGCTCGGCGGCCTTGATGCGGTCGGCCTGATTCAGCCGCTCGTCGATCGTGACCGAGGAGAGCCCGCCGATGCCCTCACGGCCGATCACCGCCCGGTCGGCGACGAACGACTCGACGGCCGCCCGCCCGCCGGCCACGGTGGTGGCCGAGCCGCGCACCTCATCGGCGTCGCGGTCGAGCAGGATGCGCCCCTCGTCGATGACGAGAATATGCTCGAGCAGGTTCGCGACCTCGTCGATCAGGTGGGTCGAGAGCACGATCGTGCGCGGGTGCTTCGCGTAGTCCTCGAGGAGGCGGTCGTAGAAGATGTGCCGCGCCACGGCGTCGAGGCCGAGGTAGGGCTCGTCGAAGAACGTCAGCGGCGCCCGTGACGCCAGGCCGACGATGACGCCCACGGCCGACAGCTGGCCACGCGAGAGCTTCTTGATGTAGCGGTTGAGCGGGAGCCGGAAGTCGTCGATGAGCCGTTCGGCGAACTCGGCGTCCCAGTGCTCGAAGAACCACGGGGCGGACCTGAAGACGTGCGAGGGCTTGAAACTGTCGGGGTAGCGTTGCGACTCGGCGATGAAGCAGAGCCGGCGCAGCACGTCTGCGTGTTCGGCGGGATCGCGGCCGAAGACGTCGAGCTCGCCCCCGTCGGGGAAGAGTTGCCCGGTGAGCATCTGCATCACGGTGGTCTTGCCGGCGCCGTTGCGGCCGAGGAGACCGTAGATACGGTTCTCTGCAAGAGTGAAGTCGACGTCGTCGACCGCGGTGAATGAGCCGTATCGCTTGGTCAGCCCGCTGGCGCGGACCACGGTGCGGGTCATGATTGAATCCTTTCGGCGCGGAGAAGCCCCGCGAGTTCGTCGATGTCGATGCCGAGCTTCTCGGCCTCGATGATGAGCGGTCTGATGTACTCGGCGGCGAATTCGGCGCGGCGACGCTCGATGAGGCGCTGTCGGGCGCCGGCGATCACGAACATGCCGATTCCCCGTCGCTTCTCCACGATTCCGTCGTCGACAAGACGATTCACCCCTTTCAATGCGGTTGCCGGGTTGACCCTGAGGAACGCGGCGAATTCGTTCGTCGATGGGATCTGGCTGCCCTCGGGAAGCGACCCCTCGATGATGTCGTTCTCGACCTGTTCTGCGATCTGGATGAAGATCGGTCGCGATTCGTCCATTCGGGCCTATCTGGTTCCGGTCGTGAACCTCGTTGGTTCATTAGTTGTGTAACTAACCAACCATGCTCGCCCAGATCTGTCAAGAGGCGCGTTGCCCTCGCCCGCGCTCGACAGGGCAGGGGCCGGGCTATTCACCGCTTCGAACACTCGCGGCTCAGAAGGGTGGTGGGTCGGTGTAGCTGCGGCCGGTGGGGCTTCGCCAGGCGGTGGTGGTGTTCTTGGCGACCATGAATCGGGTGGCGTGTCTGAGACGGTGATCGGCCCGGCATTTGGGGTCGAGGTTGTCGGTGTTCGTGGGGCCGCCGTGTTGCCAGTCGATCTGGTGGTCGAGGTCGGCGCGGACTGCGAGCCGGTCGCAGCCCGGTCGGGTGCAGCGGCCGTGGGTGAGGGCGAGCCAGAGGCGCTGCGCCTTGCTGGGCCGGTACCTGGTGCGATCGAGCGCGAGCGGCGCCGCGGTGATCGGGTCGACCATGAGCCGGCGGAACGAGGGTGCGTCGGCGAACAGTTGCCGGGCGGTCGCGTCGTCGATCGGGCCGACCCCGTCGAGCATCGCCGACCCGGAGCTGACGAGTGTCACTGGCAAGCCGCCGACCCCGTGCCCGCCGCCGACCCCGCCTCCGGCGCCGGCGCCGTGCCCGGCGTCGCCCGTGGCGGAGCCGGTGATGCCGGCGAGGTTCAGCACCGGGATGGTGACGATGATCTCGGCGCGGGCCGCGGTCGGGGTGCCGGCACCGGTCAGCCACCCGGTCGCGGCGTCGGCGCGCAACTGGTCGAGGGTGCGGGCCTCACGCGGGGTACCGGCGTCACGGCGGGCGGTCGCATCGAGCCGGGCACTGATCTTCGCCGCGTCGACCTGCGACGTGTACAGGTTCACCCACGCCATGCCGTCGTCGACGTGCTCGACCACGACCCGCCGCAACGCGTACGGACGGGTGTGCCGGGCCTCGACCAGATCGCGTTCAAGCTTGGCCCGCACCGTGCGGGCGCGCTGGCGGAACCGGGTCGTCGTGACCATGCCGATCACCGCAGCCAGTTGCTCGTCGAGTTCGGTCAGGCGAGCATCACCGGGTAGGAACCCCGCGGCCGCGTCGACCGCGACCCGGGCATCGACATACGACGCGACGCCGGCGGCGAACCGCGCCCACACCCGCGGCAACCGGTCATGCAACACTGCGGCCTCGTGCGCGCGGGAGCGGATCGTGCCCGCCGAGACGTGCAACCTCATCGACAGCTCGGTCGCCGCCGCCCGCACCGCGAGCTCGGACGCGTCAGCCGCACCCACCTGCCCGGGGTGTAGGTACAGGGCGGGGTTGCGCGCGGCGACGTCGAGCGCCCGCCGGCACGCCGCCAAATGCTGGGCCATCGCCCGGTTCACCGCGAACAGGGCCTGCTCAGCAGCATCCAACTCGGCACACAACTCGGCGAACCCGTCGAACGAGGCCGCCAAACCCGAGAACTCGAACTCGACATCCAGCACGGAGGGGCGCACGCCCACATCAGCCGCATCGAACCGGCCGTCATCGAACCGGCCGTCATCGAACCGGCCGTCGCGCAGGCCGAGCAGCACGGCCATGTCGATATCGGCAAGCGGGTCGAGCACCCCGACCACACCCCACCCGGTATCGAACGTTTCTGCCATACAACGATCATCACATCAGCCACCGACATCGCAGATACGTTCGCACGACGCTGAGTCTCGATACGCTCCTTCGTCGCTACCCGACCACCGGAAGCTACCCGACCAGCGGGGCGGCACGCCGCCGCGCGAGGCGCAGCCGTCCTTGCGTGAGCAGGATGCCGAGCAGCACGAGCACCGCGCCGACCGGCTCGTGCCATGAGAAGGTCTCGCCGAGCAGCAGCACCCCGAGCGCGACACCCACGACCGGCGTCACGTAGGTGACCGTCGACGAGCCGGTCGGTCCCCACGCGCGCAGCACGTTGATGAGCCAGATGTAGGCGAGACCTGTGCCGAGCACGCCCAAGGCGAGCAGAGAGCCGACGATCGCCCAGTCGAGGTCGACGGGGGCCAGCGCGAGCCACGGCGTGAGCGCGAGCATGACGACCGCCGAGACGCCGATCGAGAGGAACGCGAACGTCGCGGGCGCGATCGGCCGCTGGCTGAGGAAGCGGCGCTGGTACCCGAACGTGAAGCCGTAGCAGAGGGTCGCCACGAGGCACGCGAGCTGCCCGGCGAGGCTGCCGGTGAGCGCCTGATACTGCCATGGGCCGATGATGACGAGTACGCCGACGATGCCGACGCCGACGCCCGCCCAGCGGCTGAGCCCGAGCCGCTCGACCCGGAAGACTGCCGTCGCCATGAGGGCGGTCATGATCGGCGTCGTCGCGTTGTAGATCGACGCGAGGCTCGACGAGACGTACTGCTCGGCCCACGCGAAGCACAGGTAGGGAATGACGCAGGTCGTGAGCGACACCACGAGAAAGTGGCCCCACACGGCCCGTTCGCGCGGCAGCACCGGCCCTGGCGTGCCGTCGGTCGCGGGCACCCGCGGCCGCGTGACGAGCACGATGACGCCGAGTGCGAGCGCCCCGAGCACCGTGCGCGACCATGCGATCTGCCCGAACGAGACGCCGTCGAGGGCGACCTTCATGAAGAGGAAGCTCGCCCCCCACACGATGCCCATGGCGAGGAACTGCACCCACGTCGACAGCCGGCCCGAACCCTTCGGTGCGGATGCCGCTACGGCGGCTTGTTGCGCGGTGCTGGTGCTCACCGGTCGAGCGTAAACCCGACCACCGACCGCGGCACCCGGTGGAAGGGGTGCTTGTCCGGAATCCGCCGAACGTCGGCAGTCGCGGCACTCGGGCTGCAAGGATGGGTGGCGATGAGCGACACACCGACCCGAGCCGCCGCGCCATGGATCGCCGTGGCGATCGGCGTCGCCGTGCTCGCCGCAGACCAGCTGTCGAAGTTCTGGGCCGAGCAGACGCTGACGCTCGGTGAGCGGATGCCGCTGCTCGGCGATGTGCTCGGCATCCAGCTCGTCTACAACCCCGGCGCCGCCTTCTCGCTCGGTGCAGGCACGACGTGGATCTTCACCGTGCTCGCGGGCATCGGCGCGATCGTGGCGCTGTGGTTCGCGTGGCGCGTGCGGTCACGGGCCTGGGCGATCTGCATCGGGCTGCTGCTCGGCGGCGCCGTCACGCACTTCCTCGACCGCCTGCTGCGGGCACCCTCATTCGGCCAGGGACACGTCGTCGACTTCATCGCCTACTTCGACTGGTTCATCGGCAACGTCGCCGATATCGCGATCTTCGCCGGAGCGGTCATGGTCCTGGTGCTCACTGCGCGTGGCGTGGCGTGGCGGCCCCCGGCTGAACCGGAAGTCGCCGACGAGCCGGCCGGCACCGACGAGGTGACCGGCCCCGAAGGGCAGCCACGCCCTTAGGCTGGGCGGCATGACCAGCCATTTCGATGTCGTCGTCCTCGGCGCCGGCCCCGGCGGGTACGTCGCCGCGGTGCGCGCCGCACAACTCGGCCTGCGCACCGCGGTGATCGAGCAGAAGTACTGGGGCGGGGTGTGCCTGAACATCGGGTGCATCCCCTCGAAGGCCCTGCTGCGCAACGCTGAGCTCGCGCACATCTTCACCGCGCAGGCCGCCACGTTCGGCATCTCGGGCGAGGCGACCTTCGACTACGGCGCCGCGTACGACCGCAGCCGCCAGGTCGCCGAGGGGCGCGTCAAGGGCGTGCACTACCTGATGAAGAAGAACGAGATCACCGAGATCGACGGTCGCGGCACGTTCCGCGATGCGAACGCCATCGACGTGGCGAAGGCCGACGGATCGACCGAAAGCGTCACGTTCGACAACGCGATCATCGCGACGGGCTCGCGGGTGAAGCTCCTGCCCGGCGTCGAGCTGTCGCCGAACATCGTCACGTACGCAACGCAGATCATGGACCGCGAGCTGCCGCGTTCGATCGCCGTCATCGGCGCGGGCGCGATCGGCATGGAGTTCGCCTACATCGTGCGCAACTACGGTGTGGATGTCACGATCATCGAGTTCCTCGACCGCGCGCTGCCCAACGAAGACGTCGACGTCTCGAAGGAGATCACGAAGCAGTACCGCAAGCTCGGCGTGCCCATCCTCACGTCGACGAAGGTGCAGACGGTCACCGACAACGGGTCATCCGTCACCGTGGCCTACACCGGCGCCGACGGCCAGCCCGGCTCGCTCGAGGTCGACCGAGTGCTCATGGCCGTGGGCTTCGCGCCGAATGTCGACGGCTTCGGCCTCGAGGCCACGGGCGTGGCACTCACCGACCGCGGCGCGATCGGCATCGACGAGTTCATGCGCACCAACGTGCCGAACATCTACGCCATCGGCGATGTCACCGCGAAGCTCATGCTCGCGCATGTCGCCGAGGCGATGGGCGTCGTCGCGGCCGAGACCATCGGCGGTGCAGAGACCATGTCGCTCGGCGACTACCGCATGATGCCGCGTGCCACCTTCTGTGCGCCGCAGGTCGCGAGCTTCGGCCTCACCGAGCAGCAGGCGCGCGACGAGGGCTACGACGTCAAGGTCGCGACGTTCCCCTTCTCGGCGAATGCCAAGGCGCACGGACTGGGCGAGCCGACCGGGTTCGTGAAGCTCATCGCCGACGCGAAGCACCTCGAGCTGCTCGGCGGCCACCTCATCGGCCCCGACGTCGCGGAGCTCCTCCCCGAGCTCACCCTCGCCCAGAAGTGGGACCTCGGCGCGCTCGAGCTCGCCCGCAACGTACACACGCACCCCACACTCTCCGAGGCACTGCAGGAAGGATTCCACGGCCTCGCCGGTCACATGATCAACATGTGACCCCACGCGCAAAGACGGGCGGATGCCGCAGCACGGTGCTGCGACATCCGCCCCTTCATTCGACGACGCGGCACGGGCAGGCGTTCCCGCCGCGTCGAAGCTTTCGGCTAGTGGTCGACCGCCTTCTCGGCACCGACGCCGGTCAGCGAACGCACCTCCATCTCGGACTGCTTCGCCGGGTCTTCGGTGCCCTTGTCGAGCACGGTGCCGAGCCAGCCCAGGAAGAACGCCAGCGGGATCGAGACGATGCCCGGGTTCGACAGCGGGAAGATCGCGAAGTCGATGTCCTCGGTCTTCAGCATCGACGTCACGGAGCCCGAGACGACCGGCGAGAAGATGATGAGGATGATCGCCGACGCGAGGCCGCCGTACATGCTCCAGAGCGCACCCTTGGTCGTGAACCGCTTCCAGAACAGCGAGTAGACGATCGTCGGCAGGTTCGCCGACGCCGCCACCGCGAATGCGAGCGCCACGAGGAACGCGATGTTCTGGCCGTTCGCGCCGATGCCGCCGATGATCGCGACGATGCCGATGACGATGACCGTGCGGCGGGCGACCTTGACCTCTGCGCCGGCTTCGGGCTTGCCCTTCTTGACGACGCTCGCGTAGATGTCGTGCGCGAACGACGCGGCTGCCGTGATGGTGAGCCCCGCGACGACCGCGAGGATCGTCGCGAACGCGATCGCCGAGATCAGTCCGAGCAGCAGCGGGCCGCCGAGTTCGAACGCGAGCAGCGGGGCCGCCGAGTTCGGGCCGCCGGGTGCCGCGGCGATGACGTCGGCACCCACGAGGGCGGCCGCGCCATAGCCGAGCACGAGCGTGAACACGTAGAAGATGCCGATGAGCCAGATCGCCCAGACGACCGACTTGCGGGCCTCCTTCGCGGTGGGCACCGTGTAGAAGCGCATGAGCACGTGCGGCAGAGCGGCCGTGCCGAGCACGAGGGCGAGGCCGAGCGAGAGGAAGTCGACCTTCGCGACCTCGGAAACCCCGTACTTGAGGCCCGGGTTCAGGATCTCGGGGTTGTTCGCCGCCGCCACCGCGTTGTCGAGCAGGTTCGAGAAGTTGAATCCGTTGAGTGCGAGCACCCATACCGTCATGACACCGGCACCGGCGATCAACAGGACCGCCTTGATGATCTGCACCCAGGTGGTGCCTTTCATGCCGCCGATGAGCACGTAGAGGATCATGAGCGCCCCGACCACCGTGATGACGACGGCCTGGCCGACCTGGTCGCCGATGCCGAGCAGCAGCGAGACGAGCCCGCCCGCTCCGGCCATCTGCGCGAGCAGGTAGAAGAAGCACACGACGAGCGTCGTCGTCGCGGCCGCGATGCGCACCGGCTTCTGCTTCAGTCGGAACGAGAGCACGTCGGCCATGGTGAACCGGCCGGTATTGCGCAGCAGCTCGGCCACGAGCAGCAGCGCCACGAGCCACGCCACGAGGAAGCCGATCGAGTAGAGGAACCCGTCGTACCCGTTGATCGCGATCGCCCCGACGATGCCGAGGAACGACGCCGCAGACAGGTAGTCACCCGCAATGGCCGAGCCGTTCTGGCCACCGGTGAACGAGCGCCCGGCGGCGTAGTAGTCGGCCGCGGTCTTGTTGTTGCGGCTCGCACGGAACACGATGATCATCGTGATCGCGACGAAGGCGCCGAAGATGGCGATGTTGAGCCAGGGCTCGCCTGCCTGTGTCGTCGAAGCAGCGAGGTGCAGCATCAGCGCGTCACCCCCTCGGCGGCGAAGGTCGCGCCGGACTCGATCTCGTCGCGGATCTGCTCGGCGACCGGGTCGAGCTGCCGGTTGGCGTACCTGACGTACCAGGTGGTCACGGCGAACGTCGTGACGACCTGCGCGAGGCCGAGCAGGATGGCGACGTTGACGCTGCCGAACACGGGCGTCGACATGAAGTCGTGCGCGTAGCCGGCCAGCAGCACGTAGGCGAAGTACCACACGAGGCACACGGCGAGCACGGGGAAGACGAACCTCCGGTGCCTCGAACGCAGTCGCTGGAACTCGGGGGATTCTTGCACTGCGCGGTAGTCGACCGGTGGGGCCGTCTCGTCCTGCGCACTCAGGGCTTCGTTGCCCATTGCGTCTCCTTCGTGGGGGATGTGGCGAGCCGTGGCCCGCGCCGCTGCTTTGCGGTTCGCCCACTCTGGCGTGGCGGTGCGACGGCCGGGGGCGCCTGCCGCTCGTCGTCGCCCAACGGCAGGAACCGTGCGACGAACGGTTGCCGTGCGACGACGAACGACGGCGCCGGGTCGAACGGATACGCTGGCCTGCATGCCCGAGTCGACGCTGCTCGCCGCCGCGCTCGGCGTGGTGTGCGGCGCACTCGCCGTCGGCCTCGTCGTGTTCCTGCGGCGCATCGTGCTCGCGTCGAAAGAGCTCGGCACCGACGCCGAGCGGGCGACCTACCAGACCCTGCACCTCGCGTCGCGGGCGGCGAAGCACCTGCGCGGCGGCGGCGGCGAAACCGAGGTGCTGCGCGCCGGCCGGCACCTGCGGGCGCTGCTCGGCTGCGAGAGCCTCGCGATCGTCGACCGCACCGGCCGGGTCACGGTCGACGGTGACGACGACGTCCGTGTGATCGCGTCCGAGCTCGCCGCCGCGGCGATCGCGAGCGGCAAGCCGCAGGTGCAGCGGCACCTCGCGATCGGCGGGCACGAGACCGACGCCATCGTCGCGCCCGTGCTCGGCAGCGCCGGCCCGTTCGGTGCGATCGTCGCGTTCTCGTCTCCCGTGCGAGCGGGCCTCGTGCGAGCGACGGGCGAGGTCGCCGACTGGGTCGCGGCACAGGTCGAACTGGGTGAATTGGATGCCTCGCGCACGGCACTCGCCGAGGCCGAGGTGCGGGCGCTCCGGGCGCAGATCAGCCCGCACTTCATCTACAACTCGCTCAACGCGATCGCGTCGTTCATCAACACCGACCCCTCGAAGGCCCGCGAACTCGTGCTCGAGTTCGCCGACTTCACGCGATACTCGTTCCGTCGCCACGGCGACTTCACGACGGTCGCCGAAGAGCTGCGCTCGATCGACAGCTACCTGAAGCTCGAGCGCGCCCGCTTCGGCGACCGGCTCACGGTGACCCTGCAGATCGCGCCCGAGGTGCTCTCGACCGTGGTGCCGTTCCTCTCGATCCAGCCGCTCGTCGAGAACGCCGTGCGACACGGGCTCGAATCGAAAGAGGGCGGCGGTCGCATCGACATCACGGCCGCCGACTCGGGCGCGTTCGCCGAGCTGACCGTCGAGGACGACGGCGTCGGCATCGACCCCGAGACGCTCGCCCGCGCGCTCGCAGGCGACCCGTCGACGGGTGAGCACGTGGGCCTGCGCAACGTCGATGCCCGCCTGCGGCAGGTCTACGGCGACGAGCACGGACTCGTCGTCGAGACCAACGTGGGGGCGGGTACCCTCGTTCGCATGCGGGTTCCGAAGGCGGGCCCGAAACGAGACGGCAGGACTGGTCCATGATCTCCGTGCTCATCGCCGACGACGAGCAGCCCGCGATCGACGAGCTCGCGTTCCTGCTCGGCCAAGATCCGCGCGTGGGCGTCATCCACCAGGCCTCGTCGGGCGCCGAGGCGATCCGACTGCTCACGCGAGAGCCGGTCGACGCGGCGTTCCTCGACATCCACATGCCGGGGCTCACCGGCTTCGACCTCGCCCGCGCGCTCGCGCGCTTCGAGCACCGGCCGGTGCTCGTGTTCGTCACGGCCGATGAAGAGGGGGCGCTCGAGGCGTTCGACCTCGCCGCCGTCGACTACCTGCTGAAACCTGTGCGCGCCGAGCGACTGCAGCGCTCGGTCGGGCGCATCGCCGAGGCGCTCAAGATCGGCAGCCCGTCGAACCCGGCACCCGCCGACACCGCCCAGCCCGAGGTGATCGCCGTCACCCTCGGCGGCACAACCCGCATGATCCGCCGCGACGAGGTGCGCTACGTGCAGGCGCAGGGCGACTACGCCCGCCTGCACACCGAAGAGGCCAGCTACCTCGTGCGCGTGCCGATGGCCGACCTCGAGCGGCAGTGGGCCGACGCGGGATTCGTGCGCGTGCACCGCTCCTATCTGGTGGCGCTCGGGCACGTCAGCCGAGTGCGGCTCGGTGCCGACCACCCGAGCGTCACCGTCGGCGGCGCCGAGCTGCCCGTGAGCCGCCGCCTCCTGCCGGCGCTGCGCGACCGGCTCGAGACCGCGATCCTGCGGGCACGACCGTGAGTGACGACGCCGGTCGAGCGCCGGATCGAGTAGGCGCGCCAGCGCCGTATCGAGATCTAGCACCCGACGAAGGAGGGCGCGTATCGAGACCTTCGCGCGGTGAGGGTCTCGATACGCCGCGGGCGGCTACTCGACCGACGGGAGCGCCACCGCGGGTGCGCGTGACGGCTCCGCGAAGTGCCGGCGGCGCGGCATCCGCTCGGCCGTTGCGATCGAGCGGCACCGATGACCCTGCCGGCGACATCGCGGCCGTGTACGTGCGTTCGCTCATCGGGTCGCAGTTGCGGCTCGCGGTCACGGTCGCCGTCGGATTCGCGGTCGCGACCGTGCTCTTCGTGCTCGTGATCGCGCTCGTGCCCGGACTCGACGACACCTACCTGGCCGGCGTGCCGGTGTCGTGGGTGCTGCTCGGCGCCGGCATCTACCCGCTCGTGATCACCGTGGCGGTGTTGTACCAGCGCGCCGCCGCACGCAACGAGGCGCGGTACCGCTCGCTCGCGGAGCACGAGTGAATCCCGCGATCGGATACACGGCCATCGTGGGCGTGGCCCTCGTGTCGGCGCTCATCGGCTTCTACGGCCTGCGCGTCTCGCGCACGACGAGCGACTTCTACGTGGCGAGCCGCACCGTGCGTCCGTGGTGGAACGCGTCGGCGATCGGCGGCGAGTACCTCTCGGCCGCGTCGTTCCTGGGCGTCGCCGGCCTCATCCTGCTGACCGGGTCGGCCGCGCTGTGGTTCCCGATCGGGTACACCGGCGGCTACCTGATGCTGCTGCTCTTCGTGGCGGCGCCGCTGCGTCGCTCGGGCGCCTACACGATCCCAGACTTCACCGAGGCGCGCCTCGAGTCGCAATGGGCACGGCGGGTCACGAGCCTGCTGGTCATCGTCATCGGATGGTTCTACATCGTGCCGCAACTGCAGGGCGCGGCACTCACCGTGCGCATCACGACCGGGCTGCCCTCGTGGGCAGGGGCGCTCGCCGTCGCCGTGATCGTCGCGGTCGTGGTCGCCGCCGGCGGCATGCGCTCGATCACGTTCGTACAGGCGTTCCAGTTCTGGCTGAAGCTCACTGCGCTCGCGGTGCCCGTCGTCGCACTGCTGCTCGTCGTCGGCGGCGGCGAGCCGCCCGCACAACTTCCCCCGGCCGAGGCGTTCCCCGCGTCGGCCGGGCCGGGCGAGCTCGACGTGTACCGCACGGTGTCGCTCATGGTCGCGCTGCTGCTCGGCACGCTCGGCCTGCCGCACGTGCTCGTGCGCTTCTACACGAACCCCGACGGCGTCGCCGCGCGCCGCACCACGGTCATCGTGCTCGTGCTGCTGTCGGTGTTCTACCTCTTCCCGACGATTCTCGGCCTTCTCGGGCGAGCGTTCGCCCCCGACCTCGCGGCGTCAGGCGAAGCCGACGCGCTCATCCTGCTGCTGCCCGACCGGCTCGTGCCGGGCCCGCTCGGCGACGTGCTCACCGCGCTCGTCATCGCGGGGGCGTTCGCGGCGTTCCTCTCGACGTCGTCGGGACTCGTCGTCTCGCTCGCGGGCGTCATCAGCCAAGACCTCCTCGGCGGCAGCGTGCGCGGGTTCCGCATCGCGGCGATCGTCTCGACGATCGTGCCGCTGCTCGTCGCCCTCGCGACCGAGTCGTCGGGCCTCGCGGGCAGCGTGGGCCTCGTGTTCGCGTTCACCGCCTCGACCCTGTGCCCCATGCTGATCCTCGGCATCTGGTGGCGCGGACTCACGTCGCGGGGCGCGATCGCGGGCATGCTCACCGGGGGCGTCCTGTCGGGCGCCGCGATCCTCGGGGGGCCGCTCGTCGCGGCATCCGTGCCGGCCATCGCGCCGTTCCTCGAGCAGCCGGCCGCATGGACGGTGCCGCTCGCGGTGATCGTGACGGTCGCCGTGTCGCGGCTCGACCGGCGTGGCACGCCGGCCGGCACCGACGCGTTCCTCACCCGACTGCACGTGCCCGAGCGGTGAGAGCGCGCGCTCGCGGCCGATTCGCCGTGAGGCACGAATAGGATGTCCCGGTGCTCCTGCCCGTCGCCCTCTCAGTGCTCATCGGGGCGATGGCGCAGCGCATCACCGGCATGGGCTTCGCGCTGATCGCCGCGCCGGCGCTCGTCATTCTGCTCGGCCCGTTCGACGGCGTCGTCATCGTGAACCTCTGCGCCGTGCTCTCGTCGCTGCTGATCCTGCCGCGGGTGTGGCGCCATATCGAGTGGCGGCGGTTCGGCTGGCTCACCGTGCCGGCCCTCGTCGGCACCGTCGCAGGCGCCCTGCTCGCGACCCACGTGCCGGCGCCGGTGCTGCAGGTCGGTGTCGGCGTGCTCGTCATCGCGGCCCTCACCGTCACCCTCGTCGTCACGCGCACGTCGCACGTCGCGTCGGGTGCGATGCCCGCACTCACCGCGGGCGCGGCCTCGGGAGTGATGAACGCCGCCGCGGGCGTCGGCGGCCCGGCGCTCAGCGTGTACGCGGTCGCCACGCGCTGGTCGCAGGTCGGTTTCGCGGCAACGGCCCAGCCCTACTTCGTCGTGATCGGCGTCGCCTCACTCGTCGGCAAGCTCGGCGCGACCGGGTGGGCGGCGCCCGCGCTCGACCTCGCTGCCTGGCCCATCGTGATCGGCGCGCTCGTCGTGGGACTCGTGATCGGTGAGTTCCTGAGCCCCCGCGTCAGCCACCGCGTCGCGCGCATCGCGGTCATCGCGATCGCGTACGTGGGCGGCGTCGCGGCGCTTGTCGACGGCCTGGTCGACCTGGCCGGTTGATCAGGCGATCGGATGCCGCGACCCGGCGTCAGCTCGTCGGAGTGACCCGCACCGGCTCATCGCCGCGCGCCGCGAGCCGCGCTTCGAGACCCGCCCGCACCTCGGGCCACTCGTCGACGATGATCGAGTACACCGCTGAGTCTCGCCACGATCCGTCGGCGCGCCGCTTGTGCCGGCGCAGCACGCCCTCGAAGGTCGCGCCGAGCTTCTCGATCGCCGCGCGCGAGCGGGCGTTGATCGAGTCGGCCTGCAGCTTGACGCGGCCGAAGCCGTGATCGAAGGCGAGTCCGAGCAACAGCAGTTTGGCCTCGGGGTTGACTGCGGTACCCCACACGCGCGGGTCGTACCCGGTCGCACCGATGTGCGCCGACTCGTTGCCGAGATCGAGATCGCCGAACCAGGTCGCGCCGACCACGAGACCGTCGTCGGGGCCGCCGTTGAGGCGCACGGTCCACGGCATCGAATCGGGTCCACTCGCGTAGTACCCACGCGCGAATGCCTCGTACGCTGCGAGGTCCGCCGGCCAACCGGCGGACCCGCCGCCGTAGCCGCCCGCGAAGACCTCGGGCACGCCGATCGCCTCGTGGAGCGCCGGGACGTCGGCGGGTGAGAAGGGCGTCAGACGGATGAAACGGCCGACGAGTTCGGCATCGGCGGGGCGGGTCGCGGTCACCCGTCGAGTCTGCCACGCGGCGTGATGCCGCAGATCACCGAAAGGCTTCCGCACGCGACATCCGCCCTCTAACATGACGAGAGCAAGTGCAGATCCCGAACGAAAGGTGGGGGCGACCTATGGGCGCATTCGACGACATCACGAAGAAGGCAACCGACTTCATCGAAGAGAACAAAGACAAGATCTCCGACGCGCTCAATAGTGAGCAGGCCGAGGAGATCAGCGACAAGGTGCTCGACGGGGCATCCGACCTGGCCAAGAAGGTCGTTCCCGAAGAGCACCACGACAAGGTCGACGGAGCCCGCGACGCCGCAGACGGCGCCATCGGCACCGAGAAGTAGTCGCAGACACGCGAACGGGCGGCGGGGGCATCGACCCCGCCGCCCGTTTTCGCGCCTGAGCGCGCAGTCAGTTCAGCAGGTCGCGCAGGGTGACGATCTCGTCGCGGCCCGGGCCGACGCCGATCGCCGAGATGCGCGAACCGCTCATCGCCTCGAGCTCGCGCACGTAGCTCTTCGCGTTCGGCGGCAGGTCGTCGAACTCGCGGGCGCCCGAGATGTCTTCGGTCCAGCCGGGGAACTGCTCGTAGACCGGCTTCGCGTGGTGGAAGTCGCTCTGCGAGACCGGCAGCTCGTCGAAACGCTCGCCGTCGACCTCGTACGCGACGGCGACCGGAATACGCTCGATGCCGGTGAGCACGTCGAGCTTGGTGAGCACGAAGTCGGTGACGCCGTTGATGCGCGCCGCGTAGCGGGCGATGGGCGCGTCGTACCATCCGGTGCGGCGCTTGCGGCCGGTGGTGGTGCCGAACTCGTGACCCTGCTCGGTGAGGAAGTCGCCCCACTCGTCGAACAGCTCGGTGGGGAACGGCCCCGCGCCGACGCGCGTCGTGTAGGCCTTCACCACGGCGATCACGCGGTCGATGCGGTTGGGCGCGATGCCCGAGCCGGTGATGGCGCCGCCGCTCGTGGCGTTCGACGAGGTGACGAACGGGTAGGTGCCGTGGTCGACGTCGAGCATGGTGGCCTGACCGCCCTCGAAGAGCACCGTCTCGCCGCGATCGAGCGCCTGGTGCAACTCGAGCGCCGTGTCGGTGACCATGGGCCGCAGCCGGTCGACGTAGCCGAGCAGTTCGTCGACGACCTCGTCGACGCCGATGGCCCGGCGGTTGTAGACCTTCAGCAGCAGGTGGTTCTTCTGGTCGAGTGCGCCCTCGACCTTCTGCCGCAGGATGTTCTCGTCGAAGAGGTCTTGCATGCGGATGCCGACGCGGTTGATCTTGTCGGCATATGCGGGACCGATGCCCCGGCCCGTCGTGCCGATCTGGCGCTTGCCGAGAAAGCGTTCGGTGACCTTGTCGAGCGTGCGGTGATACTGCGTGATGAGGTGGGCGTTCGCCGAGATGCGCAGCTTCGAGACGTCGACGCCGCGGCTCTCGAGGCCCTCGAGCTCTTCGAAGAGCACCTCGATGTCGACCACGACGCCGTTCGCGATGACGGGGGTGACACCGGGGGTGAGGATGCCAGACGGCAGCAGGTGCAGTGCGTACTTCTCTTCGCCGATGACCACGGTGTGGCCGGCGTTGTTGCCGCCGTTGAACTTCACGACGTAGTCGAGGCGCGAGCCGAGCAGGTCTGTCGCCTTGCCCTTGCCCTCGTCTCCCCACTGTGCTCCGATGAGTACGGCGGCGGGCATGTCAGTCCTCTCCTGCCGCGTCGGCCGCGGCGGGTTCTGCGAGCGGTTCGCCCTCGTACGCCGAGGTCGACGACGAGGGCGCGAACGCGTCGTCGGACGACACGATCGAGATGAGCTGGGTGGGGGTGAACTCGCTCGCGATGCGGGCGGGCGCCTCGGCATCGGCAGAGGCCAGCTCGCCCGCGAGACGCTGGGCGATATCGTCGAGCCCGAGCTGCTCGGCCGCGCGGCGCTGCGTGTCGAGAGCCCTCAAGTAGGCGCGGTTCGGCTCGTCGACCCACGGAACGGGCGTGCCCGGAACCCACCCGCTTCGCGTGAGCTGGTCGCACGCGAGGTCGACGGCGACGGCGGCATAGGCGAATGCCTCGATGGCTCGACCCTCGGAGTCGGCGAGGTCGGCGAGCTCGGTCCAGGCGAGTGGCGACGCGGGGTGCGCCGCCACGACCGCTGCGAGTGACCCACGATCGGCGTCGGCGAGCGCCTGCCGCACCTGCGGTTCGTCGGCGAGGTGGCCGTCGCGCGCCGGCGCTGATTCTTCTGGAGTCACACTTCACCCTATCGCGCAGGTATTCGCGCAACCTGCGGCCGCACGCACGAGGGGCCGGACCTCGCGGTCCGGCCCCTCGCCCGTTCAACGGTTCGGATGCTACTTCACGACGTTGAATGCATTGATGTTGCCGGCTCCGTAGAAGCCGTTGCGCTCACCACCGGTGCAGGTTGCCGGGTAGCCCGGGCGCGGCTCGTACACGCCCTCGGGGCACTCGAGCGGCGTCGCCGCGCGCTCGAGCAGCGAGGCGAGTGCGCCCGGCTTGAGGCCGGGGTGCGCTGAGACGGCGAGCGCCGCGACACCGGCCGCGTGGGGGCCGGCCATCGAGGTGCCCTGCTTGTAGCGCCAGCCGTGACCGGGATACGTGGTCGAGAGCACGGCGTCGGTCAGCGTGGACGAGGCCCCGCCGGTGCGGAAGCGGGTGTCGCCGCCGGGTGCCGTCACGTCGACGACGCCCAGTCCGTAGGACGAGTAGTAGCTCTTCTGCTCGGTCGGGCCGACCGCCGAGACCGTCACGACGCCCGGCGCTTCGGCCGGAATGTCGCGGCAGGCGCCGGTGATCGTGCGGTCTTCGACGGGGGAGCTCCCGTCGTTCGGGCTGCCCGAGTCGACGAACTTGTGCTGCAGGTCGACGTTGCTGTTGCCCGCCGAGGCGACCGTCAGCGTGCCCTGGGCGTTCGAGTACCGCAGCGCGCGCTGCACGGCCTGCCAGACCGGCCGCTGACGCGGGTCGTTCACGCAGTTGAACTCCCACGGGTCGATGAAGTAGCTGTTGTTCGTGACCGGCATGCCGTGGTCGGCCGCCCACAGGTAGCCGCAGATCGCCGCCTCGGGGTAGATGAACCCGTCGTCGTTGACGACCTTCACCGAGGCCACCTTCACGCCCGGCGCGACCCCCGCGATGCCGACGCCGTTGATCGCCGCGGCGATCGTGCCCGCGACATGCGTGCCATGGTCGGAGGTCGTCGGGTTCCACGCGGCCTCATCGGTGTCGACGACACCGCCGATGCACGAGGCGCTCTGGTCCTCGGCGACCTGGGTCGCAAGGTCGGGGTGCGAGCTGTCGATACCCGAGTCGAGCACTCCCACGACGACCGACGGGTCGCCGGTCGTCACGGCGTGCGCCGCCGGCACGTCGATCTGCTCCATGTCCCACTGCTGGCCCCACAGGGGCTCGAGCGTCGGGTCGCCGGTGGCCTCGACTGCGGTCGCGTCAACCGTCTCGCTGATGTCGTCATCAATGAGCGTGGTGCCGAGACCGTCGGTCGAGGCGACCGACTCGACGCCCGCACCGGCGACCGCGCCGGCGAATGCGGTGTTCGTCGACTTCGCGACGAGAACGCCGATCTGGTCGTAGGCGGCCACGACCGTGCCGCCGGCGGCGGCCACGCGTGCTTCTGCGGCCTTGGTGCTCTTGCCCTGCGGCGCGAGCACGAGGTAGGTGGATTCGGGTCCGGAGGCTGCTGCCGGTGCGACAGCCGCCCCCATGAGGCCGACGGCGAGGGCAGCGGCTGACACCGCGCCGATCACCTTGTGGTTCTTCATTCAGTCTCCTTCGACGTGAGTGGAGCACCGCCGACCGGGTCAGTCGGCGGCCCGGCCTGTCCGGTGGAGGCGACGAGCGGCGGCGACGATGGTGCCGCACGGCCGGTGGCGCGAGTCTAATGCCCCCGTACTGGGGGTGCACATGCTGGACATGTGCGGCGTCGTCGTGCAAGATGCCGCGCAAGTAGGCTGGAGGGCATGTCGAAAGTCCTCTCCTCCCTTCCCGTCGGCGAACGTGTCGGCATCGCCTTCTCGGGCGGCCTCGACACCTCGGTCGCGGTCGCGTGGATGCGCGAGAAGGGCGCCGTGCCCTGCACGTACACCGCCGACATCGGGCAGTACGACGAGCCCGACATCGCGGCGGTGCCCGACCGCGCCAAGGAGTACGGCGCCGAGATCGCGCGCGCAGTCGATGCGAAGGCGCCCCTCGTCGAAGAGGGGCTCGTGGCCCTGCAGTGCGGTGCGTTCCACATCCGCTCGGGCGGCAAGACGTACTTCAACACCACGCCGCTCGGCCGCGCCGTCACGGGCACCCTGCTCGTGCGTGCGATGAAAGAAGACGGCGTCGACATCTGGGGCGACGGCTCGACCTACAAGGGCAACGACATCGAGCGGTTCTACCGCTACGGCCTCATGGCCAACCCGCGGCTGCGCATCTACAAACCGTGGCTCGACGCCGCGTTCGTCACCGAGCTCGGCGGCCGCAAAGAGATGAGCGAGTGGCTCGTCGCGCGCGGGTTCCCCTACCGCGACTCCACCGAGAAGGCCTACTCGACCGACGCGAACATCTGGGGCGCGACGCACGAGGCCAAGAAGCTCGAGCACCTCGACACCGGGCTCGACATCGTCGAGCCCATCATGGGCGTCGCCGCCTGGCGCGACGACGTCGAGACCGCCACCGAAGAGGTCTCGGTGCGCTTCGAGGCCGGGCGTCCCGTCGCGATCAACGGCGTCGAGTTCCCCGACGCCGTCGCCCTCGTCTACGAGGCGAACGCCATCGGCGGGCGGCACGGGCTCGGGGCATCCGACCAGATCGAGAACCGCATCATCGAGGCGAAGAGCCGCGGCATCTACGAGGCTCCGGGCATGGCGCTGCTGCACATCGCCTACGAGCGCCTGCTCAACGCCATTCACAACGAAGACACGATCGCCAACTACCACGCCGAGGGCCGCCGCCTCGGCCGCCTCATGTACGAGGGCCGCTGGCTCGACCCGCAGTCGCTCATGCTGCGCGAGTCGATCCAGCGCTGGGTCGGTTCGGCCGTCACCGGCGAGGTCACGCTTCGCCTGCGCCGCGGCGACGACTACACGATCCTGAACACCGAGGGTCCGGCGCTCAGCTACCACCCTGACAAGCTCTCGATGGAGCGCGTCGGCGACGCCGCATTCGGACCCGAAGACCGCATCGGCCAGCTCACGATGCGCAACCTCGACATCGCCGACTCGCGCGCGCGCCTCGAGCAGTACGCGATGCAGGGCATCGTGGGCGGCGCGACCGCCGAGCTCGTGGGCGACCTCAAGTCGGGCGAGGGCGTCGAGATCTCGGCCGGCGAGCCCGAGACCGCACTCGAGCACGCCACCGAGGCGGCACTCGAGGCCGCGGCGTTCGACCTCGGCACCGACTGACGCCACCCCGCGGCACGACCGACGCACCCGCCGCCGCCTCCTTCTGTGCAGCCGGGGGCGGTGCCATACTCAGACGACTGGCCGGTCGACGATCAGCGACGACGGGCAGGTTTCCTCGGGAGGTCACATGGCCGGCGTCACGTTCACGCGAACGGATGACCTGTCGTGAGCACTGAGACCGCGGCGATCCTCGGCCTCGTGCTCGTACTCTTCGACTGGGTCATCCGCATCATCGCGCTGGTCGTCATCCCGCGCGACCGCAAGCCGACGGCCTCGATGGCGTGGCTGCTCGCGATCTTCCTGATCCCGTTCATCGGCATCGTGCTGTTCCTGGTCATCGGCAACATCAAGCTGCCGAAGAAGTGGCGCGTGCGCCAGGCCGAGGTCAACCGCATGATCACCGAACGCAGCGACGGCGTCGACCTCGCCCCCGACCGGTCGACGTGGCCGGCCTGGTTCGCCACGATCGCCGAGCAGAACCGGCGCCTCGGCGCGCTGCCCGTCGTCGGGGGCAACACGGCCACGCTCATCGGCGACTACCAGGCGTCGATCGACGCGATGACCGCCGAGGTCGACACCGCCGAACGGTTCGTGCACGTCGAGTTCTTCATCGTCTCGCTCGACGACACGACGCGCGGCTTCTTCGCGGCGATGGAACGGGCTGTGCAACGTGGCGTCGTGGTGCGGGTGCTGCTCGACCACATCTCCACGGGCCGCTCGGCGACCCACAAGGCGACCTACGCCGAGCTCGACCGCATCGGCGCGAAGTGGAGCTTCATGCTTCCGGTGCAGCCGTTCAAGGGCAAGTACCAGCGACCCGACCTGCGCAACCACCGCAAGATCGTGGTCGTCGACGGGCGCGTCGGCTTCACCGGCTCGCAGAACCTCATCGATCGCAGCTACAACTCGAAGAGCAACATCAAGCGCGGGCTGGCGTGGCAGGAGCTCGTGGCCCGCGTCACCGGTCCGACCGTGACCGCCCTGAACGCCGTGTTCCTCTCGGACTGGTACGCCGAAACCGACGAACTCCTCGACAACGACGAGAACGTGCGCGCGACAGCGGCCCACTTCGACACCTCGCCCGATGCGCTCGACTGCCAGATCGTGCCGAGCGGGCCGGCATTCGACGGCGAGAACAACCTGCGCCTGTTCCTCTCGCTCGTGAACTCCGCGCAGCAGCGGGTGATCATCACGAGCCCCTACTTCGTACCCGACGAGGCGATGATGTACGCGATCACGTCGGCGCGGCTGCGCGGACTCGACGTGCAGCTGTTCGTCTCGGAGATCGGCGACCAGGGCTCGGTGTGGCATGCGCAGCGCTCGTACTATGGCGCCCTCCTACGCGCGGGCGTGCAGATCTGGCTCTACCCGGGCCCGTACATCCTGCACGCGAAGCACCTCTCGATCGACGACGACGTGGCGGTGATCGGGTCGAGCAACATGGACATCCGCTCGTTCAACCTCAACTTCGAGGTCTGCATGCTCGTGCGCGGCCCGTCGTTCGTCGCCGACATGCGCAAGGTCGAGGAGGGCTATCGTGCCATCGGCCGACAGCTCACGCTCGAGGAGTGGGAGCAGGAGCCGGCGACGGCGACCTTCCTCGACGGCATCGCCCGACTCACCTCGGCGCTGCAGTAGCGCGAGCGGGCGGAGGCGAGCATGCTGCAGGCGATCGGCCACATCCTCCCGATAGCGCTCGCCGTGGCGATCAGCTCGGTGCCCATCATGGCGACCGTCGTCATCCTGCTCTCGCCGAAGGGCAAGCGCACGGCGTTGCCGTTCCTGATCGGCTGGGTGCTCGGCATGGCCGTCGTCGTCACCGCCTTCACCCTCGGCGCGCAGGCGATTCCGTCGCCCCGCTCCAACCGACGCCCCGACACGGTGATCGCGGCCATCGAGATCCTCGTGGGCGTCGCACTGGTCGTGCTCGCGGTCGTCGAATGGCGCCGTGCTCGGCGACATCCGTCGGACGCGATGCCGAAATGGCTCGAATCGGTCGACAAACTGGGCCCGTGGAGCGCCTTCGGCATCGCCGTCGCGCTGAACATTCGCCCGAAGGGGCTGCTGCTCGCGATCGCGGCCGGACTGGCGATCCGCGCGCCCGAGCTGTCGGTCGGCGAATCGGCGATCGTCATCGTGATCTACACGATCATCGGAGCGTCGACCGTGGCCGTGCCGGTCATCCTCGCGCTGGCCGATCCCAAGGGCATGCAGCCGAGGCTGCTCGAGATGAAGGACTGGATCACCGCCAACCAGGGCACGGTGACTGCCCTCATCGTCTTCCTCATCGGCGTGTTCATCATCGGCACGGGTCTGGCAGGTCTCTGAGGCCGATGCCCGGCTGCGCTCGCGCCTCAGGCGGGAGTCTGCTGATGCGCGGCCACGTGCCACGCGCCGTCGTCGTAGAGGTATGTCGTCGACATGCGCAGGTTCACGGAGTCGTCGCCACGCCGGGCGACGGCGCGGTAGACGACGATGCCGGCACGGTCTCCGAGTCGGATGACCGCGGGCTCGTGCAGTTCGTACGACTCCCATGGCGGGGTCGCTCGGAACCGCGCGAGGATCTCGTTGCGCCCGAGCATCGCCCCCTCGACGACCATGAGCGCGTCGCGGGTCATCGCCCGCTGGTAGTGCTCACCGCCCCGCCCTTCGACGATCGCCCGCCATCCGGCGTGCTCCTCGTGCAGCAGACGGGCGGGCAGATCGTCGGTGATCTCGGTCATGTGCCAACGCTAACCGCGATCGGATGCCGCGGGAAGGGCACACGACGAATCGCCGTCGTGTCGCGACATCCGCTCGCTCACAACCAGTTGCGCCGCTTGAAGATCAGGTACAGCGTGAGCGCGAAGGCGCCCATGAGCGCCAGGGCGCCCGGGTAGCCGATGCCCCAGTCGAGTTCGGGCATGTGCGTGAAGTTCATGCCGTAGACCGAGGCCACGAGCGTCGGGGCGAAGATGATCGCCGCCCAGCTCGAGATCTTCTTCGTCTGCTCGCTCTGTGCGAGGCTCGTCTCGGTGAGGCGCTTCATCTCCTCGTTCTGGCGCTGGCCGACGAGCGTCGCGTGCACCTGCAGCGCGTTCTGCAGCAGCTGGCGGAACGACTCCCCCCGTTCGACGATGCGGATGACGTGGTCTTTCACGTCGCGCAGGTAGCGCTGCAGCTCGAGGTCGACGTCGTACTTCTCGAAGCCGCGCTCGAGTGCGATGAACATGTCGACGAGCGGCCGGGTGGCCCGCTGGAACTCCATGACCTCGCTCGCGAGGTCGTAGATGCGCTTGGTGACCTCGGGGTCGCCCGAGAAGAGCTGCTCCTCGATCTCGTCGATGTCGTTCTCGAGCCCGGCATCGACCGGCGAGTACTCGTCGACGACCTCGTCGAGCACCGCGTAGAGCACGGCCTCTGGGCCTTTCGCGAGCAACTCTGGCGTGGCCTCGAGGCGATGACGCACCTTTGCGAGGTTCGGGGACTCGGCGTGCCGGATCGTGATGGCGAAGCCGGGACCGACGAACACATGCAGTTCGCCGAATTCGACCTGCTCGACGTCGTCGAGGTACCGTGCCGGCCGCAGCACGACGAAGAGCGTCTCACCGTAGCGTTCGAGCTTCGCTCGCTGGTGGCCCTTGCCCGCGTCTTCGACGGCGAGCGGGTGCAGGCCGAACTCGGCGGCCACCGCTGCGAGCTCCCCTTCGGTGGGTCGGTAGAGCCCGATCCATGCGAATCCGCCGTGCGCCTCACGCGTCTCGAAGGTCTCCTCGAGGGTCGACGGCGTCGCGACGCGTGCGCCGCCACGGTAGATCGCATTGTCGATGACCGGCATCGGCCCAAGTCTCGCGCGCCCGTCGGCTCAAGGGCGGCTGACACGCGGCACCCGGGGGCGCAAAGCGTCAGTCGGCGGTGCCGCCGGCGGCCGCGGCCACCCACTGCCCGCGGGCCGCTGTGGGGCGAGAACGGGTGAGCGTGCCGGGCCGGATGCCGAGCCGGTCTTCGGCCGCGTGGTACACGACCCGATCGGCCTGTGCCCGGTCGATGAGGCCGATGGCGTGGTGCTGCACGGCGATGCCGTCGACGAGTGCGGTGAGCATCTTGGCGTCGGCCGCGGGGTCGTCGCTCGCGCCCAGGCCCGACTCGGTGAGGCGCTCGATGATGCGCGCGAGGCGGTGCTCACAGTCGCGGTGGTGATGGGTGAGGGATGCGAGGAGCTCGGGGTTGCGCTGCGCCTCGCTCCAGGCGTCCATCCACACGAAGTAGTGGTCGCTCGGTGTCGTGGTGAGCCAGTCGGCGAGCGCCTCGAAGGGTTCTACCCGCTCGGCGACCTCCTCGTCGCCCGCGAGTTCGGTGCGCACCGCGGCGTCGAACGCCTCGGCGACGAGTTGCTCGCGAGTGGGGAAATAGTGCCGGATGAGTCCGTGCACCACGCCGACCTCTGCGGCGACGTCGCGCAGGGTCACCCGCGCGAAGCCATCGCGGGCAACGAGGCGCATCGTCGCGTCGAGGATCTGCTCGCGCCGCTCCGCCGGGTGCAACCTGGTCGCCATGCCTCCATCGTACCGCTCTTGTCCGGATGGACAATTGGCCTGAATCTCTTGTCCACGTGGACAAGAGGAGTATCTTACTGTCCATGCGGACAACAGTGATGGCGAGCATCGACGTCGCAGACATCGAGCGTCGCCGGCTGACCGTCGGGGTCGTGACCGCGACCGTGCTCATGTCGTCGGGTTCCCTGGTCATCTTCCCCCTGTTGCCGACCCTGCAGGCCGAGCTCGGCATCTCGACCACCGACATCGGATTCGTCGCGGCAGCAGGCTTCGCCGCGGCCCTCGTGGCTGAGATCGTCGTCGCCCCGTACGCCGATCGCGGCCGCGCGCGCACGATGGGCGTTGCCGGCGTGCTGTTCATGGCCGTCGCCCTCATCGGCTCCGCGCTCGCCACCGAGACCTGGCACCTCATCGCCGGCCGCGCGGTCGGTGGATTCGGCTTCGGCATGTTCATGGCCGCCGCGAGCGCCCTCCTCGTTCGCGTCGATCCCGCGCGCGCCGGCGAGTCGCTCGGCCGCCTCGGCGCCGCCGAACTCGCAGGCATCGCGCTGGGCCCGCTCGCCTCGGGACTCACGATCGCGTTCGCCTCCCCGGGCGCGATCCTCGCCTGGTCTGGGCTGGCCGTCGTGCTCGGTGTGGTGCCGGTCATGCTGACGTTCCGGGAGCGCGGGGCGCCGGAGCCGACTGGGTCGGGGGCTGCGGCATCCGTCGGCACTGCGCCCCGGCCGCCGCGCATGAGCCTCGACCTGCTGCGTTCACCGACGGTGGTCGGCGTGCTGCTGCTGCACGGGGCCATCATGGTGCCGACCGGTGCGTACGACGGCATCTGGCCGCGATTCATGACCGACATCGGCGCGAGCGAATGGCTCACCGCCCTCAGCTACGCCCTCTTCGCCGTGCCGTTCGCGCTCGTCGCCGGGTGGGCGGGGCGGCTCGCCGACCGGCGCGGCGGAGTCTCGGCGTTCATGCGCGGTGCGATCGTGCTCGTGCCGATCGTGGCGCTCTACGGCGTGATCGGCAATCCGTGGGTGGCCACCGGGGTCGGGCTCGTCGAGTCGAGCGGCCAGGCGCTCGCGTTCATCGGCGCGGCCGCCGCGATGGCACAGGCGGTGCCCCCGGTGCGGGCCGGCGCGTCGCAGGGCCTCATGCGGGCGTTCGGGTTGCTCACCGCGACGATCGCCGCCGCGCTCTCTGGCATCGCGTATGACGCGGGCGGGCCGCTCGCGCTCTTCGGCGGCACCGCGATCGTCGTCGTGCTCGTCGCGGCCGGCGGACTGCTCGTGGTGCACGCAGCGAAGGCTCGCCGCCCAGTCGACGGGCTCGAGCGCACGCGATCGACCGAGGAGGCTGCGGCGTTGGAGGCTATCGGGGCTCGACCGGCCCGGGACGGGCGTGAGTGAGCACCCATGAGTGCATCGCGATCGCCGCGGCCGCGCTTGCGTTGAGCGAGCGGGTCGAGCCGAACTGCGTGATCTCGACGATCGCGTCGGCGGCCTCGGTCGCCTCGGCCGACAGCCCGGGCCCCTCCTGGCCGAAGAGCAGCACACAGTGCTCGGGCCACTCGAACGCCTCGATCGGCACGGCACCGGCCACGTTGTCGACCGCGATGATCGGCAGCCCGGCTTCGCGCGCCCAGACCGCGAACCCCGCGACATCCGCGTGGTGATCGACGTGCTGGTAGCGGTCGGTGACCATCGCGCCGCGCTTGTTCCAGCGGCGGCGGCCGATGATGTGCACCGTGTCGGCGGCGAAGGCGTTGGCGCTGCGCACGATCGAGCCGATGTTCATGTCGTGCTGCCAGTTCTCGATCGCGACGTGGAAGCCGTGTCGGCGCTCGTCGAGGTCGGCGACGATCGCCTCCATGCGCCAGTAGCGGTAGCGGTCGATGACATTGCGGGTGTCGCCGTGTGCGAGCAGCTCGGGATCGTAGTGCGGATCGTCGGGCCAATCTTCGCTGCCGCCGGGCCACGGGCCGACGCCATGCGCCATGGGCGGCTCGGGGGTCGGTTCGGGTTCCACCCTGCAAGCGTACGGGGCTGCGCGCCGTGACCGGATCGCGCGCAGACGCGGCCGGTCCCCGCGCGGCGATCGCTTCGACCTCAGCGCCGGCCGAACAGCCGGAACCGGCGTTGGAATGACGAGGTAGCGCCCGTCGAGGCGTCGACGGCGTTGACATGGCGGGCGCTCGGCGTCGCGGCCGCCCTGGCGCCCGCCGAAGGGGCGTCGGCGAGTTCGTCGACCGTCTCGTCGTCGGTCGCGAAGTCATCGGGGTCACCGGCCCGCGGGGTCTCTGCCCCCGCTCCGGCTCCCGGCTCGGAGTCATCGAGCGCCGGGCGCCCCGCCTCGACCCAGCGCAGGTACAGCGCATACGGATCGTCGTCCGCGAGCGGCGGTTCGGCCGCCTCCAGTCGCGAACGGGATCGCCAGACCCGTAGACGCAGCGCCATATGTTCCCCTCTTCCAACGATACGGGCATCCGTGCCTTTCGGCGTACCGAAATATTGCTACGATTTCGGCATGCCGAAAACTCTCGATGGTGAGATCGCACCCGACCGAGCCGCACAACCGACGCCACCCGAAGACGTCGCGGGCGCGACATCCGTTCGCCACGACCGGCGCACCAGCGTGCCGCGCGCCGCCTGGCTGATCGGGCCCGCGCTCGTCGCGGGCGTCGCCTACCTCGACCCCGGCAACGTCGCGAGCAACATGACCGCGGGCGCGCAGTACGGCTACCTGCTCGTGTGGGTGGTCGTGCTCGGCAACGTCATGGCGTGGCTCATCCAGTACCTCTCGGCGAAGCTCGGCATCGTCACCGGGCGCAGCCTGCCCGAGGTGCTCGGCGGGCGCATCCACAATCGCTGGGGGCGGCGCGCCTACTGGCTGCAGGCCGAGCTCGTGGCCATGGCCACCGACCTCGCCGAGGTCATCGGCGGCGCGGTCGCGCTCAACCTGCTCTTCGGCGTGCCGCTCATCTGGGGCGGCCTCATCACCGGAACCGTCTCGCTCGTGCTGCTCGTGCTGCAGTCGCGGCGCGGACCGCGCACATTCGAGTTCGTCATCATGGGCCTGCTCGCGATCATCGCGATCGGCTTCACCGTGGGCGTCTTCGTCGCCCCGCCCAGTCCCGAGGGTGTGCTCGGCGGGCTCGTGCCTCGCTTCGCCGACGCGAACTCGGTGCTGCTCGCGGCGTCGATCCTCGGCGCCACGATCATGCCGCACGCCATCTACGCGCACTCGGCGCTCAGTCGCGACCGATTCGCGACGCGCCGCGGTGAGCAGGCAGGCAGGGCGGGTGGCGCGGCTGGCGCGGGTGGCGCGGCTCGCGTAGGCCGCGTGGGTACGGGTGGTGCGGCATCGAGTGGGCAGAGATCGTCCTTCGCGAAGGCAGGAAGACTGATCTCTGCCCACTCGATGGGGTTCGGCATCAGGCGCGGCACGGATGTCGCACCCGAACTTCTTCCCGGAACGGCGACCGCGCTGCCGACCGACACGCTCGTGCGCGCCACCCGGTGGGACGTGTCGATCGCCATGGCGATCGCGGGCACCGTGAACCTCTGCATCCTGTTGCTCGCGGCGGTCAACCTCGCCGGCGTCGAGGGAACCGACAGCCTCGAGGGCGCCTATGCGGCGCTCGGCGTCGCGCTCGGTCCGGCCATCGCGACGATGTTCGCCGTGGGGCTGCTGGCCTCGGGGCTCGCGTCGACGTCGGTCGGCGCCTATGCGGGCGCCGAGATCATGTACGGGCTGCTGCACGTGCGGGTGCCACTGATCCTCCGCCGCCTCGTCACGCTCATCCCGGCACTCGCGATCCTCGCGCTCGGGTTCGACCCGACCACCTCGCTCGTGCTCAGCCAGGTGGTGCTGTCGTTCGGCATCCCGTTCGCGCTGATCCCCCTGGTCTCGCTCACGGCCAAGGCCGGAGTGCTCGGCCGCTGGAAGAACCACTGGGCGACGACCGCGGCCGGAGTCGCGGCATCCGTGTTCCTCATCACGCTCAACGGGGTGCTGCTCTGGCTGGTGTTCACGGGGGCCTGATCTCCTGCTGCGCGGGCGACCGGTATCCTGAGGCCGATGCCCCCCACGAGCCCCGCCATCGAGGACTACCTGAAGACGGTGTACGCGCACACCGAGTGGCAGCCCGACCCCATAACCCCCAAGGTGCTCGCCGACGCGCTGGGCATCGCCCCGTCGTCGGTCACCGAGATGGTCAAGAAGATGGCCGCCGCGGGCCTGGTGTCGCACGTGCCCTACGGTGCGGTGCGCCTCACTGAAGCGGGGCTCGCACGGGCGCTCGCGGTCGTGCGTCGGCATCGCCTCATCGAGACCTGGCTCGTGCGCGAGATGGGTTACGCGTGGCACGAGGTGCACGACGAGGCCGAGGTGCTCGAACACGCGATCAGCGACCGTCTGCTCGAGGCCATCGACGCGCGGCTGGGTCGCCCGGCGCGCGACCCGCACGGCGACGCCATCCCCGCCGCAGACGGCACACTCGCGAGCGAGCCGTGGGTGCTGCTCGGCGACGCGCCGCAGGGCCACTCGGGGGCCGTCATCCGCATCAGCGACCGTGACCCCGCCGTGCTCCGCCTGCTGCACGACCTCGGCATCGGCCCCGGCACGGTGCTCACGGTGACGGATGTCTCGACCGAGACCATCACCGTCCAGGCGCAGGGCGCAGCCCGTCGGCTGCCCGCAGAGGCCGCGCTCGCCATCTGGGTGGCGGCGTAGCCGGAGGCATCCGCTCTCACACGGCCGCAATCGTCGCGTAACGTGCGCAGCCTAGGCTTGACGCATGGGACGACGTGAAGAGGTCGAGTGCTGGCTCACCGACATGGACGGCGTGCTCGTGCACGAGAACCACGCGCTGCCCGGCGCCGCCGAGCTGCTCGCGCAGTGGGAGGATGCGGGAACGCCCTACCTCGTGCTCACCAACAACTCGATCTTCACGGCGCGCGACCTGTCGGCGCGGCTGCGCGCCTCGGGCCTCAACGTGCCCGAAGACCGCATCTGGACGTCGGCACTCGCGACTGCCGACTTTCTCAAGCAGCAGCTGCCCGGAGGGTCGGCGTTCGTCATCGGTGAGGCCGGCATCCTCACAGCCCTGCACGAGGCGGGGTTCGTGATGACCGAGACCGACCCCGACTTCGTCGTCGTCGGCGAGACCCGCAACTACTCGTTCGAGGCGATCACCAAGGCGATCCGCCTGATCGGCGCCGGCGCGCGCTTCATCGTGACGAACCCCGACGCGACCGGGCCGTCGGCCGATGGACCCCTCCCTGCGACCGGCGCGATCGCCGCCCTCATCACGAAGGCCACGGGCAAAGAGCCCTACGTCGTCGGCAAGCCGAACCCGATGATGTTCCGGTCGGCACTGAACAAGATCGGCGCGCACTCCGAGAACACGGCGATGATCGGCGACCGCATGGACACCGACATCGTCGCCGGCATCGAGGCCGGCCTGCACACCGTGCTCGTGCTCACCGGCATCAGCGATCAGGCCGAGATCGAGAAGTATCCGTTCCGGCCCGAAGAGATCCTCACGGGCGTGCACGAACTCGTCGCGGCGACGCCGGTCGAGACCGAGCTGTAGCGAGTCTGGGTCCCGCACTCACGTCCCGTCCCTCACGGTCCCGAATGCGGTGATGTCGCGCGAATCGTCGCTTCACCCGCGAGAGGCGACCGTTCGCGCGACATCACGGTGACGGTCTTCTCGGGCGTGGTCTACTCGCTGATCGTCGGGACGTTCACCGACTTCTACTCGTACTGGTTCATCAACCCCCATGAAGCGCCAGGCGCGTGGATCGGCGTCGCCAGCTACGCGCTCGTGATCCTGCGGCGCCCGCTCGGCCAGAGCGATTTCAGGCGAGACGGGCGACGGATGACTCGACCGCGGCCCAGAACCGGTCGACGTCGATGCCCGTCGCGATCCAGGCGTTCGGCTCGCGGCCGAGCATGCCGTCGAAGTCGACGCTCGTGGCCCCGAGCGTGAGGGTGCCGGTGAGCTCGACGTCGAGCCGCGTGTGCACGACGTCGACGCAGCCGGGGTCGGCGAGCACCGCCACCGCAACAGGGTCGTGCAGGGGGCCGTCGGGCATGCCGAACACCTCGGCGTTGGTGCGGCAGAAGAACTCGAGCAGCTCGTCGCCGAACGCCGTGGTGCGGTTGCCGACTGCGGCCAGCCGCGCCCGCACCGCCGGGGTCACGAGCGCGCGGTGCGTGACGTTGAGGCCGACCATCGTGAACTTCACGCCGCTGCGCACCACGAGATCGAGCGCCTCGGGATCGACCATCGCGTTGAACTCGGCGTAGGGCGTCGCGTTGCCGCGCTCGGTGGAGCCGCCCATCCAGACGATCTCGCGGATGCGGTCGGTGAGCTCGGGCCGGTCCCGCAGCAGCACGGCGACGTTCGTGATCGGCCCCGTGGCGATGATCGCGACGGGCTCGCCGGCCGCGAGCAGCACGTCGGCCATCAGTTCGGTCGCCGTGCGCGGGTCGAGCGGAACCGTCGGCTCGGGCAGCACCGGCCCGCCGAGGCCGTTGGCTCCGTGGATCCACTCCGCCGTCTCGAGCACGCGGGCGAGCGGGCCCTCGGCCCCGGCGGCGACCGGCACGTCGGTCACGCCGGCGACCGACAGCACGACGCGCGCGTTGCGGCTCGTGTGCTCGAGCGGCACGTTGCCGCCGACGGTCGTCACGGCGAGCAGATCGAGCGACGGATGTCCCGCCGCGAACCACAGCGCGAGGGCGTCGTCGTGCCCGGGGTCGCAGTCGACGATGACGGGGATGCTCATGCGGCTCGATTCACTCGGTGAGGCCGGCGGCGGCGAGCACGGCGGCGCGGGGGGCGTACGAGTCGACGGTGCCGCGGGCCTGCACGGCGAGCGAGCCGGCGGCGACCGCGATGCGCACGGCCTCGTCGAGCGTGCGGCCCTCGGCGAGGTAGGCGGCGAGGGTTCCGGTGAAGCCGTCGCCCGCGCCGGTCGAGTCGACCGCGTCGACGCGTGGCGCGGGCACCGCGTACGTGCCGTCGGCCGAGGCCGCCACCGCGCCGGCGGCGCCCAGCGTGATCACGATCGATCGGGCGAGGCGGCCCGCCGCGTCGGCGGCGAGCGGAGACCAGGTCTCGAGGGATGCCCCGGCAGGGACATCCGCGCCGATGCCGACCGCGCGCGCCTCGTGCTCGTTGACCACGAGCGGATCGCAGACCGCGAGCGTCGCCGGCGACAGAGCCACCGGCGGCGCGAGGTTCAGCACGAACCGTGCACCCTCGCCCGATGCGACTTCGGCGAGCCGTTCGATGGTGGCGACGGGCAACTCACCCTGCGTGAGCACCAGGCGCGCGCTCGCGAGGCGGTCGCGCTCGGCGTCGACGACGGCCGGCGTGAGCTCGGCGTTCGCGCCCGGTGTCACGATCACGGTGTTCTCGCCCGTGTCGGCGACGGTGATCTGTGCGACGCCGGTGGGCGCATCGGTGACGCGTTCGATCGCGTCGACCGGCAGTCCGAATCGACCGAGTGCGGCGAGCGCGAAGTCGCCGCTCGCGTCGTCGCCGACTCGGGCGACCAGTTCGACGTCGGCGCCCGCGACGTGCGCGGCGACCGCCTGGTTCGAGCCCTTGCCGCCGAGGGCCACGACGAAGCCGTGCGCCGTGACGGTCTCGCCGGGCTCGGGGAACGCGGCGACGTAGCTCGTGGAGTCGACGTTCAGCGACCCCACGACGACGAGCGCGCCCGGCCCGGCCGCCATGTCAGGCGGCGGGCCCGGGCCCGGCGATGCTGGCCGTGAGCGGCTCGCCACCGGCACGGTTCGCGAAGCAGTAGTAGTTGCGCTCGCCCTCGGCCCACTGGGCCTCGGTCACGGGGTACGAGGCCTGCACCTGCAGGTCTTCCATGCCGGCGACGACGGCGAGGTCGACCACGCCCGTCGCGGTGCACAGCAGGTTCATCTGCGAGGCGAGCTCGGCCTCGCCGGGGAACGGCGCGGCCGCGTCACCGGGAAGCACCCCTCGGTACACGAGCTGTGCGGCGTGCGGTGCGGCGCAGTCGACGACGGTGAACTCCTCTTGCCACGGGCCCTCGAACGGTTCGAGGCACTCGCCGCCGAAGAGCGTGTCCCACGCGTGCACGCCGACCGGCTGTGCGGCCGTGGGCTCGGGGGTCGGGGTCGGCGTGGCGCTCGCGGCGGGCGTCTCGGCCGGTGCGGCCAAGCCCCCGCCGCCGAGCTGGGTGCCGAGCCAGAACAGTCCTGCGAGCACGAGCACCGCGGCGAGGGCGCCGGCGATCCAGGTGAGCACTCGGGCGGGGCTGTTGCGGCGGCCCGGCGTGCCGGAGCCGGTGGTGCCCGAGCCACCGCCGGTGCCACCCGGCGTGCCACCCGAGACGTCGTAGGCGCTGCGTGCAGTGGAAGCGGCAACGATGGGGGCGGCTGCACGGGCGTTCGCCGCCGCGGGCGGCACGGTCGCGAACGGGTTTCCGGCGGTCGCTGCCGCGGCCTTCGCTGCCACCGGAGGTGCCAGGTGGGCGAACGGGTCATTGAGCGGTGCCGCCGGCGGGGTCTGGGGAGGCGTCGTGGCGGCGCCGCTGAAGAGTGCCGCGAGCGGGTCGATGTCGTCGGGCCTGCCGTCGGGTTCGTGGTGACCGGTCGTCGCGGTGTCGGCGGCCGGATCTGGAGCCGGTTCAGGCTGCCCCATCGGGAGGTCGGAGTAGTCGGACTCGGACTCGGACTCGGACTCGGACTCGGACTCGAGGCTGGGCCGCCACTCGAACTCGGGTTCGGGCTCGGGCTGCGGCTCGGCGGTCCATTCGAACTCGGGCCCGGGCTCGGGCTGCGGCTCGGCGGTCCATCCGAACTCGGGCCCGGGCTCGGTTTCGGTCGCGAGTTCACCGTCGGATTCGAATTCGAACTCGGACTCGGGTTCGGGTTCGGACCCGGGCGACGTCGCACGCAGGCGATTGATCGTCGCCGCTGCGCCCGAGACATCGGCCTCGGGGTCGGCGGCCGTCGGGTCGGGGGTGAGGTTCCAGAAGTACCCGGCCTCGGCGACCTGCCGGGCGATCGGCGACTCGGGCTCGCCGGTCTCCTCGACGAACGGCTCGGCTGTCGGCTCGGCGACATCGGCGTCGGCGATCGGCGTGGCATCGGCGTCGGCGATCGGCGTGGCATCGGCTGCCCGTGCGGCGTCGGCTCCGGCTTCACGCGCCGCCCACCGATTGCCGAGCTCGGCGAGCAGGTCGTCGATCTGCTCGCCGCTCTGCGGCTGGGCGGGCTGCTCGCCGGAAGCGAATGCCGGGAACGGGGAAGGCGCTGCCGGCGGTGGTGTCGGCAGCGCCGGCGGTGGAACGATGGGCAGATTCAGGGCGATCCCGGGGTGGGTCGGTGCCGACGGCGTCGACGCAGAATCGTCGGAACGAGGCGTCTCGGACTCGGGCTCGGGCTCGGGCTCGTTGAGCGCCGCCCAGAGCTCGTCGTCGTACGGTGCCGGCTGCGACGGCTCGGTCGCGCGTTCATCCCAACCGCGGGGAGCCGAATCCGGTGCCGTCGGATGCCGCGACACGGCATTCTCGGCAGGGAATGAGCCGCGCCCGACGGGCGGAGGGGTGAAGCCCTCGAACGCGTCGGCGGCGGGCCGAGCTGGCTCACCTTCGGGGGCGGAGTCGGCGGCTTCGGGCTCGTTCGAGCCCCACCTCAGTGCGAACGGCCCGGTCGGCGTCACCGGGCCGGGAGCGGGCTCGGCCCCACCAACGGGCTCACCGGCAGGCGGTTCGACACGGCCGACGCGCTCGGTGCCGGGTGGCGGCGGGGCCGCGACGAACGGCGGCGACCAGGCGGGCAGCCCAGGCGGGGGCGTCGGCTCGGGCGGGCCACCCACCGAGGGTGCCGCAGGCTCGGGGGCGGCGGCGGGCGGCGGCGGCACCGCGCTGGGCTCGCCGACCACCGGCAGGGCGCCGGGCTCACCGACCACCGGCAGCGCTCGCGTGGCTGCATCGGCCTTCGGTGCCGGCGGTTCGGCGAGCGAGAACCAGTCGAGCTCCTCGTCTCGCCGGGGTGCCGGCGGGCGCAGGGGCAGGTCGGGCTCTGCAGCTGCCGGCGCCGGAACCACAGCCTCGGGCTCGGGCTGGGGCTCGGGCTCGGGCTGACTCGGCGCGGCGGGCGGCGGCTGTTGTTGCTGCTGCTGCTCGGGGATGCGCCCGGTCACGAGCTGGGCGAGCAGCCAGTCGGTGCCGTCATCGTCGTGGTCGTGGTCGTCGTTCTTCTTGCGAGCCATCAGGTCAATCCCAAGTCGTCGAGACCGATCGCGTACAGGTAGGGCACGCCCGCGGCCTCGATCACTTCGCGCGCGCCCGTGGCGCGGTCGACGACGACGGCGACCGCTGCAACCTCTGCACCGACCTTGCGCAACGCCTCGATGGCCTTGAGCGGCGAACCCCCCGTGGTCGAGGTGTCTTCGAGCACGATCACTCGTTTGCCTGCGAGGTCGGGCCCCTCGACCTGCTTGCCGCGACCATGATCTTTCGGCTCCTTGCGCACGACGAACGCGTCGTAGGCCAGTCCGCGCGCCGCGCCCTGGTGCAGGATGGCGGCGGCGATCGGGTCGGCGCCCATCGTCATGCCGCCGACCGCTGCGACGTCGGGCACTTGGGCGATGAGGTCGATCATGACCTGCCCGATGAGCGGTGCGACGCGGTGGTCGAGGCTGACCTTGCGCAGGTCGACGTAGTAGCTGGCCTTCTTGCCGCTGGTCAGGGTGAAGTCCCCGTGGAACACGGCGTCGGCCGAGATGAAGTCGATGAGCTGCCGACGTGCGTCGGTTGCGGCGTGCGGTGCGCTTGAGGTCACCCGAATACTCTACGGCGCAGGCGCCTGAGAGGAAGGCGAGGATGTCTCGTCCGATGTTGATTCTCGTCGATCGGGCGCCCGCGACGCCGAGCGCTTCGAGCGCCGTCCGCCCCACAGGGACGGCGAAGGGCCGCACTGCGGGGTGTCCCTCCCCCGCACTGCGGCCCTGCTTCCCGAGGACGAAACCCCGGGATGAATCGCGCGACCTAGACGGTGAGCGCGAAGGTCTCGCGCGGCTGACGGCGGTAGCCGTCGCGTGCGGTGACGACGAAGGAGCTGACGATGCCGACGACCGAGACGGCGCCGAGCAGGATGAGGAGGCCGATCATGATGAACCCTTTCGAATGACGTTGCGTGGCTGGTCGAGCGACCGATGCGCCGTTGCACGTGTTCGACTCTTCAATTGTGCACCTGACAACTTTTCAGCACAAGCTCACAATTCTACAATGACGATGTAGTCTTGCTTCATGGATGTGCGCCGTCTCGATCTGCTTCGCGAACTCGCCGAGCGCGGCTCCGTGACCGCCGTGGCCGAGGCCACCGGGCGCACGCCGTCAGCGGTCTCGCAGCAGCTCAAGGTCCTCGAGCGCGAAGCCGGCATGCCGCTCACCGAGCGCAGCGGCCGGGGGCTCGTACTCACGAGCGCAGGCCATGCACTCGCCCGCAGCGCCGCCGACGTCGCCATCGCGCTCGAGCGTGCCACGGCCCTGTGGGACGAGTTCCGCAACGACCCGAGCGGCGAGGTCACCCTGCTGACCTTCCCGACCATCGGCGCGGCGCTGCTGCCGGGGGTGCTCGCCGAGCTCGCGAACGTCGAGGGGCTCGTGGTGAAGGCGACCGACCTCGACCCCGAACTCGCAGAGTTCGCCGACCTGACGAGCGACTACGACATCGTCCTGGCCCACACGATGCCCGGGGTGCTGCCCTGGGGCGGACGAGGCCTCAAGGCCGTGCAGCTGCTCACCGAGCCGCTCGACATCGGCCTGCCTGCCGACCACCGGCTCGCCGACCGCGCGTACGTCACCCCCGCCGACCTCGTCGACGAGACCTGGCTCGGCGTCCCGCCAGGCTTCCCGTTCGAGCGCATCCTGCACGCGATCGAGGAACAGGCCGGCCGCAGGGCGAACGTCAGCCAGCGGTTCAGCGACATGCGCATCATCGAGGCGTTCATCGTCGGCGGACTCGGCATCGCGTTCGTGCCCCGGCTCACATCCGGCACGGTTTCCGAGTCGATCGTGCTGAAGCCGCTGCGCGGCGTGGCATCCGCGCGTCAGATCGTCGCCCTCGTGCGGCCCGACGTGGCCGAGCGGCTCGCCGTGCGCACCGTGCTCGACATGCTGGTGTCACGCGCCGCCCGGCTCGAGCAGGCGCGCGCCGACGCCTGAGGCCGGGGCTTCGTCGGACTCGCGCAGAGCGGAGGCCCCTCGACCCTGCGCATTCGTCGGCGACCTCCAACAACGAACCGCCGTGCGGGGTCCCGAACTAGACTCACCGACCATGAGCGATGACGCGATCCTGTTCGATGTGACCGATGGGCTCGCCCACCTCACCCTCAACCGGCCCTCGCGGCTCAACGCGGTCGACCCCGACGCGATCGCCCTCTGGCAGCGCTACGCGCACGAGATCGCCGAGCGCGACGATATCGGAGCCGTGCTCTTCGACGCGGTCGGCCGGGCGTTCTGCGCGGGCGGCGACGTGCTCGCGATGTCGCGGCTCGCCGGCTCTGAGAGCGACGCGGGCCGGGTCATCCGATCGCTCGCCGACCAGATCCACGACGGCCACCGCACGCTGCGCGAGAGCGCGAAGCCGATCGTCGCAGCGGTGCAGGGGCCGGTCGCCGGCGGCGGCCTCGGGTTCATGCTCGTCGCCGACCTCATCGTCGCCTCCGAGCGCGCCACGTTCGCGAGCCGATATGCCGATGTCGCGCTGACGCCCGACTGCGGCGTGAGCACGCTGGTTCCCGAAGCCGTCGGCACCCGGCGCGCGCTCGAACTCACGCTCACCTCGCGCACGCTGTCGGCGGCCGAGGCGCTCGACTGGGGGCTCGTAGCCGAGGTCGTCGCGCCCGAGTCGCTCGAGGCGCGCGCCCGTGAGATCGCCGCGTCGTGGCTCGACGGCCCGACCGCGGCGTTCGGGCAGGCCAAGCGACTCGTGCGTTCGGGCCTCGCCCGCCCGTTCCAAGACGCGCTCGACGACGAGGCTGCGACGATCGCCGCCGCGTTCGTCACCCCCGAAGCGCAAGCCCGCATCGCCGCCTTCGCGAAGCGCTGACCGCGGGCGCCGGGCCCGGCACCTCCGGGCGCCGGGCCCGGCACCTCCATATCAGTCGTGCTGCGGGAACCCCAGGTTCAGCCCGCCGTGGCTCGGGTCGAGCCAGCGCGACGTGATCGCCTTCTCTTGTGTGTAGAAGTCGAACCCGCGAGCGCCGTAGGCCTTGGCGTCGCCGAACAGCGAGTCCTTCCAGCCGCCGAACGAGTGGTAGGCCACGGGCACGGGGATCGGCACGTTGATGCCGACCATGCCGACCGTCACCTCGCGCTGGAACTTGCGCGCGGCGCCGCCGTCGTTCGTGAAGATCGCCGTGCCGTTGCCGTAGCGGCTCGAGTTGATGAGCTCGAGCCCGTCTTCGTAGCCCTCGACGCGCACGACCGACAGCACGGGCCCGAAGATCTCGTCGCGGTACACGGCCGACGATGTCGGCACCTTGTCGACGAGGGTCGGCCCCATCCAGAATCCGTCGGGGTCGCCGTCGATCTCGGGGTCGCGTCCGTCGACGACCACGTCGGCGCCATCGGATGCCGCGACGTCGAGGTAGCCCGCGACCTTGTCGCGATGCTCGCGGGTGATCAGGGGCCCCATGTCGCAACCCCTGGTTCCGTCGCCGGTCTTCAGCCGTGCCATGCGTTCGGCCACTTTCGCGACGAACTCGTCGGCGATCGAATCGACCGCGAGCACCGCCGAGATCGCCATGCAGCGCTCGCCTGCGGAGCCGAACCCGGCGTTCACCGCGGCGTCGGCGGCGAGGTCGAGGTCGGCGTCGGGCAGCACGAGCATGTGGTTCTTCGCACCGCCGAGTGCCTGCACGCGCTTGCCGTTGGCCGTGGCGGTCGAGTAGATGTACTGCGCGATCGGCGTCGAGCCGACGAACGAGATCGAGCGCACCGTGGGGTGATGCAGCAGGGCGTCGACCGCGACCTTGTCGCCGTGCACGACGTTCAGCACGCCGTCGGGCAGCCCGGCCTCTTGCATGAGTTTCGCGAGCCAGACGGCGGCGCTCGGATCCTTCTCGGACGGCTTCAGCACCACGGTGTTGCCGGTCGCGATCGCGAGCGGGAAGAACCACAGCGGCACCATCGCCGGGAAATTGAACGGCGAGATGATGCCCACCACCCCCACCGGCTGCCGGGTCGTGTAGACGTCGATGCCCGTCGACACGTTCTCGCTGTACTCGCCCTTGGTGTACCCGGGCATGGCGCAGGCGAGCTCGACGACCTCGAGTCCGCGCGCGATCTCGCCGGCGGCGTCTGAGAGCACCTTGCCGTGCTCGCTCGTGAGGATCGCGGCGAGCTCGTCGCTGCGACCGGCCAGAAGCTCGCGGAATTTGAACATCACCGCCTGGCGCTTCGCGATCGAGGTGTCGCGCCAGCCCGGGAACGCGCGGGCCGCGGCCTGCACGGCGGTGTCGACGTCTTCGGTCGAGGCGAAGCGCACGCGCTTCTGCTCGACACCCAGCGCGGGGTTGTAGACGGGCCCGCTGCGGTCGGATGTTCCGGCGACGGATGCCCCGTCGATCCAATGGTCGACGGTGGCGGTTGCGGCGCCTCTTCCTTGGGTTTCAGTCAGTGACGGTGTTTCTGGTGCAATCTGGCTCATGATTCAGCCCTCTCCTTCGAGTGCGGTGCCCAGTACTTCGTCGTAGATCGCCATGGCGTCGGCGACCTCTTCGGCCGTGACCACGCACGGCGGCACCACATGGATCCTGTTGTCTTGCACGAACGGCAGCAGGCCGCGCCCGACGAGGGCGGACTTGATGCGCCCCATCGCGGCGGCGGGCAGCGCTTCGCGGGTCTTGCGGTCGGTGACGAGTTCGACGGCCCAGAAGACGCCCTCGCCGCGCACTTCGCCGATGACCGCGTGGCGTTCGGCGAGGTCTTCGAGCGCAGGGCCGATCGACTCGGCGCCGATCTCGCGGGCGTGGTCGACGATGCCCTCGGACGCCATCGCATCGAGTGTCGCGACGATCGACGCCATGGCGAGCGGATGCCCTGAATACGTCAGCCCGCCGGGGAACACCCGGTCGTCGAACGTGGCGGCGATGGGGTCCGAGATGACGACGCCGCCCGCGGGCACGTAGCCCGAGTTCACGCCCTTCGCGAAGGTGATGAGGTCGGGGCGCACGTCGTAGCCGTCGAACGCGAACCACCTGCCGCTGCGCCCGAACCCGCACATCACCTCGTCGAGGATCAGCATGATGCCGTGCCGGTCGCAGAGCTCGCGCACCCCGGCGAGGTAGCCGGGCGGTGGCACGAGCACCCCGGCCGTGCCGGGGATGGTCTCGAGCAGCACCGCCGCGATCGACGACGGCCCCTCTGCCTCGATGACCCGGCGCAGGTGACGCAGGGCGCGCTCGGACTCCTCTTCGGGGCTCGACGCCCAGAACTCCGAGCGATAGAGGTACGGCCCGAAGAAGTGCACGTGGGCGCGGGCGAACTCGTTGGGCACCCGCCGCCAGTCGCCGGTCGCGACGACCGCGGCACCCGTATTGCCGTGGTACGAGCGGTAGGTCGAGAGGATCTTGTCGCGGCCCGTGTGCAGCCGCGCCATGCGGATCGCGTTCTCGTTGGCGTCGGCGCCGCCGTTGGTGAAGAACACCTTGTGGAATCCGGATGGCGCGTGCGCGACGATGCGCTTCGCGGCTTCGCCGCGGGCGAGGTTCACCGTCGACGGCGCGATGGTGGTGAGCAGCTCGGCCTGCTCGCGAATCGCCTGCACGACCGCCGGGTGCTGATGCCCGATGTTGACGTTCACGAGCTGGCTCGAGAAGTCGAGATACTCGCGGCCGGCGTGATCCCAGACCCGCGCACCCCGACCGCTCGCGATCGTGAGCGTCGAGGCGTGGGACTGTGCCGACCACGAGTGGAAGACGTGGTCCTTGTCGAGCTCGCGTGCGAGTTCGTCGAGGCCCTCGGTGAGGCTGTCGGTCATGGCTTCGCTGCCTTTCTGTTTCCATTCTGCGCCGATCGGGTGCCGGTCGAGTAGGGGGCGACGAAGTCGACCGCTACCCGACCGGCGACTGCTAGTTGCCGCCCTCGGCGAGTTCGACCTCGATCGGTTCGAAACCCTCGCCGGTGACGTCGACGCCGTCGGCCTCGAGCGCCTCCAGCGCCTGCGTGATGTAGTCGTTCGACCACGCAGTGGCCGGGGGTTCCTCGGTGATCGGGCTCGCGCCCGCCTCGTTGACGGCGCTCAGGGCACCTTCGACGGTGGCGTTCCAGGCGGCCTCGTCGATCATGCCGATGCCGTCGGGCGCGGGCCAGATGAGCTTGTTCGTCTCGTTGACCATCCAGAGCTCGTGGCTCGGGCCCCAGCCGGATCCCTCGGCGATCGTGATGTCGGATGCCTCTTGTGGGTTCTCGGCGGCGTACACCCAGCCCTTGATGACGGCCTTGAGGAACGCGACAGTCGTCTCCTGGTAGGCCTCGTCGCTCTCGAGTCGCTCGGTGTCGGCCCAGATCGCGTCCTGCAGCATGGCGCCCACCGTGTCTTGATAGCTGATGACGTTGAAGTCCTCGGGCTGGTAGAGCTCACCTGTGTCGGGGTTCACGCTCTCGAGCAGCTGCGCGTACTCGTTGTAGGTCATCGCCTGGGCCGCGTCGATGTCGCCCTGCAGGAAGGCGTTCATGTTGAAGTCCTGCGTGATGATCTGCACGGTCGACGAGTCGAGGCCTTCGGCGGCCATCGCCGCGAAGATCTCCCACTCGTTGCCGAAGCCCCATGAGCCGATCTTCTTTCCCTCGAAGTCGGCGACCGAATCGATGCCCGAGTCGGCCCACGACACCTGCAGGGTGCCCGAACGCTGGAAGATCTGGGCGATGTTCGTGAGGTTCGCACCCTGCTCGATCGATCCGAGCACCTTCGGCACCCACGCGATCGCGTAGTCGACGTCGCCGTTGGCGAGCGCGTCTTGCGGCACGATGTCGCCGCCCGACGGGATGATCTCCACTTCGAGGCCCTCCTCTTCGAAGTAGCCCTGGTCGGCTGCCGCGAAATACCCGGCGAACTGTCCCTGCGGCAGCCACTGCAGCTGAAGTTTGACCGGGGTGAGCTCACCCTCGGCCGTGCCGCCGTCTGTTCCGTCGCCCGATGAGGAACACGCCGTGAGGGCGAGCGCCGCCGCGAGGGCGATACCGCCGATCGTCGCGAGGCGACGTCTGCTGTGGTTCATGTCGATCCTTTCGTGGTGCGTCGGTGTCGTGCCCGCGCCGTGCGGGGACGTTCAATCGCGTTCCGGGGGTGCTTTCCCGCAATATTCGGGGGCGGGAGCGCGTGATTCTGTCGCGAAAGCACCCCCGGAACGGAGGATGTGCGGGTGCGCAGGGTGCGGGTGCGCAGGGTGCGGGTGCGCAGGGTGCGGGTGCGCAGGGTGCGAGGGCGGGTGCGGGTCATCGGGCCGCTCCGGCCGGGCGGCCGCGCTGCACGAGGCGTTCGAGGGCGAGCGTCGCGAGATAGAAGATGAGGCCGAGCACGATGGATGCCACGACGTAGGCCCACGCTCGGGCGTACGCGCTCGACGCGGCCGAGGTCGAGATGAGTGCCCCGAGCCCGCCACGGGGGCCGCCGAAGTACTCTGCGACGAGCGCCGAGATGACCGCGAGCGACGAGGCGATGCGGATGCCGGTGAGGATGAACGGCCGGGCCGTCGGCAGCGTGAGCGTGCGCAGCACCTGGCCCGAGTTCGCGGCGTACGCCTTCATGAGGTCGCGGTGCACGGGCGTGGTCTGCCGGAATCCGCGCAGGGTGTTGAGGAACACCGGCACGAACGAGGCGATGCCGGCGATCGCCTGGCGGCCGAACTGGCTGTCGGCACCGAACATCGAGTTGAGCACGGGGGCGAGCGCCACGATCGGCACCACGGCGAGCGCGGCGACGACGGGCGCGCTCATGCGGTCGATGACCTTCCACCGTGCGGCGAGAGCGGCGAGGGCGATGCCGAGGATGGAGCCGAAGACGAGGCCGACGAGCGCGTTCGTGCCGGTGATGAGCGTGGCCTGCACGATCGAGGGCCAGTAGGCGATGAACTCCTCGACGATCGAGGCGGGGCTCGGCAGCAGGTAGTCGGAGACACCCACGACGCTCACGAGGAACTGCCAGATGGCGAGCACGATGAGTCCGACCGCGATCGGCGCGACGATGCGCAGCGTCGACTCGGTGCGGGGGCTCATCCGCCCTCGCCCGGTCGCCGCGACGGTCGACATCACCGGGTCTCCACTCCGCGCGGGCCGACGGCGACCGGTGCATCGCCGTGCAGCGCCTCACGCACGGCGGTGACCATGTCGAAGAAGCCGCGCTCCTCGCGCAGCTCTTCGGTGCGGGCGGCTCGGCGCGTGTCGGCGCCCAGCCGCATCTGCACGATGTCGCGAATGCGACCCGGCCGCGGAGACATGACCACGACCCGGTCCGAGAGGAACACGGCCTCGGGGATCGAGTGCGTGACGAACACGACGGCAGCACCCGTCTCGGCGGCGATGCGCACGAGTTCGGCCTGCATCTTCTCGCGGGTCATCTCGTCGAGCGCGCCGAACGGCTCGTCCATGAGCAGCAGCCGCGGTTGCTCGGCGAGCGACCGGGCGATCGCGACGCGCTGTTGCATGCCGCCCGAGAGCTGGTCGGGGTAGCGGTCGGCGAAGTCGGCGAGGCCCACCATTTCGAGCAGTTCGGCGACGCGGGCGGCACGAGCAGCGGATGCCACGCCGTGGAGTTCGAGCGGCAGAGCGACGTTCGAGGCGACCGTTCGCCAGGGAAGCAACCCCGCCGACTGGAACGCGATGCCGTACTCCTGGTCGAGCCGTGCCTGCTTCGCGGTCTTGCCGAACACCGAGACCGTGCCCGCGCTCGGCGCATCGAGGTCGGCGATGAGGCGCATGAGGGTCGACTTGCCGCACCCGCTCGGGCCGATCAGCGACACGAACTCGCCCGCAGCCACCGTGAGGTCGATCGCGTCGAGCGCCTGCACCTGCCCCGACGCGGTCTCGAAGACCTTGTCGACGCCGCGCACCTCGACCGCGGCCCCACCATCCGCATCCGTCATGCGGCCTCCTCCGTTCGTCGGTAGTTCTTCAAGATGAGGCCGAGCAGCGCGACCGAGCCTGCGGCGACGAGTCCCAGCACGATCGCGCCGAAGATCGGACCCCACGCCTTCGCCGGGTCTCCCGATGCCTGCCCGGCGAACTGGATGAGGATGCGACCGATGCCCCCCTGCAGTCCGGTCGACACCTCGGCGACGACCGCACCGACGACCGCGTTCGCCGCTCCGAGCCGCAACGCCGGCAGCAGGTAGGGCACTGCCGCGGGAAAGCGCAGCTTCGTGAGCGTCGGCCAGTACCCCGCCGCGTAGGTCTGCATGAGCTCTTCGTGGATGCGGTCGGGCGATTGCAGTCCCTTGAGGGCGCCGATGGCGATGGGGAAGAAGGCCAGGTAGCTCGCGATGAGTGCGACCGACATCCAGTCCTGCCACTCGAACGAGCCGATCTCGACGCGCGACCCCCAGCTCTTGACCACCGGGGCGAACGCGATGAGCGGCACGGTCTGGCTGATGACGATCCAGGGCAGCAGGCCCCACTCGGCGATGCGCCAGCGCTGCATGACGAGCGCGAGCCCGATGCCGACGACGAGGCCGACGAGCCAGCCGGCCGCAGCGATGCCGAGGGTGGTGAGCGCGGCCAGGCCGACGACCGCCCAGAGCGGCAGCGCCGACGGCGAGCGCGTCACGGGTTCGGCGAGCCTGCCGAGCATGTCCCAGACGTGCGGCATCGCCAGGTCGGTCGAGCGGGGCAGCACCCGGGCACCGGCGATCACGACGCCGTCGGCGGGGCCGAGCAGCTTGTACGCCTCCCAGATCAGCGCGATCGCGAGGATGCCGACGGCACCCCACACCATCACGCCGATCTGCCGCGCGCGTCGGTCGTGCTTCGCCGGTCGAGTAGCGAGCGCCAGCGAGTGTATCGAGACCTCGGGAGGCGCATCATCGGGTCTCGATACGGCCCCTGGGGGCCTACTCGACCGACGGGTGTCTCTCATGCCTTCGCCGTGATGTGCTCGGAGAGCGCCGGGATGACGGTCTCGCCGTACACGCGCAGCGTCTCCTCTTTGTTGTCGTGCTGCAGGTAGCCGGCGAACTGGTCGACGCCCAGGTCGGCCAGCTGCTTGAGCTTCGCGATGTGCTCGTCGGCGGTGCCGAGCACGCAGAACCGGTCGACGATCTCGTCGGGCACGAACTGGGTGTGCACGTTGCCGGCGCGCCCGTGCTCGTTGTAGTCGTACCCTTCGCGGCCCTTGATGTAATCGGTCAGGGCTTGCGGCACCGCCCCGCCCGAGGCATCCGAATTCGAGCCGTACTTGGCGACGATGTCGGCGACGTGGTTGCCGACCATGCCGCCGAACCAGCGGCACTGGTCTCGCATGTGCTGCCAGTCGTCGCCGATGTACATGGGCGCGGCCACGCAGAACTTGATCGACATGGGGTCTCGGCCGACCGCCTCGGCGGCGTCGCGCACGTGCTGGATCATCCACGCGGCGATGTCGATGTCGGCGAGCTGCAGGATGAAGCCGTCGCCGACCTCTCCCGCGAGCGTCAGCGCCATCGGCCCGTAGGCCGCGACCCAGATGTCGAGCTGCGAGCCGCGCGACCACGGGAACTGCAGCTGCGATCCCTTGTACTCGACCGGCCGGGAGTTCGCGAGCTCGCGGATCACGTGGATCGACTCGCGCAGCTCCTTGATCGTGACCGGCTTGCCGTTCGTGACCCGCACCGCCGAGTCGCCGCGGCCGATGCCGCAGATGGTGCGGTTGCCGTACATCTCGTTGAGTGTCGCGAAGATCGACGCCGTCACGGTCCAGTCGCGGGTCGCGGGGTTGGTGACGAACGGGCCCACCTTGATGCGGTGGGTCTCGGCGAGGATCTTGCTGTGGATGACGTACGGCTCCTGCCACAGCAGGTGCGAGTCGAACGTCCACGCGGTGCTGAAACCGTACTGCTCGGCGAGCTTCGCGAGGTGCACCGTGCGCGACGCGGGCGGGTTGGTCTGGAGGACGACTCCGAAGTCCATCTGCGTTTCCTTTCTCTCCGGTGGTCGAGTAGGGCCGCCAGGCCCGTATCGAGACCGATGTGTCGGTTGCGGGGTCTCGATACGCTCGCTGCGCTCGCTACTCGACCGCCGGGTCGGTCAGAGCAGGTACTGGCTGAGCCCCCGCTTGAGGAACCGGCCGTCGCCCTTGGCGCCGAGGTACTCGTCGCCGTCGACGATGACCCTGCCCCGCGAGAGCACGGTGTCGACGTGGCCGTCGATCTCGTAGCCCTCCCAGGCCGAGTAGTCCATGTTCATGTGGTGTGCCCGGCCCGTAGGGTTCCCAGAAGAATCGAGCCCGACGCCGATCGACGTGTGCCCGTTCGGGTCGTAGACGACGATGTCGGCGTCGGCCCCGGGCTGGATGACGCCCTTGCGGCCGTGGAGCCCGAACATGCGCGCCGGCGTCGTCGACGTGAGCTCGACCCAGCGTTCGAGCGTGATCTCGCCGGTGACGACGCCCTGGTACATGAGGTCCATGCGGTGCTCGATCGAGCCGATGCCGTTGGGGATCTTGCGGAAGTCGCCGAGGCCGAGGTCTTTCTGGCCCTTCATGCAGAACGGGCAGTGGTCGGTCGAGACCATCTGCAGGTCGTTCGTGCGCAGCGCCTGCCACATGGCGTGCTGGTGGCCGTCGGCCCGGGCCCGAAGCGGCGTCGAGCACACCCACTTGGCCCCCTCGAACGCGCCCCACTCGTCGCTCGACGCGCCGAGCTGGTCTTCGAGCGAGAGGTAGAGGTACTGCGGGCAGGTCTCTCCGAAGACGTTCCAGCCCTTGTCGCGCGCGGTCGCGAGCTGTTCGACGGCCTGCTTCGCGCTGACGTGCACGACGTACAACGGAGCATCCGTCACCTTCGCGAGCATGATCGCGCGGTGCGTGGCCTCCTCCTCCATCTCCCAGGCACGGGCGATGCCGTGGTAATACGGATCGGTCTTGCCCTGGTCGACGAGCTGCTGGGCGAGCACATCGATGGCGGGGCCGTTCTCGGCGTGCATCATGGTGAGCATGCCCGTGTCGCGGGCAACCTGCATGGCCTTCAAGATCTGCGCATCGTCGGAGTAGAACACGCCCGGGTAGGCCATGAACAGCTTGAAACTCGAGACGCCCTCGTCGGGCAGTGCGCGCATGGCCGCGAGCGAGTCCTCGTCGACGCCGCCCACGATCTGGTGGAAGCCGTAGTCGATCGCGCAGTTGCCGGCCGCCTTCTCGTGCCAGGCGGCCAGGCCGTCTTGCACGCGCTGGCCGTAGGTCTGCACGCTGAAGTCGATGATCGACGTCGTGCCGCCGTGCGCGGCTGCGCGCGTGCCGGTCTCGAACGTGTCGCTCGCGGCGGTGCCGCCGAACGGAAGCTCCATGTGCGTGTGCGCGTCGATGCCGCCCGGGATGACGTACTTGCCGCTCGCGTCGATGACACGGTCGACGGATGCCGCGACATCCGTTCCGAGCAGGCTGCTGCCCGGTTCGAGCACGGCGCGGATGGTCTCGCCGTCGATGAGCACGTCGGCGGGGGCGCGGCCGGTGGCGCCGACCACGGTGCCGCCGGTGATGAGGGTGGTGGTCACTACTGCTCCTCTCTTCGTCGATCGAGTAGGCCGCCAGGCCGTATCGAGATCTCGTGTCGTGGTCTCGATACGCTCCTTCGTCGCTACTCGACCGACGTCATGGCTTGGGGATCGCGGTGTACGAGTCGGGCCGGCGGTCGCGGTAGAACTGCCACGCGTTGCGCACGTCGCGGATCATGTCGAGGTCGAGATCGCGGATGACGATCTCTTCGTGCTCGCCCGACCCGTACTCGCCGACGATGTTGCCCTGCGGGTCGACGAACTGGCTCTTGCCGTAGAAGTTCACCGCGAGGTCGCCGTACTCGTTGTCTTCGAGGCCGACGCGGTTCGCGGCGGCGACGAAGTAGCCGTTCGCTGCCGCTGCCGCCGGCTGCTCGATCTCCCAGAGCCGGTTCGAGAGGCCCGGCTTCGTGGCGTTCGGGTTGAACACGATCTGCGCGCCGTTGAGGCCGAGCTCGCGCCATCCTTCGGGGAAGTGCCGGTCGTAGCAGATGTAGACGCCGATGGGGCCGACCGCAGTGTTGAACACCGGGTAGCCGAGGTTGCCGGGGCGAAAGTAGAACTTCTCCCAGAACTTGTCGAGGTTCGGGATGTGGTGCTTGCGGTACGACCCGAGGATCGTGCCGTCGTTGTCGACGACGACCGCGGTGTTGTAGTAGACGCCCGGCTGCTCTTCTTCGTAGATCGGCAGCACCATGACCATGCCGAGCTCTTTCGCGAGCGCTGCGAAGCGCTGCACGATGGGGCCGTCGGCGGGCTCGGCGTAGTCGTAGTACTTCACGTCTTCGGTGATGCCGAAGTACGGGCCGTAGAAGAGCTCTTGAAAGCAGATCACCTCGGCGCCCTGCGCCTTGGCGTCGCGGGCGAACTGCTCGTGCTTGTCGAGCATCGACTGCTTGTCGCCGGTCCAGGTCGTCTGCGTGATGGCCGCTCTGACGATCGTCATGTTGCCTCCTGAGTCGGTCGGCGCCGTTGCCGTCGGTTCGGTAGGTGTGGTGCTCGTACCTACCGGGCGGTGGTCGAACGCCGGGTGGTGGTGCCGATGGATGCTGCCCGACGGGCCTAGCGGCCCGTTCCGTTATTGTTCGGCGTGAACATTTCCTTTATGTTTCACCTAGTGACGTGGTGGTTAATCATCCTGTCGCCTACGGCGTAAGGAGGCAATGGTGCGTTCGGGTATTCGTATGGATGTCTCGCACCTCACTTCGCTCGCGTCGTTCAGCGACACGACGCCGAAGGGCATCGCGGGCGACCTGGCCCGGCTGGTCACGAGCGGCGAGCTCGAGGCCGGCGAACGTCTGCCCACGGTGCGCGAGCTCGCCTCCGAACTCGGCGTGAGCCCCGCCACCGTCAGCCAGGCCTGGCAGGCGCTCGCCCGCGCCGGCCTGATCGAATCACGCGGGCGAGCGGGCAGCTTCGTGCGCGAGGCATCCGCCGGTCGCCTCGCACTGCGCATGCGCGGCATGGCCGCACCCGACGACCCCGTGCGCCTCGATCTCTCACGGGGCACCCCCGATCCCCTGCTGCTGCCCGCGCTCGCGCCCGCGCTCTCGCGCGTTTCGGCCCGAGCCGAGACGGGCAGCTACCAATCGGTGCCGGTGATCCCCGCGCTCGCGGCCGTGCTGGCCGACTCGTGGCCGTCGCAGGCCGAGCGCATCATGGTCGTCGACGGCGCCCTCGACGCGCTCTCGCGCACGCTCGAACAGGTCGTGCGCTTCGGCGACCGGGTCGTGGTGGAGCACCCCGGATTCCCGCCGTTCCTCGACCTGCTCGACGTGCTCGGCGCCGTCGCGGTGCCGGTCGCGCTCGACGAGCAGGGCATGATCCCCGAGGCGCTGGCCACGGCGCTGCGCAGCCGGCCGGTCGCGGCACTCGTGCAGCCGCGGGCTCAGAACCCCACCGGCGCCTCGATGACTCCGGATCGCGCCGAGGCGCTGGCACGGGTCATCCGCGACTCGCCCGACGGCGACGCGCTCATCGTGATCGAAGACGACCACTCGGGCATGATCTCGACCGAAGGCGACGTGACGCTCGGCACCTGGGTGCCCGCGCAGGTCGTGCACGTGCGCAGCTTCTCGAAGTCGCATGGCCCCGACCTCAGGATCGCCGCCCTCGGCGGCCCGCGCGAGCTCATCGACCGCATCACGGCGCGCCGCATGCTCGGACCGGGGTGGACCTCGCGCATGCTGCAGACGATCCTGCTCGACCTGCTCACCGACGGGTCGTCGCTCGACGCAGTCGCCGAGGCGCGCCGGCAGTACTTCTCGCGGCAGCGCGCGCTCGGTGACGCGCTACGAGCGCGCGGAGTGACGGTTGCGCCGGCAGACGGGGTCAACCTGTGGATGCCGGTGCTCAGCGAGCGGTCGGCCCTCGTGCAATTGGCGGCCGCCGGCATTCGGGTGGCGGCGGGATCGCCGTTCCTCGCTGCGGCGAACGGGTCGGATGCCTCGGGCGCGGCCCGTTCGCGTCGGCCGGGGGAGTTCGTGCGCGTGACGGTCGGCATGGTGCGCGACGACGTCGATGAGGTCGCCGATGCGCTCGCGACGGCGGCGCAGCATGTGGTGGCCGGGGGGTATTGAGGCCACACTCGGTGTGCCATGCGGGTGGCAGTTGCCGGTGATCGTTGTCAGTGGTCGTTGGGAGTGGTCACTGTCAGTGGTCGCTGCCAGTGGTGCAGCATAGGATCACGCCGTGGCCACTCTCGACGACCTACGGCGCACGACCATGGGGCTTCCCGGCAGCGAGGAGCGCGCGATGACGGGCGGTGCCGCGTGGTTCGTGCGCGGCAAGCTGTACGCGTGGGAATGCCACCCTTGGCCGAGCATTCCCGCCGACATGCGCCAGATCATCGCGAGCGAACTCGTCGTCGGGGTGAAGGTCGCCGACCGACTCGACGCGCTCGCCCTGGTCGAAATGGCGCCCGACGTGTTCCTGCGTACAACGACCAGGTGGGGCGAGCCGAAGGTCGCGTTCCGCATGGCCGGCATCGACGACGACCATCTCGCCGAGCTCGTGACCGAGGCGTGGCGTGTTCAGGCTCCCAAGTATCTGCGGCGTGAGTTCGAGGCGCTCGAGCATGCCGGGGACGCCGACACAATGGCTGCACGTCGTCGCGGTGACTGAGTACGGTCTCTGGCGCATGCCGCGGCGCCGGCATTGAGCGCTGCCGCGACTTGTTTCGGCGAGGCGGCACCCGGCCGGCCCGACGATGCCGGATATGCTGCCGGGCGTGACCAGTGCCCTACCGCGCAACGATGCGACCACCCGAGACGCGCGTCGCGCATGGACGATCGGCGGAGCGTTGCTGATCGTCTCAACACTGGTCGGCACCATCGCAGCTCCGATGCTCTGGACCATCCCCGGCTCAGGGTTCGCGGGCCCCGCGTTGTTCTCGATCGCGCTGCTGATCTTCGCGTTCGGCATTCGCCGAGCCGGCAGCGTGACCGCACGCCGCCCGCTCGGCACCGGGGCACTCGCCGTGCTCGCGCTCTGGACGTTCGCGAGCCGATTCGTATGGGACTTCATTCCTGACGAAAGTCTGGCGCTGGATCAACAGGTCGTGCTCGGCACCGTCGGCACTTTGATGGCGGCGATACTGGCAGCCGTGGCCGCCGTGCAGGTCGCGCGAGCCGGTGTTGTTCCGTCCCCGTGGAACTGGGCGCCGTTCTGGGCACTGATCGCGGTCATCGTGCCATCGCTGCTGCAGCTGCTGATCTTCGCGGTCGGCTCGTCCTCGTCGAGCCAGGCTGCAGTGACCGTACTGGTCGGTCTCGATCAGCTGGTACGGTCGACCGCCGTGGTCTTCCTCGGGGTGCTCGCGATTGTGCTCGCGACCAGGCCTGCGTCCACCCGAACCGTGAGCATCATCGCCCCGCGGCGATGAACCGGTCGACCGACACGCCCATCGAGGAGATCAGCATGGCGTTCAGCCGTTGATGAGCGGCGGCAGGAAGATCACGGCGAGCACTGCGACCGCCATGAGCGCGAGGATGAGCAGCGCGCGGTTGATGCGCCGTCGGCTGACCGTGCCCTTGTCGAACGACGACCGACTCAGTTTGTCGAGATTCGGCAGGAGCGCCTGGTACGGCGGCTCGGGTCTGTCTGCGACGCCGTTCGCCGGTGGCGTGGAGTCCTCTTCGTCTCCCATGCGCACAACCCTAGCCTCGTGAATAGCCCGAACGTCGCGCTGCTGCCGGCGCCGCTGTCGATCGTGGTCGGGATCGTCCCTACAGGATCCGACAATCCTGAAGCTCACTCTGGTCGACAGGCGTGTTCGTTGCGATAGTTGATCATGGCCACGGCGCCGAGATCGCCATCGCCGGAAGACCTCCGCGAGTGCTTGGCGGAAACACCGCGAACCGTTTCGACGGCTTCGGGACTTGTCGAGTACGCCGAGCGTGGACGGGGCGAGCCGATTCTCGCCATCCACGGCACCCTCGGCGGGTGGGATCAAGGGCTCGTGGCGGCGGAGTTTCTGCGCGTGAACGGGTTCCGGATCATCGCCCCGAGCAGGCCCGGTTACTTGGGGACGCCGCTGTCGACGGGGCGGACCTTCGCCCAACAGGCTGATGCCCTCGCGGCGCTGCTCGATGCGCTCGGGATGGACAGCATCATCGTGTTCGCCGTCTCAGGCGGCGGCCCCGCGGGCTACGAGCTCGCAGCCAGGCACCCCGGCCGAGTGGCCAAGCTCGTTCAAGTCGACGGGGTCTGCATCCCGGGCCCGATTCCGGCGGTGGCGACACAGGTTGCGGCGAGGGACACCTTCGCCAGGGCGCAGATCTGGCTCCTGACCCACGCGACGAGGCCGACCCTCACCGCGCTGTTCCGACTCGTCGGCACCGAGACCAAGGCGGCCGCCTCCGACCGCGCCACGACGCTCGCGGCAATCCCCGGCCGCACGGCGACGTTGGAGGCGACGCTTCGTGCCTCGCTCGGTGCGGCACGACGACGACAGGGCATGAGGAATGACTTCACGACCTTCACTCCCGCACCGCTCGATCGCATCACCTGCCCGACACTGATCCTGCACGGGCGCTCCGACAAGAACGTGCCCCCGGCTAGCGCCGAGTACGCCCACGCGCATATCACCGGCTCCGAGCTCTACTGGATGGACGGATCGCATGTCGCGTTCGCACTCGAGGCCGCCGACACCGCGCCGGCATACGTCGTGAACTGGCTGCGCGACGACGGCTGACCACCAACGGAGGAAAGGGTCCGCGGCGCTAGGCTCGACCGAGGTTCACTCTCTGGCAGTTGGAGGCGTTGGTGGCGGATGCACCGGTGGCGGTGGTCGCGGGTGCGAGTGGCTTCGTCGGCGCCGCCCTTGTGCGCGCGCTCGTCGACGATGGTTACCAGGTGCGACGGATCGGCCGTGCCGGTGAAGTGACCTGGGCCGATGCCGCCGGCATCACTCGAGCGATTGAGGGCTCTGCCGTGCTGGTGAACATGGCGGGCATGTCGGTCAATTGCCGCTACAGCGACTCGAATCGTGACGAGATCCTGCGGTCACGGATCGACACGACTCGGGCGCTCCGGGAGGCGGTGGCATCTGCGAGCAGGCCGCCCGCGGTCTGGCTGAACGCGTCGACCGCGACCATCTACCGGCACGCGATGGATCGCGCGAACACCGAAGCAGATGGCGAACTCGGCGAGGGCTTCTCGGTTGACGTGGCACGGCGCTGGGAGCAGGAATTCTTCGCCGACGAGCTCCCGCGAACACGTCGCGTCGCGCTGCGGATGGCGATTGTGCTCGGTGACGGCCCGGCGACGAACAAGCTCATCGCACTCGCGCGGCTGGGGCTCGGCGGGCCGCAGTTCGACGGCTGGTGGTTTCCTCACCGCCGCTACCGGGGAATCGGCCCGGCACCCACAGGCGGCAGTCGGGCGTCGTGGCATCGCACCCGCGGATACCAGAAGTTCAGCTGGGTGCACATCGATGACGTCATCGGCGCCATCCGGTTCCTTCGCGACCGTGACGACATCTCGGGCCCGGTGAACATCGCCAGTCCCAACCCCAGCGACAACCGCACACTCATGCGCACCCTTCGCCGAACCGTCGGCATGCCCGTCGGCATGCCCGCATGGCGATGGATGCTCGAACCGGCCATGTGGGCGCTCAGGACCGAGCCGGAACTGGTGCTGAAGAGCCGATGGGTGCTGCCCGGCACACTCACCGCCGCCGGATTCACCTTTCGACACCCCGACCTCCGAGAGGCCTTGAAGGACGTCACCTCCAGCCAGAGGGCTCGCTGAGGGCTCGTCTCTGAATCACTGCCTTCGCCGCGCCCTCGCTCGTTCCTTGATCGCGAGGATGACATCGGTCTTGGCGTCGGCGTAGTCGTTCATGTCGTTCCACGGCGTGCTGAGGAGCGCTCGCTTGGTGCGCTCGTAGACGGCACGATCGGCAGCATCCGAGCGAAGGTGATCGCGCAGGAGGCGATACTCATCCACGGCGGGATCGCCGCGCTCGTAGAGGTGCACATGCACGTCGCGTGCTGGTGTACGCACGAGCCGATGTCCGGGTTCGCGCACCCGCAATTCGTATCCGGCAGTCAGCAGCGCATCGAGGTAGTCCTCTTCAGCGGTGATGTCGGCCACCGTCACCACGATGTCGATGATGGGCTTCGCTGCCAGTCCAGGGACCGCGGTGGAACCGATGTGCTCGATCTCGATGTCTGCCGCCGCGAGAGCATCACGAATTCGCCGCCGGTGATCGAGGTAGCGGCCCGCCCAACGCTCGTCGTAGTCATGGAGCTCGAGCTCGAGCGCCTCGACTCCTCCCACCAGCTCAACGGTCGTCACGTCGGGCCGGCGCGGCGTGCGACTTCTGCTCACACAGGCATTCTCGCAGTGCGAGTGCCGGTGGGCGTGCCCGATGCAGACGTCGGCGGCTCCCGGCAGACTGGTCGCGTGAGCCAGCGCAGTCACGCATGGGTACTGCACGTCGACCTCGACCAGTTCATCGCCGCGGTCGAGGTGCTGCGGCATCCTGAACTCGCGGGCAGGCCGGTGATCGTCGGCGGACGCGGCGATCCGACCGAGCGCGCCGTGGTCTCGACGGCGTCGTACGAGGCCCGCGAGTTCGGTGTGGGTTCGGGCATGCCGTTGCGCATCGCGGCCCGCAAGGTGCCCGACGCGGTGATCCTTCCCGTCGACCACGTGGCCTACAACGAGGCATCCGATGCGGTCATGGCGACCCTTCGCGCACAGCCGGGCGCCGTCGTGCAGGTGCTCGGCTGGGACGAGGCGTTCGTCGGCGTGCAGACCGACGACCCCGAGGAGTACGCGCGGGCGCTGCAGCGGGCTGTGCTCGAACGCACGCGCCTGCACTGCAGCGTCGGCATCGGCGACACCCTCGTGCGCGCGAAGGTCGCGACGGGGTTCGGCAAGCCCCAGGGCGTGTTCCGGCTCACGGCCGAGAACTGGCTCGAGGTGATGGGCGACCGGCCGACGATCGACCTGTGGGGCGTGGGCTCGAAGATCTCGCGGCGCCTGGCCGCGATCGGCATCTCGACGGTGGCCGAGCTTGCCGCCGCCTCACCGGACGATGACGGACTCGTCGCCGAGTTCGGCCCGCGGATGGGTCCGTGGTACGCCCAGCTCGGCCGCGGCGACGGGGCGCGGGTCGTCGACGACACCCCGTGGGTGGCGCGCGGCCACAGCCGCGAGACGACCTACCAGCAGAATCTGACCGAGCCCGCGCAGATCGAGGCTGCCGTGCGCACGTTGGCTGATCAGGTGCTCGCGGATGTCGCAGCCGAAGGCCGCCCGGTCGTCGGGCTCGCACTGAAGGTGAGATATGCGCCGTTCATCACCAAGACGTTCACGAAGAAGGTGACCGAGACGTTCGACCGCGACGAGGTGCTGGCGCGCGTGATGGAGCTCGTCGGCCGCATCGAGCCCGACCGGCCGGTGCGGCTGCTCGGGTTGCGGGCCGAGATGCGCATGCCCGAGGAATCGCGCGAGGGGCACACGCCCACGCGGAGCGGGTGGTGAGCGAGCGCCTCGATACCTCGCCAAGCGTTTCGTCCCAGTCGTCGTCCGCGAAGCATCGCTGCAGCGGTACGGCGCCCAGCCGGTCGGAATCTCCGATCGACCTGGATCGTTCAGCTTCGCACGAAGCACTCGGCCGACCCATCCGGAAGAAGGGCCGACCGAGGCCGATGGTTCAAGAACTACTGTCGAGCTATTCGCGGCTCCCTGACTTCGGCAGCGCCTGGATGAGCTTCACAAATCCGAGGAACGCCACAATTGCGCTGGCGACGAGGATGATCCAGCCCAACGGTGAGCTACCCGATGTGCCCGATGCGTCGGCAACGACCCCACTGTTGAACAGCATGACTGCGCCTGTGACACCACCACAGGTGCCGACGACACAGACACCTGCCCAGATGATCGCTCGCATGATCACGGGTTACAGAGCGCGACCGTAGTTCAGCGGGTCGGCAACGACGGGATACGCCACACCTTCGGCGCGATGGGCAACGTGCTGTGTCAGGGTGTTGCCCGCCACGGGGTACCAAGTGTCTACCTTGTTGCCGTTGGCGTCGAGCGCCCATGGCAGCGCGATCGTTACCGCAAGCTCCCCAGCAGCGTCATACCCGACCACGCCGCCATCCTCGAACTGTTCGAGCGTCACGTCGTACTCGTACGAGAATGTGCTCGGCGCATCTGGCCCCTCAATCACACTCGTGATCGTCACGCTTGCGTCTGGGTTGACCAAGACCACCGACGAACTGCCGTCGCCATGGTCGTAGCTGGCTGCGCCATCTGACACTCCGGCTTCAGAGGACCCGGCTTCGGGGAGGGTGAATGAGAACTCGGCTCCGTCGGCCGCTTCCACCTGGATCGGTTCGTTCGAGGACTCCGGCAGAGAGACCTCGCCGTTCTCGAGAACTGCCTCCACGCCGCTCGTAGTGTTCGCCAGGTGAACGGCATCTTCCACCAACTCGGGGACGGCCTCCGCTACAGTCGCGACCAGCACCTCACCAGGCTCACCCTCGTCAGCATTCGCCGGCAAGGCTCCAGCCAAGATCACCGCCGCGACCGCACCAGCGGTCACATACGTGAGTTCTGTGCGCAAATGCGCCCCCCTCATCACTCAATTCGATCACTGAAACGGCGTCGACTTCAGTCCCCCGCGACCCCCCAGCGCGGCCAACCGAGACAATAGTCAGCGACCCGAGTCCCAAGCTATCGCAGCGAGTCACCGGGCGTAGCATGCGCGCACATTCCCGCACATCCGCGCAGCATGTCAGATGTATCGAAGGCCGGATGGGGCTCACCCTCAAACTGCCGTGTGGAGGCGGTGGTCCTTTCCGTCGACCGCGACGAGGTGATGGCGCGCGTGATGGACCTCGTTGCGCGCATCGAGCCCGACCGGCCCATTCGGCTGCTCGGGCTGCGCGCCGAGATGGCCATGCCCGAGGAGACCCGCGAGGGGCACACGCCGACGCGCAGCGGGCGGTGAGCGAGCTCAAGCGGTGAGCGGCTCAGACCTTCGCGCCGCTCGGCACCTTCATGTAACGGTCGGGGGTGATCGTGAGTTCGGCCTGCCCGCCCGTCATCGAGCGCAGGTCGAGCACGTAGCGACTGAGCTCGGCCTCGGGCACGCTCGCGACGACCCGGGCCCGGCCGTCGTCGGCCGTCTCGGTCGCGCTCACCCGGCCGCGGCGGCCCGACAGGTCGGTCAGCACGGTGCCCTGCAGGTCGGCCGGCACGGTCACCGTCACGACCGACACCGGCTCGAGCATCACGGTGCCGGCCTCGGCGAGCGCGGCCTTCACGCCGATCGAGGCCGCGGTGCGGAACGCCATCTCCGAGGAGTCGACCGAGTGCGACTTGCCGTCGTACAGTTCGACACGCACGTCGACGACCGGATGACCCTGCGGACCGCCCCCGGCGAGTGCATCGCGTGCGCCCTTCTCGACCGCGGGAATGTAGGTGCGGGGCACCGAGCCGCCGACCACCGAGTCGACGAACTCGAACCCCTCGCCCGGTTTCAGGGGCGAGACGCGAAGCTGCACCACGGCGAACTGCCCGTGGCCGCCCGACTGCTTCTTGAGCTTGCCCTCGACGTCGGCGCTGCCCGCGATCGTCTCGCGGTACGCCACAGGCGCGGGGCCGGTGTCGACGTGCACCCCGAAGACGCGGGCGAGACGCTCGACGGCGACCTCGACATGCATGTCACCGAGGCCGCGCAGGATGGTCTGATCGCCCGCACGGTCGATGACGAGCGTCGGGTCCTCGGCGACGAGCCGCCCGAGCGCGGTCGACATCTTCTCGTCGTCCGACTGCGTGGCCGGGGTGAGGCTCACCGCGAACACCGCGGGGCGCGTCGGCAACGGGGCCGGGCGGGCGGTGCCGCTCGGGCGCGACCAGAGCAGCGTGCCCGACGGCGACCCGGTGAGCTTGGCGACGGCGCCGACCTCGCCCGCGCGCAGCGCCCCGACCTGCAGGTGCTCGGCGCCCCGCAGCTGGAAGAGCCCGTGGATGCGCTCATCGGCGCCGGTGGTGGCGTTGTGCAGCCGGTCGCTCGGGTGCAGCACGCCCGAGAGCACCTTGAGCATCGAGACCTGTCCGACGAACGGATCGGCCACCGTGCGGAAGACGTACACGAGCGCCTCGCCGTCGGGGTTCGGGGCGACGCGGAGTTCTGCCCCGCTGCCGCCGCCCTTCGAAGCAGAGGATGCCCCGGTCGCGGCATCCGTGCCGTTCGCGCCCTTCGGCGACCCGCCGACGACGATGCGCGCCTCGCGCTCGAGAGCCGACGGCGACAACTCGCAGAGCAGGTCGAGCACGCGGTCGACGCCCGTGCCGGTCACGCCGGAGCAGACGATCACCGGCACCGCGCCGCCTGACGCGACTTCCCTCGCGAGCGTGCGCTCGAGCTCGGCGGGCGACGGCTCGTTGCCCTCGAGGTAGGCCTCGAGCTGCTCGTCGTCGTGCGAGACGATCTCTTCGGTGACGTCGAGGTGCATCTGGTGCTCCTCGGCTTCGGCGTCGGCCGGCATCGGGCCGTCGTGGTGGCGACCCGACTCGTCGTACTCGAGCGCCTGCTCACTGAGCACGTCGGCGATGCCGTGGAACGACTGCTCTTCACCGAGCGGCAGCTCGAGCGGCCACAGGCGATCGCCGAACGCTGCGCGCAGCTCTCCGAGCACGCGATGGAAGTCGGCGCGCGTCTTGTCCTCCTGCGTGATCACGACGATACGCGGCAGTCCCGCCGCCTCTGCGGCGCCCCATACGAACCGTGTGCCCGCCGTGACCCCGTCGACCGCGCTCACGACCACCACCGCGACATCCGCCACCGCCAGCGCGACGTCGACCGAGCCGACGAAATCCGACCGCCCAGGCGTGTCGGCAAGCGTGATCGTGCACTCGCCGTCGGCGGCTCCGGCGCTGCTGCCGCCTGCATCGCCGGGCCGCCAGGTGAGGTGGGCGAGCGAAAGCCCGAGGGATGTTCCCCGGGCGATCTCTTCGGGCTCATGGTCGCAGACCGTCGTGCCCTGCTCGACGGTGCCCGCCCTCGGGATGACTCCCGCCCGGAGCAGCATCGCCTCGGCGAGCGTCGTCTTGCCCGCGCCGGCCGCGCCCACGAGGGCGACCGTGCGGTGGGTCGAGGTGGGTACCTGGTTCATGTGGCCTCCCGCGCCGCTGCGGATCCGTGCATCCATCGTGTACCCGTCGGCGCGCGAATGCCAGAGGTGGAGTTACGGGAACCGCGTTCGCGAGCCTGCCGCGGCGCGTTCGCGAGCCTGCCGCGGCGCGTTCGCGAGCGGTCGGATGTCGCGGGTATCGGATGTCTCGTTGTGCCGACTCGTCCTCCACAGGCGAGCTTCGCGCGAAGTTATCCACAGGTCGATTCTCCCGATCAGCGTTTATTTCCGTTGCGATCCTGATGTCAGTGGGTGGGTGCAGGATCGAACCATGGAACGCAGCCCGCAACCGCTCGCACCGCTCGAGCGAGACCTCGACGCGTTGCGGGGCGCGTGGGCCGATTCGATGCCCGCGTTCGGTGCGATTCCCGGCACGACACAGTCCGAACTCGAGCAGATGAGCGACTCGGGCCTCGTCGCGGTCACCGACCTGCTCGCTCGGGTGCGGCGCGACGCCGAGGTGGTACTGGCCCGGGTCGCCGCCGAGGTAGCGCGGCGCTCAGGCCCCGAGTTCGGTGACATCGGGCTCGCGAAGGCGCGGGGGTTCCACAATCCTGTGCGGCTGATCGCGGCATCGACCGGGTCGACGCGCAGCGACGCGGCCAGGCTGATCGGCGTCGGCGCGGCCACGGCCGAGCGGCAGACGTTCGGTGGCGAGCGCGTGGCGTCGAAGCATCCACACGTCGCGGCCGCTCTGCAGACCGCAGCGATCGGCATCGACGCGGCATCCGCGATCACGTCGATGCTCGACCGGGTCGCATTGCGCGCTGATCCCGCACTCGCCGACGTCGCCGAGGGCGCGCTCGTCGAACTCGCCACGCAGGTGCCGCTCGAACTCCTCATGCGTGGCGTGCGCGAGGCCGAGGCCCGACTCGACGCCGACGGTGTCGAACCCTGCGAAGAACTCCTGCGTGGCGAGCGTTCACTCACCATGCGCGAGGCCGGCAACGGCATGGTGCACCTGCATGCCCGGCTCGACCCCGAGTCGGCCGCGCCGATCAAGGCGGCGATCGAGGCACTCGTCAGCGACGTGCTGCGTCGACGCGAGCCCACCGAGTGCGAACCGGGGCCCGCGGTCGACGACGAGCGCACGATCCCGCAGATCCAGGTCGACGCACTCGCCATGCTGGCGCGGCACACACTCGGGTGCACGCAGACGCTGACCCCGCTCGTGAAGACCGCGGTCGTGGTTCGCCTCGACCTCGACGCCCTCGTCGACGGCGTCGGGCATGCGCGCATCGACGGCCTCGAACAGCCCATCTCGGCCGGCACAGCGAGGCGCATGGCCGCCGATGCCGAGCTCATCCCCGCCGTGCTCGGCGGCGACAGCATTCCCCTCGACCTCGGGCGCGCCGCACGGTTCTTCTCCCGCGCGCAACGCCTCGCGCTCGGCGAGCGCGACGGAGGTTGCGCGTCGTGCGGCCAGAACATCTCCTACGTCGAGGCGCACCACATCCTCTGGTGGCATCGCGACGACGGGCCGAGCGACCTCGAGAACGGCGTGATGCTCTGCAGTTTCTGCCATCACATGGTGCATCGCGACGGGTGGCGAATACGCGCGGGCCGCAACGAAGTCTGGTTCATTCCGCCACCGCATATCGATCCGCAGCAAGCTCCGCGACTCGGCGGGCGCGCCCGGTTCGAACTCGCCCGCGCGCGCACTGCGTGATCGGTGCGACACGCGCCAGTGCTGAACGACTGGGAACCCGCAACCGTGCGGCTGCGGGGCCGTGCGCCGGCGCGGCCGTGCGGCCGTGCCGTGCGCCAGCGCGGCCGTGCGCCGTCGCCCGCGCCTCGCGGCGCCGATAGCGTGGCAGGGTGAAGATCACGGTGCTCGCGGGTGGAGTCGGCGGCGCGCGCTTCGTGCGCGGCGTGCGCGAAGAGGTGCGGCGGCGCTGGCCCGAGCCCGCTTCCGGCGATGCGCACGGCGGCGAAGGCGGCGAAGGCCGCACCGCAGGCGACCGGCCCGACGGGAGAGACGGCGGCGAGGCATCCGTCACCGTCATCGTGAACACCGGCGACGACCTGTGGCTCGCGGGCGTGCGCCTGATGCCCGACTTCGACTCGCTGCTGTACTCGCTCGCCGGTGTCAACGACACCGAGCGGGGCTGGGGTCGTGCGGGCGAGACCGAACGCGTCGCCGCCGAACTTCGCGAGTGGGGCGTCGGCTGGCCGTGGTTCACCCTCGGCGACCTCGACCTCGGCACGCATCTCGCCCGCACGTCGTGGCTGCGCGAGGGCGAGACGCCATCGCAGGTCGCCGAGCGGCTGCAGGGTCGCTGGCCGCTCGGGGTGCGGCTGATCCCCGCGACCGACACCGAGGTCGACACGCACGTGCTCGTCGCCGACCCCGATGCGCCGGGCGGCGAGCGCGAGCTGCACTTCCAGGAGTGGTGGACCCGGCATCGGGCGATGCTTCCGGCGCGTGCATTCCGGCAGCGCAACCTCGATGCGGCGCGCCCCGCACCCGGAGTCGTCGAGGCGATCATCGAGGCCGATCTCGTGCTGTTCGCCCCGTCGAATCCGGTCGTCTCGATCGGCACGATCCTCTCGATACCGGGCATCCGCGAGGCCATCGCCACCACGCAGGCTCCGGTGGTCGGCCTCTCGCCCATCATCGGCGGAAAGGTGGTGCGCGGCATGGCCGACGCGTGCCTTCCGGTCATCGGCGTCGAGACGAGCGCCGAGGCGGTCGGCCGTCACTACGGTGCGCGCTCAAGGGGCGGGCTGCTCGACGGCTGGCTCGTCGACGAAACGGATGCCCCGGCGCTGGCGCCGCTCGAAGGGGCCGGTGTCGTCGCGCGCGCGGTGCCACTCTGGATGCGCGATCTCGCCACCTCGTCCGCCCTCGCGGGAGCCGCCATCGACCTCGGGGTGGCACTCGGGCGACCCACCTCGTAACGGGCCCAGGCTCCCACCCCGTACAGATCAGGGCAGACTGACGTGATGACCCTCATCGTCGTGCTCGCGCTCGGGTCGGCACTGTTGTACGGCGTCGGCGACTACTTCGGCGGTGTCGCCGCGCGCCGCATCCCCGTGCTCGCCGCGAGCACCATCAACTACGCGTTCGCGGCGATCGTGCTCGTCATCGCGCTGCTCGCGGCCGGCGGCGTCTGGTCGCAGTCCGCGGTGGCCGGCGGCATCATCGCGGGCGTGCTGGCGGCGATCGGCTTCCTCGCCTTCTACGCCGCCCTCGCGGCCGGGCCCATCTCGCTCATGTCACCCCTCATGGCCCTGCTGAGCTCGGCCGTGCCCGTGGTGGTGGCGTTCGCGATCGGCGACGAGCTCGGCCCAGTCGCATGGGCCGCGATCGCCCTCGCCATCCTCGGTTCGGTGCTCATCAGCGTCGAACGTCGCGTCGACACCCGCGGCGCTCGGCCTCGCACACTGCTGTACGCGGTGATCGCGGGGCTCTGCCTCGGATTCGCCACGGTCGCACTCGACGCGGTGCCCGACGACGCGGGCATGGTGCCCGTATTCCTCGACACCACGCTCGGGTTCGTGCTGCTGCTCGGACTTGTCGGGCTCTCGCGCGCGGTGCCTGCGGTGCGCCGATTCGTGGCTGTGCTCGATGCGCACGAGGCGTCCCAGCCAGGCCCGGCGCACGAGGCGCCCCAGCCAGGCCCGGGGCACGCGGCTGCGGCTGCCGCTTCCGCCACGGCTGCGCACCTCTCGACCACACCGACGCCCGGCTCGGCCATGGTCACCGTCGACGACTACACGCGGCGCAACCGCGCACGCCTGCTCGCCGCCATCGCGGGCCTGCTCATCGGCGGCGCGAACGTGCTGCTCATGGTCGCCCTGCACGCGGGCAGCGTCGCCGTGGTCGCGGTGCTCGTGAACCTGTACCCCGTCGCTACCGTGCTGCTGGCCTGGGTGCTGCTGCGCGAGCGGGTCAACGCGGTGCAGGCCACGGGAATCGTGCTCGCCGTCACCGCGTCGGTGATGCTCGGACTGGCGTGAGTCGACGAGTGGTGGGGTCGTGAGCGCGATCGGCTGACAGGCCCTCACCGCGGGACTACGATGGAACCGACCGCCGGTCTGGATCTGACCGGTGTGAGTGGCCCGGGATTGGGTCGCGAGTCGCCGACACCGTCGGAATGTCACTTGCACACCGTCCCGGAGGCCCCATGCCCTTCCCCCGCTCCCTGGCTCTTGCCGTTGCACTCCCGGCCGCCGCACTGCTGCTGGCCGGCTGCGCCGGCACCTCGACCGCGTCGCCCGAATCAACCGCGAACGAACCGGCGAACACTGACACCGGGTCATCCGGTTACCCGTTCGCGATCGACAACTGCGGCACCCAGGTGACGTTCGAGTCGGCGCCCGAGCGCGTCGTCACCGTGAAGTCGTCGACGCTCGAGCTCATGCTCGCGCTCGGACTCGAGAATCGCGTCATCGGCAGCGCGTTCAGTGACGGCCCGGTTCCCGAAGAGCTCGCGGATGCGGCATCCGGCATCGACGTGCTCTCCGAGAAGGTGCCGTCGCAAGAGGCGACGCTCGCCCTCGAGCCCGACCTCGTGTTCGCCGGCTGGGAGTCGAACCTCTCGGCCGAGGGGGCCGGCGACCGCGACACGCTCGCCAAGCTCGGCGTCGCGAGCTACGTGGCGCCCGCCGCGTGCAAGGGCGAGGGCTACATGCCGAACCCGCTCACGTTCGACGAGGTCTTCCGCGAGTTCGAAGAGGCGGGTGCGATCTTCGGTGTTTCGGATGCCGCGGCCGAGCTCGTGGCGCAACAGCGCGCCGAGCTCGACGCGATCGAGCCCAACGCCGACGGCCTCACGGCGCTCTGGTACAGCTCGGGCGACGACACCCCCTATGTCGGTGCGGGCATCGGCGCGCCGCAGATGATCATGCAGGCCGCCGGGCTCGAGAACGTCGCCGCCGACGTCGAAGACACCTGGACGGCGATGGGCTGGGAGGCGATCGTCGCCGCGAACCCCGACGTCATCGTGCTCGTCGACGCGGCGTGGAACACGGCCGAGCAGAAGATCGAGCATCTCGAGTCGAACCCCGCGACCGCGGCGCTGCCCGCGGTGGCGCAGCAGCGGTATCTGGTCGTCGACTTCCCGGCGACCGAAGCCGGTGTGCGCAACGTCGGCGCGGTGGCGTCGCTCGTCGACCAGTTGGAGGCGCTCGGCTGATGACGCGCCCCACCCCGTCCGTCACGCCCGTCACGCGCGTTCCGAAAACAGGAAGACGCGCCGACGCGGAGCTGGGAACAGGCGCGGGCGGCCCCTCCGAGCAACCGGTTCCTGTTTTCGGAACGTGGGTGGATGCCGTGGGCCCGGGCGCGGGCCGTGGCGCTGGCGCGCCTGCTCAAACCGCTCGACCCGCTCGACCCGGGCGACCGGTGGGCCGGGGCGTGCGCACGGGGGCGTGGGCCGTGGGCCTCATCGTCCTGCTCGGGGCATCCGTCATCGTGGCCGTCACGATCGGACCCGCCGCGCTCGCCCCCGCCGACGTGTTCGCGAGCATCGCCGCGCATCTCGGCATCGGCGAGCCGACCCTGAGCCCTTTGCGCGACGGCATCGTGTGGGAGCTGCGCATGCCCCGCGTGCTCACCGCCGCCGCGGTCGGCGCGGGCTTGGCGCTGTGCGGTGCGGTGATGCAGGCCCTGACCCGCAATCCGCTCGCCGACCCCTACCTGCTCGGCCTGTCGTCGGGCGCTTCCGTCGGCGCGGTCATCGTGATCGTGCTCGGCGTCGGCCTGCTGCTCCCGGTCGCGGCGTTCCTCGGTGCGCTCGTCGCCCTCGCCGCCACCCTCACCCTCGCTGCCGGCGCAAGCGGCGGCCGGGCCGGGGCGGGCGGCTCGCTCACCCCCACCCGCACCGTGCTCGCCGGGCTCGCGGTCGCCTCGGTGTTCGGCGCGGTGACGAGCCTCGTCATCTTCTGGAGCGCGACCGGCGACAGCTACCGCGAGATCCTGAACTGGCTGCTCGGCTCGCTCGCGGGCACCGACTGGACCTCGGTCGCGATCGCCGGGGGAGCCGTCCTCGTCATCGGCATCCCGCTGCTCACGAGCGCGAAGACCCTCGACGCCTTCGCGTTCGGCGACACCGCCGCAGCCGCCCTCGGCGTGCACGTCGGCCGCAGCCGTGCCCTGCTGCTCACCGCGACCGCACTGCTCACCGGAGCGCTCGTGGCCGTGAGCGGGTCGATCGGATTCGTCGGCCTCATCCTCCCCCACGGCGTGCGGCTCATCGTCGGCTCCCGCCACCGTGCACTGCTGCCGCTGTCGGCGCTCGCCGGAGCGATCTTCCTGGTCTGGGTCGACACCGGCGCCCGAACGCTCTTCGACCCACGCGAGCTGCCCGTCGGCATCCTCACCGCCCTCATCGGCGGTCCGGTGTTCGCCCTGCTCCTGCTGCGGAACAGGGGGCTGCGATGACCGGCGCCGGCCACGCCGACGGCCTTCGGGTCGACCGGGTGCGCTTCACCCGCGGCAACCGGCTCATCATCGACGACCTCGATTGCACCGTGCCCGCCGGGGCGGTCGGCGCACTGCTCGGCCCGAACGGCGCAGGCAAGAGCACGCTGCTGCACCTCATCGCCGGCATCGAGCGGGCCGACGCCGGAGCCGCCAGGTTCGGCGACCGCGACCTCGCCTCCCTGCGACGGCGCGATCGGGCGCGCGCGATCGCGCTCGCCGAGCAAGAGGTCACGGATGCCCCGGGCCTCACGGTCGCCGAAGTCGTCGCCCTCGGGCGCACCCCGCACCTCGGCGCCTTCTCGGGGCCGAGCGAGCGCGACCGGGCGATCGTGGCCCGTGGGCTCGAGGACGCCGGGCTGCTCGACCTCGCCGATCGCGACTACGGTTCGCTGTCGGGCGGCGAACGCCAGCGCGTCAACCTCGCCCGCGCCCTCGCTCAGGAGCCCCAACTGCTGCTGCTCGACGAGCCGACGAATCACCTCGACATCCGCGCGCAGTTGACGATGCTCGGGCTCGTGCGCGAGCTCGCTCGGGGAGGGCTCACCGTGCTCGCTGCGCTGCACGACCTCTCACTCGCCGCCGCGTACGCCGACCATGTCGTGGTGCTCGCCGAGGGTCGGGTGGTCGCCGCAGGCGACCCTCATGCGGTGCTCGAACCCGAGCTCATCCGCGACGTGTGGGGCGTCGAGGCATCCGTCATCGAACACCCGGCGACCGGCCGCCCCCTCATTGCGTACGCGGGCATCGCGGGCGCGCCGCTGCCCGTGCCGCAGCCCGTACCGCTGCCGGCGCCACTGCCCACCGGCGAATCCCTCGCCTAATTCAGGAGAATTGCGCCCAGGGCGCCTCCCAGCCGCCGTCAGTGCAATTCTCCTCACTTGCGCCGGGCTGGAACGCGGAGATGAGCCGGGGGTGTGGCGAGCGTCCGGGCGTAGCCTGAAGTCATGCCCAAGCCGCTGACGATCCAGAACCGAACCGAGATGCTCGACGGCATCGTCGCCGAGTTCCTGCACAACTCGCCGCGCGGCAGACGCCTGATCGCCGTCGACGGAGCCGACGAACCTCGTGCCGCCCGGTTCGCCGACGACCTCGCTGAACGGCTCGAGGCTGCGGGCCAGCACACCCTTCGCGTATCGGTGGGCGCCGTCGCCGAGGCCGACCTGCGCGCGACCACGGTCGACCCGTTCCGCGCGGGAACCATGCCCGGTGAGGAGCACGACACGGTGCTCGTCATCGACGGCCGCGACCTGCTCACCGTGTCGGCGCGCGGCATGTGGCACTTCTCGTTGTGGACCCTCGCGGGCGACGAGCTGCCGCACGCCGGGGCATCCGTCATCGTCGACGTCACCGACGACGACGCGCCGCTGCGCTATTTCTACGACTACTGCGCGCTGCCGCCGAGCGCCGGAGACCGCACCATCACGGCGCGCACGGCGTAGCGTTCACGAGAGCACGTCTTTCGTGAGCATGCGGCTCACCGCGAGCGCGCCGAACACCACGAGGTAGCCGGCCTGAAGCAGTGCGTTGTCGGCGAACGAGTCCAACACCGGCGGTTGGCGCAGCAGGTCGGCGAATCCGAGCCAGTACTGCGTGAAGAGCCACGGATGCAGCCACTCGAGTTGCGGCAGCGCACCCATGATCTGCGCGACCACGGCCAGGATGGCCGTCGCGGCCATCGCCCCGACCGGCACCGTCGTGAGCGTCGAGAGGAACAGTCCGATCGCCGACAGGCCGAGCAGCGACACGGTGACGTAGGCGGCGATGGCGACGAAGCGCAGCAGCCCCTCGCCGACGCTCACGGTCGCCCCCGACAGCAGGGCGATCGGCCCCACGGGGAACAGCGCCCAGCCGATGATCGTGCCGACGACGACGACCGTGAGGGTCGCCGCGGCGCAGAACACGGCCGTGGCCGTGTACTTGACGATGAGCAGGCGGATGCGGCCCGCCGGCGCGATGAGCAGGTAGCGCAGGGTGCCGTGGCTCGCCTCGCCCGCGACGGTGTCGCCCGCGACGACGCCGATCGTGAGCGGCAGAAACAGCGGGATCGCCACGACCATGGCCGTGACGCCGACGAACAGGCCGTTCTCGGTGATCTGCCCGAGGAACGCCGGACCGCGCCCGCTCGGGGCGTCGCCCGCGACGCGGATCGCCACGGCGATGAGGACCGGGATCAGCGCGAGGGCGCCGAGCAGGGCCCACGTGCGACGGCGTCGGAATAGCGTGAGCAGTTCGGAGGCGAAGAGCGCGAGGGTGCCGCCGTGCGCCCCCGCCGGTCGAGGAGCCGACGAAGGAGGCGTCTCGAGACCCGCCCCCGCCGCTCGAGGAGCCGACGAAGGAGGCGTCTCGAGACCCGCCCCCGCCGCTCGAGGAGCCGACGAAGGAGGCGTCTCGAGACCCGCCCCCGCCGGTCGAGTAGCCGACGAAGGAGGCGTATCGAGACCCCCGGGGCCGCCCTCACCCTCACTGGACAACGTCGAACCCCTCACCGGTGAGCTCGACGAAGCGCTGCTCGAGGCTCGCGCGTTCGACCTCGAACCCGCGCACCCGCACCCCGTCGGCGACGAGCGCCGCGACGATGGCCTCGGGCGCGACATCCGACGACGCGAACCTGGCGGCGACAACGACTCGGCCACCGCCACCGCCGACGCCGAGATCGCCGTCGACGCGCATGCCGAGTCGCGTCAGCACCCGTCGCGCCGGCGCCGCGTCGGGTGTTCGCACGAGCACGCGCGCCTCACCGGCGTTGCGGAACTCCTCGAGCGTGCCCTGCGCCACGAGCTTTCCCGCACTCATCACGCCGACGTGCGAACACACCTGCTCGACCTCGGCGAGCAGGTGGCTCGACACGAACACGGTCGTCCCGTCGTCGGCGAGCGACCGGATGAGGGCGCGCACCTCGCGGGTGCCCTGCGGGTCGAGCCCGTTCGTCGGCTCGTCGAGCACGAGCAGCTCACGCCGCATGAGCAGCGCGTTCGCGATGCCGAGCCGCTGCTTCATGCCGAGCGAGTACGCGTGCACCTTCTTGCGGCCGGCGTGCGAGAGTCCGACGCGGTCGAGCGCCTCGTCGACGCGGGCCGAACGGGTGCGTCGGGGCGCATGCCGGTCGGCGGCATCGAACCGCCGCAGGTTCGCGACGCCCGAGAGGTAGGGCGAGAAGGCCGGACCCTCAACGAGGGCGCCGACGCGCGGCAGCACCGAGTCGACGTGGCGCGGCATGTCGGCGCCGAGCAGCCGGGCGCCGCCCGCGCTCGCGGCGACGAGTCCGAGCAGCATGCGGATGGTGGTCGTCTTGCCCGATCCGTTCGGCCCGAGGAACCCGAACACCGCGCCGCGCGGCACCGCGAGGTCGACGCCGTCGACGGCGACCTGCGAGCGGAACCGCTTGGTGAGGCCGTGCGTCTCGATCGCGAGGTCGCCGGTGGTCGCCTCAGCAGTCGTGCCCGCGCCCGCGGGCGATCCGTCGGTCAACGCCCGCTCGTGGCGGCGTCGAGCAGGCGGTCGGCGGTGACGGCTCCGGCGAGCACCCGCCCGTCGTCGGTGAACAGCACGGTCGCGAGTGAGGTCTGCAGGATGCGCCCGCCGTCGACCGGCTCGGTGAGTGTTGCGAGAAGAGCGGATGCCTCGGGGTCGAGGCCGGCCATCACATCGGCACCGCTCGCGGCCATCGGGAGCACGACCACGGTCGACCAGCCCTCACCGATGACCTCGGCCCGCGGCATCCGATCGCTCGTCTCGCCGTCGTCGCCGTCGTGCTCGGCCTTCATCTGCTCGAGCTCGGCGAGCGTGGGGACCGGCACCTCGTGCTCGGTCACCGCGGTGCCCTCAGGGGGCGTGAACTCGAACACCGACGCATCGGGCGCGTCGAACGCGACTTCGGTGAACGCGACGCTGAACGCGGGCTCATCGGCCCCGCGCGCGGTCACCGAGGCGGCGAGCGCGACGCCCGTCTCACCGTCGACGGCCACCGAGATCTCACCGATGAGGGTGTCGGCATCGCGCGGCTCGAGCACGAGCTCGTAGACCTCGCGACCCGCGACGCGCGCGTCGGTGCCGACGCTCACCTCGGTGGTCTCGTCGAGCCGCGCGAGCGCCTGGTCGAGCACCTCGTCGGGGGTGGGCAGCGGCGTGCCGAGCTCGGCCTCGAGCCGGTCGCGCGCCGCATCGGCGTGGGCCTCGGCGTCAGCTTCGGCCTCGGCCTTCAGCGCGTCGACCGCCGCCCGGTCGACGGTGACGTGCGTGGCCGCCTGCTCGCGGGAATCGTAGATCCACGCGCCGTCTTCTGTGACGTAGACGTTGCGCTCGGCGAGGTCGTCGAGCACCTGCAGGCGCGCGTTCATGCCGTCGAGGTAGACCCGGGCGGTGTGCGTGCCGGTCGCGAGCGAGATGAGGTCGTCGAGATCGGTGGCGGATGCCGCGTCACCGGCTTCGTCCGATGCGCCCGGCCCGCCCGGGCCGCCGCCCGATCCGAACCCGCCGCTGCCGCCGGCACCCCCGCCCATCGTGCCGGTGAGGCCCGACAGATCGGGGAGCCCGAGTTCTGAGGTCTGCTCGACCGTGCCCGACAGGGCATCGACATCGCTCGCCGCCGCGAACTCGAGCAGTTCGGCGGGGGTGAGGTCGGGCAGGTCGACGGCCGCGTTCGCCTGCATCGGCACGACCACGACGGCGACGCCGATCGCGATCGGCGCGGTGATGGCGGGGATCCAGCGGCTCAGCCGTCGGGACGCCCCGGAGCCTGGTCGGGCGCGCATGCGTTCAGGCTACGCCGAGCCGCGACATCCGTCATCGATCGGCGGCGAACACTCAGGATCTGGGGCATGCGGCGACGAGACGACCATTGCCGCCGACCCCGACCGCGGGCTACGGTGAGGGCATTCGTCGCCGTTGTGCCCAATTCGGGGGGTTCTCATGGTCCACGTCACTCATCGCTCCGCTTTCCGCGGTCTCAGCCTCGCGCTCGGCGCCGTGCTGGCCGTCGGCGCCGTCGCCGTCGGGGCGCCCGCGTCTGCCGCGGGGCGTCCAGCGCCACCGGCCCCATCGACGTCGACGGGCTTCGGCGGCGCCGTGTCATCGGTCGACGCCGAGGCGAGCGCCATCGGCCTCGAGGTGCTTCGCAAGGGCGGCAATGCCGCCGATGCCGCGGTCGCCACCGCCGCGGCGCTCGGCGTGACCGAGCCCTACAGCGCGGGCATCGGCGGCGGCGGCTACTTCGTGTACTTCGACGCGGCGACCGGCGAGGTGACCACGATCGACGGACGCGAGACGGCGCCCGCTGAAATGCAGAGCGACGCGTTCATCGACCCGGCCACCGGCCTGCCGTATCCGTTCGCCGCCGCGGTGTCATCGGGCCTCTCGGTCGGCGTCCCCGGCACCCTCGCGACGTGGGAGGCTGCGCTCGACGAGTTCGGCACCGAATCGCTGAAAGAGATGCTGAAGCCGTCGATCCTGCTCGCGACCCGCGGCTTCCGCGTCGACGAAACCTTCGCCGCGCAGACCGCCGCGAACCAGGCGCGGTTCGCGGCCTTCCCCGCCACGGCCGAGCTGTTCCTGCCGAACGGCGCCCCGCCCGAGGTCGGGTCGACGTTCACGAACCCCGACCTGGCGACGACGCTCCGCGAGATCGCGGTCCACGGCACCGACCGGTTCTACGAGGGAGCGCTCGCCGACGAGATCGCGGCCATCGTGCAGGATCCCGAGACCGACCCCGCCGCGACGCTGCCCGCGTTTCCCGGCTTCATGACGCCCGACGACCTCGCCGACTACGAGGTGCTCTTCCAGGATCCGACCCGCATCGAGTACCGCGGGCTCGACGTGTACGGCATGGCGCCGTCGTCGTCGGGCGGCACCACGGTCGGTGAGTCGCTGAACATCCTCGAGAACTACGACCTCGCCGCCGAGGAGGTGCCCCAGGCCCTGCACCTCTACCTCGAGGCCACCGCGCACGCGTTCGCCGACCGCAACGCGTACGTCGGCGACCCGGCGTTCGTCGACGTGCCGACCGCGACCCTGCTCAGCCAGGACTTCGCCGACGCGCGCGCCTGCGTGATCGACCCCGATGCCGCATCGGTCAAGCCCGTCGCCCCCGCGCCGCTCGACGCAGCCGGCTGCGTCACCGCGGCCGCCGAAGTCGACGTCGACACCGAGAACATCTCGACGACCCACCTGTCAGTCGTCGACCAGTGGGGCAACGCGGTCGCCTACACGCTCACGATCGAGCAGACCGGCGGCTCGGGCATGACGGTGCCGGGGCGCGGGTTTCTGCTGAACAACGAGCTCACCGACTTCAACTTCGTGCCGAACCCGGCCGACCCGAACATCGTCGAGCCCGGCAAGCGCCCGCGGTCGTCGATGTCGCCGACCATCGTGCTCGACGGCGGTGATGTGCGGTTCGTGGTCGGCTCCCCAGGCGGGTCGACGATCATCACGACGGTCACCCAGGTGCTGATGAACCGCATCGACCTCGGGATGACCCTGCCCGAGGCCGTGGCTGCGCCCCGGGCGTCCCAGCGCAACACGGCCAATGTCTCTGCCGAGCAGGCGTTCCTCGACGCCTACGCCTCCGAGCTCACGCCGTACGGCCACCGGTTCGGGAACCCGGCCGAGATCGGTGCGGTGGCCGCCATCGAGGTCGATGCCGACGGGCTCATGACCGCAGCAGCTGAACCCGTTCGCAGGGGTGGCGGTACCGGACTGGTGGTGCAGCCGGCGCCGTGAGACCGACCGACGAGGACTCCCGATGCGCAGCGTGACGTATTCGATGAGCGTCTCGCTCGACGGCTACATCGTCGGGCCCGACGGCGGCTTCGACTGGGCAGTGCCCGACAAAGACGTCTTTCGCTTCTGGATCGACGAGATTCGAGATGTCGGCGTGCACCTGTTGGGACGGCGGCTGTACGAGGCGATGCTGTACTGGGAGACCGCCGAGCAGGAGCAATCGCTCGACGACGCAGAGCTCGAGTGGGCCGCACTCTGGAAGCCCCTCCCGAAGGTGGTGTTCTCCACCACGCTGTCCGAGGTGCAGGGCAACGCCCGCTTGGCCTCAGATGGCCTGGTGGGCGAGATCGAGCGGTTGCGAGCCGAACCGGGCGAAGGCGACATCGCGATCGGCGGTGCGGTTCTCGCCGCCGAGGCGGCCGCGTCGGGCCTGATCGACGAGTACCGGGTCGTTGTGTACCCGGTGCTGGTGGGCGGTGGCATTCCGTTCTTTCCCCAGCACGAGCGCCAGGTGGATCTCGAACTCGTCGAGTCCCGCACCTTCGATTCAGGAGTCGTCTACCTGCGCTACCGGGTGGCGCGCTGACCGAACCCCATGCAGGCGGTGAGCGGGCTCAGATGCCCATGGCCAGTCGGATACCGTCGGCGATCTTGGAGAGCATGTAGCCGGGTACGTGCCCGACCGGGTACGGTCCGAGGAATTCGCGGCTGACCGGGCCTACCTGGGACACCACCGCGACGGAGTCCTTACCGAGTCCAGAAGCGTCGACCGGTACGAGCACGTTGCCGGGGAATGCTTCAAGTGCGACGTTCGACGTCAGCGGCACGATGAGGACCGTCGCGATCTGGGTGGCAAGCAGCCAGTCTTCCTGCATGACGACCGCCGGCCGACGCTTTGCCGATTCCGATCCACGGGGCGACCCGAAGTCGACCCATACGATGTCGCCGTGGGAGATCACCAGTCAGTGCCCTCGCGCACCGTGCGCTCCGACTCATGCAGGAACGGGCTGCCCGCGGAGGGCTGCCCGACGCGTTCGATCACCGAGTTCGCCAGCGCCGTCAGTTCAGCTTCGCCCTCGAGTTCCTCGACCAGGCGACGACCGGCGCGTCTGGTCATACCCCCGAGCGCGCCCAGGGAGACCCATGGACCAGAGGTCGCGCTCGGTGCGGCCGATCAGACGCTCGCCGCGCCAAGCGGCTCGTAGCAGTCGTACGAGCGCTGTCGGATGATGCGCCCGTCGCGGAACTCGTAGAACTGCGCGATGTGGGCGGTGAGCGTCGAGCCGGCGGGCAGGCCGGCGATCGCGGTGGCCGTCGTCGCGCGCCAGGTCAGGCGCACGGCGGCACGGTCGCCGCCGTCGATGAACTCGAGCACGTCGTACGACTGCTCGGCGAGCATCTGCGCGCCCGCGACCGAGCCGTCGAGCATGGCCTGCACTCCACGCGACCCGCCCGCAGGTCGCATGATGCTCGGGTACTCGACCTGCTCCGCGTCATCAGTGAAGAATCGCGCGAGCGCATCGCCGTGCTCGCCCGACTCGATTGCCCGCATGAGCTCACGTACCAGCGCCTCGTTCGCCGGCGTCTCGCTCACCGGAGCGTCGGTTGCAGTGGTTTCGTTCGTCATTCCGACAACCTAAGTTGCACAACCATGGTTGTCACGAGAGGCTGGCCCAGGTTCGCTGAACCGGCGCCCGCCCTCAGAGCGCCCGCAGCCGCGGCGCGAGGTCGCGGGCGAACAGCTCCTGGAAGCGCAACTGGTCGTGCCCGGGCGCGTGGAACACGAGGTGGTTGAAGCCCCAGTCGACGTACTGCTTGATACCGGCCACGACCTCGTCGGGGTCGCTGCCCACGATCCAGCGCTTGGCGATCTGCTCGATGGGCAGGGCGTCGGCGGCGGCCTCCATCTCGACGGGGTCGGTGATGTCGTGCTTCTGCTCGGCCGAGAGCGAGAGCGGCGACCAGAACCGCGTGTTCTCGAGCGCCGCGGTGGCGTCGGTGTCGTACGAGACCTTGATCTCGATCATCCGGTCGAGTGCGTCGAACGTGCGTTCGTCGGTGCGGGCAGCCAGGCCCTCGCGAACGGCGGGAATGAGTTGATCGACGTAGAGCCCGGCACCCTTGCCCGACGTGCAGATGAACCCGTCGCCGGCGCGGCCGGCGTACTTCGCCACGGTCGGCCCGCCTGCGGCGATGTACACCGGCACCGGGGCATCCGGTCGGTCGTAGATCGACGCGTCATGCGTCGAGTAGTATTCGCCCTCGAAATTGACGCGCTCGTCCTTCCACAGCGCCCGCATCAGGCGCACCGACTCGCGCAGGCGCGCGAACCGCTCCTTGAACTCGGGCCAGTCCTGCTCGCCCGCACCGCGGAACCCCGTCGCGATCTCGTTGAGCGCCTCACCCGTGCCGAAGCCCGCGATGATGCGCCCCGGGTAGAGCACGCCGAGCGACGCGAACGCCTGCGCGAGCACCGCCGGGTTGTACCGGAACGTCGGCGTCATCACGCTCGTGCCGATGCGGATCGTCGACGTGCGCTCGCCGACCGCGGCCATCCACGCGAGCGAGAACGGGGCGTGCCCACCCGCATGCCGCCACGGCTGGAAGTGGTCGCTCGTGAACACCGACTCGAAGCCGTTGGCCTCGGCGGCGACCGCGATCTCGACCAGCTCGCGGGGGGCGAACTGCTCGGCCGAGGCCTTGTATCCGAGGGTGAGCGTCATATCGTTCCCTTTCGATCGGCGAGGTGCGCGACGACTTCGGCGGTGTGGTCGCCGACTCCATCGTGCAGCACGGCTTCGAGTGCGTCGACCGTGTCGACGTCGCGAGTGAGTCCGGTGAGGTCGGATGCCGCGAGTTCGACGAACCCCGCAGCCACATGCCGCGCTGCGGAGTCGGGGCCGAACCGCGGCTCGAACGCGGCGGTCGCGCCGGCCGTCGCTGTCGCGAGCGTCGTGCCGGTTGCGTCGGCGTCGCGCACGAAGGCGAGCGGATGCCGCGACGCGGCCTCGAGCGCGGTGTCGAGCTCGTCGGGCCGCAGTGCCGGCAGGTCGCCGAGCAGCACTGCGATGCCCTCGCGCCGGTCGAGCCGGCTGAGCCCGTCGAGGCCCGCCCGCGCGTGCGCGATGCCGTGCGCGATCGCCCCGCCGAGGCTGCGCGGCACGTCGATCGGCTCGGCGAGGAACTCGGCACCCCCCGCGAGCCCGGGGTCGTCGCCGACCACGATGACACGAGCCACCGACCGCGCGGCGAGCGCGGCCGCGATCGTGTCGAGCGCGAACGCCCGCGCGAGCATGGCCCGTGCATCGTCGGCGACCTCGGGTGCCAGCCGTGTCTTGGCCGCCGGAGCGCCCTTCACGGGGATGACCAGGGTCCACGAGATCGACGCACCCGGGACATCCGCTGCATCGGTCACGAACGCAACCCGGGCAGCACTTCGCGACCGAAGACCTCGAGGAACTCGCGCTGGTTGCGACCCGCGTTGTGCAGGTAGATGCGGTCGAAACCGAGATCGAGGAGGCGCTGGATCGCGGCGCGGTGCACGGCGGGGTCCGCCGAGACGACCATGCGGTCGGTGAAGTCCTCGGGTCGAACGGTACGGGCGAACTGCTCGAACTCGAATGGCGAGCGGATGTCGCTGCGCGGGAATCGCATGCCGCCGTTGGGCCACTCGGAGAGGGCGTTGCGCATCGCCAGCTCGTCGGTCTCGGCCCACGACAGGTGCAGCTGCAGCACCTTGGGCATGCCGTCGGCGTTGCGTCCGGCCTCGCGCGCGCCGTCACGGAACCGGGCGAGCAATGTCGCGAGCTTCTCGAGCGGAGCGCCCGTCGTGATCATGCCGTCGACCGTGCGGCCGGCGCGGCGCGCGGTGATCGGCCCCGACGCCGCCACGAGGATCGGCGGGGCGACGTCGGGCATCGTCCAGAGCCGGGTGGCCTCGAGGGTGAAGTGCGGGCCCGAGTGGCGTACGTCTCGGCCGGCGATCGACCCCGAGAAGAGCTTCTTGATGACGTCGACGGCCTCGAACATGCGATTGATGCGCTCGGGCGCCTCGGGCCAGTACGCGCCGACGATGTGCTCGTTGAGCGCATCGCCCGAGCCGATGCCGAGCCACGTGCGGCCCGGGTAGAGCGCCGCCTGGGTCGCGGCGGCCTGCGCGACGACCGCCGGGTGCATGCGGAACGTCGGCGTCGTGACGCCCGGGCCGAGGTCGCCCGTGGTGCGAGCGCCGATCGCCGCGAGCACGCTCCACACGAACGACGACTCGCCCTGTGACGGCACCCACGGCTGGAAGTGATCGCTCGCCATCGTGCCGCGGAATCCGTGCGCCTCAGCGAGGTCGGCGTACTCGACCGCCTCGGCGGGAGGGAAGCGCTCGAGCATCGCGGCGTATCCGATGTGGGCTGGCACCCGTCCATCCTCCCGCAACCGCCGGTCGAGTAGCGACGAAGGAGCGAATCGAGACCTCGTCCAACCGCCGGTCGAGTAGCGACGAAGGAGCGTATCGAGACCTCGTCCAACCGCCGGTCGAGTAGCGACGAAGGAGCGTATCGAGACCTCCCGCAACCGCCGGTCGAGTAGCGACGAAGGAGCGTATCGAGACCTCCCGCAACCGCCGGTCGAGTAGCGACGAAGGAGCGTATCGAGACCTCCCGCAACCGCCCGTCGAGTAGCGACGAAGGAGCGAATCGAGACCTCCCGCAACCGCCCGTCGAGTAGCGACGAAGGAGCGAATCGAGACCTCCCGCAACCGCCCGTCGAGTAGCGACGAAGGAGCGAATCGAGACCTCCCGCAACCGCCGGTCGAGTAGCGACGAAGGAGCGTATCGAGACCTCCCGCAACCGCCGGTCGAGTAGCGACGAAGGAGCGTATCGAGACCTCGTCCAACCCGGCGGTCGAGTAGCGACGAAGGAGCGTATCGAGACCTCGTCCCGGGTCTCGATACGGCGCTGGCGCGCCTACTCGACCGACGATCGCTACTCGGCGAGCGGCCCCTCGGCCTGCGCCTCGTCGAAGCCGGCGCGATAGCCGTCGTCATAGGCCTCATCGGCGCCCTGCCGGAACAGGTCGCGCTCTGCGGGCCGCTGGATCGATCGGGCCCCCGGCAGGTCGAGATCGCCGACGTACCGGCCGAGCCCCCGCACGACCGCCACAGGCACCCCCGAAGACTTGCCCTTGACGAGCTCACCGGCCCCCGCGAGTTCATCGGCGACACAGGGCATCGTGACGGCGAGGGCCTTGCCCGAGGCATCCGTCTGCCCGCGGAGGTCTTCGAAGACGTAGACCCCTGCCGCGCCGATCGCGATGTCGGTCTGGCCCTCGCGCCACGGACGGCCGAGCGTGTCAGAGAGGATCACGCCGACGCGAGCGCCCGTGAGCGCACGCAGGCCGGTGGCGAGCGCGCGCGCCGAAGCATCAGGGTCGACCGGCAGCAGCAGCACCGTGCCCTCAGGGGCGTTCGACGCGTCGACGCCTGCGGCCGCGCCGATGATGCCCTGGCGGTTCTCGACGATGCGGGTCACGCCGCCCTCGTGCTCGCGGACGGCCACGACACGCACGGTCTCATCGGTGATCGCCTGCTCGCGATCGGCGGCCTGCACGACGCGCCCTTCAGCCTTCGAGACGATCTTCGACGTGACGACGAGGATGTCGCCGTCACCGAGCTCGGTCGCGCCCGCGATGACCGCGGCGAGATCGTCGCCGTTCGCGATCTCGGGAATGCCCTCGACACCCTCGACACTGAACCTCATCGTCGCCCCCCTGCCGCCGCTGACACCCTCGTATCTTCCCAGTTCGGGCGGGCCGGCGGTGCATGGCGGCACGGATGTCGCGGCGCTACCATCTCGTATGGCCACGGATCCCGGGGTCGACCAGCCGGCGGGGCGCGACGAGACGCCCCTCGAACGCCTCGATCGCAACTGGAACGACATCCTCCAAGAGCTGCGGTCGGTGCAGACCGGCACGCAGATCATCACCGGCTTCCTGCTCGCCACGGCGTTCCAGCCGACCTTCCATGACCTCGACGGGTACCAGCTCGCGTTCTACCTCGTGCTCGTCGCGCTCTCGAGCGCGGCGACGCTGCTCGGGCTCGGTCCGGTGATCCTGCACCGCAGGCTGTTCGGGCAAGCGAAGAAGGACCGCCTGGTGCGCACGGGCAATCGGCTGCTGCTCATCGACCTCGTCGTCGTCTCGCTGCTCGCGGCCGGCGTCGCGGGGTTCATCTTCGATGTCACACTCGGGCGCACGGCGGGGTTCATCGGGCTTGCCGTCGCCATCGCCGCGGCGGCATTGCTCTGGGCGGTCGTGCCGCGGTTGCCGGCGAGCGACTGAACACGCCGGCGCCCGCTCGTGAGGCGGCTCCGGTCAGCAGGTGCAACGGCGCCGCGAGCGAACTCGACGGCGCCGTCGCACCTTGGGCGGCCGATTCTCAGGCGGCGGTGAGCGGCCCGATCTCGAGCACCGTCGATCCGTCGGCACACACGGGGATCTGCGCCGTGCCGACGACGCCGGGGCCGGCGCCGTCGGACGTGACGTAGGCCCGCAGGTGGTCGGCCGTGATCGCCTCGCAGCCCCACGCTGCGGGGTCGGGCGCCGTGCCGAGCACGATGGCGGCGTCGCCGTTCGCGAGCACGAACGGCTCGCCCATCTCGCCGATCGTCCACGACGAGCCGATCCGCGTGCCGTCGGCCGACTCCACGATGAGGCCGGGCCATCCCCAGATCGAGCACTCGGCGTCGGTCGTGTTCGTGAACACGAGCTCGAATCCGGAGGCCCCGGCGACCGACAGATCGGGCCGAGCGACGTACTCGAGCGTCAGCTGCTCGTCCTGGCACTTCGCGGGGAGCGGCGGCTCGGGTTCCTCAGGCGGGGTGACCTCGCCCGGTGCGCCGTGGAGGGCCATCAGGGGTCCGAGCCAGAGCGACCACGTGCCGTCGGCGCAGACCGAGACCTGGGCGTCGTCGACGATTCCGCCACCGGCTCCATCCGAGGAGATGTAGGCCCGCAGGTGGTCGGACGTCGCCGCGGCACAACCCGACACGGACGGGAGCGCGGACGTGCCTTCTGCGACGGCCTGGCCGCCGTTCGGTGGCAGGACCACCAGCGTGCTCGTCGATCCGGAGGAGAGCGCCCAGGTCAGGGTTGCGCCATCGGCACCCTCCGCGACCAGGCCGGGCCAGCCGTCGAACGAGCACGGCTGCGACCCGACGTTCGTGAAGACCAGATCGAACCCGAGGGCCTCAGAGGTCGACAGGTCGGGGCGTTCTCGGTAGGCCATGGTGAGGTTCCAGTCCTCGCAGTGATCGGGGCCTGCCAGCCCGGCGTGATCGTCCTTGTGTGCCTGAGATGTCGCCGGGCCGTTCCCCGCGTCCGCCGTCGTTGCGGCCAGGTCCTCGGCGGTCGCGGCGGTGGACGTCCTGGTCGGCTCGGCGGCCAGGACCTCGCTGGTCACCGCCGATGGGAGCGCTACGCCGATGGGGTCCAGCCCACCCGCGTCGGTCGCGCCGGCCATCACCGCCGATCCCCCTGCGAGCGTCGCCGTCAACGCCACCCCGGCGATCGCTCGAAACACCACCCTCTTGGTGTACATGTCGTTCCCTTCTTCGCCGCCAGATAAGACGGCTCGGGGTGGACGCTAGCATATGGGCAGGTATCTTCCTATAGTGCAGACGGATATCTTCCTATACTTCTGAGCGATATCTTCCTATGCTGGGTGCATGCCACGCAGGCGGGAAGGGCGGCTGGTCGACCTCGAGGTCGACATCCTCGGTGCAGGCATCGAGTTGCAGGCCGAGCACGACGACTTCTACGGCTTCGCACTCGCGAAGCGCATCGCCGACCGCGCCGGAGCCACCGCGCTCACGGCGCACGGCACCCTCTACAAGGCGCTCAGCCGCCTCGCCGAACGCGGCCTCGTCGAGTCCGAATGGGAGGACCCGGGCATCGCCGCCGAAGCGGGCAGGCCCCGGCGACGCCTCTACCGGGTGACCGGCGCAGGCGTGGCCGCCTGCCGAGCCGAGACCGAGCAGCGCTCCCTGCTCGCGCCGAGCCCGAGATCGGCCTTCGCATGAGTGCCGTCATGCTCGAGCCCGACGGCGGGGTCGAGCTCGAGGCATCCGCTCGCATTCGCCACCGCGCGGCGGGGCGTGTCGACGCGGCGGTACTCGGCTGGTGCCGGTGGTACACCGCCGACCTGCCCGACGCGGTCGCAGCCGAACGCCGGGCCGAACTCGCCTCCGATCTCTTCGAGGAACGCGAGCACTCCGGGGCCCGTGCAACGGGGTCGATCCTCTGGCGGGCGGTCCGCGGCATCCCGGCCGACCTCGCGTGGCGTGGTGCGCGACTGCGTCGGGCTGCGCTGGGCGCACCGCGGGGCACGTACCCGCTCGCGATGCCGGCGCTCGCGCACCTCGCGGCGATCGCGCTCGTCGCCTGGGGCGGGTTCATCGTCTGGCGCATCGCGCGCAGCGTGCTCATCGGCGACTGGCACGGGGCGGCCGACGTCGCCGAGCTCTCGGTGGCCGGACTCCTCCTGGCCATCGTCGGATCGTGGCTGCTCATGGTCGCGCGCCGACAGGCGTTCGCCGGACTCGTGCTCGCGATCGCGGCGTACCTGCTCGTCCGCTTCGGCACGTATGCGCTCATCGAGACGAGCGTGAGCTTCACGGCGTTCTACGCGACCTCGACCGCGCAGGTGGTGCTGCTGAACCGGGTCGCGACCGGTGCAGCGGTGCTTTTCTTCCTCTCGATCGCCGCGTGGTGGACCTCGCCGAGGGCCTCCGCCGCTGAGTCCGACGAGGCATCGTGATGGACGTCAGGCGCCTGGCCGCCCCGCTGGCGATGGGCGGCCTGCTGGCCTGCGCCGCCGCGGTCGCCCTCACCGCCGCCGGTGCGTTCGGGATACGCCTGTTCGAACCACCGCCGGCGGTCGCCGCGGCGGCAGGCGAGTCCGTCGACTCCGGCGATGGGGCGAGTTCGTCGGCCGGCGAAGCCCTGCCGCCGGGAACGTTCGACACCGAGCTCGTGTCAGACGAGGACCGCTCGGAGTACATGGGCCGCGAGCAGGTCATCGCCGAGTGCATGGCCGAGAGGAACGTGGAATATCTGCCGGCCGCACCCTGGCTCAACCAGCACGCGCAGCCGCGAGGACTGAGCTTCGAGCAGTCCATCATGTGGCTCGACGCGTTCTATGGCGAGGCGCGAGAGGACTGGTCGGTGCCCGCTTCCGAGTGGACGCAGCGAGGATGCCTCGGCGTGGGGGAGCACGCCGTGGCGGTCGCCCGCGCGGCCGGAACCCCGCTCTCCGCGCCCATACCCGAACCCGACCCGAATGCGCCCACCGAGGCCGAGGATTGGGCGGCGTTCCAGGAGGTGATCCGGTCGTGCATGACCGAGAAGGGCTTCGGCGAGTTCGACGACGGCACGCAGGCCTGGTGGGACGCCATGTACGGCCACGCTGGCGCCGGCGCCGCGTACCGCTGGGAGGACGCGGGATGCTCGGGCTACGCCACCCACGTCACCGGCAACGACAACATGCACTGACCGTGCGCCCGGGCGCGCCGTTGCTGTCGGAGGGCTGCCATACGCTTGAGCCATGCGCATCGCCACCTGGAACGTCAACTCGATCCGCACCCGCGTCGACCGTGTCGTCGACTGGATGGTGCGTGAAGACGTCGACGTGTTGGCCATGCAAGAGATCAAGTGCAAGCCCGAGCAGTTTCCGGCCGAGGCGTTCGAGGTCGCGGGCTATGAGTTGGCGTTGCACGGCCTTGATCAGTGGAACGGCGTGGCCATCGCCGGCCGCTCGCCGATCCGCGATGTCGAGACCGAATTTCCGGGCATGCCCGGGTTCCTGAAGGGCCACGAGGGTCCCGACCTGCCGAAAGAGGCGCGGGCGATCGGCGCCACCGTCGACGGCGTTCGGCTGTGGAGCCTCTATGTGCCCAACGGGCGTTCGCTCGACGACCCGCACTACACCTACAAGCTCGACTGGCTGGCCGCGCTCACCGAATACACGCGAGCCGAGACATCCGCTCGCCCAGACGTGCCGTTCGCCCTCATGGGCGATTTCAACATCGCGCCGTTCGACGTCGACAACGGCGACCCGACCGTCGTCGTCGGGCAGACGACCCACGTCTCGCCCGCCGAGCGCGAGGCGTTCTTCGCGCTCGAGCAGGCCGGAGTCACCGACGTGGCTCGAGCCCGGGTGCCCGAGGGCCTCTTCACCTATTGGGACTACAAGCAGCTGCGGTTCCCGCGCAACGAGGGCATGCGCATCGACTTCATCCTCGGGTCGGCGGCGTTCGCCGACGCGGTCACCGACGCGTCCATCCACCGCAACGAACGCAAGGGCGTCGCGCCGAGCGATCACGTGCCGGTGCTCGTCGACCTCGCCCTCGGCGGCGACGACGGCGATCTGCCGATGATCTTCGGCTGAGCGGCGAACGACCGCATCGTGCCGAACGCGCGGCCCTACTGCTTCGGCAGGGCGTCTTCGTAGCGGGGAAGCTCGAGTGGGTCCCGCAGGCTGCCGGGCAGCATCGCCCGCGCGAACAGCGGGATCGACGCCGCCCGCACTCCGAGGCTTCGCACCGCGACGCCCAGTGACGTACGCGGGGCGAAGAAGCCTCTGAACCGCAGCGCCGAGCGCTGCTTGCCCTCGATGAACACGCGCAGGCGCTGCTCGTACGCGCGCAGCCCCGCACGCACGTCGTTGCCGTGCCGGTGCAGTTCGCCGGCGAGCACATACGCCTCGACCATCGCGAGGCCGGTGCCCTCGCCTGCCAGCAACGAGGCGCACGCGGCGGCGTCGCCCACCAGCGCGACCCGGCCCGACGACCAGCGGTCGAGGTGGATCTGGCTGACCCGGTCGACATAGAAGTCAGAGGCTTCGTCCATGAGGTCGAGGATCTCGGGAACCTCCCACGCCATGTCGCCGAACGCGGCCCGAAGGGCGGCCTTCTGCTCGGCATCGCGGTCGAGCGTGACCGAGTCGAGCGTGCTCATGTCGACGACATCGTCGCGGCAGATCAGCAGGAACAGCGTCTCGTCGTCGCGCAGCGCGATGCGCGCGACCTGCCGCTTCGTCACGGTGTGCGACACGTACGCCAGCTCGTCGCGGTGCGGATAGCCGCGCACCCGGAACGCGGAGACGACGCATCCGAGTGGCCGTTCGAACCGCTCCTCGGGGCCGAATTCGAGGGCACGGATGCGGGAGTGCAGCCCGTCGGCGCCGACCACGACGTCGAAGCGCTCGGTGCGTCCGTTCGACATGGTCGCGTCGACGCCGTCGGGATCCTGTGCGACCGCGTCGATCGAGACTCCGAAGTTCGCCGGCACATCCGTGCACGCGGCGAAGACCGCAGCCGACAGGTCGGATCGCGCAATGCTCACGAAACGGTCGCCCATCGCCTCGCGCAGAGGATCGACCCGCAGCGTCGCGGTCGACCGGCCCGCGGCATCCACCGTCACGAGGCTGTGGATGAAATACCCGCGCTCGCGAAGTTCGCCGAGGATTCCCATGCGCTCGGCGAGGTCGTAGCCGAGCCCCCAGTAGTCGATCACATAGCCGCCGGTGCGCAACGCGGGCGCCTTCTCGAACAGCACCGGCTCGTGCCCGAGGCGATCGAGCCAGTAGGCGAGGGCGGGCCCGGCGACGCCGATGCCGTTGATGCCGATTCTCATCAGGCTCCTCAGGTTACCCTCGAAGGGATGACGACCACCCCCGATCCCACCACGACCGACGCGTTCACGGGCGTCGTGTTCGGCGGTCGGTACCGCATCGACGCCGTCATCGGCCGTGGCGGCATGGCGACGGTGTACCGCGGCACCGACATCTCGCTCGGGCGCACGGTCGCCGTGAAGGTGTTCGCCGAGGCCGCCGAGGGCATCGACGACGCCGCCCGGCGCCGCTCCGAGGTGGCGCTGCTCGCGAGTGTCGAGCACCGCGCGCTCGTGCGGCTCTACGACGCCGCGCACGACGACACGTCAGGGCGCGAGTATCTCGTCATGGAGTTGGTCGGCGGACGCGATCTGCGTGAGACGCTGCGTTCGGGGCCGATCAGTGCGGCCGATGCCGCGGGCCTCGCGGCCGAGATCGGCGAGGCGCTGCACGTCATCCACTCGCGCGGCATCGTGCATCGCGACATCAAGCCCGCGAACGTGCTGCTCGAGCCGGCCCATCTGCCCACGCGCACCTGGAATGCGAAGCTCGCCGACTTCGGCATCGCGCGACTCATCGACGACGCCCGCATCACCCGCACCGGACTGCTCATCGGAACACCCGGCTACCTGAGCCCCGAGCAGGTGAGCGGCGAGGTCGTCGGCAGCGCCACCGATGTCTACGCGTTCGGCTTGCTGCTGCTCGAGGCGCGCACCGGGCGCACCGCGTTCCCGGGGCCCGCTGCCGAGGCCGCCGGTGCGCGACTCGTGCGCGACCCCGAGATCCCCGATGCGCTGGGGCACGGGTGGGTCGAGCTGCTGCGCGCCATGACCGCACGCGATCCCGGTGCCCGGCCGACCGCCCTCGACGTCGCGGTCGCCGCGGGGCGGCTCGACGACGGGTCATCCGCATCTGCACCGGTCGACGATGCGACCGCCGCGACCAGGCTGCTGCCCGCGGGCGCGGCGACCGCAGACACGGTGGCAGCGCGTGGGGGTGCTGAGCCGCCGCTCGGGGGTGCTGAGCCGGCGCTCGCGACCGCGCAGACGCGCGTCATGACTGCGCCGGGCGCCGCGCCGGGGGCCGCGCCATCGGGCGCCAACGGGGTGCCGCCGGCGAAGCGAGGCGGGCGTCGCCGCCGAGGGCCCCTCGTCGCGACCCTCGTCATCGCCGCGGCCGCGGTCGTTGCCGGCGTGCTGCTCATCCCCGGGCTGCTCGCCGCGCTCGATCCCGAGCCGGCGACGCCCGAACCCCTGCCCACGCTTCCGGCCGAACTCGGCGAACTCGGCGAGCACCTGCGACAACTCGATGAGGCGGTGACCCCATGATGCGTCTTCGAACCACCCTGACGGCGACGGTGATGACGGCCGCGCTGGCCCTGAGCATCGGCGGCTGTGCCGCACCACAGCCGTCGCTCTCCGAAGGCCTGCACGCGTCGGTCGTGCAGATCGGCCGGCAGGCGGCCGCCGAAGACTTCACCGGGGCCATGGCCGAGCTGCTGCTGCTCGAGCGCGCCGTCGATGCAGCGGTCGCCGCCGGAGAGCTCGACAACGCGCGTGAGACCGAGATTCGCGCAGCGATCGAACTGGTCCGTTCCGACCTCGACGCCGCGGCGACGCAGACGCCGACCCCGACTCCCACGCCCACCGACGCTGACGACGAGGGCGGGGGCGACAACAGCGGGCCGGGCAACAGCGGCGACAATCGCAACGACGGCAACGGCAAGAAGGACAGGGGCGGCGACGAAGACGACGACTGAACCTGCGTTGCTGCTCGTCCAGACAGGTGCGACGCATCAGCCGCCGTCGGGCACCCTCAGCAGGGGGAGCACGACATCGTCGATGAGCGACGCGAGGAACTCGGGCGTGATGTCGCGGTTGAGCAGGAACTCGTGCCGCATGAGGTTGTGCCCGACCTCGAGCCGGCGTTCGGACACCGCGGCACTCCCGAGCTCACCACGGGCGACTGCGCGGGCGACGAGCGTGCGCATCGTCTCGAGGCCACGACCGCGTCCGCGGGCACGGAATCGCTCGGCGACGTCGGGGTCGCGCAGCGTCTCACTGATGAGCCCCTTCAACGCCTGACCCGACGGCCCCTGAAGGGAGTCTGCGACCCGACTGAACGCGGCGAACAGATCGCCGCGCAGCGACCCGGTGTCGTCCGACTCCGACGGAACCGGAAGGGTCGTGTAGACCGCGTCGATGACGAGCTCGGGCTTGCCCGGCCACCTGCGGTAGAGCGAGGCCTTGCTCACCCGGGCTCGCGCAGCGACCGCGTCGATGCTGAGCCCCGCGTAGCCCGTCTCGGCGAGTTCGGCGAGCACAGCATCGAAGATCGCCCCGCGCAGTTCGTCGCCCCGCCGGCGGGGCCCCGATCGATGGTCGGGCGCGATCATGCCGGCCGCTCGAGGTCGACGCGACCGGTGTTGCCGTCGACGGTGACGACCTGTTCGTCGCGCAGCAGCGACGTGCCGCTGCCGGTGCCCATGACGGCCGGCAGGCCGTACTCGCGTGCCACGATCGCGGCGTGCGATGCGAGCCCGCCCGTGTCGACGACGACGCCTGCGGCGATCTGGAACAGGGGCGTCCAGCTGGGATTCGTGTAGGGGCACACCAGGATGTCGCCGGGTCGCAGCCGTCCGAAGTCCGCGGGTTCTCGGATGACCCGAACCGGACCGGTGGCGCGGCCCCCGCCCGCCGGCGTACCCGCGACGAGCGCCTCGTCGTCGGACCGCTCGGCGGCTCTGAGGGTCAGCGGCGACAGCAGCGGTGCGCCGCCGTATGCGGCGCGCAGCCCCGCACGGCGCTCGACGATCGCGGCGCGATGCGCACGCGTGCGATCGGGGATCCCGGTGGGGTGCTCGATGTCGAGCAGTTCCTCGTAGCGCAGGTGGAAGACGTCGCTCGGCTCGGCGAGGATGCCCGCAGAGGCGAGGCGTGAGCCCGCCTCGAGCAGCGCCCGTCGCAGTGGCGGCAGGGGGCGCATCGCGTGGAAGTGGGTGTCTTCGCGCAGTGCGATGGCGGCGCGGGCGTGCTGCGCCGCCGCGACGATCCGGTGCCCGAGTCGGAGCATCCGCACGCGCCTGCGGCCGAGGACGCGCCGCTCGGCGGCAGCGTCGGCGCCGCCCGGGTCGCCGCTCGCCGTGCTCCCGTCGTGCGTGCTCAGGGCGAGGAGCGCGCGGATCGCGCCGAACAGCACAGCGGGGTCGTCGCCCCAGGTCGGCTCGGAGGCGAGGAACGGGCTCGTGGTCTCGCGGTGGCCGTACTCGTCGACGAAGGCATCGATGCGTGGGCGCAGCTCGGCGAACTCGCTCGACGATTCGATGAGTGCGGCGAGGGCGTCGTCGTCGGACGCGCTGAACGCCGTTCGCCAGGCAGGGTGCTCGGCCACTGCGCGCGCGAGATCCGACAGAGCCGCGTTGGCGTCACCGGTTCGCGTGTGCACCCCGCGCATGAGCGACCCCGACTCGCGACCGAGACCGAGGACTGCGAGCAGCAGCCGGAATCGAAGGAGGTCGAACCCCGCCCGGGGAAGGTAGTCGATGCGCAACGTGATCAGGCCGTCGAGGATCTCGAGTGCGCGACGCGGAATCGCGACGAGTTCATTCCAGTCCAGTGCGGCCGGATCGATCGCGCGCAGCGCGCTGACCTCGCGGTCGAAGACCGCGAAGCGAGGATCAGCCGTCCACTGCTCGGTGCGGAATCGTCGGATCCTCGGCGCCATGCGCAACGGCGTTGCAAGCGTACGCACCGACGGCCGGGGCTCGGGGGGCACGATGCGATCGACGACACCGTCGACCTCTGGCAGGATGTCGGCGATCGACAGGCGCAGCGCGGGGATCTCGGCCACCATCCGTGTGAGGATGCGGCCGTGTCCGTGCACGGTCCACGTGGTCATGTCGAGCGGGTAGGGCCGCACCGGCAGGAGTTCGGCGACGATGCCGGCGATCATCCGCCGAATCGGGTTCACCCTGACCGGCTCGGGGGGCAGCGCGGTCAGCGCGCGTGCCTGCACGATCCACAGGGCAGAACCGGCCACGGCCCACTCGATGTCCTGTGGTGCGCCGAAGTGCTGCGCGATACGCGTGCCGACCTCGGCCATCGATCGCAACATCGCATCGCCGAGGTGGTCGGCGCGGCCGGTGCCGTCGGTGCGGCCGGTGTGGCCGGTGCGGCCGGTGCGGTCGGTGCCGTCGGTGCGGTCGGTGCCGTCGGTGCCGCCGGTGTGGCCGGTGCCGTCGGTGCCGGCCTCCTCGACGTCCTCGCGCACGCCGCCATCGGCGTTCGCCCGGATCACGACCTCACGGCGACCGAGTCGCCGCTGGCGCACGCGGCCATCGGGGCCGACCACGAAGTGGTCGGGCGTCACCCGCCCCGAGACGACCGCCTCACCGAGCCCCGGGCTCGCGTCGATGACGGTCTCGTCGCGCACCCCGGTGACGGGATTCGCGGTGAACATGACCCCGGCCATGTCGGCGTCGACGAACCGCTGCACGACGACGGCGATCTGCACCTGCCGGTGGTCGATGCCCGCGCGGTTGCGATACGCCACCGCCCGCCGTGTCCACAGTGAGGCCCAGCACCGGCGCACGGCGTCGATCACGGCCCGCTCGCCGACGACGTTCAGGAACGAGTCCTGCTGCCCGGCGAACGTGGCGCCGGGCAGGTCTTCGGCGGTGGCGCTCGAGCGCACCGCGACTGCGACCGCGGCTGCGTCGACCGCTGCATCGGCGGCCACGTCTGGCTTCGCGCCGGCACCGGATGCCCCGCCGCCGAGCCTGCGGTAGGCGTCGACGATCGCCGACTCGATCGCAGCGGGAACGGCGAGCGCGCCGACCGCCTCGCGCACGGAATCGGCATCGGCGTCGCCCATGCCCGGCCGGATGGCGAGCGCGAGCCCGGCCGCCTTGAACGCCTCCCGGTAGGCGTGGGTCGTCACCACGAACCCCGCGGGCACGTGGAAGCCGCCATGGATCAGTTCGCCGAGGTTCGCGCCCTTGCCGCCCGCGATCGCGAGATCGGTGCGACCGACGTCGTCGAGCCCCACGACCGATGCAGTGTCGCGGACCAGTGCGGTGTCGCGTTGGGTCATGCCGTCCACTCTCCTTCTCGATCGCGCGACGATGCGCGCTCACCGCTCGCCCGGGGCTTCCCGGGTTCCTCGGGCTCGTCCGACTCCTCGGTCCCACGATGCGCGGTCGTGCGCAGCGGGCGCTCGGGCAGCATGAGCGTGAGCGCGAAGGCGAGCACGAGCACGATCGACCCGTACCCGAACACCGGCGCGACGGCGTCGAGGTACTCGCCGGGCGCTGCGGCCTCGCTGCGCACGTTGATCAGGGCGCCTGTGACCGCGACGCCGATCGTCGCGCCGACCTGCCGGATGAAGACCACGGTCGAGGTCGCCACACCCAGGTTCGCATGCGCCACCGCGTTCTGCGCGGCGAGCAGCATCACCTGCATGACGAGCCCGATGCCGGCGCCGATCATCAGCAGCACGAGCGCGGCCGCCCAGAGGGGCGTGTCGGCGCGAAGCAGGCCGAGCAGGCCGAGCCCGACGGCCGCCGTCGCCGTGCCCACGACCGGGTACACGCGATATCGCCCGGTGCGCGCGATCATGCGCCCCGACACGGTCATCGTCACGATGACCCCCGCCATCGCGACGGTGACCGTCGAGCCGGCGATCACGGGCGAGACCCCGAGGCCGAGCTGCACCACGGCCGGCAGGAAGCTGATCGTGCCGAACAGGGCGACGCCGATGAGCAGGCTCACCGCGACGGGCACGCTGAATGCGGGGTCGCGGAACAGGCCGAGCGGGATCACGGGGTCGGTCGCCCGCAGTGCCGTGATGATCCAAGTCGTCGCCGCGAGGGCGATCACGCCGATGAGGGCTGTGATGGCCGGCCACGGCTGCCCGCGCTCCACGACGCTCGCCAGCACCACGACCGCGGCGATGAGCACGGCCACCGAGACCGCGCCGACGATGTCGAGCGGGCGCTTTTCGCTCGGTCGGGGCAGGCGCAGCGTGCGCACCGCGAGCACGAACGCGACGACGGCGAGCGGAAGATAGCCGACGAAGATCCACCGCCAGCCCACGGTCTGGATCACGACGCCACCGATGAGTGGCCCTCCGACGGCGGCGATGACGTAGACGATGCCGATCCAGCCGAGGTAGCGGCCGCGCTCGCGCGGGCTCACGATCTCACCGATGATCGCCTGCGCGCTGAGCATCAGCCCGCCGCCGCCGAGCCCCTGCACGATGCGGGCGCCGACGAAGATGGGCAGGCTCGCCGCCGTCGCGGCCACGACGGCGCCGGCCGCGAACAGCACGATCGCGGTGAGCAGCACCGGGCGGCGCCCGAATCGATCGCCGAGCTTTCCGTAGGCGGGCATCGCCGCGGTCGCGGCACCGAGGTAGGCGACCACGACGAGCGGCATGAGGTGCACGCCGCCGAACTCCTGCGCGATCAACGGCAGCGCCGGCGCCGAGGCCGTCTGGTCGATCGCACCGAGCAGCATCACGACCATGAGGCACGTGAGCATCGGCCAGAGCCGTCGGGTGGTGCCGGGCATGTTGCGTCCTCCGCGTAGAGTACGATTCGTACTCTACGCCTCAATCGGCTGGATCGCGACTATCTTCCGGTGAACCGCTCCATCGTGCGGTACACCCCGAACCCGTCGCCGACGATGCGGTCGAACGCCCGCGTCGGCAGCAGTCCGCGCAGTGCCCGCGAGAGCCCGACGCTCCACGGCAGCTGCACGAGCGGCCGACCGGCGAGCATCGCGCGCCACACCCTGTCGACGACGTACCCGGGCTCGAGCACAGGCGCGAGCAGCGGCCCGCGAGCACCCGCGAACATGCCCGTCGAAACGTAGCTGGGGGTCACCGTCGTGACCTTCACGTTGCCGTGGTCGGCCTGTTCGAGTTCGAGTCGCAGCGAGTCGCTCCACCCGATGAGCGCGGCCTTCGACGCGGCGTAGACCGCCATGCGCGGGTTGGCGAGCGTGCCGGCCGCCGACGCGATGTTCACGATGCGCGCCTCGCGGTAGGCGTTCGCGATCATGCCGGGCAGGAACTCGCGGGTGATGTACATCGGCGCGAGCGCGTTGACCTGCATCGTCGGACGGGTGTCGTCGCCGTTGTCGGTCGACCAGAAGTACCGGTTGCCGCGCACGATGCCGGCATTGTTGATGAGCACGTCGGGGTTGCCCATGTCTCTGCGCACCTTCTGCGCGGTCTTGGCGATGGCGCCGAGGTCGCCCACGTCGACGACGTACGACGAGATGCGCGTGCGCCCCTGCGAGATCGCGCCCAGCGCGTCGGCAGTGCGCGCGAGCGCTGCCGAGTCGAGATCCCACAGGGTGACGGATGCCGCGTGCTCGGCCACGGCGCGTTCGGCGTACATGCGCCCCATGCCACCGGCCGCACCCGTGATGAGCACGCTCGCGCCACGCACCGTTCTCGTCATCCCTCCATCTTCGCGCACGCTTCCGACCGCTCGTGGCACCATGGGTGCCATGGCCGCCGAAACCGCTTCGATCACCCTCGCCCCGAAGACCGGCGCGCAGCTCGAGCGCTGGCTCGTCGAGTCGATGGCCGAGTACGAGAAGGCCCGTGTCGCCGCCGGTGACACCCCCGAACAGGCGATCGTGGCACGCAGGGAGTCGGAGGCGCGGTTCTTCCCCGACGGCCGCCCCGCCGCCGGCCAGCTCATCTTCACGGTGCTCGCCGACGGCGACGAGGCGGGCTGGTTGTGGATCGGCCCCTGGAAGGACACCGACGGCGACGGCGGCGACGGCGACCCGTGGTGGGTGTGGGACATCCGCGTGCACGACGCCTTCCAGCGCCGCGGAATCGGCCGCGCGACGATGCTCGAGGCCGAGCGCATCGCCCGCGAACACGGTGCCGCGTCGCTCGGCCTCAACGTGTTCGCGAACAACGTGCCGGCGATCAGGCTCTACGAGAGCCTCGGGTACCTCACGACCTCGCTGCACATGTTCAAGGACGTCTGACCGCTCGGGCACCTTCGCCACGCAGGCCGACGCGGCCCGCTTCACGCAGCACCAACGACTCCGGGGTGCTTTCGCGCCATTTCCACCGTGATTCGACGCAGGATGTTGCGCGAAAGCACCCCCTGAACGCGGGAAGGGATGCACAGCGTGCGGTTGGCCGGCGCTCAGCGCGGCCCATGCGACACGGTCTGCCCGGCCGGCGGCAGTGCGCCGCCGAACTGGTCACTCACCGTCGCGAGCGTGAGGCCGCGATCGCGCAGGCCGTCGACCACGTCGGGCACGGCCGCGATGGTCTGGGAGTGCGTGTCGTGCATGAGCACGATACTGCCGCGCGACGACTGCCCCACGGCCCGCTCGGCGACCGCATCCGGGCCGGGGTCGGTCCAGTCGAGCGTGTCGACGTCCCACACCACGAGCGGCAGGCCGACGACACCGCGCACCCGCTTGTCGACGTCGCCATACGGCGGACGCAGCGACCGTGCCGTCACGCCCGTCGCGGCCGAGATCGCGGCCTGCGTGCGCCGCACCTGCGAACGCACCTCGGGGTCGGGCAGCTTGGTGAGCTGCGGGTGGTTCCAGGTGTGGTTGCCGAGCTCGTGGCCCTCGGCGACGAGCTCGGCGGCCACCTCGGGGCGTCGCTCGACGTTCATGCCCTGAAGGTAGAACGTCGCCGGCGCGCGCCACTCGTGCAGCAGGCCGATCAGCTCGTCCGTCATCGAGGTCGGCCCGTCGTCGAACGTGATCGATGCACACGCGACAAGGGTGCAGTCGATCGGGTCGGCCGCGGCCGGCGCGTCGGCGATGCGGAACGGCGCGCCCCCGGCGACCACTCCGTGCACGGCCGCTCCGAACGGGCTGAGGAACGGCGTGAGCAGCCGCGCCGGCACGAGCACCGGCACGAGCCGGCGCCCGAGCCCGTTGGGCGTCGGGTCGAGCGGCACCTGCACCACGAAATCGTCGGCCGTGACGACCGTGTCGGCGAGCAGCGTGTGAACCGCCTCGGGAGCGAGGGCGGCGAACGGGTCGGATGTCGCCGGCGCGAACCCGTCCGCACGCAGCCCCTCGGCAAGAAGCCTGAGCACGCGCTGTTCGGCGCCCGGCCGATACAGGCTCGAGCCGTCGCCGATCTCGCCGGTCGCGACATCCGCGTACCAGACGGTGCGCTCGAGTGGTGCCGCCGCCGTTCCGTCGCGGCGCAGCACGATGAGACGCTCACCGACGACCGAGCCTGCCGCGGCGACGATCTGGCAGGCGACGGTGAGACTCACGCCGGTCGGTTCGGTGAGCGGATGCTGCGCGCACGCCGACCCCACGCCGCCGGGCGCGATGTCGACGCCGGGCGACCAGGGCACACCGTGCGCGGCGGCCGCGCCGCGTGCGAGGTCGGCGAACCGGGCGTCGAGCGCGTCTCCGAAGGCGGTGACGCCCGCCGGGGTCGCCCATCGCACCACGACCGAGAGGTCGGGTGCCGCCATCGCCGCGAGCCGGGCGACCATGCCGGGTGCCTCGCCGGGCCCGAGCCTCGGAAGTCGGTAGCCGAGGTCGGCACGCGGCCGCGACGGCACTGTCGGTGTCGATGCGCCTGCCGAGCCCGACGCGCCGGTGCTCGGCCTCGCTGACACACCAGCCTCCGAACTCGGCACGGGCGTGCTCCTCGCCGGGTCGTCGCCACCCGGGGGGACGACGCCGCAACCGGCGAGCGCGAGCAGGGCGACGAGTCCGATCCCCGTACGCCACCGGCTTCGCCGACCGCGCCCCATGCGGCCACCTTAGGCGACGATCCCTCAGGACCGGTCCGCCCCGGCCGGCCTACGCGCAGATCGGCGAAACGCGCCGGCCTACCAGGGCTCACCGGCGTCGGGGAGGAGCGTGCGCACGTTCGCCACTGCGTCGGGGAAGCACGCGTCGAGCACCTCGGTCGCCGACACCTCGTTGCCGTAGTCGCCCGTGAGGCGGAGGCCGATGACCGTGTTGATGAGCATGCCGATGGCCATGAACTCTCGCGCCTCTTCTGCTGAGAACCCCGCCTCGTCGCGGATGAACCGCCAGAGGTCGCTGAACCCGGCACGTGCCACCCGGCCGATGACGGGCTCGCCCCCGAGGCTCATCGAGTTCGCGATCACCGGCAGCATGCCGCGCTCTGCCAGCAGGCTCGTGTAGGCCGCACCCATGCGCTCCTTGCGGCCTTCGACGTCACCGGGCAGCGCCTGCCGGAACTCGTCGATGACTCGCGCGTAGGCGCGCTCGATGACCGCGATGAAGAGCTTCTCTTTGGTGCCGAAGAGGCGCACGACGTAGGGCTGGCTCACCCCGGCGGCGCGCGCGACCTCATCGGTGGTGGTGCCCACGTAGGTCTTCGCCCCGAAGACCGCGGTTGCCGCCTCGAGAATCTGCTCACGGCGATCGGCGGCCTTCATGCGCGGGGCCGTGGCAACCTCTTCGATCGTCATGCTTGACATGTTATCAGTCGATTACTACTCTCCAAGTTATCATCCGATAACAACCGAGGAGCACGACGTGTCCACCACCTTCGAAGCGGCCGCCCGCCCACCGGCACGCGCCGGTCGCGGCTCCGGTCGCGGCTTCGGTCGCGGCGCCGCCCGCCGCACGAGCCCGCTCTGGCTCGTGCTCATCGCCACGGCCCTGCCCATGTTCATGGCGACTCTCGACAACCTCGTCATGACCAACGCCCTGCCCGTGCTGCACGCCGAGTTCGGGGCATCCGTCGAAGAACTGCAGTGGTTCATGAACGCGTACACGCTCGCGTTCGCGAGCACGATCCTCATGGCTGTCGCGCTCGGCGACCGGTTCGGTCGACGCACGCTCTTTCTCATCGGCATCATCGTCTTCACCCTGAGCTCGGCGTTCGCGGCCCTCGCGACCGACCCGGGCCAGCTCATCACCGCTCGCGCGCTGCAGGGCTTCGGAGCCGCCGCGATCATGCCGCTCTCGCTCACGCTGCTCGCCGGCAACGTGCCGCTCGCGCGGCGCCCGCTCGCGATCGGCATCTGGGGCGGCGTCGCCGGCCTCGGTGTCGCCACCGGCCCGCTGGTCGGCGGCGCGGTCATCGAGGGCTGGGCCTGGCAGGCGATCTTCTGGATCAACGTGCCGGTGGGCGTCGTGTCGATCGCCCTCGCCCTGCTCGCCCTTCCGAACAGCTTCGGCGCGAGGCTGCGCGCCGACATCGTCGGCCTTGCACTCTCGGGGCTCGGGCTGCTCGGGCTCGTCTACGGCATCGTCCGGGGCAACGAGGCCGGCTGGGACAGCATCGAGGTGCTCGGCGCGCTGATGGCGGGCGGCGTGCTGCTCGTGGCGTTCGTGTTGTGGGAGTGGCGGGCGTCGTCTCCGCTGCTGCCGCTGCGGCTCTTCCGCGATCGCAGCTTCACGATCGCGAACGTCGTCGGGATCGGGTTCAGCTTCGGGGCGTTCGGGTCGGTGTTCATCCTCATCCAGTTCCTGCAGGTCGTGCAGGGCTCGACTCCGCTCGAGGCCGCCTGGCAGACCTCGCCGTGGACCCTCGCGCCCATGGTCGTCGCCCCGCTGGCCGGATTGATCGCGCCGCGCGTCGGCACGAGAGCGCTGATCGTCGCGGGCCTCACGTTCCTCGGCGTGGCGTTGTTCTGGCTGACCACCCTGCTCGATCCGGGCACCGCATACTCCGCCTACGTCGCGCCGTTCATCGTCGCGGGCGTCGGCATGGGTCTCGTGTTCGCGCCGTCGTCGACCGCCGTGCTCGCGACGATGGCGCCCGACGACCACGCCAAGGCGAGTGGCACCAACTCGATGCTGCGCGAGGTGGGCGTCGCGCTCGGCATCGCCGTGTCGACGGCGGTCTTCACCGGCGCCGGCGGCGAACTCACCCCGACGGAGTACAGCGCGGGGGCCGAGCCGGCGGTGCTCGTCGGCGCCGCGGTGCTCATCGCGACGGCACTCGTGGCCCTGCTGCTGCCGACCGGCCGGGCGACAGCGACCGCCAGTGCTCCGACTCCCGCCGATGACGCGGTATCCGACCTCGAGCTCGCCGAGGTTCGCTGACGGCTACCGCATCGCACGGTACGCAGCGCGCTCGGCGGGCGTGAGGTGCTCGGTGGCATAACTCAACATCGTGCGCGGCATGCGCGGGGCGTACTCGTCGAGGAATCCGGTGAGTGCGCTCCGCGCGACGCGCTTGCCGAGCTCGCGCAGCATCCAGCCGACGGCCTTGTGCATGAGGTCTTCGCGGTCGTCGAGCAGGCGCGGTGCGAGTCGCACGATGGGCGCGCCGTCGCCGGCCTTGGTGAAGGCGAACGTCGCGAGCACGGCCACGCGCCGCTGCCAGAGCGAGTCGGATGCCGCGAGCTCGTCGAGCAGCGTGTCATCGCCCCGCCCCGACTCGCGCAGGAACTCCCCCACGAGCGAATCGGCCGTCGCGTCGACGAGATCCCAGTTGTTCACGCGGCCCCGGCGCACCGCGGCGAGGTATGCCTCGTGCAGGGCCGCCCGTGCCGCGTCGTCGCGAGTCCGCGACGCGCTCGCGACGCGGAACTGCCGCACCATGACGAGCAGTGCGGCCAGCCGGTGCTCGTGCACGGGGCTCTCGAGCAGGGCCGATGCCTCAGCGAGGGGCATCCGCTCGAATCGCCTGGCGATCGCCCGCGTCGCGGGCACGCGAACGCCGACGAAGACGTCGCCCGCTGCGTACTCGCCCGCGCCCGTCTTGAAGAACCGTTGCAGGAACCGGGCGTCGTGCGCGTCGCCTGCGGCGTCGATCGCTGCGGCGAGTGAGCGCGCAGTCAGGTCGGGCGAATCGGATGCCGCTGCCACAACCGCACTCTACCGACCGACTCGCGGTGGTGGGCGGCGACCGCAGACGAGAAGCGGGACCGGGCCAAAGGCTCGGTCCCGCTTCTCATCGGGTTTGCAGCTGGGGTCACTGCTGAACCTGCTCAGGGTGCTGAGCGCGGCGCTCCTCCTCTTCGAGCTGCCTCAGGGTCGTCTCGCTCGGAGGGGCGGTCTGCTCAGGGTGCTGGGCACGGCGCTCTTCGTCGGCGACGCGCTTCAGAGCGTCTTCCTCGATCTGTGCGCGGTATGCCTCGGCCTGCTTGGTGAGGCGCATGCCCTGCGCGTCGGCTGCAGAGAGCTGGCTCTGCGTCGATGCGGACGCCTGCTTGTCGGCGCGGATCGCCTCGTGCACGCTGCTCACCGAGCCGCCGGCACGGGTCGCGACCGATGCCTGCTTGTCGGCACGGATCGCCTCGTTGGCGGCGAGCTTGCCGGCATCGAGCGGCACGGAGTGCTGGCGAGCACGCAGCTCGGCCATCTCGCGACGCTGGGTGTCGGCCTGGTTCTGCAGCGAGGTGATGCTCGACTGCCCGGAACCTGCGTCGACCTGCCCGCGTACTCCAGCGCAACCGCTGACCAGCACGATGAGTGCCACGGCGCTGAGTGAGACTGCGCCGACCTTCTTGGTGTTCATTGCTCTCTCCTGTTCTGTGTTGGGGGTTCTGAGAACTGAACAAGCCTCAAGTTATGCGGGCAGGAATCGTGCGTCATCGGGACCGGCACCGGGATCGTTGTAGGGACAGCCACGCCCCGTCAGTGGTGTTGGCACGGAGCACGACCCGTGGCAGCGCTGAGGTGATTCCAGCCGAATGGCGCGCAGGGACATTCGCTCGGATGGCGATCCGTGGCGCGGATTCTTGCGCTCACGCAGCATTCCCGCGCCGCACCGCAAGCAATCGCACAGGGATCGCTCGTAGCCTTGAAGGGTGCGGCGAATCGCGCCGCGACCACACCAACACCAGATCCCCTCAAACGAGGAACGGAGGTTCACATGTCGAACACCATCATCGACGCCGTCGTCGGCGAACCCGAGGTCCTCGAAGACGAGATCACCGCGGCCCAGATCGCACTCGCAGCCGGCGTCGAGACCGATCCCGCGTGGCTCGCGCTCAAGCAGGCGGCCACCGACCTGCAGTCGCTGCAGGTGAAGGACGGCTCCGTCCCCGACGAGCAGGCCCGGCCCGGGGCATCCGCGCTCGTCGACATCATCGTCGAGTCGGTCGCCGCACTCGCCCCGCGGTTCCCGCATGAGGCGGCGTATCTCGAGGCGCTGCAGGCCGACTTCCGCAAGTGGCAGGGCGAGGGGCTCGGCGTACCCGACTTCCTCGACTCGCTCGTGGCGTTCCAGCCGCAGCGCCACCGCGTCGACGGCATCCGTCACCTGGTCGTGTTCCCCATGTACACGCAGAACGGCTCGACCGACCGGCACGTCGAAGCGCTCGTGGTCGAGACGATCTGGCCCGAGTTCATCGCCGCCCTCGAGGCGGGCGACTACTCGAACAAGCTGTTCGTCTCGCTGCGGCTCGTGGACTTCACCCCCGGGTACGACACGAACTCGGCGGTGCTGTTCCCCGAGACGGTCGCGATGCGCGAGATCCCCACGTTCACGTGGGGCGCCATCTTCCAAGACCGCGAGGCGGCCCGTTACCGCAGGGTCGTGCGCGCGGCGTCCGAGATCACGAAGCTCGAGCTGCCCGCCGACGCGGCGTCGCTGCTCGACGACCAGCAGCTGGCCGAGCGCACGTTCGTGATGTGGGACATCATCCACGACCGCACGCACATGCGCGGCGACCTGCCGTTCGACCCGTTCATGATCAAGCAGCGCATGCCGTTCTTCCTGTACTCGCTCGAAGAGCTGCGGTGCGACCTCACGGCGTTCCGCGAGTCGGTCAAGATCGAGCGCGAGCTCGCCGGTCGAGTAGCGAAGCGTATCGAGACCAGCGAAGCGGATGACTCGGCCGAGCCCCTCACCGAGGTCGAGGCGCAGACCCTCGAACACGCGAAGCTCGTGCAGTACGCGGTGATCTTCGACCGCATCTTCCGGTTCGCCATCACGGGCTCGCGGGTGCGCAACTACGACGGGCTCGGCGGCCAGCTGCTGTTCGCGTGGCTGCACCAGAAGCACGTGCTCGAGTGGACCGACGTCTCGCTCAGCTTCGACTGGGCGGCCGTGCCCGACGCGGTCGTCGAACTCGGCGACGCCATCGACGAGCTGTACTGGAAGTCGATCGACCGGCCGAAGACGGCGCACTGGCTCGCCGCGTACGAACTCGTGCGCAGCGTGCTCACGCCGAACCCGGCGTCGGTGTGGGCCGAGGGTCTGCCGCGCGAGGTGCTCGCCGGCCCGCCCAAGGGCTACACCGACCTCGTGATGGACGACGAGTTCCCGCTGTCGATGTTCTTCGAGGCCCTCGACAAGAAGATGAAGCCGGTCATCGAGTCGACGGTCGGCATCACGGCCGCCGACGCCTGACCTGCGGCACGCTTTACCGCACCACCCTTCGCCGAATCACCCCGAATGGTCGCCGGGACACCCTTCCGACCGACCGTTCGGGGTGATTCGCTTGTCATAGCGGTATCGGGAGAACGATGGAGAGTCACGATGGCTGAACTCGCAGGCAAGACCGTGCTCATCGCGGGAGCGACGAGCGTCTCGGGCCGGGCGGTTGCGCGGGCCCTGCTCGACGCGGGCGCCCGGGTGATCGCCGTCGGCAGCGACCAGGGTCGTATCGAGGCGCTCGAGGCCGAGCTGCCGGGCACCCTCGGCGAACGAGCCGACCTCACCGACGGCGACGACGTGCTCGAACTCGCGATGCGCGTGCATGCACGAGTCGGCGACGTCGACGGCGTCATCCACCTGGTCGGCGGGTGGCGCGGCGGCGGCGGCATCCCAGGTCAGACCGAAGAGGACTACCGGGTGCTCGAGCGCTCGTTCACCGCGCTTCGCTACGTGAGCCGAGCGTTCTGGGACGACCTGCTCGCCTCACCCGCGGGCCGCATCGCGATGGTCTCGTCGACCACGGTCGAGAAGCCCACGGCCGGCGGCGCGAACTACACCGCCGTGAAGGCGGCGAGCGAGTCGTGGATGCGCTCGCTCGCCCAGGGCATCGGCAAGGCCGAGTCGCCGGCCGCCGCCGTCACGTTCCGGGTCACCTCGCTCGCGGGTCTCGAAGATCGGCTCGCGGCATCGGTCGTCGATCTCTGGCGAACGGATGACCCGGGACTGAACGGTTCTGTCATCGAACTGCGCCCCTGACCCTCAGCGCACCGGCGCCAGCCTGTACGCGGCGCCGCGGTGCTCGTCGGGCAGGCGGTCGCCGCGGCCGTGCAGCTTCTGGCGCAGCGAGGTTGAACCCGTCGAGATCGGTCTCGTCGACCCAGGCCTGCAGCTGGTCGCACGGCGCGGTCGCGGGCGTGCGTCAGTTCGTGCCGCCGGTGAGGTGCACCGCGTAACCCCAGCAGCCGGCCCGCTGCCAGTCGTAGTCGTCACCGAGGGGCGAGTCGCCGTAGAGGGCGAACTGCCAGGCGGAGTACTCGTCGCCGGTGAGGTCGGCCGGCAGCGGCGGGAATCGATTGGACTTCGCCGAGCTCGCGTTCCACCATTCCCAGTAGAGGTACTCATGGCCGGCGTCGGCCATGCATTCGCGCACGATCTGCTGGAACGCGAGCCACTGCCGGCGCTTCTCGGGCGGGGGCGGGGCCAGGGTGCCGTCGGGGCTCCGCTCGACCGAGTCGGGCCCGCCCGGCGCCGGGTGCCCGGCGGCCGGGTCGTCGGGAATGGGCGTAGGAGTCGGGGTTCCAGTGCCGGCGGGCGGAGCCGGGGCCGGCGTCGCGGGCGCGGTCGATCGGGGCGACGGCACTGCCGGCTGCGGTGCGGGGTCGGGCGGGGTGATCGGCTCGTCGACGGCACCGCCCTCGGGAACGTCGGTGGCCGGCGACTCGGGCGCCTCGCCCTCGCTCACCTGGAACTCGCCCGGGGCGTTCGGCGCGGTGTGCGGCAGCCGGGCATCGTAGAAGACGGGAGCCCCGGTCATCGCCGCCGCGGCCCCGGCGAAGATCGCCGCAACAAGGGCGATCGCGACACCGCCGCCCAGCACCAGGAGCTTCTTGCGCATGTCACACCCCCCGAATCGGTGTCATCGCGTACTCGACCTATCCGGACATGCTAACCGCGATCACCCTCGCCGGAAAGCGGGATGTCGGCCGGGGCGTCTGCCGACGGTTGCAGATCGCCGGCGACGTCGGCCGCGGGATGCTGCCGGCGGCTCAGCCAGAGGAACGGGGCGGCGAGAATCTGGATGCCGCCGCTCAGGATGAGTGAGCCGGGGTAGCCCCAGATGTCGGCCGAGCGGCCGAGCACCGGCTGGATCACCGCACCGCCGGCGCTGCCGAGCAGCGAGTCGAACGAGAGCACCGTCGCACGCTGGGCAGACGGGATCATGTCATTGAGGTAGGCGCGCTGCACCGGTCCCGAGGCCGCGTCGACGAGACCCCAGACGATGAGGAGTACGAACGCGACCCAGAAGCTGCGGGTGATGCCGAAGGCGACGAGCACGAGGCTGCTGACGACCAGGCTGAGCATGATCGTGGTCGTGCGCCTGCGGAATCGAGCGCGCACCCACGGCGCGATCAGTCCACCGAGCACCTGCGAACCGGACAGGATCGCCGCTGCGAGCCCGGCGATCGTGTAGGCGTTCGGGTCACCCCAGAGTTCGACGAGGTACGGCTGCAGCGCATAGAAGACGTAGAACCCGACGCCGGTCGTGAAGAACGAGGCGAACATGACGAATCGCACTGCGGGGCGGCGCACACCGTACTTCACCGACTCCCGCATGACCCGTTTCGTGGCCTGCCACGGGTGCGCGCGGCCGGCCGGGGTGAAGCCCAGGTCGCGCATCACGAAGGCCGCCACGATGAACATGAGCATGAGGATGACCGCGCGCAGCACGAACGGCACCCCCAGATCGGTGAGCTGCGCGATCGCGCCTCCCCCGAGTGAGCCAATGAACATCGCCGCGCCCGACACCGCCATGCCCCGGCCGAAGACCCGCTCGAGGCTGCCTGTGTACCCTGTCGCGGTGAGCGCATCGACGAGCCACGCCTCGACCGCGCCCGAGAAGAACGTGAACCCGAGGCCGAGCAGCACCGACACGATCGCCCACGCCCAGAACGGCGAGTGCATGACCCAGAGCATGTAGTAGAGCGCCGTCGTCACCGCGAGGGTGACGGTGCCGAGCAGGTACGACATGCGGCGCCCGAGCGTGTCGGCCACGACGCCCGTGGGCACCTCGAAGATGACCATGCCGAGCGAGAAGAACGCGTTCGCCGCGAACGCCTCGAGGTTCGTGAGCCCGGCGTCGAGGAGGAACAGTGTATTGACGCCCCAGATCAGCGACGCGGCGAGCGTGTTGCCGGTGAGCAGCGTGAAGTACACGGCCTGCACCCGCCGTGCCGCGTGGTTCACCGTCGCCGCGTCACTCACCCGCCCATCTTCCTCCGGCGTGCGCGCGTCCGGTAGTGCAAGGATGTCTGCACCGCCGGCAGCAGACGACCGCGCGCCGCCGCGTGGCTCCCCGTGGGTGGGCGATACGCTCGCCGCATGGTGCGCTTCCTCATTCGTCTCGGCGTGTCCCTCGCGCTCGCCGCCATCGCCCTGCTCGTCACATCGCTGCTCGTGCCGGGAATGCACCTGCAGTGGCAGGGGTTCCTCGTCGCGATCGTCGTGTTCGCCGCGGTGCAGACCTTCTTCGAGTGGCTCGTCGAGGCGGTGTTCCGCCGCGGGGCGCCGGCGGTCGCGGGCGTCGCCGGCCTGCTCTCGACAGCGGCGGCCCTGTTCGTGGCCTCGCTCGGCGACGGCATCAACTTCGACGGCGTCGCCGCGTGGGTGCTCGCGGCCGTCGTGGTCTGGCTCATCACCGCCCTGGCCGGCTGGCTCTCGGGCAAGTACCTGCTGCCGCGCATCGCGCCGAAGAAGCAGGGCTGAGCGGGCGGCGCTCTCTGCAGAGAACGGGCGCCACGCGACACCCGGTTTCGAATCGGGCGGGATTCGGTCTCGTGCAGCAGCCGGGTTAGCATGCTCCGCACCCGAAACCGCGACCCCGCGGCATCCTGAACCCGAAAGCACCACCACCATGCGCAAGCGCACCGTCGCGCTCATCGTCGTCGCCGCCGTCCTGCTCGCCCTCGTCGGCGGGGCGTACTGGGCGGGCCGACACCTCTTCTACGAGCCCACCGCGAAGGGGGTCGACTCGGTCATCGGCGAACTCGGCGGCACCCGGGTGCTCGGTGTCTTCGCCCACCCCGACGACGAGCAGACCGTGAACGGACTCTTCTTCCGCGCCAAGCAGCGCGACGGCGCCTACACCGCCATGATCACGGCGACACAGGGCGAGGCCGGCCACCAGACGCCCGTGGTCGCGCGGCAGGAGGACCTCGGCGACATCCGCAAGGCCGAGGCGCTGAAGAACAGCTTCAACCTCGGCGTCGACCGCCACGTCGTGTGGGACTACCCCGACGGCGGCGTGCCCGACGCCGACGAAGACGAGCTCGTCGCTCGCGTCGTCGACGAGATGCGGCGCGTGCGCCCCGATGTGGTCGTCGCGTTCTGGCCCGAATCCGGCGCCACGGGCCACCCCGACCACATGCAGATGGGACACATCACCGAACTCGCGATCGCCGAGCTCGCGGCATCCGACGGCTCGTATACCGGGCCCCACCACGTCGTCTATACGATCAGCCCGTCGGGCGCGCTCGCCGCCTTCGGCGGTGAGACGGGGGCGTTCGTCGTCGCGAACCAGCCGAAACCCGAGTACGCGATGGCCGCCGAAGTGGCGAAGAAGCACGAGGGCTGGACCATCCACGCGTCGCAGGCGAATTTCCTGCCCGAGGCGTACATCCTGCCCACCTGGCTCGTCTACTCGCTGTGGGACCAGGAGTTCTACCACGTGCGCGACCTCGAGGCCGAGCCCTTCACCTCGCGAGGCTGAGCGGGCGAGCGGATGCCGCAGCGCCGACTCTGCGCGAATCAGTCGGTTGCCTCGTCGGGGCTCGCGGCGTGCCGCCGCACCCACTCGCGCGCGTCGCGGTGCGCGTGATGCACCGCCTCGCCGATCCACTCGGTGCCGGTGTAGACGCCATCGGGTCCGAGGCGCTCGAGCAGCCCGCCCGCCGAGAGCTGGTGGCGCACCCGGTCGCCGACGATGACCAGCCAGAGCGTCGAACCCTGCCGTTCGAGGTCGTCGAGGTAGCGGGCGAGCACCGCGATCGATGAGAGGCCGAGCTCGTCGACCCCCCGCAGTCGCACGATGACGACCGAGCCGCGGGAGTCGTCGGTCACCGTCGGCAGCTGCGCCTCGAACACGGGGGCGCTCGCGTAGAAGAGGTTGCCGTAGGGCTGCAGCACGACGACCTCGTGCGGCGGCACGGCCCCCACCGGATCCCGCTCGCGCATGCGGGCGCCGTCGTGGAACTCGAGTTGGCGCACCCGCAGGCGGTTCGACTGCTGGGCCACGAACAGCAGCACGCCGAGGCCGACGCCCACGATCACGGCGAACTGCAGCGGGATGATGAGCGTCAACCCGAAGGTCACGGCCATGATCGCCGTCTGCAGCGCTCCTGTCTTCGCCACCGACCTGATGCGTGCGGGCTTGACCGCCTGCACGCCGACGACGATGAGCAGCCCGGCGAGCGCGGGCATCGCGACGAGTGAGACGACGCCCGAGGCGACCAGGATGACGAGCGCCATCACCGCCGCGGCGATGAAGAGCGCGAGGCGCGTGCGGGCGCCGGCCGCGACGATCAGCGCCGACGCCGACATCGACCCGCCGACGGGCATGCCTCGGAAGAGTCCCGAGACGATGCTGCCGACGCCCTGCCCGATGAAGTTGCGGTCGGCGCCGGCCGGCTTGCCGTCGGCGTTCGGCACGCCGCCGGCGACCGCGGCGCCCTGCACGAGGCCCACGAACGCGAGTGAGGTCGCCGGTAGGGCGAGGTACGCGAGGTCGCCGAGGCTCGGCAGCACGGGCACCGGAAGCCCCGTCGGCACGTCGGCGACATCGCCGACCATGAGCACCGGCCAATCGAACACGAACGTGAAGAGCGCGGCGAGCGCCGACCCCGCGATGATGGCGACGACGAGGCCGAGAGAGCGCAACGGGGTTCGGGTGAGCACCACGATGAGCATGATCGTGACCAGGCCGACGGTGAGCGTGGGCAGGTCGAACAGCCAGAAGTGCGCGAACGTGTCGATCGCCCTGAACAACCGGTTCGGGCCACTGCCCGCGTAGCCGGTGAAGTTCGTGAGCTGCCCCAGCACGATGTTGACGCCGACCGCCGTGACGAACCCGACCATCACGGCGGTGGGCACGAACCGCAGCATGCGGCCCGCCTTGAGCAGCCCCGCGACGACCATGATCACGCCGGTGAGCATGGCGAGGGTGAACAGCGCCCGATCGGGATCGCGGGTCGCGCCGAGGTCGGTGTCGGACACGATGAGCGCCATCGCCCCCGTGGCCTGCACCGCCATGAACGTACTGCTCGTGAACAGGGCGGCTCCGGCCATGCCGAACATGAACGCGTAGATACCCGCCACCGGGTTGACTCCGGCGAGCAGGCCGATCGCGAGCCCGTCGGGCACGCTCTCGACGCCGAGGATCGTGCCTGCCAGGGCGTCTTTGCCGAGCGTCTCGCGGCGGAACACGCCGCGGATGCGGCGCCAGCGCGCGGCGAGGTTCATAGGGCAGAGCCTAGGACCTGCACGCGGAGACCGGTGAAAGGTCGTCACGTGCCGCGTGCACCGTGCCCGCAACTCCACCGCACGACGGATGACCCTGCCCGACCTGCTCGCTAGCGTTGGGGGATGAGCACCACCGCCCCGCCCGTCATCGACGGCGTCGAGTGGGTACGCCCGCGGCCCGACCGCAGCGGGCTGCGCAACGACGTCGTGCTCGCGCTGGTGCTGCTGGTCGGGCTCTCGGCGAGCGTCGTGCTGTACCGCATCACCGGCTGGGGCGAAGACGCGCCGTGGTGGGCGTCGGCCATCTGGGTGCCGGCCATGTCGCTTCCCCTCGCCGCGCGGCGCCTGCAGCCCGAGATCGTCGCGGTCGCGGCATCCGTCGCCTTCATCGTCGGCTCGGTCACCATGGCCGGCGAGGCGCTCTTCAGCAATATCTGCCTCTTCATCGCGATCTACACCGTCGGCGCGTGGGGCCGCGGTCGGCGGCGCGCGACGATCGTGCGCGGCGTGATCGTGCTCGGCATGTTCGGGTGGCTGTTCTGGAATCTCATCTACTACTCGGCCGTGCAGGACTACCTGCCCGACCTGCCGCGCGAAGGCGCGTTGTCGCCGTATGTCGCCTACGGACTCATCAACGTGCTCACGAACCTGCTGTACTTCGGCGGCGCGTGGTACTTCGGCGACAACGCCTACCGCTCGGCGCGTTCGCGGGCCGAACTCGAGCAGCGCACCGCCGAACTCGCCGCCGAACGCGAGCGCACTCGCGTGCAGGCCGTCGCCATCGAGCGGTTGCGCATCGCCCGCGAACTGCACGACGTGGTCGCCCACCACGTCTCGGTGATCGGGGTGCAGGCGGGTGCGGCGCGGCGGGTGCTCGCGAAGGATCCCGACGCCGCGACGGCGTCGCTCTCGGCGATCGAGACGAGCGCGCGTGACGCCGTCGACGAGCTGCATCGGCTGCTCGGCACGCTGCGCGGCACGGCAGACGCAGCCGACCCCGGCGGCGACGACGAGTTCGCGGTCGCGCCCGGGCTCGGGCTGGGGCTCGGGCTCGCCGAGTTCGACGAGCCCGCGATCACGAGCACGTCGACCCGTGGCATCGACCGCATCGACGAACTCGTCGCCGAATCGATGGCGAGCGGCCTGCCGACCACCCTCGCGATCGTCGGCGACCCGCACCCGGTGTCGCCGGTCGTCGGGCTCAGCGCCTACCGCATCGCGCAGGAGGCGCTCACGAACGTGCGCAAGCACGCGGGCGCGGCGGCCACCGCCGACGTGCGCGTGCGCTGGTCGGCCGAGTCGCTCGAGATCGAGGTGACGAACACGGGTACGGTCACGCGCGCGGTCGCGCAAGGGGCGGCGGATGTCCCGGACACGGGCCTCGGGCAGCTCGGAATGCGTGAGCGCGTGGCCGCGGCCGGCGGCACGGTCGAGCTCGGGCCCCGGGCCCGTGGCGGGTATCTCGTGCGGGCGCGCTTCCCGTTGCGGCGGGTCGAGGAGGTGCGCGGGTGAGTATTCGCGTGCTCGTCGTCGACGACCAGAGCCTCGTGCGCGCGGGGTTCCGAACCATTCTCGACTCGGAGGAGGGGATCGAGGTCGTCGCCGAGGCCGCCGACGGTACCGCCGCGATCGCCGCGGTCGCGGAGTTCGCGCCCGACGTCGTGTGCATGGACGTGCAGATGCCGGGCATGGACGGGCTCGAGGCGACGCGCCGCATCACCGGCGATGGGACATCCGCTGCCGCCGTCTTGGTGCTCACCACCTTCAACCGCGAGGACTACCTGTTCGCGGCGCTCGAAGCGGGAGCCAGCGGGTTCCTGCTGAAGAACTCGAGCCCCGAGCAGCTCATCGAGGCGGTTCAGGTCGTTGCCCGAGGCGATGCGCTGCTCTCGCCCGACGTCACCCGCCGCGTCATCGAGGCCGTCGCCCGGCCGGTCGGTCGAGCAGGCCCGCAGCGCCATCTCGAGACCCCGGATCCCCTCACCGTTCCGGAAACAGGAAGACACGCCGAGCCGGTGCCGAAAGCAGGAACCAGAGACGACCCGGCGGCCCGAGCTCCTGTTTTCGGTACAGAAGAAGCGGCAGAAATGACGGCGGAACTCGCCACGCTCACCGACCGCGAGCGCGAGGTGCTCGAGCTGCTCGCCGAGGGCATCTCGAACGCCGAGATCGCGCAGCGCATGTGGGTCGGTGAGGCTACCGTGAAGACGCACGTCTCGAAGGTGCTCATGAAGCTCGGCCTGCGCGACCGCGTGCACGCGGTGGTCTACGCGTACGAGAACGGAGTCGTGCGGCCGCAAGGCTGACCCTCCTCTCGCACCATCACGCCTCTCTCTGCGGTCCCCGCAATACTCGTGATTTTCTTCTATGGTTGTTGATCTGTAGTGCGCTCACATTCGTATATATGTGCTACACTTGTGGGTACCTCGTGCCGGAGTGAACGAACTGGAGACAGTCATGCACCCATTCCCGCACGAAACCTCGCGACCACGATGACGCCGGGCACGACCACGCCGGGCAAGACGTTGGCGACCGGGCTCGACCTCATCTTCGATCGATTGCGCGAAGTCGAGGCCGCGCAGATCGAGATCAACCGGGCTCATGCTCGGCAGTGGACCGCGTTGGCCGAACTGATGCGACTCGCTCGCGCGAACCCCCATGTGTACCTGCGCCCCGAGGGCATGGCCAGGGCCGACGCACTGGAGTTCGCTGAAGATGCGGCAGCGTTCGACGTCGGGCTGCGTCTGCGACTCTCGACCAACCAGGTGCGCTCGATCGCGCACAGCGCGCAGGTTCTCGAAGACCGCCTGCCTGCGCTGCATGCCGCATTCGCAGCCGGCCAGGCAACGGTCGATCATGTCGGTGCAGCGGTCGACCTCGTCTTCGCATGGAACGACGATGACGAGGGCCTGCGCGAGTTCGACGAGAAGCTGGCGCAGGCGGCGGCGAACACGACGGTCGCGGCGTTCCGAGGGCGGGCGCGCCGCCTGAAGCAGCGGTTGCTGCACGAATCCGCCGAGGTCCGCCACGCACGAGCCTTCGCCGATCGGCGCATATGGGTCGAGCCGGCCGACGACGGAATGACCTATATCCACGCGCTCGTTGCCGCGCCCGATGCCGTTCGCATCATCGAGCGGCTGAACGCCACCGCCCGGGCCGAACAGAAGCGGACCCCGTCGGGTGAGCCCGGTTGGCGTTCGCGCGATCAGATCCGTGCCGACCTCGCCGTCGCCTGGCTCGCGGGCGACGGCACTCCGACCGCCGCGAAGGTTCGACCGGTGCTGCTCGTTCCGCTGCTCTCCCTGATCGGCAAAAGCGACCAGCCGGTCGAACTGCCCGGCTACGGCACCATCGATCGCGTGTCGGCCGCGAGCCTGTTCGCGAAGGCACCATCGTTCCGGCGCGTCGCCACCGACCCGTTCACCGGCGAGATCCTCGAATACGACCGCACGCGGTATCGGCCCACGAAGGCGCAACGCGACTGGATCGCGATGCGGTTCGAGGAGTGCATCGATCCCACATGCTCGCGCTCGGCCTACGACTCCGACGTCGACCACCTCGAGGAGTGGGTGCGCGACAACGGGCGCACCGATGCCGACAACCTGTTCCCCCTCTGCGAGAACGGCAACCGCCGCAAGAACCTCAGCCGCGTCGCATACAAGAAGCTGCCCAAGCGAAGGGTCTCGATCACCACACCGACAGGATTCACCGCGATCGCCGAGCCGGCCGCCCTTCCCGAAGCGGCGCCGTTCTGACAGCTTCGCCGGAGCCTCTCGCGAATCAGTAATCCCGAGAATCAGCCGTCCCGAGAATCAGAGTCCTCTCGCGAATCAGTAATCCCGAGACTCAGCCGTCCCGAGAATCAGTCCTCCCGCGAATCAGCCCTCGAGCTCGCGCAGGTCGGCGGTGCGCTCACTGGGGGTGTCACCCGTGTTCACGGTTCCCTGCGGCTCGATGAGCAGCGCCGACACCTCACCGTCGGCGCGCGGGCAGTGCTCCACGCCACGCGGGACGACATAGACGTCGCCCGGCCCAAGTTCCATGTCGCCACCGTCGGCGTCGTGCATCTGGATCACGAGCCGGCCCGAGATCACCAGGAACAGCTCGTCGGTGTCGGGGTGGCTGTGCCAGGTGAACTCGCCTTGCGCCTTGAAGAGCTTCACGTCGTAGTCGTTCACACTGGCCAGGCGGCGCGGCGACCAGGGCTGAGAGAACGAATCGAGGGCGGCGTAGATGTTGCGGACCGGATCTGCCATGTTCCGATCATTCCGGATGTCGCGGCCGAAGCCGAGGGCGACGTGGCGGACCGAGATTCCTGCATTGCGCGATCAAGGGTTGACGCGACGGCGCATCCGACCTACAGTTAAGCACATCATTAATTAAGGAGTTACTTACCTTGACGGATGCCCCGGACGAGCTCAGCCTCGTGTTCCAGGCGCTCGCCGACCCGACGCGACGCGCGATCATCTCGCGCCTGCGCAGCGGTCCGACGACTGTCGGAGAGCTGGCCGAGCCGTTCGCGATGAGCCGACCCGCGATCTCGCAGCACCTCAAGGTGCTCGAGCGCGCCGGGCTCATCGAGCGCACCGCCGACGCGCAATGGCGCCGCTGCACCCTTCGCACCGAACCGCTCGACGAGGCATCCGCCTGGGTCGACCGGCACCGCAACGAGTGGAACCAGCGCTTCGACCTGCTCGATCAGCGACTGCGTCAACTGAAGACGGCGCCGACTGCGTCAACTCCGCGAACTGAAAGGACAGACCGATGACTGAGCAGACCGCCACCACACGCAAGCAGTTCACGATCACCCGCGTCTTCGACGCTCCCCGCGACCTCGTGTGGCAAGCATGGACGACCGAGGCCGACGCCGCCGAATGGTGGCACCCGCGCGGCATCGAGATCAAGCCGGGCAGCGTCTCGGTCGACGCCCGCGTCGGCGGCCGCTACGCCTACACGATGGTGAACCCCGCCGACGGGCAGGAGTACCCGACGGCCGGCGTCTACCGCGAGGTCACCCCTCCCGAGCGGCTCGTGTACACCTGGGGGTCTCCCGGCGACGCTGACGACCAGGCGCCGGTGATCACGGTCGAGCTGCGCGAGCTGCCCGACGACCGCACCGAGATGCTGTTCCACCTCGTGGGCATCGACGGCGCGCCCGGCGACGAGAACGTCTACGACGGGTGGTACTCCGCGTTCGACATGCTCGCCGAGCAGCTGGCGACGACCGGCACTGCGAGCGGGGCTCGCTGATGGGCCGCCTCATCGTCGAGCAAGTGGTGACGGCCGACGGTTATGCGGCCGACCCCGACGGTGGCATCGGATTCTTCGAGGCACTCCTGCGACCCGACGAGCACGGCCACGTCGACCTCAACGACGCCGAGCAGCTCGCCTACGTCTCGCAGGCCGACGCCATCCTCTTCGGCGCCACGACCTATCGGATGTTCGCCGACTACTGGCCCGGCGTCGACCCCGAGGTCGAGCACGTCGGTGAGCTCGTCAACCGACTGCCGAAGTTCGTCGTGTCGAACACGCTCACCGAGGCGCCCTGGGGCGACGGCCGCATCGAGATCCTCCCGGGTGATGGCGCCGAACAGGCCGCCGCCCTGAAGGAGCGCTTCGGCACGGTCATCGTCTGGGGCAGTCTTGTGCTCACCGACGCGCTGTTCACGGCCGGCCTCGTCGACGAACTGCATCTGCGCGTCGTTCCCGTGCTGCTCGGCGCCGGCCGCTCGTTCACCCCGAGCGACCTCGGCGACCGTCAGCTCGAACTCGCCGGCATCACGCCCAAGGCGGGCGGCGTCGTCAGTCTGCGGTACTCCGTCGCCTGAGCCGGCGAGAACCTCCGACCTCCCCAACTCCCTCCCCCGCACGGCGGAGCGCGAAGACCCCTCGTGCGACGGATGACCCTGGCACGCGACATCCGTAGCGTGAGGGCATGCTCGAACTCAGCAACGTCAGCAAACGCTACGGCGACCGCCTCGCGCTCGATCAGGTGAGCTTCACCGTCGGCGACGGCCGCCTCACGGGCTTCGTCGGCGGCAACGGCGCCGGCAAGACCACCACGATGCGCATCATCCTGGGTGTGCTGGCCGCCGACGGCGGCACGGTCACACTCGGCGGCGCGCCGATCACCGAGGGCGATCGCCGCCGCATGGGGTACATGCCCGAGGAGCGGGGCCTCTACCCCAAGATGAAGGTGCTCGAACAGACCGTCTACCTGGCGCGCCTGCACGGCTGGGCACCCGCCGCCGCACACCGCAACGCGCTCGAACTGCTCGAGCGCCTGGGCCTCGGCGAGCGCACGAACGACACGATCGAGTCGCTCTCGCTCGGCAACCAGCAGCGGGCCCAGATCGCGGCCGCGCTCGTGCACAAACCCGAGGTGCTCGTGCTCGACGAGCCGTTCTCGGGCCTCGACCCGATGGCCGTCGAGACGGTGCAGGGCGTGCTCGCCGACGTCGCCGCCGCGGGCTCCCCCGTGCTGTTCTCGTCGCACCAGCTCGACATCGTCGAGCGGCTCTGCGACGACCTCGTCATCATCGCCGGCGGGCGCATCGCCGCCGCCGGCGCGGGCGACGCCCTACGCGCCGAGCACGGCTCCGAGCGCTGGGAGCTGCTCACCGCGGGTGACGCCGGCTGGCTGCGCCAGCAGCCCGGAATCGAGGTGGTCGAGTTCGACGGTGGGTGGGCCGTCTTCGAGGCCCAATCGGATGCCGCTCGCCAGGCGGTGCTCGCCGAGGCGGTCGCCCGCGGCGAGGTCGTCAGCTTCACCCGTGAGCACACGACGCTCGCCCAGATCTTCAAGGAGGTCGTGCGATGAGCACCACATCCGACAAGTCCGCCGGTCGAGTAGGCGCGCCAGCGCCGTATCGAGACCCGTCGCGTGGTCTCGATACGCGCCCTCCTTCGTCGGGTGCTCCTCGACCGACCGAGCCGAGCTTCGTCGACAGCGTGTCGCTGATCGCCGGGCGCGAGATCACGATGCGGCTGCGCAGCAAGGCGTTCGTCATCTCGACGGGCGTGCTCATGCTCGCCGTGCTCGCATCGGTGGTGCTCGGCAGCATCTTCGGCGGGCAGACCGAGACGACCAAGGTCGCGGTGGTCGCCGGCGCGACCGCGGTCGTCGACGGCAACGAGGCGCTCGAGGCAGTGCCTGTCGCCGACGAAACTGCCGCCGAGCAGCTGTTGCGCGACGGCGAGGTCGACGCGATCGTCGCGCCCGCGGCATCCGAACCGCTCGGCATCATCGTGACCGGCCTCGACTCCCCGCCGACCGATGTGGCGCGGGCGCTGTCGGTGCAGCCCACCATCGAGCTGCTCGAACCCGCCGCGGTCGACCCGACGCTCGCCTACCTCGTGGCCTTCGGGTTCGGCATCGTGTTCTTCATGTCGGCGCTCACGTTCGGCACGACCATCGCCCAGTCGGTCGTCGAAGAGAAGCAGACGCGCGTGGTCGAGATCCTGCTCTCGACCACGACGGCCCGCGCGCTGCTCACGGGCAAGGTGATCGGCAACAGCGTGCTCGCGTTCGGCCAGATCCTCGCGATCGCCGCGCTCGCGATTCTGGGGCTCATGCTCACCGGACAGCGGGTGCTGCTCGGGGGGCTCGGCAGCTCGGTGATCTGGTTCATCGTGTTCTTCGCCATCGGGTTCGTGATGCTCGCCGCGCTGTTCGCGGCGACGGCGGCCATGGTGTCGCGTGCCGAAGACATCGGCTCGGTCACGACCCCGGTGACGATGCTCGTGATGATCCCCTACTTCTTGGTGATCTTCTTCAATGACAACCCCACGGTGCTCGCGATCATGAGCTACGTGCCGTTCTCGGCGCCGGTCGGCATGCCGATGCGGGTGTTCCTCGGAACCGCCGAGTGGTGGGAGCCGTTCGTCTCGCTCGCGATCCTGCTGACGACGACCGCGCTCGCGGTGCTGGTCGGCGAGCGCATCTACCGCAACTCGCTGCTGATGACCGGTGCGAGGGTGCCGCTCGGGGAGGCGCTGCGGGGCTGAGGCTCACCTCGTCGATCGAGTAGCGGCGAAGCCGCGTATCGAGATCCGGTGCGGAGGTCTCGATACGCGTGCCGCTTCGCGACGCGCTACTCGACCGGCGCTGCGCCGCTGAGGGGTGGCAAGATGGTGCGGTGACCCAGCAGCTCCACGACACCTCCTTCCGCGGCTTCGCCTCAGACAACTACTCGGGCGTGCACCCCGAGATCCTCGCCGCGATCAGCGCCGCGAACGACGGCCACCAGGTCGCCTACGGCGAAGACGTCTACACCGACCGCCTGCAGCACGTGTTCGCCCAGCACTTCGGCGAGGGCATCGAGGCCTACCCGGTGTTCAACGGCACGGGGGCGAACGTCACCGCGCTGCAGTCGATGCTGCCGCGCTGGGGTGCCGTGATCTCGGCGAAGACCGCGCACATCAACTCCGACGAGGGCGGGGCGCCCGAGCGGGTCGGCGGCATCAAGCTGCTCACGGTCGACGCGCCCGACGGCAAGCTCACCCCCGAACTCATCGACCGCGAGGCGTGGGGCTGGGGCGACGAGCACCGCGCGCAGCCGCTCGTCGTGTCGATCACGCAGACCACCGAGCTCGGCACGGCGTACACGGCAGACGAGATCCGCGCCATTGCCGACCACGCTCACGGGCACGGCATGAAGCTGCACCTCGACGGCGCGCGTCTGGGCAACGCCGGCGCGTCGCTCGGCCTGCCGCTGCGTGCGTTCACGCGCGACGCCGGCGTCGACCTGCTGAGCGTCGGTGGCACCAAGAACGGATGCCTCGGCGCCGAGGCGATCGTGGTGCTGAACCCCGAGGCATCCGAAGGCCTGAAGTACCTGCGCAAGCTCAACATGCAGCTCGCATCGAAGATGCGCTTCGTGTCTGCGCAGCTCATCGCGCTCTACGAGGGCGACCTGTGGCTGCGCAACGCCGCGCACGCGAACCAGATGGCCGCACGGCTGCGCGGCGCGCTCGACGCGGGCATCGCCGCGAGCGAGCTGCCCGGCCTCGGGTTCTCGCAGCCCACGCAGTCGAACGGAGTCTTCGCGGTGCTTCCCATGGGTGTCGCCGACCGGCTGCGCGATCGCGGCTTCAAGTTCTACGACTGGGACGCCGCCAAGGGCGAGGTGCGCTGGATGTGCTCGTTCGACACGAGCGAGGCCGACATCGACGCGTTCGTCGCCGGCATCCGCGACGAGCTCGCGGCGGCGTAGCGGGCCCAGCGGCGTTCAGGGGCGCAGCAGCACCTTGACTGCGCGCCGCTCGTCCATGGCGGCGTACGCCGCGGCGGCCTCGCGCAGCGGCAGCTCGAGATCGAACACGCGGCCCGGCGCGATCGCACCCGACCGCACGTCGGGCAGCAGCCGCTCGATGTACCCGCGCACGGGCGCGACGCCGCCGTTGACCCCGACATTGCGGTTGAAGAGCGGTCGCACCGGAAGCTCGGGCCCGCCGTTCGGCGCCCCCACGTACCCGACCATGCCGCCCGGACGGGTCGAGCGGATCGCCTGGTCCATCGACTGCTTCGTGCCGACGCACTCGAGCACCCGGTCGGCGCCGACTCCGCCGGTGATCTCCTGCACGGCCTTCACGCCGATGTCGCCGCGCTCGGCGACGATGTGCGTCGCGCCGAAGTCGCGGGCGAGTTCTTGACGCTGCGGATGCCGCGACATCGCGATGATCGTCGACGCGCCGAGCCGTCGCGCCGCGATGATCGCGCAGAGTCCGACCGCTCCGTCGCCGACGACCGCGACCGAGTCACCGGGGCCGACTCCGGCCGAGACGGCGGCGTGGTGTCCGGTGCCCATGACGTCGGAGAGCGTGAGCAGCCCGGGGATCTCGTCGTCGGTGACCGCGCCGGGAACGACGGCGAGGCCGCCGTCGGCGAGCGGCGCGCGCACGAGCTCGCCCTGCCCGCCGTCGGCGAAGCCGCCGAACCGGTCGTCGCTGCCCCACCAGCCGCCGTGCAGGCATGACGTCGAAACCCCGTTGCGGCAGTTGATGCACGTGTTGTCGCACACGTAGAACGGGGCGATCACGAAGTCGCCCACTGCGACCTTCGCCACTGCATCGCCGACGGCCTCGACCACGCCCACGAACTCGTGCCCGATGCGGTGCGGCGCGTGCGTCGGCGTGACGCCGCGATAGGGCCACAGGTCGGAGCCGCACACGCACGCCGCGACAACCCGCACGATCGCGTCGCCGCCGGTCGACAGCACCGGATCGGGCACGTTCTCGACGCGGATGTCGCGGGCGGCGTGGATGACGGTGGCGAGCATGTTTCGAGCCTACGCGCGCGGGCCCACCCGACGATGCTGTAGACGCACGTCTACATCAGGTGCGAGACTGGACGCATGCGAACCATCACGTCGCGTGAGCTCAAGCAGAACCCCGGTGAGGTGTACCGCCGCGTGCTCGCGAGCGGTGAAGAGCATGTCATCACCTCCCACGGCGCGAGCGTCGGCGTGAAGCTCGTGCCCGACCACCCCGGCCCACGCCGGTGGGTGCCAGCAGCCGCACTGCGCGCCGCAGTCCCCCGGTTGCCTCGCGAGAATGTCGACGACCTGCTGCGCGATCTCGACGCGCTGCGCGACGCAGAGCCGCTTCACGACCCGTGGGACGACGCCGAATGATGCTGCTCGACACGAACGTGCTCATCGACCTGCCCGACGACGACACGCTCGGCGACGAGACCCTCGGGGCGAGCATCCTCAGCCGGGCAGAGCTCGAGTTCGGGGTGAGGACCGCGAAGAACGACGCCGTCGCACTCGCGCGCGAGCAGTATCTCGCCGCGCTCGACCGCTTCATCGACTGGTTGCCGTTCGATGCCGACGCCTCGCGCGCCTACGGGTACCTCGCGGCAGCCATGCATCGCGACGGCGCCAAGGTGCGTGCCCGCAAGACCGACACGTTCATCGCCGCCCAGGCGTATGCGGCCGGCGTACCCCTGCTGACCCGCAAGATCGCCGACTTCGCGCCGATCTCGAGCATCGTGCAGATCATCGACCCCGGTCGGGTGGCCGGCGAGCGATAGCCCCGACCACGAGGTCGCGTGATGTCGCCGCGCACCGGCATGACGGCAGCGTAGGGCCAGGAGGTGAACTCCGGGTCGCGCGATGTCGGTGGCGTACGCCAAGATTCTCTGGTGAGTGGCATGAGAGGGTTCTGGGGCGCGCTCCCCGTCGAGGGGCGTTGGCTGCTGTCGACGGTCGCCATCCAGACCCTCGGCCGCGGGCTGACCCTGCCGTTCACGATCATCTACCTGCACGAGGTGCGTGGCTTCGACCTCGGGCTCTCGGGCGCCCTGATGAGCCTGATCGCCATCGTCGGGCTCGTGGTGACAGGCCCGGGCGGCACGCTCATCGACCGCTTCGGTGCCCGCAAGATCCTGCTCGCGGGGCTCGCGTGCATGATCGCCGGCTGCACCCTGCTCGCCTACGCGACGCACCCGGCGGTCGCGGCCGTGGCGCTCGTGCTCATCGGCGTCAACTTCGGCGTCTCGTGGCCGGGGTTCAACGCCCTCATCGCCGCGGTCGTCGAGGGCGACCTGCGCCAGCAGTACTTCGGCGTCAACTTCGCGCTCGTCAACCTCGGAATCGGCATCGGCGGCATCATCGGCGGGTTCTACGTCGACGTCGACTCCCCCGAGACCTTCACGGTCATCTTCCTCGTCGACGCCATCAGCTGCCTCATCCCGGTGGCATTGCTGCTCGGGCCGCTGCGGCACGTGCGCACGCAGTCCGAGCCCTCCGACGACGCCGCGACGGGCGTCGGCTATCGCCAGATCCTGCGCCAGCCCGCGGTGCTGTGGCTGACCCTGCTCACCTTCCTCGCGATGTTCATCGGCTACGGCCAGATGGAGGCGGGGTTCCCGGCCTACGCCCGCCAGGTCGCCGAGGTCTCGACGCGCGTCATCGGCCTGTCGTTCGCCGTCAACACCGCGGTCATCGTGCTGCTGCAGTTCGCCGTGCTCGCCCGCATCAGCGGTCGACGTCGCACCCGCGTCATGTGGGTCATGGCGCTCGTGTGGGCCGGCTCGTGGCTCATCCTCGGCGCCGCAGGGCTGCTGCCCGACACGCTCGCCGCGGCGATCGGCGTGCTCGCGTTCATGGGGGTGTTCGCATTCGGCGAGACCCTGCTGCAGCCCACCGTGCCGGCGATCTACAACGACCTCGCCTCCGATCACAACCGGGGCCGCTACAACGCCATCAACTCGGCTGCCTTCCAGGGTGGCGCGATCGCCGGGCCGATCGCCGCGGGCCTATTGCTCGACCAGGGGCTGTCGGTACTGTACATCGCCGTGATGGTGGCGGGCTGCCTCGGCATCGGGGTGCTCGCCGCCGCGCTCGAGCGCCGCATTCCGGCGAGCGCCAACGGCGTGCGCGAGCACGAACCCGAGCCCGTGTCGGGGTCCGAACCCGCGTCCGAGCCCGTCGACGACTGACAGCGTCACCGCCGGCTACCCGGTGCGTGGCTGGCCATGACTCCGACACTGATGCCACACAGCATCAGTGTCGGAGTCAGACTGGTGCTACTGCTCGTCGTCGATGATCTCGGCGTCGATCACGTCGTCGTCGAACCCAGCCCCACCGGGGACAGGGGCATCGGCCCGTGCGACCGTGAGCGACTCGCCGTCGGCGTCGAGCCCCACGACGACCGTGTCGCCGTCGCGCACGGCGCCGGTGAGCAGCGCGCGCGCGAGGCGGTCGTCGATCTCGTGCTGCATGAGCCGGCGCAGCGGCCGCGCCCCGTAGAGCGGGTCGTGGCCGCGCTCGGCGAGCCAGGCCCGCGCGTCGGGCGTGACCCCGAGTTCGAGCCGGCGCTCGTGCAAGCGCAGCGACAGCCGGTCGATGTAGAGGTTCACGATCTCGGCGAGCTCCTCTTGCGAGAGCGAAGAGAAGACGACGATGTCGTCGAGCCGGTTCACGAACTCGGGCTTGAACGCCTGCCGCACGGCGGCGAGCACGGCCTGCTCCTTCTCGTCCCAGCTGAGCGACGGGTCGATCAGGTACTGCGACCCGAGGTTCGACGTGAGGATGAGGATCGTGTTGCGGAAGTCGACCGTGCGGCCCTGGCCGTCGGTCAGGCGGCCGTCGTCGAGCACCTGCAGCAACACGTCGAACACCTCGGGGTGCGCCTTCTCGACCTCGTCGAAGAGGATCACCGAGTAGGGCCGGCGTCGCACCGCTTCGGTGAGCTGGCCGCCCTGGTCGTAGCCGACATACCCCGGAGGGGCGCCGACGAGCCGCGAGACCGAGAACTTCTCGCCGTACTCCGACATGTCGATGCGCACCATGGCGTGCTCGTCGTCGAACAGGAACTCGGCGAGGGCCTTGGCGAGCTCGGTCTTGCCGACACCGGTCGGACCGAGGAACAGGAACGAGCCGGTCGGCCGGTTCGGGTCGCTGATGCCGGCGCGCGAGCGGCGAACCGAGTCGGCGACCGCGGCGACGGCGCGCTTCTGCCCGATGAGCCGCTTGCCGAGCTCGGTCTCGAGGTGCAGCAGCTTCTCGGTCTCGCCCTGCAGCAGCCGGCCGACGGGAATGCCCGTCCACGCGGCGATGACCTGCGCGATGTCCTCTTCGGTGACCTGCTCGTTCACCATGCGCGGCTCGTCGGGTGCGGCCTCGGCCTGCTCGGCCTCGGCGAGGTCTCGCTCGAGCCGCTTGATCGTCTCGTATTCGAGCTTCGAGGCACGTGCGTAATCCGCCTCGCGCATCGCACGGTCGCGCTGGGTGATCGCCTCGTCGAGCTGCTTCTTCAGGTCGCCGACGCGATTCAGTGACATCCGTTCGCGTGCCCAGCGCTCTTCCAGCTGGGCGAGCTCGCGCTCATGGTCGACCAGCGTCTCGCGAAGCTTGGCGAGCCGTTCTTTCGACGCGTCGTCCTTCTCCTTCTTGAGCGCGAGCTCCTCGAGCTTGAGCCGGTCGACCTGCCGCTTGAGCTGGTCGATCTCGACGGGGCTCGAGTCGATCTCCATCTTGAGTCGCGACATGGCCTCGTCGACGAGGTCGATGGCCTTGTCGGGCAGTTGCCGGGCCGAGATGTATCGATTCGAGAGGGATGCCGCGGCGACGAGCGCCGCGTCGCTGATGGTGACCCCGTGGTGCGCCTCGTAGCGACCCTTGAGTCCGCGCAGGATCGCGACGGTGTCTTCGACCGACGGCTCGCCGACGTACACCTGCTGGAAGCGGCGCTCGAGCGCGGCATCTTTCTCGATGTACTCGCGGTACTCGTTGAGCGTGGTCGCGCCGATGAGCCGCAGCTCGCCGCGGGCGAGCATCGGCTTCAGCATGTTGGATGCCGCGACCGAACCCTCGCCGCCGCCCGCACCCATGAGCAGGTGAAGCTCGTCGACGAACGTGATGATGCGCCCCTCGGCGTCGTTGATCTCTTTGAGCACGGCCTTCAGGCGTTCCTCGAACTGCCCGCGGTACATCGCGCCCGCGACGAGCGCCGAGATGTCGAGCGTGATGAGCTGCTTGTTCTTCAACGACTCGGCGACGTCGCCAGCGACGATGCGCTGCGCGAGCCCCTCGACGACGGCGGTCTTGCCGACACCGGGCTCGCCGATGAGCACGGGGTTGTTCTTCGTGCGCCGAGTGAGCACCTGGCTGACTCGGCGGATCTCGGCGTCGCGCCCGATGACGGGGTCGAGCTTTCCTGCTTTCGCGATCTCGGTGAGGTTGATACCGAACTGTTCGAGCGCCGACTTCTGCTCTTCCTGCGAGCTCGGCGCGCCCTGCATGTTGGCCACAGGCACTCCCTTCGTTCAAACTTGAGTCTAACCAACTCAACTTTCAAGTGGTAGCCCGTATTCCCGGGCGATCCACCGACCTCCCCGGCGGGGTACGGTCGAAGGAGGGGCCGAAACAGGCACAAGCAGAAGAAGGTGGAGACCGCATGCCACTCGAGGGCGAATACGCACCGGGCACGTCGGGCTGGGCGCGCAAGCAGGCCGAGGCCTTCGAGGCGTCGGCCGGCGCGACGTCGAACACGCTGCGCGGCATGCCGATCATCGTGCTCACGACCGTCGGCGCGAAGTCGGGCAAGCTGCGCAAGACCGCCCTGATGCGCGTCGAGCACGACGGCGAATACGCCGTCGTCGCGTCGATCGGCGGCGCCCCGAAGCACCCGCTCTGGTACTACAACATCGTCGCCCACCCGCACGTCGAACTGCAGGACGGCGCCGAGAAGCACGACTACGAGGCCCGTGAGCTCGAGGGCGACGAGCGGGCGACCTGGTGGGCGCGCGCGGTCGAGGCGTATCCGCCGTATGCCGACTACCAGCTGAGGACCGACCGCCTGATCCCGGTGTTCGCGCTCAAACGCATCGTGCTCTGAGCCGACCGCGGCACGCCGGCGTCACAACCACCGCATGGTGAACGCGCGTGCGAGCAGCACCTTGAACGGCGGCACCGCGAGCACGCGCACGGCGCCGTTGCGCAGCCGCAGTCGCACGCCCGACGCGGGTGCGCCCATCGCCATGTTGAACGCCGCCTGACGGATGGCCCGTGCCGCGGCCGCGCGACGCAACCGGTCGTAGGCCTCGAACGCCTCGAAGGGTGCCCCTACCGTGAGCGCGGACTCGAGATCGTGGTCGAGCCGCATGGCGTCGAGCCAGCCGAGGTTCATGCCCTGCCCGCCGATGGGGCTGATCTCATGCGCGGCATCGCCGACGAGCGCGACCCGGCCGTGCGCGAGGCGCGAGGCGAGGTGCTGCCGCGCCTCGAACGCGCTCGGCTCGGAGGCGACGTCGACGTCGAACGCGCCCGACGTGCGCGACCGCACGATCGTCGCGAGTTGTTCGGCCGTCGTCGTGGCGGGCGGGCGCCGCACCCACGCGACCCAGCGCCGCAGGCCGCCCGGCATGGGGAACGACTCCACGACGCCCGCGGGCTCGAAGTGCAACAGCGCCTGATCGGACTCGCCGGTGTCGTCGCGGGTGTCGCCCATCATGTAGTGGGCGTGGCCGGCGTGGCGCAACCAGTCGATGCCGAGCTGGTCGCGCAGCGCGCTGCGCACCCCGTCGGCCGCAATCGCATACCGCGCGCGCACCGAGACCAGCCCCGTGGCGCGGCCGCCCTCACCGACATCGACCGCGTCGACCACGACGTGGGTGCCGCGATCGCGCACGTTGCGCACCTCGACGCCGCGCCGCAGCGCGCCCGGCCGAAGCTCGTCGAGCCGCGCTTCGAGCAGTCGCTCGGTCTCGAGTTGCGGCAGCGAGAGCACGGCGCCCGCGCCCGTGAACGACATCCCGCCGAGCACACGGCCTTCGCAGATGACCCGCCCGCCCGAGATCTCGGCCGCGGCCGCACGCACGGCAGGTTCGAGCCCGACGTGGGCGAGTGCCTTCAGCCCGGGCGGGTGGATGCCGATCGCGCGCGACCGCCCCGACCGCTCACGCCGCCGTTCGAGCACCACGACGTCTCGCCCGCGCAACGCGATCAGGCAACCGAGCAGCATGCCCACGGGGCCGCCGCCCACGACGACCACGTCGTGGATGGGCCTGACCGCGACGGCCCGTGACTCAGGCATCCGACCCCCACGCCACCTCGAGTCGCGAGGGGAACGCCCGCCGTACCCGCCACCCGGGCGGCAACACCGCGGCGAGCTCGGCCGCGGTATGGCTGCGTCGGATCGATGCGAGCCCGTCACCGCGAATGTACGTACCGGCGAGCAGGTTGCCGGCGAACGGCAGCGTGCCGAGCCAGAACCCCGCGTAGCCCCAGCGACTGCGCTCGATGTCGCCGAGCACCGCGATGCCGCCCGGCCCGACCAGCCGCTCGCAGTCGGCGAGCAGCGCGCCCGTCTCGCGACCGTCGAGGTGGTGCAGCACGTGGTTCGACAGCACGATCTGGAACCGCTCGCCGGCCGCGACGAGGTCGCGGGTGGCGACCTGCCGAACCGCCAGTCCGCGAGCGTGGGGCTGAGCCATCGCCCAGGCGATCGCCCGGGCGTCGGGGTCGATGGCCGTGATGTCGAGCCGCAGCCCGTCGGCGTGCGCCCAGCGCAGCATGCGGCGGGGCAGGTCGGCGCTGCCCGTGCCCACGTCGAGCAGCCGCGTGCCCCACACCGGCGAGAGGCGCGGCCGAACCCAGCGCCGGTACACCGCGCGTTCGCCCGACACGATCGCGTTCACGAGCCGGAACCGCGCGTAGGTCTTCGCCAGCACGCGCGGGTCGGCGTCGGGCGCGTCCATCTGTTCGCGCGCCCGTTCGTCGCGGGTCGCGAGCGCGGCGAACGGATGTCGCACGCTACGCCCGCACGGTCAGCAGCGCCGATTCGACCGTGAGTCCCGGTCCGAACGCCATCGCGGCCACCCGGTCGCCGTCGACGGCCGCCTGCGACTCGAGAATGCGCTTCAGCACGAACAGCACCGTGGCGCTCGACATGTTGCCGAAGTCGTGCAACGTCTCGCGCGCCGGCACGAGCTGCGCCTCGGTGAGCACGAGCCGCGACTCGACCTTGTCGAGAATGCTGCGCCCGCCCGGGTGGATCGCCCAGTGCTCGACCGCGGCCGAGGCGGTGTCGTCGGCCAGTGCCGCGGCGAGCTCGGGCTCGGTGGCGAACAGCGGTTCGAGCGCACCCGTGATGTGGTCGTCGATGATCGCCGGAATGGCATTCGAGAGCACCATCTCGAAGCCGTGGTCGCCGATCTTCCACGCCATGTCGCCCTCGCCCTCGGGTGTCACACGGGTGGCGAACCCGTCGAGGTCGAACGCCTTCTCGCCCGGCTCGGCCGGTCGCGAAGACACGATTCCCGCGGCGGCACCATCGGCGAACAACGACGACGCGACGATCGTGTCGGGGTCGTTCGACGACCGCAGGTGCAGGGTGCACAGTTCGGCGCTGACCACGAGCACGACCGACGAGTCATCGGCTTCGCACAACTGCTTCGCGATGCGCAGCGCCGGAATCGACGCGTAACAGCCCATGAACCCCAGGTGGTAACGCTCGACGCCCGGGTCGAGCCCGAGGTCGCGGGCGAGCATGAAGTCGGGGCCGGGTGCGTAGAACCCGGTGCACGAGACGGTCACGACGTGCGTGATATCGGATGCCTCGACCCCCGCACACGCCGCGAGCGCGGCCCGCGCGGCCTCGAGGTACAGGCGCGTCGCCTCGACCGCGTAGATCTCGTTGCGGGCCTTGGTGCCCGGCAGCAACAGCTCTCGCGACTCGATGTCGAAGAACACGGGCTCGTCGGGGCGCGCCCCCCAGCTCAGCTCATCGAGCACGGTGTGGCGCGTTGCGATGCCCGATACGTCGAAGGCTGTGCCGATGATGCGCTGCGCGAGGCGGCTGAGACCCGGCTGCGCCGCGAACACGTCGCGCACTTCTGCCTGCACCAGCACGGTCGGCGGAACAGCGGTCGCAACCGCTCGTAGGGTGACGGCCATGACGTGGTGGCGGCCGGGCGTCAGCCGAGCAGCTTCGCCTTCGCCGCCGCGAACTCGGCGTCGTCGAGAATGCCCTGCTCTTTGAGGGCGGCGAGCTTCTGCAGCTCGGCGACGACGTCGACGCCGGCGGCGGGTGCTGCTGCGGGGGCCGGAGCTGCAGCGGCGGCGGCTGCCGCCTGCTGCTGCGCCACCGCCTGCTGGGCAGCCGCGTCGATCTGCGCCTGCTGTTGCTGCGCCTCGAACTGCTGGGCCTCGTACTGCTGGTTGGCCTTGTCTTGCTGGCGGCGCTGCATGCCGCCGCTGACCGCGGTGGCGGTTCCCGCGACGACGGCGGTGCGGGCGGCCATGCCGACCAGCCCGGGGCGTCCCATTCTTCTGAACGGCATGTTCCTACTCCTCTTCAGCTTCTTCGAGCACGGCGTTCACGACCGTGGCGGGAATGCGCTCGGCCGACAGCACGACGCCGCCCGACTGGGCGAATCGGGAGGCGAGCCTCTTGGCCCAGACGAGCTCGATCGCGAGCAGCGCCGCCGACGTTCCGAGCGGGATCTGTTCGGCGAACTCCTCGACGTCTTCATCGCCCACGAGACCGATGGTCTCGAGCTCGGTGACCCCGAACCCGTAGTCGTCGGCGATCTCCTCGAACTCCGAGACCTGCAGCGAGCCGTCTGACTCTCTCGACACCACGAGGAAGTCGAGCAGCCTGATCTCACCGCCTGCGACGAGCTCCCTGATCGCCTCGAGCGTACCCTCGTCGGGGCGATCGCCCTCGAATCCGACGAGATAGAGATCGACCGGACCGTACTCGAATTCCGCCATCGTGGTTCCCCTTCACGTGTGTGTCTGCAGACTATCCCCGAGCGAGTGGCGGCGCTACACGCGATTCGCGTGATTCAGGGGATTCGCCGGATAGTCGACGAAGGGTCACCGCCCGGTCATCCGGCTCGAGCACGAGCGCCCGCACGAGCAGGGTCAGCGGGATCGAGAGGATCGCGCCCACGGGCCCGATCACGAGCGTCCAGAAGACGACCGACACGAACGTGATCGTGAGGCTGAGCGACACCGCGTCGCTCACGAACTTCGGCTGCACCAGCACCTGCAGCACGACGTTGATGACGCTGTACGCGAGCACGACGACCAGGGCGAGCTGCCAGCCCCCGACCACGAGGGCGAGCACTGCGGGCGGAATGAGCCCGAGCACGAACCCGATGTTCGGCACGAAGTTCGTCACGAACGCCAGAATGGCCCAGACGACGGGCACGGGCACACCGAGCGCCCACAGCAGCAGACCGTCGATCACCGCGACGATGGCGCCGAACGTGGCGTTCACGACGTAGTACCGGCGAACCCCGCTGAAGTAGCGCAGGCCGATCGCGTCGGCCGCCGCCGAGCCGAACATCAGGCCCGAGCGCGCCACGCGTGCGGCGTCGGCCGCCATGAAGATCGCGTAGGCGAGCACGAAGAAGAACGCGGTCGCGATGCCGAGCACCGATTCACCGAGCGCGGTCACGATCGGCACGATCGTCGCCGGGTCGAGGGCGGCGCTCGTGGCGTCGGCCGTCGCCTGGCTGAGCCCGAGTGACTCGATCCAGGCGGCCACGCTGCGTGCGGTGGCCTGTAGCTCGTCGGCGTAATCGGGCAGCATCGCGATGAACTGCGCGAACGCCACGACGACGAGCGCCGCGACCGCCAGCAGAATGAGGTAGGCCACCGCGATGACCGCGGTCGTCGCGAGCCACTTCGGCCATCCCCGGTTCTCGAGCGGCCGGCGAACGGGGTTCGCGATGATCACCACCACGGCGGCGAGCGCGGCGGGTGCGACGATGTCGCGAGCGAGCCAGATGCCGACGAAGACGACGACCGCGGCCGCGAGCGTCAGCAGCACTCGCGTGCCGTGGCCGAGCGGTGCCCTCGAACCCGAGCCCGCGGCATCCGTCATCAGAAGCTGCCGATGCCCTTGCCGACCAGTACGACGCCGATCACGAGCAGCAGCACCGCCATGACCGTCGCGTTGTTGTGCACGAGCCAGCCCCGAAGCGACTCGAGGGGGCCGGCCATGCGCTTCGACGCGACCAGGTAGGCGATCACGGGCACCGCCACCGAGCACGCCGCGATGATCACGAAGACGACGATCGCGAGGGTGATCTCGCCACCCGTGAGGCCGGACGTGCCGATGACGACTCCGGCGCCCGCTGCCATGAGCAGGTTCTTCGGGTTCACCGCCGAGAGCAGGAAGCCGAGCACGAGTCCCTTACCGGCGGTCATGGTGTCGATCGCGGCCATCCACTTCGGCAGCGCCGCAGTCTCACCGGGCCCCGGACGACTGCGCCACTGCCGCAGGGCGAGGAACAGCAGCCCTGCGCCGAGCAGGATCTTGATCACCCCGGCGATCGGCTTCGACGCGTCGGGATCCTGCTCGGGGATGATCGACCCGAGCAGCGTGAACACGACGACCGCGACGACGATGCCGAGCACCCAGCCGAGCAGGAAGCCCAGGCTCGTGCCCTTCGCCTTCGGCGAGAGCAGCATCAGGATCGCGGCGATGATCGGGATCGGGCTGATCGCGATGCCGAGCGCGAGGGGGAGGACGTCCCCGATGACTGAACCCATGTGTGCCTCAGCTCTCTGCGGTGTGTACCGCGTTCGATTCGATCTTCGGCGCCGGTGGCGCGATGCGGAACTCTGGCGCGCCGGTCACGAGCAGCCAGGCGGGCAGAACGATCGCGCAGAGCACCGGCAGCACCGCGACATCGCCGGCGACGGCCACGGCGACGAAGATCGCCATCCAGCCGTCGCGGGTGACGACGAGCACGACCCCGAGCACCGCGGCGGCGACGGCGAGCGCAACCGGCATTCCGGGGATGAGCGCGGCGCCGAGCAGCCCGAGTGCGACGCCGATGAACACCGAAGGGAAGACGCGGCCGCCGCGGAACAGCGAACTCGCGGCGATGAGCAGGGCGACGATCTTGATTCCGGCGAGCGCGGCGAGTTGCGCAGGGTCGTATTCATCCACGTTCGCGATCAACTCGCCGGTCTGGTCGAGCCCCTTGAACATCGTGATCGGCCCGCCGAGCCATCCGAGCAGGCCGAGCAGCAGGCCGCCCGCGGTCGCGATGAGCACCCGGTTCTTCAGCGCGTGCATCGCGCGGTAGACGAGGGGGAACGCCGCGAGCATCGCCAGCGCGATGACCGTCGCGCCGACCGCGACGATCACACCCGTCAACAGGTCGATGGGTCGCGGCCCTTCGTACGCGGGCAGGCCGAACGCGAATGATTGCGCTCCCAGCAGGTGCATCGTGACGGCGCCCGTGCCCGCCGCGACCAGCGGAAGGAAGAGGCGGTCCCAGAGCGCCCCGCCCGTCTTCAGCGCCGCGACGATGCCGGTGAACAGCAGCGCCGCGGCGACCGGCGTGTCGAAGAGCGCTCCGATGGTCGCGGCCACGGCGAGCGCGGCCGACAGCTGCGGCGGCACCCCCGGCATGAACCGGGCGATGGCGGCGACGACCAGGGCGACGTTGATCGCGATGATCGGGTTCTCGGGCCCGAGGCTGACGCCACCTGCGAGCGAGAGCAGGGTCACGATAGCGAGGCCGGGCAGGTTGCGCAGCGGCTGGGGCGGTTCGGCGAACTCGGTCGTCGCCGAGTCGGGCCCCCCGTGGCCCGGTGCGATCACGAGCACGAACCCCACGGCGAGACCGGTGACCGTGAGCACCAGCACGGTCCACCACCCCGCCGAATCGACCCCGAGCGCATCGGGGAGCAGGTCGTAGAGCACCGACGAGAACGCCTCCGACAGGGCGCTCAGCGCCCAGAGCACGAGCGCCGCCACCACGCCGATGAGCAGTGCAGGCACCGACAGCAGAATCAGGCGGCGCGGTGTGACATCCGCATCTCTCGGTGGTATCGCGAGCGTCATCTCAGGTCCCGTCTGCCGAGTTCGTGGGCGGATGCGCCGTCGAACACGAGGGCGTGCAGCCACTCTGCCGAATGCGCCCGCCCGCGTCGAGAGTAGCGCTGGCGCGGCGTGTGAATGTGGACGTCCCCGCATGCCGCGCGATAGGTTCACCTCAGCGGCGCTCTATGGGGGAGCGCTCACACAGCGAAAGGCTCCACATGACCTTCTGGAACAACTTCTGGGACCTGATCTGGTGGTTCCTCTGGGCGTTCGTCTTCATCGCCTACCTGTTCGCGTTGTTCGCGATCATCGGCGACCTGTTCCGCGACCACAAGCTCAACGGCTGGTGGAAGGCGGTGTGGATCCTCTTCCTGATCTTCGTGCCGTTCCTGACGGCACTGGTGTACCTGATCGCGCGCGGCAACGGCATGGCCGAGCGTTCGCAGAAAGAGGCGAAGCAGTACCAGGCGGCCACCGACGAGTACATCCGTCAGACCGCGGGGGCATCGAGCCCCTCCGACGAGATCGCGAAGGCCAAGGCGCTGCTCGACTCGGGCACCATCAGCCAGGCCGAGTACGACCAGCTCAAGGCGAAGGCGCTCTCGCACAGCGCGTAGTCAGGCACGAGAAACGAGGGGCGGATGTCGCGACATCCGCCCCTCGTTTCGTTCAGGTCGTGGCGCACTCAGGGCGCGACGACGTCAGGTCGCGGTGCGTGCATCGCGCCCGAGCTTCGCAGGAACACGATGATCCAGCTGAAGATCAGCACTCCCGCGACGAGTTCGACGGCGGTCAGGTTGTAGTAGCCCGTCGCGAAGAACACGCCGAGCATCACGATGACGCCAACGTAGACGTATCCGAGCAGGATGAAGACGCGCGGCATCGACGGGATGAACCAGCGCAGGCCGATGACAACGACGGCGAAGACCACGGCCATGCCGGTCGCGACGGTGTTGTGCACGAGGAAGAACCGATCGACCGGGAAGACGCCGACGCAGGCGAGGAAGATCCCGATGAGGATGAGGCCGACGCGCACGACATTGCGGCCCCTCACCTCGGCCGCGGTGGTGACCGGCACCGACGCGGTCGCGTAACGGGCGATGGTCGTCACGATGGCGCCGGCGATGATCAGGGTGAGGTTGAAGGCGAGCGCCGAGATGTCGTCGGTCATGCCGAGCGCGCTCAGGTTCTCCTGCCACCACTGCGGGTCGCTCGCACTCAGCATGCTCGCGAGCGCGCCGACGACGAGGAACAGCGCGAGCACGAACGAGAGCAGCATCGGAGTGAGGTGGGCCGACGACAGGAACACCGCGTACGCGGTGACGGCGAAGCCGACGCCCGCGAGCACCGCGCCCGGCAGGGTGAACACCACGGCGCCCTGGAAGCTCTGCTCGAGCAGGTCCGAGAGGCCGATCCAGCCGAGCAGCGCGATGACCGCGTGGGCGACGGCGATGGCCGTGAGGTCGAACCAGTGCACCCTCACGCCCGGCGACTCGAGGCCTGGGAGCGCCTCAGGCGATGCCTCCCGCTCGTGCGCGCGACGGCGCAGCGCGATGCGCCCGATGACGAACGCGACGAAGGTCACGACGACCGCGCCGATGGCCACGTACTGGCCGAGCGACCCCTCCCCCGCGATCGGCAGGTCACGACCGAGGAACGAGATCCACGCGACCACCCCGCCGACGACGAACACGGCTGCGCCGAGGACGAGTGCGGCGGACTCCAGCGACTCGGCCGTGGCGGCCGGATTGCGAAGCACCCGCAGGATCGACGATGGCTCGCGGGCGACCGACGCTGCGGCGTCCGTCGCAGGTGCGGTGGCGGTTCGACTCACTGGCTCTCCTGTCGTCGTGCGGCGCCGGCGCCGGCGTCGGTGTTCGGCATCAGCATGCCAGCACCGGGTGCGCGCACGCGGGCGCGGCGCGCGGACGGGGCATCCGATCGCCGCTTCGACGCCTCACGAACCGTCGCGCTCAGGGCTTGATCGGGTCGAGCACCTCGAGCATCGACCCCTGCACGAACCCGGCCCACTCGTAGGCGGCACGCAGGTAGTCGTCGCGGGTCTCGACGTCGGCGTCGGCCTCGTCGTCGTCGAGGCCGACCCGCTCGGCGAGGATGAGTCGCAGGTCGGTGAGGAATGTCAGCCACCCCCACGCCTGCGCCTGATCGAGCTCGATCTGAACGACGCCCTCGTCGGGATGCTCGACCGCGGTCGCGTCGCGCACCGATTGCGCGGCCTGACGCTTGCCGTCGACGAGGCTCTCGCGGGTGTAGCGGGTGAACTCCTCTGACGCCTCGAGGTCTTCGGGGTAGGCGTTCGGCAGCAGCCGGCCGAGCGCGGGGTCGTCGGCCTCGCCGAGCAGCAGTACCGAGTCGACCTGGTCGGCGAGTTCTGAGAGCAGCATCGCCTCTTCGGTCTCGAGCACGATGCGGATGCCCTCGCCCCCGCCGAGTCCGGCGACGATCACGTCTCGGCCCTCGCGACGGTGGCCTGCAGACCGTAGCCGTGCATGGCCTGCACATGGTGTTCCATCTGCTCGCGTCTGCCGCTGGCGACGACAGCCCGACCCTCGGTGTGCACCTGCATCATGAGACGCTCGGCCTTGTCGCGCGGAAACCCGAAGTAGCTGCGGAACACGTAGGTCACGTAGGTCATGAGGTTCACCGGGTCGTCCCACACGATCGCCTGCCACGGCACGTCGGCCGCGACACGGTCGCGGAGTTCGGTGTCGTGCTGCTCGAGGGTCGACGTGCTCACGCTCCAAGCCTGACACGACCTCGCGCGCGACGGAACCTCGAACCGTCACGCCGCTTTCGTCGAGGCGGTCACGGTGAACTTCGCGTTGCGCGCGATCTGCCGGGTCGGCCCGATCGTGCGTTCGAGCAGCGGTCGGTAGCGCAGATGCGAGTTCCACACGCACCACAGCTCGCCGCCCGGCGCGAGCACCCGGGATGCATCGGCGAACAGGTGCGCGGCGATGCCGGTGTGCAGCGCGGCGTCGGAATGGAACGGCGGATTCAGCACCACCAGCCGCTCGCTGGCGTCGGTGAGCAGCTCGAGCCCGTCGGCCTGTGCCACGCGCACGCGGTCGGCGACGCCGTTCGCGTCGGCTGTCAGTCGAGCGGATGCCGCTGCCGAGGCCGAGCGATCGGTCGCGGTGACCCGCAGCCCGGCGCGCTCGCGCGCGAGCCACGTCGCCACGACGCCGGAGCCGCAGGCGAGGTCGACGGCCGTCGCGGCATCTGGAACCGCGTCGGCGAGGTGGGCCAGCAGGAACCGCGTGCCGATGTCGACGCCCGTGCCGGCGAAGACGCCGCCGTGGGCGACGACAGTGAGGCCGAGGTCGTCGTGCCGCTCGCGCCGCGGCCACGGACCTGCTGGTCGAGGAGCGCCCGACGAAGGAGGACCCCACACTGCTGGTCGAGGAGCGCCCGACGAAGGAGGACGCGTCTCGAGACCTTGCGCCGTCAGCACCCGCGACTTCTGCCGCGCATGCGACACGTCGAGCCTCTCGAAGTGAAGGCGCAGCACGTCGTTCATCGCGAGCGACATGTGCTTGATGCGCCCGCCCGCGACGAGCACGACCTCGGGGTGCGCGTGCGCGGAGACGAGCGCGGCCACCTCGTCGAGCCGGTCGAGCGAGCGCGGCAGGCGCATCAGCACGAGCCGAGCGCCCGCAACCAGCCCGGGCACGAGCGGCATCGACCGCACCGTGCCGCCGAAGTGCATGCGCGAGGCGTTCTCGGCGAGCGCGCGCTCGCCGGTCACGAGATCCTGGTGCACCCGGATGTCGCGTGCCCCCGCATGCGCTGCACCGAGCGAGGCCGCCCCCAGCGCGATCGCGCCATAGGCATCGTCGATGACGACGACCTCGCCCGGCCCGGCCGCCGCGATGAGTGCGGCCGCTTCGTCGAGAATCAGCCGGTCAGCGGCATCCGATGCTTCGAGACCCGGCCCCTCGACGTCGGGGGAGCGGCGCAACGCACCGAAGTCGAAGGGCATTCGCCAAGCGTACGCGCGGGGGGCGCGTACCGGGTGCGGACGCCGGGCTCTGCAGGAAGAACCTTCGCAGTCGCGGCGTGTCGCCGCGCAACACCCCGCACCGGTGTCAGAAGTTCCTACGTTCGGCGCGACAGGCGCGACAGGCGCGACCCGCGAAACCTGGGTGCGGCGCCCATGCGACTTTGCTACCCTCGGTGCCGCATGCGGCACGCACGGCACGGGGGAGCGAGAAGCGGCGAGCGATTCGTTCGCCGCTTCGCCGGCGTGCTCTCGGTCACGGCCGTGCTGGGCCTGATCGCCACGCTCGCGCTGGCACCGCTCACGCGTCCTGACGCCGGGGAGCCGGCGTACGCGGCGTCGGCGGATTCGCCGCACGCCGGTGACACGCAACGGGTCGAAGTCGCAGCGGATGTCGCTGCCCCCGCCATCTCGCACGAGTCGTATACCGCCGCCACGGGGCCGCAGACGCTCGTCGCCGGCGGCACGAACCACGACTGGGCGAAGCTCGTGCTCGTCTTCGGCGGATTCCCCGTCACCGACGAGAACGTGGTGGTCATCACGCAGTGGATGCGCGAGGAGAACGGCCCCGACAACTGGTGGAACCGCAACAACCCGCTCAACAACGGCAACGGGTCGGGAGGCGGCTCGGGGCTCGGCAGCTATGCCACCCTGCAGGTCGGCGCCGAGTACGCGGCCGACAGCCTGCGGCGCCTGTCGTTCTACGACGCGATCGAGGCCGGGCTCGACGCCAGCGCACCCGCCGCGACGACCGCGGCCGCGATCTGGCAGTCGCCATGGGCGACGAGCCACTACGGCAACGGCGCGCACTGGTCGACCTCGCCGGTTCCCGTGGTCGATGCGCCCGCCTCGGCCTGGTGAGACACCGCCGCGTTGTCGGCCCAGTGGTGTTCGACAGATCAGGGCAGACCCTCGTGACGGGGCCGACCCGCCTCGCTAACATGTGTCGAACCGTGCATGGCGCATGGAGGAGAGAGGCTCGCCATGAGCAAGGCCGAACACGGCGCACTGATCGTGGCGGTGGTCTGCGCCATCGCCCTCGCCGGCTGCGCGCCCGCTGCCCTCGCGAGTCGCGACGCGACGCCCACCCCGACGACGCACACGCGCACGGCGACGACGCCGCCGACGCCGACGCCCGGCAGCACTGCTCAGGGAGCCTCGAACTCAGACGCGGAGTCGACGAACCTTCGGCTCGGTGAGATCGTCGAGCCGCCGACGGGTACGGCGAGCGGGTCGAGCGGTGCTGCTCCAGTGACGGCACCGGTGACGGCACCGGTGACGGCACCGGTGACGGCACCGCACTGCGTCGACGAGCAACTGGTTCTGACCTATCAGGCCCGACCGCAGGATTCCGGTGCGGGCAGCTTCTACGGGGATCTTGTCTTCACGAACGTGTCGGCGACCGACTGCTCGTTCGACGGGTGGCCCGGGCTGATCGCCCAGAATGCCGACGGTGTGCAACTCGGGGCCCCGGCACGCGCCGAGGGTGCGACATCCCAGACCGTCGTGCTGTCGGCCGGCGGGGGCGTCGCCACGGCGAACCTGCACGGCAACAACCCGGGCGTGTTCGACTGCCCGGCGACGACATCGGCGACGCTGCGCGCCTACATCACGTCTGACGGCGCCGGACCGGGCATCGCGGTGACACAGGCGATTCCCGTGTGCTCCGACCGCACGGCGACGCTCGGAATCGGGTCGCTCGTCGCGGGCTGACGCCCTCTGCGCGCCGACTGCGCGCCCTTTCGGCTGCCGTGATCGCACGCTCGCATCGCGACACCTCAACCAGTTCGGCGTTCGGGAGGATCGCTGCGCCCTGCGGGTCGACTCGACCGTCGTCTGCTGCGCTCGCGACGGTCGATGCGATCGGCGATTCGGGTCGGTGACGTCGTGGGGCGCCGCCAGGTGCCGCTGGGATCGAGCCACTTCGGCGGGCGCACCTCGGGCACGCCGTGCCGCATTCGGATGCCCCAACCCGACGTGTCGATCGTGCGGTGGTGGAACCAGCAGACGAGCACTCCGTTGTCGGGATGGGTCGGCCCGCCGTCGACGTCGGGGATCACATGATGGATTTCACACCAGGCTGCAGGCACCGTGCAGCCTGGGATGAGGCATCCACCATCGCGCAGCGTGATCGCGCGTCGCTGGTGCGGCGTGAAGCACCGCTCAGGCGAGCCGAGCTCGATGATTCGTCCGCGATCGTCGAACACGACCCGCTGGGTGCCGCCGGTGCAGATCATGTGCTGTACCGCACGCAGCGCGACCGGCACCTCGACGCCGTCGGCGTGGCCCACGCCGCGACCGGCCACCAGATCGGACTCTCGCACGCTGACGAGCACGGTCGGAGCCGCGCCGCCGATGCTCGGGTGCTCACCCGACCGCGCGGCAGTGTCGATGATCGCCGCGAGCACGTCGTGACGCTGCTGACCGCTCGTGCGCGTCTCGGCGGGCACTGCGTGCTCGGCGAGGTCGTCGCCGGCGCCGAACACGTCGCCGCTGCGCGGCGAGAGGTGCGCGTCGAACAGCCGCGTCAGTTTCGCGGCCACCTCGGGCATCAGTGCGCCCTGCACCGGGATCAGCCCGTCACGTGCTTGCCCGAGTCGCAGGCCCCGCCTGCGCATCGCTCGCTCGTCGTCGGGCTCTGGCCCGTCTTGGTCGAGGAAGAGCGCCCATGCTCGCGCCTGCACGGCGACCTCATCGGAGCTGCACCGCACCGGAGCTGCCTCGTCGGCGCCCACGGCCTGCGCAACCAGCCCGCGCTCGGCCGTGTCGAATTTCGCGGGATCGGCCACGTGGCGTGCCCGGCTCAGCGCATGCACGATCACACCGGCCGCATCGACACCCAGTTCGCCGGCCGCGAGCGCTTCGGCGACACGGGGGAACTCGGCGCACAGGGGCTCACCGGTCAACGGCGCGCGCGCACGCGTCGCCTCGCCGAGCGAAACCCGACGGCGCGCCTCTGCACCCGAAGCCTGGGTGACCCGCTCGATGAGCTCTGACGCCGACCTGCACCCTTTCATGACCGACAAGCGACGCTCGCGACCCGACTCGAGCGAGCTGCGCTCGGCGACCTCGCCCGCGAGCACGACCCGATAGCCGTCGACGACCCTGCCGAGCCCTTCGAGCGCGCCCATCGCCAGCAGCAGATCGTCGTCGCCGAGCGGCGTTGCATCGTCGAACGAGAGCACACCCGCGACCTGCGAGCGGAGTTGCTCGAAGGTCTCGTGGAGGCTGGCCATACCCCGATTCTGCCGTGACCCACCGACATCGGACCGCGCACGAAACATCCGGTCAGCACTGCAAACCCACCATGCACGGTCGATCGCGACAGCGGGAATCGGACGCGGCCGAACGTGCACTCAACGCCCCCCAGCGGGCATCGAATGCACGCTCGGCGGCGAATAGCGGGAGCCGAGGGTGAGCGTGAGGTCGCAGGGTCGGAGCGACCCTCGATCAGCGCTCGAGCGGCCGCCAGACGACGACGGCGTTCTCGCGACGCACGCGGGTGCCGGCACGCAATGTGACGACCTCGCCGGCAGACCCGGCCGCGAACACGCGCCGACCGGGCCGGTTGAGCATCTCGTCGGCGAGCGCCGCCTCGAGTTCGCGCACTCTCGCCCGCAGCGTCGCCACCTCGTCTTCGAGGCCGAGCACCCGGCGGATGCCCTCGAGGCTCACGCCCTCGCTCGAGAGCTGGGCGATCTCGCGCAGCTGCGCCACATCGCGCATCGAGTACCGGCGCGACTTACCGGCCGTACGAGTCGGCGACACGAGGCCCATGCGGTCGTACTGGCGCAGCGTCTGCGGGTGCATGCCGGCGAGTTCGGCGGCGACCGAGATGACGAACAGCGGGCTCATCTCGTTCATGTCCATCGCCTAGCCTCGCGCCTTGGCGATGAGGTCGTCGCGCGGGTTCTCGTCGGGCAGCTCGGCCGCGAACGCCTTGAGCTTCTCTTCGGCGTCGCCCGACAGGTGCGACGGTACGGCGATCTGCACGACCGCGAGCAGGTCGCCCGTGCCCTTCGACGTCACGACGCCGCGGCCCTTGACCCGCAGCACGCGACCGCTGGGCGTGCCGGGCGCGACCCGCAGCTTCACGGGATCGCCGCCGAGGGTGGGCACCTGGATGGTCGCGCCGAGCGCCGCCTCGGCGAACGTGACCGGAACGGTGACACGCAGGTTGAGCCCGTCGCGCTCGAACACGGGGTGCTTGCGCACATTGACGGTGAGGATGATGTCGCCGGACTCGCCGCCGTCGGGCGAGGGATGCCCTTTGCCACGCAGCCGGATCTTCTGGCCGTCGGCCACGCCCGCGGGAATGCGCACGGTGATCGGCTTGCCCTCGGCCGTCTGCAGCGTGATCTGCTCGCCCTTGGTCGCGGTGATGAAGTCGAGCGTGGTCGTCGCCGTGACGTCGCGGCCGCGCGAGGGACCGCCGAACCCTCGGTAGCCGCCGCTGGGCTGGCCGAACCGGCCACCGCCGAAGAGGCCGCCGAGTAGATCGTCGTACTCGCCGCCGCCCTGCTGGAACGTGTACGACTGACGCCCGCCGCCCTGGCCGAACATGCCGCCGAAGACGTCTTCGAAGCCGCCACCGGCACCGCCGCCGCCGGGCGCGGTGAATCGGGCACCCGATCCCATGGCGCGGATCGCGTCGTACTCTTTGCGCTGCTCGGCGTCGGAGAGCACCGAGTTCGCCTCGCTGATGTCCTTGAACTTCGCCTCTGCGGCTGAGTCGCCCGGGTTCTGGTCGGGGTGGAACTTGCGCGCGAGCTTGCGGTACGCCTTCTTGATGTCGGCGTCGCTCGCGTCTTTGGAGACGCCGAGCACCTGGTAGAAGTCCTTGTCGAACCAATCCTGACTGGCCACCGGCACCTCCTCTGTCTGAGTCTGTCTGAAGCGGGATCGTCGGTCGAGTAGGCCGGAGGCCGTATCGAGACTTCTGGGTGGTCTCGATACGGCGCTGGCGCGCCTACTCGACCGACGATGGGCTACTGCGGCGTCTTGACGACGACCTTCGCCGGGCGCAGCTGCACGCTGCCCAGGTTGTAGCCGGTCTCGACGACGTCGGCGACCGTGTCGACCTCGACCTCGTCGCTCTGCTGCTGGAAGATCGCCTCGTGATGCTGCGGGTCGAACGGCTCGCCGACCTCGCCGAACGAGGTGAGCCCGAGCTTCTCGACCTGAGCGCGAAGCTTCGCCGCGATCGTCGCGAAGGGCGTGTCGCCCTCGAGGTCGCCGTGCTTCTCAGCCCGGTCGAGGTCGTCGAGCACGGGCAGCAGCACCGCGACGGCGGCACCGACCGCACGCTCGCGCTCGAGCTCGCGGTTGGCCTCGGTGCGCTTGCGGTAGTTCGCATACTCGGCGGTGACCCGCTTGAGGTCGGCGAGGTGCTCGTCGCTCGGCTCCTGCACCTCGGCGTTGGCCGCGTTCAGGATGTCGTCGACCGTGAGCTCGTACTCGTCTTCGGCGAGGTCGGATGCCTCGGCACCGGCTTCGCCCGCTGCGTCGGTGTCGGAACCGGCACCCGCCTCGGCACCGGCCGCCTCGGGGGCGCCCTCGGCGGGCGCCCCGTCGGCATCGGAGGCGTGGGCGTGCCGAACCTCGCCGGTCTCGGGGTCGATGCGGCGTTTGTCGCGGATCACCGGCTCCTCGTGGTTCTGGTTCTGCTCGTCGGTCATGACGTCTTCTTCTCGTCCTCGTCGTCGACCACTTCGGCGTCGACCACGTCCTCATCGGACGAGTCATCTGCGGCGGGGCCCGACGCCGAAGCGTCTTCGCCACCGGCGGCAGCGGCGTCGGCCTGCTGCGACTGGGCGTAGATCGCCTCGCCGAGCTTGCCCTGCGACTGCGTGAGCTTCTCGAACGCGGTCTTCACGGCCGCGTCGTCGTCGCCGGCGAGCGCCGACTTGAGCGCGTCGACGTCGCCCTGCACCTCGGACTTGACGTCGGCAGGCAGCTTGTCGTCGTTGTCCTTGATGAGCTTCTCGATCGAGTAGGCGAGCTGCTCGGCCTGGTTGCGCGTCTCGGCCGACTCACGGCGCGCCTTGTCTTCGGCTGCGTGCTCTTCGGCCTCGCGCACCATGCGCTCGATGTCGTCCTTGGGCAGCGACGAGCCGCCCGAGATCGTCATGCGCTGCTCTTTGCCGGTGCCCTTGTCTTTCGCCGACACGTGCACGATGCCGTTGGCGTCGATGTCGAACGTGACCTCGATCTGGGGGATGCCGCGGGGAGCCGGCGCGATGCCGGTGAGCTCGAACGTGCCGAGCGGCTTGTTGTCGCGCGTGAACTCGCGCTCGCCCTGGAAGACCTGGATGGCGACCGACGGCTGGTTGTCGTCGGCGGTCGTGAAGGTCTCGCTGCGCTTGGTGGGGATCGCCGTGTTGCGCTCGATGAGCTTCGTCATGATGCCGCCCTTGGTCTCGATGCCGAGGCTGAGGGGGGTCACGTCGATGAGCAGCACGTCCTTGCGCTCGCCCTTGAGCACGCCGGCCTGCAGGGCTGCGCCGACGGCGACGACCTCGTCGGGGTTGACGCCCTTGTTGGGCTCCTGCCCCGTCTCTTGCTTCACGAGGTCGCTGACGGAGGGCATGCGGGTCGAGCCGCCGACGAGCACGACGTGCGCGACATCCGACAGCTTGATGCCCGCCTCGCGGATGACGTCTTCGAAGGGCTTCTTCGTGCGGTCGAGCAGGTCGCTCGTCATGTTCTCGAACTCTGCGCGCGTGAGCGTCTCGTCGAGGTTGGCCGGGCCGTTCTCGGTGAGCGAGAGGTAGGGCAGCTGGATCGAGGCCTTCAGACCCGACGAGAGCTCCTTCTTCGCCTGCTCGGCGGCCTCCTTGAGGCGCTGCAGGGCGATCTTGTCGTTCGAGACGTCGACGCCCGTCGAGTTCTTGAAGCGCTTGATGAGCCAGTCGACGACGCGCTGGTCCCAGTCGTCGCCGCCGAGGCGGTTGTCGCCCGAGGTGGCGCGCACCTGGATGGTCGAGAAGTCGTCGTCTTTGCCCACCTCGAGCAGCGAGACGTCGAACGTGCCGCCACCGAGGTCGAAGACCAGGATGAGCTCGTCTTCCTTGCCCTTGTCAAGGCCGTACGCGAGCGCGGCCGCCGTGGGCTCGTTGATGATGCGCAGCACGTTGAGGCCCGCGATCTCACCCGCCTCTTTGGTGGCCTGGCGCTCGGCGTCGTTGAAGTACGCGGGAACGGTGATGACCGCGTCGGTGACGGTATCGCCGAGGTACTGCTCGGCGTCGCGCTTCAGCTTCTGCAGGATGCGCGCCGAGATCTCTTGCGGCGTGTACTGCTTGCCGTCGACCTCAGGCGACTTCCAGTCGGTGCCCATGTGGCGCTTGACCGACGCGATGGTGCGGTCGACGTTGGTGACGGCCTGACGCTTCGCGGTCTCGCCGACGAGCACCTCGCCGTCTTTCGTGAACGCGACGACCGACGGGGTCGTGCGAAAGCCCTCGGCGTTGGCGATGACGGTGGGCTCGCCGCCCTCGAGGACCGAGACGACCGAGTTGGTCGTGCCGAGGTCGATTCCTACTGCACGTGACATGTGTTTCTCCTTCTTCCCCTCGCCGGTCGAGTAGCGCGCAGCGCGTATCGAGACCATTGCCGGGATACCGGTTCGGCCGTTCTGGCCCGCAACCGAAGTACGGGGTGACGAGACTTGAGCCTCGCCGACTCAAGCTTCGCAGTGCCGACTTTTCGTGTCAAGTTGAGCGGGCGAAACTTGAGTGCACTTGGCTCAACTCACAGCATGCGCCCAGTATTCCGGGGCGGAGCACATCGGGGACAACCCCGATAAGCCGCCCGTTCTCAGGCGGTAGTGTGCGGAGAATGACCAAACGTCCCTTGTTCGGCGCCATCGCCGCAAGCACCCTAGCCATCCTGTTCCTCAGCGGCTGCACCGCCGCCGTGCCAGCCCAGACGACGGAGCCGTCGGCCGCGCCGACCGCGACCTCCGACACCGGTGCCGAGCCGACGGAGGAGTCGACCGCTGACGACCCGACGTGCGACGAGGTGTTCACCGACACCGAGTACGCGTCGTTCGCTGAAGACGGATTGACGCTCAACACCGACAGCACCTTCGACCTCGGGCCCGCCTTCACCGACCTCGCCGCCGACGGCGCCCTCACCTGCCAGTGGTCGAAGCCGACCAGCGACGTCGCGGTCTGGTTCGCCCGGCTTCCTGAAGACGACACCGCCTGGGCCGCCCGAAGCGCCGAGTTGACGGCCGCCGGTTGGACCGTCTCCGACGACCCTCTGGCCGGCACCCTGCTCGCACCTGCCGACTACGACGCGAACTACCAGCCGTCGATGTACCACGCCGATGGCGTCACCATCTTCGTGAGTTACGCAGACCTGCTCGAGTCGGTCGCCGACCTGCAATGACGAGCGCGGGGCGGGGCGTTCAGCCTCGCCCCGCCTCACCCAGCGGCCCTCGCTCGCTCAGGTGATCGGCACCGAGGCCGTCGGCGGCTCCTCGCGGACGCGCGGCGCCGGTGTCGGTTCCACTGCGTCCGCCCTCGCGGGCGAGCCCGATGCGGCGAGCGCCCGCTTGATGCGCCAGGCCGCGAACACGGCGATGACGCTCACCGCGACGTGCATGCCGAGGAACACGTCGGTGAGGCCGGCGCCGAGCAGCACCCCCGCGACGAGGGGGCCGGCCGCCGAGAATGCGGTCTGTAGCGCGGCGATCGTGCCGAGGGTCTGCCCGACCATGCCCTTGGGCGCGAGCTGCGCCGTCAGCGGGTTCAGCACCGGGCTGTAGATCGTCTCGCCGACGGCGAAGATGCCGTAGGTCATGACGAACAGCGCCGTGGCGATGCCCGGTGAGAACTGCGCCGCCGAGAGGATGAGCCAGGACACCACCCAGATCGAGCCGACCGCCATGAGCAGGGCCGGGGCGCTGCGCTTCGCGGTGAGCTTCACGACGATGACCTGCAGCGCCACGATGACGACGCAGTTGATCGCCGCAGCGATGCCGATGGCGGCTGGGTCGACGTCGAGCACGGTGATGCCGTACGCCGGCAGGCCCGACTCGAACTGGGCGTAGAAGCCGAGCGCGAGGGCGATCGTGACGACGACCGTCCAGCGCATGGCAGGCTGGGCGAAGATCACCCGAAGCGCGCCGCGCGAGCCTGCAGCTCCGTCGGGGCGCCCATCGCCGTCGAGGTCGACCACGGCGATCGCCCCGGTCGCGGCGTCGACGGCACCGAACGCGCCGGTCGCGGTCGACATGGCCCGGCCGCCCGAGACGTCGGCCGGGGCGACGCGCGCCGGAAGCCGCAACCGCCCGGCGAGCGCGATGATCGCCGACGACAGCACGAACCCGCCGGCGGCCATGACGAAGCCGATGTCGAGCCCGTCGGCGCGGTCGAGGTCGACGACGAGCCCCGCGAGGAACGCACCCGCCGCCATGCCGAGAGCCTCGCCCGTGAACTTGTAGGCGAACACCTTGCGACGGTCGTCGCTCGACGACCAATTGAGCGCGAGCACCTGCTTGGCGGGCACCGCGGCCGAGAGGCCGAGTCCGAACACGAGCATGCCGGCGAGGAACAGCCCCGGAACGTCGGCGAACACGAGCGAGGCGACGCCGGCCGCACCCAGCAGCTGGGCGATGACCGCCACGTGCACGGGGTCGAAGCGGTCGGCGAGGCGACCGGCGAGCGGCGCGGCGACGAGGGCCCCGATCGAGAACAGCGACGACGCGCCCGCGGCGACGAGGGCGCCCCAGTCGCGGGTGTCGGCGGCGTAGGCGTACTGGTAGGGCAGCACCGCCCCCCACCCGAGCGAACCGATGGCACTGGCCAGGATGAGCAGTCGTGCACGCATGATTGTGTCCTCCTCCCGAGGTCTCGACGAGCAGAGGGATGCCTCGCGGCCGAAGCCGGCCGCGAGGCATCCGCTACCCTTCGAATGCGAAGTATTCGATATCGAAATATTAGCAACCGAAAGATGCGTGCGACAATTCCCATATGGCTGAACGCACCCCGAGCGCGCAGGAGCTCCATCGGCGCGCCGTCGCGACCTACGTCAAGGCCGGCGGCGAAGAGTCGGTGCAGCGGGTGATCACGGCCGTGCAGGGCCTCACGAAGAAGCTCGACCAGTGGTACGCGCGCCAGCTCGTCGACCTCGAGTTGACCGCCGGCGAGTGGGCCGTCGTCACCTCGCTCGCGAAGGCCGGCGAGTCGCTCACGCCCACCCAGCTCGCTGAGCTCACGAACGTCGCCCCGTCGTCGATGACGCATCGGCTCGACAAGCTCGCCGAACGAGGGCTCGTCGAACGCTCCCCCGACGCCGAGAACCGCACCCGCATCTTCGTGAGTCTCACCGACGCGGGGTGGCAGCTGTTCAGCGTGGCGATCCGCGGCTCAGACGTCGTCGAGTCCGATGTGCTGCAAGACCTGAGCGACGCCGAGCGCGGCGAACTCGCGCGCCTGCTCGAGGTCGTCATCGCCCGCCTCGACGACATCGACGCCTGAGCTCCGCTCGCTGCGGCGACCGCCGCGTCCATCACGGCACTGCGCCACTTGGGCGGCAACTGCGCCAGTTCGGATGGCGCGGAGGGCGGCGAAATGGCGCAGAGGTTGGGCGGCGATCAGCGCACGCGCGTGACCTCGAACTGCATCCGGGGGTGCGCGAACGCCTGCTGCGACGAGACGAGGGCGAGCTCGCGATCGCCCGACTCGAGCGTGTTCGCGAGCAGGTCGAAGACGCTGCTCGCGGTGCGGGCGAGCGCGCCTTCGCTCGAGCCCGTGAGGTGGCGGTGCGCCGTGAAGAGCGCCGCCGTCACGTCGCCCGAACCGTTGGCCTTGATCGGCAACCGCGGGGTCTGCACGATCCACGCGCCCTCGTCGTCGACGGCGAGCATCTCGATCGTGTCGGCCGGGGCGTCGGGCCGCTCGACGCTCGTGACGAGCACGGTCGACGGGCCCATCGCCCGCGCGAGGTCGACCGAGGCGAGGGTCTCGTCGAGGGTGCGGTTCGGTGCCGGTGAGAAAGCCGAGCTCGAACTGGTTCGGCGTGATCAGGTCGGCCGCCGGAACCACGCGCTCGCGCAGCAACGGCGGAATGGCCTCGTGCACGAAGCATCCGGATTTCGCATTGCCCATCACCGGATCGCACGTGTAGGTTGCCGCAGGGTTCGCGGCCTTCACCCGCGCGACCGCATCGAGGATGACGCCGCCGATCTGCTCGCCGCCCTGGTAGCCCGAGAGCACGGCGTCGACCTCGCCGAGCACTCCGCGCTCGTCGATGCCGGTGATGACCTCGCGCACGTCGTCGGCCGAGAACATCGGGCCCCGCCACGCGCCGTAGCCCGTGTGGTTCGAGAAGTGCACGGTGAACACGGGCCACACCTCGACGCCGAGGCGCTGCAGGGGGAACACGGCGGCCGAGTTGCCGACGTGGCCGTAGGCGACCGACGACTGGATGCTGAGGACCTTCACCCCGGAATCCTCGCATGCGCGGCGGCTCACACGCTGATGAGATGCGCACGCACTCCCGGGAGTTCGTCGAACCGTGCGGCACGGTCGGTCGTGAGCACGGTGCGGTCGGTTGCGACCGCGGTCGCGGCGATGATGAGGTCGTGCGCGCCGCGCGGCCGACCTTCACGGTGCACGTGAGCGAGCAGGCGCCCGTGCGCCTCGGCCACCGGGATGTCGTACGGCACCACGGGCAGTGTCTCGAGCACGCCGACGAGGAACTCGGCGCGTGCCGCGCGCAGCGCGTCGCTCGCGAGCTCGATGCCGGTGCGCAACTCGGCGACGGTCGCCGCGGCGATCACGAGGTCGTCGTCAGGGCGGATGTCGGTGCCGACCGCCCTGCGCTCGCGCTCGGAGGCGACGAGCACGCCGGTGTCGACGATCAGACGGCGGGCCATGCCGGCCCACCGAGTTCGACGGCCGATCGAGCCGCCCGCACGTCGTCACCGAACTCGACATCGACGATGCCCGGAACGATGAGGTCGGCGAAGGCGCGCCCGTTGCCGGCCGCCGCAGGACCGATCTCGGCGATGCGCCGCCCGCCGCGTGTGATGATGACCGTCTCGCCGCGCTCGGCGCCGTCGAGCAGCGCGGCGAACGCCCGGCTCGCCTCGGTCGCGGTCATGGTTCGCATGGAATCAGATTATCAGATATCATCCCCCCAGCTGGGCTGCGAACCGCGCTCAGCCCAGCATCGTGCCCTCGGCCGCTGCCGACGGCTTCGGATCGGGCAGACGTCGCATGCGCAGTGCATTGAGCACGCCGAGCAGGCCGGCGAGGATCGGCACGAGCAGCGCGACCTGCAGCGCGATGACGCGGGAATCGGTGTTGATGCGGATGACCTCGGCCTGCACCTCGGGCGTCTCGTCGGCGAGCAGCTCCTCGAGACCGGTGTTGGTCATGATCTCGGCGTCCTCCTCGAGCACGGTCGCGACCTGCTGCTGCTCTTCGGGTGAGAGCACCGTGCTCGCATCGGCGCTCGCGGTGAAGGTGAAGGCGAGCGTCGCGAGCATGATGGCCCCAGCGAACGCGAGCCCGAACGAGAGGCCGAACGAGCCCGCGGCCGAGTTGACGCCGGCCGCCTCGCTGACCCGCTCATCGGAGATCGGCGAGAGGGTGTAGTTGTTCAGCTGCGAGACGAGCAGGCCGAGGCCGCAGCCCGAGATGATGAGCGGCACCAGCAGGTACCAGCCCGAGTCGGCGATCGGCACGAGCGGCACGAGGATCACCAGGCCGGCCAGTGTGGCCACGAACCCCCACATGATGATGTTCGCGGGGCGGCGTTTCAGGCCGCGGCCGGCCAGCAGCGCGACGACGAACATGCTCAGCGACAGCGGCGCGATCGAGAGGCCGGCCTGAAGCGCGTTGTACTCGAACACCATCTGCAGGTAGATCGGCAGCACGATCATGGTGCCGCCGAGCGCGACCTGCTGCAGCAGCTGGCCGCTGGCCCCGGCTCGGAACATCTTCGACTCGAACAGCGTCGGGTCGAGCAGCGTGGGCTTTCCGCGACGCTTGCGGCCGCGCAGCCAGAACACGAGCAGGCCGAGTCCGAGCACACCGATTGCAATGATCAGGCCGACGTACCCGCCGCCCTCCTGCCACACGAGGATGCCGGTCACGACACCGCCCATACCGACGATCGACAGCAGCCCTCCGACGAGGTCGATCGACCGCTCGCCGTGGTACGGCACGTCCTTGACGAGGCCGATGCCCAAGAGCACGAGCGCGATGATGACGGCTTCGAGTGCGAAGCCGACCCGCCATGAGAGGAAGGTGGTGATGAATCCGCCGAGAAGGGGGCCCACGGCGGCCGCGATGGCAGCGGATGCCCCGACGAGGGCGTAGACCCGCTTCTGCTGGGCCCCCTCGAAGTTGCCGTGGATGAGCGATTGCATCGCCGGCAGCAGGAGCGAGGCGCCGATGCCGCCGATCACCGCCCAGAACAGGATGATCGCCCCGAGGTCCTGCGCGAACACCATCGCGATCGCGCCGATCGCGTAGCCGAGCAAGCCGAGCACGTAGGCGAGCTTGCGCCCGATGAGGTCGCCCGCCTTGCCACCGATGAGGATGAACGCCGCCGAGACGAGCGCCTCGAGCGCGATCGCGCCCTGCACGCCGCTCACGGTCGTGTCGAGGTCACGCACCACGGCCGAGATCGACACGTTCATCAGCGACGTGTCGACGACGAGCACGAACATGGCCATCGCGAGCAGCATCGCAAGGCGCCCGTTGAACGGCGCCGCAGCACCCCTGTCCGTGCTCATGGCTCAGCCAATCACACTGCGGCGCCGGGGCGATACACCCAGATCGCGTGAAGTCACTTCGCCCCTACCACCGCGCCCACCCATGGACACCACGCCGCACAGGGCGTATGCTCACGGGCGGACCGCACCACGCGGCATCCGCTCGCACTGAATGCCGAGACGAAGGGAGAGAACGATGAACACCGTCATTGTCGCGCGCATCGCAGACACCCTTCCCTGTGAGGCCGCCCGCCCGTAGCGCATCGGCGCCGGCGTTCGGTGGCCTCCGTGATCTCTCGGAGAAACCACCGTGCATTTCCTCTCGTCACTCGACTCGCCCGACGCGATCGACGACACCTCCGTCGCGCTGTTCGGCGCTGACGTCGCCCACCTCGCCTTCCAGGCGGCAGAGCCCGGCGACGACCAACGCTGGTCGACCTGGCCGGCGACCCTTCCCTCGGAGCGCGGCCCGCAGCCGCGCCCCGACTGGCTCGTGACCTCGGCCGCAGCCATCGACACCGAACTCGGTGTCGTGAAGACCGGAAAGGAGGCCGATCTGTACCTCATCGAGCGCGCGATTCCGGATGCTCCGACCGACGTGCCGGGCAACCACGTGCTGCTCGCAGCGAAGCGATACCGGTCGGGCGAGCATTCCGATTTCCATCGTTCGACGATCTACACCGAGGGCCGCGGCACCCGGCGCAGCCGCGACCAGCGCGCGGTCGACAACCGGTCGACCTTCGGCCGCGCCGTCGCCCGGGTGCAGTGGGCGAGCGCCGAGTTCGAGGCCCTCGCCAGGCTGACCGAGCTCGGAGCATCCGTTCCTTATCCCGTGCAGGTGAGCGAGACCGAGGTGCTGATGGAGTTCATCGGCGACGGGCGCGTGGCGGCGCCCCGGCTCGCGCAGGTGCGGGCGACGCCCGACGAGCTGCGCGAACTGTTCCAGCAGGTCGTCGATTTCATGCACACCCTCGCGTGCGCCGGACTCGCGCACGGCGACCTCTCGCCCTATAACCTGCTCGTGCATCGGGGCCGCGTCGTCGCGATCGACCTGCCGCAGGTCGTCGATGTTGTGGCGAACCCGCAGGGGTTCGACCTGCTGCACCGCGATTGTGTCAACGTGTGCGACTGGTTCACCCGGCAGCGGCTCGAGTGCGACGCCGAGCAGCTCTTCGGCGAGTTGGTGGGCGTGGTCGGGTGGTGACCACGCCACCCATGCGACCTGGTGGTGACCACGCGACCCCTGCGATCTGGCGGCTCCGGCACTGATGCGTTTCTGGCATCAGTGTCGGAGTCGGGCGGGGCAATGGCACGAAGAGTCCTCCGGGTGCGCGATTCGGCGCTACAGTGCACCCAAGATCAGCGACGATCGAGCGGATGTCCCGCCCCGGTCGTACTCGTCACTTTCCGTTCACCCGACCGAACGAGGCTTGCCACATGACCGTTCCCCCTCGGCCGCCCGCCGAAACCTCCGCCGAGGGCAGCGGCGTGCCCACGCCTCCGCCCACCGCCCACAGCGGCGCCATCAGGGTGATGGGCCTGCAGTTGCAGGGTGGTCGGGTCATCCCGAGGCGGCAGGTGTTCTCGTGGGCGCTATGGGACTGGGCGACGCAGCCGTTCAACTCGGTCATCCTCACGTTCGTCTTCACGGCGCTCTACCTGACGAGCGACACGTTCCTCGACCCGGCTGTCGCCGCCCTCGGCGAAGGGGACCCGGCGTACGAGCGCGCACTCGCCGAGCTGGCGAGCGCACTCGGCTGGGCGATCACGATCGCGGGTATCCTCATCGCGCTGCTCGCCCCCGTGCTCGGCCAGCGCGCAGATGTCTCAGGCCGGCGCAAGGTCTGGCTCGGCGGCGCGACCGCAGCGCTCGTGCTGTGCATGGTCGCCCTGTTCTTCGTGCAGGGCGCGCCCGCCTACTTCATCCTCGGCATCTCGCTCATCGCAGCAGGCACGGTGTTCAGTGAGATCGCCGGCGTGAACTACAACGCGATGCTGGTGCAGGTGTCGACGCCGAAGACCGTCGGCAAGGTCTCGGGACTCGGGTGGGGTCTCGGCTACATCGGCGGCATCGTCGCGCTCGTGCTCGTCGTCGTCGCAACCACGTTCGACTGGTGGGGCATGCCCACCGACAACGGACTCGCCTACCGTGTGATCGCCCTCGGCTGCGCCGTGTGGACGCTGCTCTTCGCCTGGCCGGTGCTGGTGTACGTGCCCGAGGCGGCGCCGGCGCCCGGGCGGGAGCGCGTGTCGTTCTGGCGCAACTACATCGTCCTCGTCCAGGACATCATCGCGCTGTGGCGCGACTCCCGGCCGACGTTCTGGTTCCTGCTCGCGAGTGCGGTGTTCCGCGATGGGCTGGCGGGCGTGTTCGCATTCGGTGCAGTGATCGCGGCGATCGTGTTCCACTTCACGTCGAACGAGGTTCTGCTCTTCGGCATCGCCGCGAACCTGCTCGCCGGTCTCTCGACAATCCTCGCCGGGCGCTTCGACGACCGGTTCGGTGCGCGCGCCGTGATCATCTTCTCGCTCGCGGGCCTGCTCATCGCGGGTCTCGCGGTCTTCTTCTTCCACGACACGGGCAAGCTCGTCTTCTGGGTCTTCGGTTTGGTGCTCACGTTGTTCGTCGGCCCTGCGCAGGCGGCGTCGCGGTCGTTCCTCGCCCGCGTCACACCGGCCGGGCGCGAGAGCGAGATCTTCGGCCTCTATGCGACCACCGGGCGGGCGGCGAGCTTCCTCTCGCCGCTCCTGTGGGCTGCGCTCATCGCCGCGTTCGGGGCGACGTACTGGGGCATCCTCGGCATCATGATCGTGCTCGCCGCGGGTCTGGTGCTCATGCTCTTCGTGAAGGTGCCGCCGGCCCTGCGCTGAACCCCATGCGGGTTCGGCGCTCCCGCCGGCTCAGCCGCTGCGCCATGCCTCGGCGAAGCGGGTGAGCAGTCGCGCGAACTCGGCCCGCTCGTCGGGCGAGAAGTCGGCGAGCGCCTGCTCGATGGCGGTGCGGCGGTGGTCGAGCACGGCCGAGAGGGCGGCCCGGCCCGCCTCGGTGATGACGAGGATGCTGCGCCGCGCGTCGACCGGGTCGACCTCGCGCCGCACTTGACCCGCGTCGACCGCCGCCTGCACGAGCCGGCTGGCCCGCGGCTGGTCGACGCCGATCGCCGTCGCGAGATCGCTGACCGAGCTCGGACCGTGATTCGCGAGCACGACCAGCAGCCGAATCGCCGCGTGCCCTCCGCGGCCGCCCGGGCCGCCGCCGTGGCCGCGGTGACCGCCGTGCGGCCCCTGCTCGCGGTGACCGCGGTGCTCGTGATGGCCGTGGTGCGACTGGTGAGTCGGACCGCCGAACGGGCCCGCGCCGAACGACCCCGCGCCGAACGACCCCGCGCCGAATGGCCCACCGGGGCCACGCCCGCGGAACACACCGAGAGCGGCCTCGATCGCTGCGATGGGGTCGCCGGCCGAACCGCCGGAACCTGAGGGTTCGCCGAGACCGTCTTGACGAGGCGAGGTCATGCATGTCATTGTACATATACATGTCATCTGACATGCAATATCACCATACCGCGCAACGCGCGCCGGGCGCCCGACGGGCGCACCGAGAAGGGCAACACCATGACCACCACCGACAAGACCAACCCCGACCAACCCGACCGCTCAGACGACGAGCGGCTCGAGGCACCCACCGGCACCGGCCGCGGCATCGGCACCGGCACCGGCCGACCCATCGGCTTCTGGCTGAAACTCGTCGACCGCCGCATCTCCGACGAGATGCGGACCCTCTTCGCCGCCGACGGCATCACCCGCCGCGACTGGCGCACGCTGAACCTGCTCGCGGGCGACGCTCGCGACGAGAGGCTCGCCGAACGGCTCCGCACCAAGCCCCACGCCCTGCACCGGCTCGCCGAGCGCGGCTGGATCGCGGGCGCCCCGCCCGTGCTCACCGACGCGGGTCGTGAGGCCCGCGACCGTCTCGAAGGCCAGGTGCGCGGGCTGCGCGAGCGCGTCGCCGGGGCGGTCTCGGCAGAGGACTTCGCGACGACGCTCACGAGCCTCGAGGCGATCGCCCGCGAGCTCGGCTGGGACGAGTCGAGCCCGATGCCTCGCGGTCGCCGTGGCGGTCGTCGCCACGGCTTCGGCGGCTGGCACGGCGCCGGCATGGGCCATGGCGCCGGCGCCGGCTTCGGGCATCACCCGGGCTTCGGCGCCCAGCACGGCGGCCACGACGTACACGTCCACGTGCACCTGCACGACGACGACCGGCATCACGACGGCGACCGGCATCACGGCCGGGGCCGCGGTCATCACGGCCGGCCGCACACCGAGCACTGACCAGTCAGTTCTCGAACCCCGCAGCCGGGAGCGCTCGACCGAGTCGCTCCCGGCTGCGCCGGCTCACGCCCCGCTCGCGCCCCGCGCGTTGTACACGACCGCGTCGGAGTCGCCGAAGGCCCGGAACACCTCGATGGTGTCGTCGTGCCCCAACCCGATCGAGACTCTGATTCCGCGGCGCTCGAACTCGCCCACCCAGTCGGCGGGCATCGGGCCTTCGTCGAAGCCGGTGAGCCGCTCGATCTCGGCGCCCTCGCCGGCGATCGTGAGCGCACGTACGCCCGACCACATCGTGGCGCCGTAGCACATCACGCACGGCCGCCAGTTGACGACCAGTTCGAGCTCGGCGCCGTCGGCTCCGAGATCCCACCGGCCGAGCGCACGTTGGGCCAGGCTGAGCGCCATCATCTCGGCGTGCATCGCGCTGAGTCCGCTCGCGAGCACCACGTTCACCCCGACAGAGATGAGCGCGCCGGATGCCGCATCGACGACGATCGCCGCGAACGGACCGCCGTTCCCCGCCCGCCAGTTGCGATCGGCAAGATTGTTGACGAGTCGGATACGCTCCTGAGGCGTCACGATCGGCGATGAGGCGGCCAAGGCCGGGAGTTCGTCGACGAGCCATGGTGGCAGTGTCGCGTCGAAGGCAGCGTCGAGTTCGGCGTCCATGCGACCCATTCTGCCCCCGGCGGGTCATCCGCGTTCGATAATGTGACCGGGGGACACCGACTTGCGCAGGCCATCTGCATGACGAACGAGAGGCAGACGGGAACCCTGTGACGACGACGATCAAGGCGAGGCAGCGACGCAGGCAGCGCCATCGGGCAGTCGCGTACGTGGCCATCGCCGCCGGCTGGGCGGCCGCGATCTTTCTCAGCACCCTGCTCGCCCCGCCGCCGTGGTTGCATTCGCTGGCCCTGTTCGTGCATCTCGCCTCGCTCATCGTGGGCTTCGGCGCCGTGCTCGTCGTCGACTGGTACGCCCTGCTCTGGGTGACCGAGTGGCGCACGGTGCGCGACCTGCGTCAGGTCGATGTCACGCTCAAGCCGCCCATCTGGATCGGAATCGTGGGATTGCTGGCGAGCGGCGCTCTGCTGCAGCCCGACCTCGAGGCGCCGCTCACCCTCGTCAAACTCGCGGCGGTGCTGGTGCTCTCGCTCAATGGCGTCGCGATCACGCGGTGGACGGCGCATCTCGCCCGATTCCCGCGCAAGACGCGCTTCAGCTCTGTGCCGCGCGCAGCGCGTGTCCGGTTCGTCTCGAGCGCCGTGCTCTCGCAGATCGCGTGGTGGACGGCGGTCGTGGTCGGCATGTTGAACTCCACGTCCTGACCGCCGAGCGCGACCGCTCGAGACGCGCCCGGAGCCGCCGGCAGTCAGGCCACGCACGGCGCACTCACAGCCTTCACCAAGGTCGACCCTTGGGTCCGTTCAGGTCCTCGATATAGGCTCGCTTTCGTCCCTGCCCCCCATCCGAGGACTGAACGTTGCCCATCGCATCCGTGAGTCGCGCATTCCGAGCTGCATCGCACAGGCCGGTGTCCAGCGACCTCTCGGGCGAACGCGGCCCCCGCATCGGAGCGTTCGCGTGAGCGCCGGCTTGCCCGGGGCGCGGCGCGAGCAGCGCCGCGAGCGCGAACAGCGCCGCCGTCGCTCACGCACCCGCTGGATCGTCATCGCCGGCGCCCTCGCGCTCGTGCTCGTCGCCGGTGGCACCGCCACGGCGCTCATGCTCAATGGTCAGGGCTTGGGTGAGGCGGGCGGCGCCGAGACGCCCGTGGCGGTCGAGCCGGTGGTGTTCCCCGCAGACGAACCGGCCGCGGCGGCCGGCGCGAGCCCATGCACGACGGTGAACGTGATCTCGTCGTTCGAGAATGCCGAGATGGTGGCGCGACTCACCGATGCCTACAACGCGCAGCCGCGCGATGTCGACGGCACCTGCGTGACGGTGGTCGCGTCGAAAGACAAGTCGGGGCTCGTCGCCGAAGACGCCGCGCGCAATTTCAAGGACCTGCCCGAAGAACAACGTCCGACCGTGTGGGTGCCCGACGCCAGCTCGTGGATCGCACTCGCTCGCTCGACCGGTGGCGGCGCGACCGTGCCCGCCGAGACCACGAGCATCGGGGCATCCGACATCGTTCTCGCCATGCCCGAGGCTCTCGCGGCTGAGATCGGCTGGCAGGACGACGCTCCGACCTGGGCCGAAGTCTACGAGGCCGCCGACGATGAGAATGCGTGGAGCGACCTCGGTCACCCCGAGTGGGGAGCCTTCAAGCTCGGCAAGACGAGCCCGCTCGTCGCGAGTTCCGGAGAGGCGGCGCTGCTCAGCTCGTACGGCTCGGCCTCAGGCGTCGGTGGCGACCTGACTCGCGACGAGATCATCGACCCCGACGTGACCGAAGAGGTCAGGCAGCACGAATTGGCGACGAGCCACTACATGGCGACGCCCGAGCACTTCCTCTGGCATGCGCGCCAGTCCGAAGACAAGGGCTCGGTCGCCGACTTCCTTTCGGCGGTGATCGTCGACGAGAAGTCGGTCTGGGACTACAACCGGGGCATCACCAGCCGCGACGGCGTCAACCGCATCGAGAGCGACCCGCCCGCCGAGAAACTCGTTCCCATCTACCCGACCGACGGTTTCTACGTGGCCGACAATCCCGCGGTGGTGCTGAACGGGGCATGGATCGATGACCTCGAGACCGCGGCCGCCCAGGACTTCCTGCGATTCGCGGTCACCAAGCAGGGCCAGCAGGTCGTGCGTGAGACCGGCTACCGCGACCTGAACGGCGAGTTCGACCCGCTCGTCGCCGAGGTCGGCCAGTTCACCGCCGACCCGGCCGGGGCACTTCCGTTCCCTCGTGGCAGCGTGATCCGTGCGACCCAACTCGCATTCCCCGATGTGCGCAAGCGCGCCGAGGTGCTCTTCCTCGTCGACGTCTCGGGTTCGATGTCCGAGACCATCGCCGGCGGCCAGACCAAGCTCGCCGCCGCGAAAGACGCGATCTCCGAGGCGCTGGGTCACTTCACGCCGGGCGACAACGTGGGCCTCGCCGCCTTCTCGGCCAACGACGTCGACCCGATCAGCCCCGGCCTGGTGAGCCCGGTGGCCGACATCGGTGACACGCGCGCCGACTTCCTGAAGGCGCTCGGAAAGCTGAAGCCCATCGAGTTCACGCCGCTGTACCAGGCGGTCGACGAGGCCGCGCGTGAACGCGCCGCCGCGTGGGATCCCGACCGCATCAACGCGATCGTGCTGCTCAGCGACGGCCAGAACGAGTACTTCGGCCCCTCGGTGACCGAGGCGCAGATGCTCGCGAACCTGCAGCAGCTGCACCATCACGAGACGCCGGTGCTCATCTTCTCGCTCGCCTACGGCTCCGGCGCCGACGTCGAGGCACTGCAGTCGATCTCGAGCGCCACCGGCGCCCACTACTACGACGCCACCGACCCGACGAAGGTCAGCGACGTGCTCGGAGACCTCGTCACGAGCTTCTAGCCGGCCCGGCCCGGGCCTGCCGCGGCAACGACAACGCCCCCCGCTGTTCGCGGGGGGCGTTGTCGTTCTCGTGCGTCAGATGGGCTGCCGGTCGGTGCCGGCCCGCCGGTCAGCGCGGGCCGGCTGCGGTCACGGGATGACCTCGATGGTCACCGTCTGGGTCGTCGAGTTGCCCGAGTCGTCGGTCGCGGTGTACACGAGCGTGTACACCGCGCCCTGACGGGCCAGCACCCGAACCTCGGTGTTGGAGACGACCTCGACCTGGGCCTTGTGGCCCTCGGCCGTGGCTTCGAGTTCGACCGTCACGTCGCTGTCGACGTTATCGGTCGCGTCGACGTCGATCGTCACCGTGCGCCACATGTTGTTCGGCGGGAAGATGACGTCGTCTGACGCCGACACGATGAGCTCGGGCGCGATGACGTCGAGGTCGAGGCCGACGATCACGGGGTCATGATCGCTCGAACGCCACTCGTCAGGCTCGTACAGCGCGTCTTGCGCGGGCTGCTTGAACGTCATGTCGTAGTCGATCAGGCTCGGCTCATCGGAGTTGATGTGCCACGCCGCGGCGCCCGTCACCCGCTCGTTGAGCGCGGTTCCGGCGAGCGCGTAGTCGAGGTACCCGAGTGCCCCGTCGAACACGTACGAGTACGCGTTCTCACCCTGGTGCTCGAACAGCAGGTCGGTGTACCCGGCCGCGCGCAGTGCGTCGATCGGGGCCTCCTTGTCGTACGAGTTCAGGTCGCCCATGATGATCTCGTTGCCGGCACCCTGGCCCGTCGGGTCGCCCGCGAGCCACTCGGCGAGCGCGGTGGCGGCCTTCGTGCGGGTGATGTTGCAGTTGCCCGATCCGTCGCCCGTGTCGGGGTCGCCGACGTCGTCGCAGTCGGAGCCCTTCGACTTGAGGTGGTTCACGACGACGGTCACCTCGCCGCCGGCCTGCAGGTCGGTGAAGGTCTGCGCCAACGCCGGACGGTTGAATTCGGTGTCGAAGTCGGGATCGACGCTCGAGTCCAGCACGGCGTGCGCCCCGATGGGCGCCACCTCGGCCGGCTTGTAGATGAGCGCCGTCGTGATGACGTCGGTGCCGAGCAGGCCGGTCTCGATCGCGTCGTACGTGCCGGCGCCGACCACATCGTTGAGTGCGTCGACGAGGGTGTTCAGCGGCACGTCCTGTGCGCTGTTCTCGATCTCGATGAGTCCGAAGATATCGGCGTCGATCTCAGCGAGCGCCGCCACGATCTTTGCCTCCTGGCGCTCGAACTCGACGGCGTCGTTCGCGCCGCGCGAGCCGAGCGTCGTGAAGTAGTTCAGCACGTTGAAGCTCGATACCTTCGTCGTGCCGCCGACCTCTGGCGCCGGGTTGTCGTCACGAGCGTTCGCCTTCTCGAAGTCGGCGCCCTCGGTGGGTTGCACGGCCCAGGTGTCGAAGCGGTAGTCGAGCACGCCGGTCGCGTTCGTCACGAGGTCGCCGCCGCGGAACAGGTTGTCGAGCGTGAGGACCTCGCCGTTGGGGTGGATCGCCGGGTCGGGGTTCTGCTGGCTGCGACCGTCGTCGAGCGTGATCGTGTCGAGCGCATTCGCGTCTGCGACCGCGTTCGCGGCCTGTCCGGGCTCGGCGACCGCCGTGGGCGACATATGACGCTCGCTGCCGAGGGTGATCGTGCCGAAGCGGCCGTACTCGAAGAACTCGAGGATCGACAACGACTGCGGCAGCGTCACCCGCATGCCCTCGAGCGGCTCGTAGACGTCGGGCGAAGCCGCCGGCAGGGTGATCTCGGTCGCGGCGGGAAGTTCTGACTCGCCCGGTTCGCAGGTCGCATCGGCCGTGGCGGTGATCTCGGTCATGCCGAAGTGCTCGTTCACCGTGCCGGCGATGTGCACCACGTCGCCGGGGGCGACGTCGAGTCCGGTGGGGGCGAAGACGAAGATGCCGTCAGAGGTCGCGGCGTCGCCGTCACCTGCGTCTTGCAGGTAGTAGCCCTCGAAGCCGCCGACCTGGAAGTCTCCGGTGACGACGCCCTCGACCTGCACGGACGCCCCGACCACCGGGGAGGCGGGGCCGGTGCCCTGCACCGAGCCGATCGTCACCACCGAGGCGTTGCAGTCGGCCGGAGGCAGCGGCACGACGACGACGGTGAGCGAGTTGCGCACCCCGGGGGTGTTGGCTGCCTCACCGCTGATGAGGGAGCCGGTGTTGCCCGGGATGCCGGCCTTGTCGAAGTCGTTGCGCACCCAGTCGGCGGTCGAGCCGGTGTCGACACCGTCGGGGATGCGGGAGGCGGCACCGGGGGCGAAGGCGAGGCCATCGTAGGCGACGGTGAGCACGGTGTCGCCGTAGGCGAGATCGCCTGCGCCGCCGTCGTGCACGGCGATGGAGTCGACGACGGTGAGACCGTCGATGTCGTCGATCACGCCGTCGTCGTCGGCGTCGAGGTCATCGCCGAGCGCACCGTCGAAGCCGGTGACCAACAGCAGCGACATCGTGCCGTTCTCGAGCGCGCCCGCGGACAGCCAGGTCAGCGCACGGCCATCGCTGTCGAGGGCGTCGAACGAGACGACCTCGTCGACGACGCCGAGGCTCGCTCCGGCGTCGCCCTCGATCTCGAGCACGCGCGCGCCGCTCACGTCGGTGCCGGGCTCGGCGAGCAGCTCGACGAACTCGACGTCGGTACCGGCGGTCGAGGCCGAGAACTCGTTGATCACCGTCGGCTGCGGACCCGTCTCGCCGCAGGTGTGCGTTCCGAGCCCGTCGAAGGTGTCGGTGGCGAAGCCGACCCATTCGGCGGCGGGATCGAACACGTCATTCGGGTTCGTGTCGCCGACGCACACCGACGCCAGGCGACGCAGCGTGTTGTCGGCGGTCGAGGTGAGGTCGGTGCCCCACTGCGAGCCCGGGTCGAACCCGACTTGGCCGAGGGAGTCGACGACGGTCTCGCCCTTCACCAGGATGAGCGCGTCGTCGCCGTTGAACAGACCCGTTCCGGTCGTCTGATCGGCGACGGCGAGGATCGCGGCGGCGGCCGTCGCCTGCGCGAAGACGAACGTGTCACCGGCAGCCAACGTTCCATTGAGCACCTGATTCAGGCTCGTGGTGGTGTTCCCGTTGGAGTACTGGCGGAGTGCGTACTGGCTGAGATCGACGGAGGCCTCGGTCGGGTTGTAGATCTCGACGGCCTTGTTGAACGACGAGCCCTCGACGTACTCGCTGATGAACAGCTCGGTCGGCGTCGCCGCCGCGGCTGCGGCCGCAGGAGCGGCGGCCAGCCCCACCGCGAGCAGTGCCCCCGCGGCGATGGTGACGGTGGCTCGTTGGACGACGTGTTTCATCAGCACACTCCCGGCTCCACGGCCCGAGAGCCGGCCTGGCCCCGGGCGACGATGCCGTCAGACTACGAGGCCGCGCCGGTGCTCGGGAAGACCCAGTGCGAGAACACTCGATGAACCGCTCGGATGTGCATGATCGCCGAGATCAGTGCACATCTGAGCACGCATCGGGTTCAGAGCCCGATGGCCCGGTTGACGTAGTTCGAGGTGACGACCATGCCGACCTTCTCGTAGAGGCCCAGGGCTCCCGTGCGCGAGTCGGTGCTCAGCTCCGAGACGGTCGCCCCGTGCGCCCTGCCCTGGGCGAACGCGTCCACGAGCAGCGCCTGCGCGATGCCCCGGTTGCGCTGATCGGCGCGGGTCGCCAGGCGGTCGACGAAGGCCGTGTCGTCGGTGAGGATGACGACCGCGACGCCGACGACCTCGGCTGCGGCATCCGTGACGACGCGAAGGTTCCACGGTTCGAAACCCGGGCGGCCCAGGGTCGAGGCCGTGAAATCCTCGAAGCTCTCGCGCTCTCGCACCGACCACTCGAGGAAGGCATCCTCGAGCACATCGTGCACCGCGCGCAGCTCGGCGCGGCGCGCCTGGCGGATCGCGTAGCCGGCCGGCAGCTCACGTGCAGGCACCTCGGCTCCCGCCGCAAGCTCGAGCACCCAGCTGTTCCAGCGCACGTGGTAGCCGAGGTCGGCGAGCAGCCGGTCGCCCGCCGACCCGACGAACACGGGCATGCCCACCACCGTCGAGCCCAGCCGGCGCGCGGTCTCGCGTATCCAGCCCGCGATCCAGGTGCCGATGCCGCGCCCGCGGAACTCTGGGTGAACGGCCGCGTCGGCCCGGTCGGCGCCCACCAGTTCGCCGTACCCCACGATGCGCTCGCCGTCGAACACGGCAATCGAGCGCGCCGCCAGGTCGTGGCTCGGGCGGTTCCAATCGGAGATCAGGTCGGCCTCCTCAATGTCGACTCGACCGGTGTCCTCGAGCTCTTGGGCGGCGATCAGCTCGAAGACCGACCGTGAGTCGTCACGGGTCAGCGGGCGGGTGGTCAGGCCGGCGGGCAGCGTCGGCGGCGAAGTCGTCACGGCGTGATTGTAGGCGGCATCCGGGCGGCTTCGCAGACGCGCCCCCGCGCTTCGACGAGCTCGGCGCCCCCTGCAGCTCACCGCCCCCGCTGCTCCGACCCTGAGAGCCGCTGCGCGATGTAGATCGGGATGATCGACACGAGCACGAGCACGACCGCGATGACCGATACGATGGGCGCCTGGTTCGGCCGGAACATGTTGTTCAGGATGAAGATCGGCAGCGTCGTGACCCCCGACCCCGCCGTGAACGTCGTCACGATGATCTCGTCGAACGAGAGCGCGAACGCGAGCAGACCTCCCGCCAACAACGCCGAGCGCAACTGCGGGAACGTCACCAGCCGGAACGTCGTCCACACCCCCGCGCCCAGGTCGGCCGACGCCTCCTCGAAGTTCGTGCCGAGCCGGCGCAGCCGGGCGATCACGTTGTTGAACACGGTCACGATGCAGAACGTGGCGTGCGCGATCACGACCGTCCAGATCGAGAGCGGCACGCCCATGATCGTGCGGAAGAAGTTGTTGAGGGCGATACCCGTGATGATGCCCGGCAGCGCGATGGGCAGGATCACGAGCAGGCTGATCGCCTCGCGCCCGAAGAACGAGAATCGCGCCAGCGCGAGCGAGATGAGCGTGCCGAGCACGAGCGAGATGATCGTCGCGATGATCGCGATCTGCACGCTCGTGCCCACGGCCTCCATGGCGCCGGCACTCTGGAACGCGCGGCCCCACCACTCGAGCGTGAAGCCGGGCGGCGGCCACGTCAGCGTCGTCGACGTCGAGAACGAGTTCACGAGCACGACGAACAGCGGCACGTAGACGATCACCAGGATCGCCGTGGTGATGATGCCGAGCGTCGTGCGGGAAAGCCGGGAGAGTCGCATCCGTTCGCCCCTTACAGGTTGTCGAGGGCGCCGGTACGACGCACGAGGAACAGGTAGCCGAAGATGATCACGATCGGGATGAGCGCGATCGCCGACGCGAGCGGCAGGTTGTTGGCTGCGCCGACGTTGGTGTACACGAGGTTTCCGAGCATCTGACTCGCGCCGCCCACGATGTTCACCGTGATGTAGTCGCCGAGCGAAAGCGCGAAGCTGAAGATCGTGCCCGCGATGATGGCCGGCAGCACGAGCGGGAACACCACGAAGCGCAGCGTCGGCCACGTTCGTCCACCGAGATCTGCGGATGCCTCGAGCAGTGAGTCGGGCACGCGTTCGAGTCCGGCGTAGATGGGCAGGATCACGTACGGCAGCCACAGGTACGACAGCGTGATGATCGTCGCCGGCAGCCCGTAGCCGATGGTCTCGCCGCCGAACGGTGCCACGAGCCACTCGAGGATGCCGTCCTGCGAGAGCACCGACCGCCACGCGTACGCCTTGACGAGGTAGCTCGCCCACAGCGGCGTGAGCACCATGATCAGCAGCACGCGCTGCATGCGCGGCGACGCGACCTTGGCCATGAAGAACGCGATCGGCAGCGCGAGCGCCACGTCGATGAGGGTGACCGCGAGTGCGACGCCCAGCGTGCGCAGGGTGACGGTCTGGTAGAGCGACCCGGTGACGACTTCGATGATGTTGTCGAGCGTGAACTCGGTCGTGATCTCGCCGGTGAAGCTGTCGACCGACCAGAACGCGGTGACGAGCAGCAGCACGAGCGCCACGATGTAGACGACGCCGAGCCAGAACAGCGGGGCGCTGAGCAGCAGCGCGAGTCGCGTGCGCGGGTGGGTGCTGAGAAAGACGGATGCCGCGCGCGCGGGTGTGCGCGGCGGTCGCGGCACCTCGGGGCGCGCCGGTGCGGGCGCGGGTGCCCGTGTGTTCGTCGTCATTCGTGTCCTGTCGTGTCGTGCGGGGGGGGTAGATCGCCGGTCGAGTAGCCGGCGGAGCCGGCGTATCGAGACCTCGTGACGGGTCTCGATACGCGCCTTCGGCGCTACTCGACCGACGGCGGGTGTCAGCCCTTGATCTGCTGCCAGGCCTCGGTCCACGCCGAGTAGTCGGTGCACTTCGCGTCGGTACGACCGTCGATGCACTCCTCGATCGGGGTGGTCCAGTACCAGATGTTCTCGGCGTACGAGGCGTCACCGGCGTGGTAGGCCTCGCAGTCGGCACGGAACTCGCAGGCCTCGTCGCTCGACGGCGCCTCGCCGAAGTACTCGGTCGCCTGGCCGTTGGCCTCGGGGCTCGCGATGTAGTCGAGCCACGCGTACGAGCAGTTCGGGTTCTCCGTGCCGGACGAGATCATCCAGGTGTCCGACCAGCCCGTCACGCCCTCTTCGGGAACGGTGACGTCGGTGGGCGCCCCCTCGGCGGCGGCGACGTTCTGGATGACCTGCCACGTCGTGCCGACGACGCTGTCGCCGGTCGTGAACGCCTGGATCTCCTTGAGGTAGTCCGACCAGTACTCGCCGATGTTCGCACGCTGCGTCTTCAGCAGGTCGACGGCGGCCGCGAGCTGCTCCTCGTCGAGGGCGTACGGGTTCTCGATGCCGAGGTCGGGCTGGGTCGCCATGAGGTACATCGCCGCGTCGGCGATGTAGATCGGCGAGTCATAGGCCGTGACCTTGCCCGCGTAGGCGTCGGACCCGTCGAACACGACGCCCCAGCTGGTGGGCGCCTCGGTGAAGACATCGGTGCTGTACATGAGCAGGTTCGCGCCGTAGCCGTGCGGCATGCCGTAGTTCTCACCGTCGACCGTGTTCCACGCCTTGTCCTTGAGGAAGTCGTAGACGTTCGCGTAGTTCGGCGTGAGCTCCATGTTCACCGGTTGCACGTCGCCGCCCGCGACGAGCCGCAGCGAGGCGTCGCCCGAAGCCGAGACCACGTCGTACTCGCCGGTCTTCATGAGGCTGACCGCCTCGTCGGAGGTGCCGAAGGTCTTGACCGTGACCTCGCAGCCGGTGTCCTCCTCGAACGGGGTGACCCAGTCGACCGCGGGGTCGTTCGAGCCGTCCTCGGCGTAGCCGGGCCAGGCCAGCACCGAGAGCTGGCCCTCCATGTCGCCGAGCTCGGTCGCGGCCTCGGTGGGCTCGGTGCCGCCGCCCGAGGTGCCGCAGGCGGTGAGCAGCGCGACCGAGGCGATCGCGAGCCCGACGGTCACGCCGCGGCGTGCCGTGCGCGTCATGCGCTTCATGGTTCTCTCCTGTTCCTGTGTGTGTGGTGCAATGTGGTGCAGGTCGGTGGTCGAGTAGCGCCGGCCGAAGGTCGCCGCGTATCGAGACCCGGATGCCTCAACCCGAGATGCCCGGGAGCACCTCGGTGCCGAGGTGCACGACGTCGTCGTCGTGCCACGAGACGACGACCCGGTCGCCGCGCTCGTCGTCGTGGATGCGTTCGCGGTCGTTCTGCTCGAGCACGCTGACGCGGGTGCCGTCGTCGAGGTCGACGACGAGTCGCACGCCGCTGCCGAGGTAGATGGCCTCGACCACGGTGCCGGGCACGTTCACGACGCCGACGCCGTCGATGCCCGCGCGGCTGACGGTCATCTTCTCGGGGCGCACCGAGTGGTGGCCCTCGCGGCCCAGGATCTCGCGCGAGCGGTCGGCGTCGAAGAGGTTCGAGGTGCCGACGAAGTCGGCCACGAACCGCGAGGTGGGCCGCTCGTACAGTTCGGCCGGGGTACCGAGCTGCTCGATGCGGCCGTCGTTGAACACGGCGATGCGGTCGGAGAGCGTGAGCGCCTCTTCCTGGTCGTGCGTGACGAAGATGAAGGTGATGCCGAGGTCGCGCTGGATCTCTTTGAGCTCGACCTGCATCTGCTCGCGCAGCTTCAGGTCGAGCGCCCCGAGCGGCTCGTCGAGCAGCAGCACCTTGGGCTCGACGACCGTGGCCCGGGCGAGCGCGACGCGCTGACGCTGGCCGCCCGACAGCTGCGACGGCTTGCGGGCGGCCATCTGCTCGAGCCGCACCGAGGCGAGGGCGCGCAGCGCGCGCTCGTTTCGCTCCCGGCGCCCGATGCCGCGCACCCGCAGCCCGTAGGCGACGTTGTCGAGCACGCTCATGTGCGGGAACAGCGCGTAGTCCTGGAACACCGTGTTGACGTCGCGATCGAACGGAGCCCGCTTCGTGACATCCTCGCCGAACAGTTCGATCGTGCCGTCGGTCGGCTGCTCGAATCCGGCGATGAGTCGCAGCACCGTGGTCTTGCCCGATCCCGACGGACCCAGCATCGAGAAGAACTCGCCCGCCGCGATCTCGAGGTCGACATGGTCGACCGCCGTCACTGCCCCGAACTCCTTGGTGAGCCCGGTGAGGCGGATGGCCGGGTTCGACTCGGTCATGTGCATCTCCTTCGATGTGAACCGGCAAACATCTGCAACCAGATGTTCACCTCGTTCAAATCATATGGCTCCAGATGTCAATGTCCAGACCCTCGTGTTACGGTCATGTCACGGATTCGTGAGCACAGATGCCGGGAGGATCGGATGCCGCAGGCCACCGGCCGCGCTGATGCCACTCGCGCGGTCGTCTTCTCGCCGCTCGACGGCGCCGGCCGCGCCGAGCTCGTCGAGCAGCGTCTCACCGACGCCATCGTCGCCGGCGTGCTGCGCGACGGTGAGCGGCTGCCGAGCGAATCCGAGCTCGCCCGCAGCCTCGGCGTCGCCGTCGTCACCGCCCGAGAGGCGCTCGTGGCGCTGCGCGACAAGGGCCTCGTGCTCACGAAGCGCGGTCGCGACGGCGGCAGCTTCGTGACCCACGATCGCGACACCTCGACGCGCATGGTCGACGAGCGGGTGCGCGCACTCAGCCGCCTCGAACTGCGCGACCTGTCGCTGCACTACGCGGCGATCGCGGGCATGGCGGCCGAGATCGCCGCCGACCGGGCGAGCGACGACGACCTCGCGAGCCTCGTCGAGATCGACGCGCGCGCCGACCTCACGACCCCGGGCGGCGCGCGCCGGGCGGTCGGCCGATTCCAGCTCGAGATCGCCGCAGTCAGCCAGTCGCCGCGCCTCGTGCACGAAGAGCTGCGGTTGCAGGCCGAGGCCGCCCCCTTGCTCTGGCTGTGCCTGAGGGAGCAGGATTCACGTGACCGCAGTCGCACCGCGCGACTCGAGGTCATCCAGGCCATTCGCGACGTGCAACCCGAACGTGCCCGTCGCGTGACCACCGAACACATCGCCTCAGCCGTGGAGTGGCTCATCGACGAGAAGGTGCGGCTCGAACTCGAGTCTCGCGCCGACGACGCGACATCCGCCGCCCCACCAAGGGAAGGAGCGAGGCCATGACCGTCACCGTCGACGTCAGCGCATCGCACATCGCCCGCCGCATCGCCTCCACCATCGATCCCGTCTTCGCCATGATCGACGGGTGGCGCGATGTGCTCGAGCGCGAGATCGCGGCAACCACCGGCGCCGCACCCGGCGCTGACACCGCCGCGAGCGCGGCGAGCCTCGACCCCGTCGTCGCGGCACTCGTGAGCCCCGAGCTGGAACGCGCGGGCAGTCTCATCACGGGCGCGGGCTTCGTGGCCTCTCCCGGGTACCTCGCCGACGCGCCATGGCACCTCGCGTGGTGGCTGAGCGGGTCGAACACCTTCGGCGCCGGACCCGACCCGAAGCTGCGCCGCCTCGAGGCGGTGAGCGACCCCGACTCCGAGCAGTTCCGCGACTACACGACGCTCGAGTGGTGGCGGGTGCCCGCACGCACCGGAACGCGCCACCTCACAGGCCCCTATGTCGACTACCTCTGCACCGACGACTACACCGTGACGATCACGACGCCCGTGCGCGCCGGGCGCGAGATCGTCGGGCTCGTCGGCACCGACCTCTACGTGGCCCGGCTCGAGCGGGTGCTGCTGCCGGTGATCCGCGAGTCGGGGCATCCGTGCACTCTCGTGAACGCGTCGGGGCGCATCGTCGCGTCGACCGACGCCCGGCGAGCCACGGGCGCCCTGCTGCGCCTCGACGGACTCGTCGCGGCGCTCGCACCCCTGCACGATGTCGTGTCGGCGACCGATGCGGCCGCACTGCCGGGCGGGCAGACCGTCGTGCCGTGCGGCGACACCTCGCTGGCGCTCGTGCTCGAAGCCTGAGAGCCGCCTTCAGATCGTCAGCATGCCGAGGCAGGGGCCGAGCACGATGATCCAGGCCGCAGCCCCGACGATGAGCATGCCGATGGCGACGCCGCGCGTCTTCTTCCAGAAGAGCATCACGATCGCCACGAGCGCGACGAGCACGAACGGCCAGATGAGCCCGAGCGGCGACGGACTCAGCGCGCCCCCGACGACCAGTGTCGCGAGCAGCAGCAGCAGCGCGATCACGTGCGCGCCGCAGCCGATGCCGACTCCGATGCCGATGCCCGCGCCCGTGCTCAGGCCGGGTTCCGGCGAACCCGCGGGCGGCCCCGGCGGGGGGAAGCCGGGCTGCTCGGGCTCGGGCGGGGGGAAAGCGGGCTGCTCGGGCTTGGGTTCCTCAGGCTCGGCATCCTCGGGCCCGGGCGGTTCAGGTTCGGTCGCCATGTGCGGCCATCCTCTCTCGGTTCGACGTGAGCCCGCCGCGCGACGCCTTCCAGGCGATGCGGCCGAGCACGAGCGGAATCGTGACCAACAGGAACAACTGCGGGCGAGTCAGCCCCACCCACGCGACCTCGTTGCCGCGCACGAACTCCACGAAGAACCGGAAGATCGCATACGCGGCGATGTAGATCGTGAGGGTCTCGCCGGCGGGGATCGGCCGATGCCGAAGCCAGAACCACAGCACGAGGAACGCAGCCGCCTGGAACACGATCTCGTAGACGAAGCTCGGGTGCAGCGGCACGCCCGCCGGTGCGCCGACCCGTGCGGCGGCGGCTTCGTCGAGCACGATGCCCCAATCGCCGCCGGTCGGCGTTCCGGGCAGCTCGGTGAAGAGGCATCCGATCCGGCCGATCGCCATGGCGAGCGCGACCGCGGGGGCGAACAGGTCGCCGGTGCGCAGCGGGTACCGCACGATGCGCTTGGCGATGTGCACGCCGAGCCATGCGCCGACGAGCGCGCTCAGCACCGAGGCGTTGCCGCGAGTGAGCTGCGTGACGAGGTCGAGGTTCTGCGAGGGGTCGAGGTGCTGCGCCCACGTGCCGAGCCGCGAGAACAACGCGGCCCCGGCGAGCGCTCCGAGCACGAGCGCCGCGACTCGCGCGTCGGTCTGGCCGCGACGGCGAGACTCGACGACGAAGACGAGCCCGGCCGCGACCATGGCGAGCGCGACGAACGCCGAGTGCGTGTCGATCGGCGGCCCCCAGCCGATCAGGTCGGGCAGCGTCGGGAACATGGGCTCAGCTCCAGATTCCGGCGAACGCACCGGCCCAGAGCATCACCCAGAACGGCACGGCGACGAGCGCGAGCACCTCGAGCACGATGAGGTAGGCGAGCACGTTGCGGGTGTCGCCGAGCTTGCATTTCGAGCGCAGCAGACCCGCCCGGCGGGCCTTCGCGTACCCGGCGATCGCAATGCCCGCGAACACGGCGAGCGTGATCGGGCCGAACACGCACGTGATGAGGGCGATCGTCGCGAAGACGCACAGCCGCAGCGGGTCGTACGGCGCGGGGGCCGGGGGCGCGCCGACCGTCTCGTCGAAGCGGTTCAGCCCCGAGGCATCCCAGGTGCCGAACTCGTCGCCCGCGCTGCTCATGCGGCCCGCCCCTCGCCCGTCATGCCGCCTGCCCCCGGCTCACGCCACCGTCACCGGCAGCTGGCGGCGACCGCCCGACGCACTCGCCGCGCCGACACCGGCCACACCGGAGCCGGCCGCACCGACGCCCGCCGCCGCCCCGCCCGTCGCCGTCGAGATGCGCTGCCGCCCGAGCGGTGCCCACGCCTGCACGGCGCAGAACGGCGCGCACTGATGGGCCGCGGTCGTCTCGTTGACGGTCGCGACGTGCACGCAGCACTGGGTGAGCCGCTCCTCGATCATCGTGTTGATGTCCATGAACGGCTTCACGGTGATGCGCTTGACGCGTTCGCCGAGAAACCTGCGCAGGCGCTTGTGCTGCCCCGGCAGGGCCGAGCTCGCGAGCTGGGTGAGCGTGCCGATGCCGAGGTCGCAACCGGTGCAGATGTCCTTCCAGAGCGACCCGATCGACGGATGCGACAGCGACGACTGCTCGCTGAGCAGGTCGAGCAGCGACTGCTTGACGCTGTCTTTCAGGGCCTGGTTGATGTTGCTGTCGGCGATGCGGTTCGCGATGAGGTCGGGGTTGAGGTCGAGGAACTGCTTCAGGCGGTCGTGCCCGACGAGCGCGGTGAGCGAGTTCCACGAGCCCGAGTCGTCCTGCAGCAGGTAGCCGACCGAGCAGCAGTGCGGGTGGCTGCACGGCAGCGCGGTGAGGTCGCGCCAGGTGACCTCGCCGCTGGTCTGCGCCTCGAGCCGGGCGAGCACGCCCGTGTGCGTGAGCCGGTCGTTCGGGTCGATACCGGCCGAGCGGCCCGAGCCGAACACGGGCTGGATCGTCACGCCGCCGACGTACGGCGTCGTCATCGCCCGGCGGATCACCGCGCCGATCTCGCCGTCGTTGACGCCGAGAGCGGCGGTCATGGTGAGGGTCGTGAAGACGCCCGCCTCCGACAGGCGTTCGAGCGCGCGGTCCTTGAAGCGACGGATGTCGGCACCGCGGTGATAGGCGGACGCCTCGGCGCTCTCGCCGTCGAACTGCAGGTACACCTCGACGCGTTCGCGGTGCCGCTTGAGCGTGGCGACGAGGGCGTCGTCCTGCGCGATGCGCAGGCCGTTCGAGTTGAGCAGGATGCGCACGACCGGCCGCGCGACGAGGTGGTCGAGCAGTTGCTCGAGCCACGGGTACAGGGTCGGCTCGCCGCCCGAGAGCATGAGCACGTCGATGCGGTCGTTCTCGCGCGCGAGCTTGGCGTCGACCGAGGCGAGCACCTCGGCGAGCGGCGCGACCGCGGTGGCCGCGGGCCCCGACTCGGCGAAGCACGTCGGGCAGCGCAGGTTGCAGTGGTCGGTGAGGTCCTCGAGCAGGATGCACGTGTGCTGCGTCTGCATCTCGGGCAGGCCGTCTTCGTACGCCGACGGCACTGGCTTGAAGTTGCCGGCCAGGTCGGGGGTGTGCACCTTCGTCGGCGCCGTCCACTCCTCGAGGTAGCTCAGGATCTCGGCCGACTCGTCATAGAGCGTCGACACCAGCCCGTGCTCGGGGCATCCGCGTTCGAGCCAGACGCGGTCGTCGCGGATCGCCAGCCACCCCGAGAGCCTCGCGACCTCGGCGAGCGGTCGGTCGGGATCTTCCGCGTGGCACCGCGGGCAGAACGCGTTCACGTAGCGGTGCACGCGGTAATCGCGCAGGGGCATTCCGGTACCAGCGGCGGTCGGCATGCGCTCACGATAGCGGGCAGGGGCGCTCAGCCACCGCAGGCGCAGCGGGCGTCACGCGGCGGAACGCGCGAGCGGGCGACGGCGCGATTTGCGATGATCGACGGATGACCCGGCTGCCAGCTGCCCTCGTCGGAATCTCGCACGGCACCTCGTCGAGCGAGGGGCGCGCTGCAGTGCGCGCGCTGCACGAGGCCGTCGCGGCGGCGGTCGCCGGGCGTGCAGCGGTGAGCGGTCCCGGCGGCGGGGCCGGCACCGACGACGGCGACCCCGCGCCGGCCGTGCGACTCGGCCACGTCGACGTCGAGCAGCCCGACGTGCAGGCGACGCTCGCCACGCTCGAGCCCGGCGAACCCGCGGTGGTCGTGCCGCTGCTGCTCTCGGCCGGGTACCACGTGCACGTCGACCTCACCGAGGCCGTCGCCGAGGCAGCGGCATCCGGCCGTGCGGTCGTGCTCGCCGGCGCACTCGGACCCGACGACCGGCTCGCCGCCGTGCTCGCGCACCGGCTCGACGAGGCCGGCGTGCGTGACGACGACGTCGTCGTGCTCTCGGTCGCGGGTTCGAGCGACGGGCGCGCGGTGCGCGACTGCCGCGACATGGCCAGGCGTCTCGCGGCGGCCGCCGGTCGCGATATTCGGCTCGGCTTCTTGTCGGCGGCGTCGCCGCTGCTGGTCGACGCGATCGCGCAGGCGAGAGCGGATGTCCCGGGCGCACGCGTCGTCGTCGCGAGCTACCTGCTCGCGCCGGGGTACTTCCAGGATCTCGCCGAGGCGGCCGGCGCCGACGTCGTGAGCGCCCCGCTGCTCGTGCCCGATGCACCGGTGCCGGGCGAACTCGTCGAGATCGTGCTCGACCGCTATGACGCCGCGAGGGCGGAGTCCGGCTGAAGCGCCGTGGAGCGTTCGATCAGCCTGCGGATGAAAGACTGTGAAGGTTCATGCAGATACATATGGGGGAGACCATGACCGACAACGCGCCCGACCTGAGCGGCGACTGGGACCTCGATGCGGCTCACACCCGCGTCGGTTTCTCGGCCAAGCACGCCATGGTGACCAACGTGCGCGGTGCCTTCAACGACGTGAGCGGCAGCCTGCACGTCGACTTCGACGACACGACCAAGTCGAACGCCGAGATCGTGCTCGAGGTCGCCAGCATCGACACCCGCAACACCCAGCGCGACGAACACCTGCGCAGCGCCGACTTCTTCGACGCCGAGAAGTGGCCCGAGATCGTCTTTCGCAGCACCCTGATCGAGGAGGTCGGCGACAACGCCCTCGTGGTGTCGGGCGACCTGACGATTCGCGACGTCACGAAGCCGATCACGATTCCCCTCGAGTTCACCGGCGCGCAGACCGACGCAGCCGGTGCGCTTCGTGCCGGGTTCGAGGGCACGCGGCGCATCAACCGCCGCGACTTCGGCCTCGAGTGGAACATGGCGCTCGACTCGGGCGGCTGGCTCGTCTCAGAGAAGATCACCCTCGAATTCGAGATCTCGGCCGTCAAGCGCGAGACCGCCGCACAGGCCGCCTGACCTTTCAGCGCGCGGCGACGGCCTCGTCGTCTACGGCGGCGAGCGGCGCCACGACCTGAGCGTCGGCACCGGCACCCAGTAGCCGGTTCGCGAGTCCCCGGCGCGCCCGAACATAGGGAGCGTTCGACGCCATCAGCACCGAGCGGCCGTTCGCAGTGTCGAGCAGCGCATTGCATTCGAACGCGAGCTGCGCCGCATCGGTGTCGGCGGTCAGCTCGCCCTGCGCGATCGCGTAGCCGATCGACGCCGTGAGGTAGCCGTCCCAGGCGAGCATGGCCTCGGCGACCGCGTCGTGCACGGGCCCGGCCTTGGCGTCGACGTCGATCTGCGCCGCACCGAAGAAGCAGCCGCCCGGGAACACCCGATCGCGCGAGTAGGCGATCCACGCGTCGAAGAGCGCGACAAGACGGCGGATGCCCCGTGGCTCGACCCGCGCGGGCTCGATCACGGTCTCTTGGAACCGCTCGCGGGCGGCGGCGACCGTGGCGAGCTGTAGGCGCTCTTTCGTGCCGAACAGGGTGGCGATGCCGCTCTTGCTCACCTTCGAGACGGCGGCGAGGCGACCGATGGACAGCCCGTCGAGCCCGTCGACCGAGGCGAGGTCGGCGGCGTTCGCGAGCACGAGGCGCCGTGAGGCGTCGCCGCGAACTCGTCGACCGTCGATTTCAGCCGGTCGTGCATCGATTCCCGCCATGTCTTGTATTTTACGCACGATCGTGCGTATAGTGCGAGTACGACCGTTCGTATTGTTTGATTCACGAGGTTCGAGAACCCCATCCTGAGGAGACACCGATGTCCGCAGCATCCGCCGTCGCAACCGGCATTCGCGTCGCCGGCACGATCTCACCGGCACTCGCCGGCCGCCTCACGTACCCGCTCTTCATGCGGGTCGGCCGACGAACCCCGGTCGCGCCGTCCGACACGGCCACCCATCGCGCCGCGCGCCGGGGCACCGTGCGCATTCCGGGCCTGCGCCGCATGGGCGTCGACGTGGTCACCTACGAGTGGGGCTCGGGCGCCGACACCGTCGTGCTCGCGCACGGCTGGCAGTCGCGCGCGAGCGTCTTCGCACCGCTCGTGCGTGAACTTCGCAGCGAAGGGCTGCGAGTCGTCGCGTTCGACGCGCCCGCGAACGGCGACTCACCAGGCCGCGGCACCTACCTCGTCGACCACCTCGACATCATCACCGAGCTGCAGCAGCGCCACGGCGGCTTCCACGCGATCGTTGGCCACTCGTTCGGCGCCCTCGCCGCCCTCAACGCCGTGCACGACGGCATCGCCGCACGACGGCTCGTCGGCATCGCCGGCGCCGGCGCGCCCGACGTGTTCATCGAGGGCTTCGGCGACATGTTCGGTCTCGACCGGCCCAGCCGCGAGGCGCTCGCGAACCGATTCACGACCCGGCTCTTCCCCGGTGGGCCCGACCCGTTCGAGCGCTACTCGGCGCTGCGGCATGCGCTGCCCGGCGCCACCCCGCTGCTGCTCGTGCACGACCGCGGCGACCGCCGCGTGCCGTTCACGCAGTCCGAGCGCCTCGCCGACGTCAACGCCCCGAGCGCCCGCCTGGTCGCCACCGACGGCCTCGGGCACAATCGCATTCTGCGGGCCGACGTCACGCTCGACGAGGTCACCGCGTTCCTGACGGCGACGGATGTCTCGACCGGCGCGACCCGCGACGCTCAGGCCGCTCGCCTCGCGCGCACGACCGCCTCGTAGAACGCGGCGTGCGCCCGGGTCACGGCGGCATCGTCGAGCAGGCCGGGGGTCGTGGCGGCCGCGGTCGCGAGCCGCACGCGCAGGTCGTCGTCGACGTCGAGTCGTGCGAGCGACGCGGCGAGCGCGTCGACATTGCGCGGCGGCACGAGCAGCCCGTTGACGCCGTCGGCGATCCACTCGGCGGGGCCGCCCTCATCGGCGGCGAGCACGACCCGCCCCGCCGCGAGGTACTGCAGCACGTTCTGGCCGAGGGGTTCGGCACGCGTCGAGGCCTGCACGGCGACGTCCCAGCCGGCGAGCAGGGTGTCGACGTCGTCGACATGGCCGAGCAACTCGACCTGGCCCTCGACGCCGAGCTCGGTCGCCCGTTGCTCGAGGTGCTCGAGGTGGTCTTCGTGGCCGAACGGCGCGTCGCCTGCCAGCTGCAGGCGCACGTCGCGACCCGCGAACACGCGCGCGAAGGCCTCGAGCAGCTGGTGCTGGCCCTTCCACGGGTCGATGCGGGCGAGCATGCCCACCGTCTGGATCGGGCGTCGCACGGGGGCGACCGCAGCGCCGACCTGCAACCCCGACGCGCTCGGGATCACCTCGGCGAGGGCCCCGGGGCGCAGGAACGGCCGTGCCGACTCGAGCGTCGCGCGCGAGTTCGCGATGACGCCGTCGGCGCGCGGCAGCACGACCCGCGCCATGAGCGCGCAGCCCACGCGGCCGAGCGCCTCGTCGTCGACGAGATCACGCAGGTGCACGACGAAGGGAACGCGTGCGGTACGCGCGGCCGCCGCGCCGTAGGCGGCCGCACGAGCCGTGTTGGCGTCGACGAGATCGGCGCCGCGGAACACGCGCGACGCCCGCACCGAGGCAGCCTGCGCGAGCACCCGCGTTCCTGTCGACAGCGCGGCGCCGAGGCCCCCGGCGGACACGCCGGCGGGTTGCCGAACGCCGCCGAGCGCGCGCGGAACGCGAGCCGGCACCGCGTCGTACACGCCGAGCGATCGACCAGGCGTCGCGGCGAGCAGCAGGTACGGCGACCACGACGGGTCGGCGCGCAGCATGCGAAGCAGCGCGAACTCGGCCCCGCCGCCGACGTTGGTGTGGTCGAGGTGCAGCACCCGCAGCGGCCGGCCGCCGTGGGTCATGCCTGGCGCCGCCCACGCGGCCGCGGCTGGTCGGGCGTGTCTGGCGTGTTGGGCGTGCCGGACGTGCCGGCTTTGCCTGCTGTGTCAGGCGTGCCGGGCGTACCGGGCGTACCGGACGTGCCGGCTTTGCCTGCCGTGCCCGACCTGCGTGCCGCGCCCGTCTTGCGTGCGGCGCCCGTCTTGCCGCCGGCGTCGCCGAACGCGAACTCCCCCGCTTCGGCGGCCGCATCGTACGCGTCGGCCTCACCCTGCGGCATGCCGAACAGCGCCTGTGCAAGCCGCGCGAGCGGCGGCACCTGCTGGCGGGCCATCTCGCGGTAGGCCTCGTCGTCTTTGGCCTCGGGGTCGACGATGTCGTCGCCGCCCGACCGATCGCCGGGCACCGCGCGGTTCTCGGCGAGCGCCGCCACCCGCAGTCGCAGCTCGTCGACCGTCTCGGGTGCGGGCATCGGCGGCAGCGTCGCGGCGATGCGGCCCGCCTCGCGCATGGTGAACGTCGAGCGCACCACGCCCGGCACGAGCTCGAGCACGCTGCCGCGCTGCCGCGTCGACGAGACGAGCACCAGGTCTGCGGCTCGGATCATGCCCTCGGTGATCTGCACGGCTCGATGCCCCGACCCGTCGGCCCCGAGCGCTTCGGCGATGACCCGCGCTCGCGGCCCCATGGGCGCGCCGACCGGAGCCCGCAGTCCCGCGCTCGTCACCTCGACGTGCGCTCGCAGAGGCGACGGCAGATACCAGTCGACCCACCGCTCGAGCAGGGCCGCGCCCAGCGCCGAACGATTGACGTTGCCGGTGCACACCACGAGCACCGTGAACGACCCTGCCCCCACTGTGGCCCCCTTACCCGGCACGCTTGACGAACGACCCCGACCGTTGCCGCACGGCTAGGGTTTCTGTGTAAGGAGTCTAGAGGGGGTGTGGTGCGCGTACTCAGGGTCTCGCACAGCGCCGTCGTCGACGAATGGCGCGGCCGCGAGCGCGCGCTCACCGAGCTCGGCGTCGACGTGACGCTGCTGAGCGCCCGCGGGTGGCACGCCGGCGGAACCCCTGTGACGTTGCAGCCACGCCCCGGCGAGCGGGTGGTCGGCGTGCGCACCTTCGGCCGGCACCCCGCGCTGTTCGTCTACGACCCGCGCCCGATCATGCGGACACTGCGCACGTCGTTCGACGTCATCGACCTGCACGAAGAGCCGTTCGCCCTCGCCACGGCCGAGCTGCTGCTGCTTCGCGCGCTGAGCCGGCGCTCGCGCCGCACCCCGGTCGTGCTCTACACCGCGCAGAACCTGCGCAAGCGCTACCCGGTGCCGTTCCGGTGGCTCGAGCGCTGGGCCCTCGGCGAGGCATCCGGAATCTCGGCGTGCAACGCCGACGCCGCCCGCATCGTCGAAGACAAGGGCTTCGCGGGGCGCGCCCGCGTGATTCCGCTCGGTGTCGACGCGCAGCGGTTCACACCATCGGATGTCTCGGGGGCCGAGAACCCCGCCGGTCGAGTAGGCGCGCCAGCACCCCCCGCCGGTCGAGTGGCCGCGCCAGCACCCGCCGCCGGTCGAGTAGGCGCGCCAGCGCCCCCCGCCGGTCGAGTGGCCGCGCCAGCCGCCGGTCGAGTAGGCGCGCCAGCGCCGTATCGAGACCCAGAAACCGCCGAGATCACCGTCGGGTTCCTCGGCCGCCTCGTGCCCGAGAAGGGGGTGCTCGTGCTGCTCGACGCCGTCGCGCGCGAGCCGAAACTTCGGGTGCGCATCGCCGGCTCGGGCCCGCTCGCGACCGAACTCGACCGTCTCGCGGCAGCGCGCGGCATCGGCGACCGGGTCGAGTTCGTCGGCGCCATCGAGCCCGACGACGTCGTGGAGTTCTACCGCACGCTCGACGTGCTCGCCGTGCCGTCGTTGCCGACCCCGTCGTGGACCGAGCAGTTCGGACGCGTCGCCGTCGAGGCGATGGCGTGCGGCGTACCCGTGGTGTCGAGCGATGCGGGCGCCCTGCCCGACGTGGTCGGGGGTGCCGGACTCGTCGTCCCTGCCGGCGATGTCGATGCGCTGAGCGCCGCGCTGCTCGAGGCCGGTGGCGTCGCCGCCGGCGAACTCCGCGTGAGCGGCTTCGCACGAGCCGCGGAATGCACCTGGAACGCCGTCGCCCGCGATTACCTCGACCTCTACCGGTCGGTCGTGCGCGAGGCATCCGACCGCCCTGCCGAACTCGAGGTCGTCGTCGTCGCCTACGGGGCGCCCGCGATGCTGCGGCGCGCGCTCGAGCCCGTGGCGCACCTGCCGGTCACCGTCGTCGACAACTCGTCACTGCCCGAGATCGCGGCGCTGTGCGACGAGCTCGGCGTGCGCTACCTCGACCCGGGGCGCAACGGCGGCTTCGCGGCCGGCGTCAACGTCGCACTCGGCGACCGCCAGCGGCCCGGTGCCGACGTGCTGCTGCTGAATCCCGACGCCGTGATCTCGGCCGACGACATCGCCGTGTTGCACCGGGCGCTGCGCGCCGACACCGCACTTGCCAGCGTGGGGCCCGCACAGGTCGACGAAGACGGGCACGTGGCCCGCGTCGAATGGCCGTTCCCGTCGCCCGGCGCGACATGGCTCGAAGCTGTGGGGCTCGGCCGCGTGCGACGACCCGGCCCCGGCTTCGTGATCGGCTCGGTGCTGCTGCTGCGTGCCGAGGCGCTCGACCAGGTCGGCGGGCTCGACGAACGATTCTTCCTCTATGCCGAAGAGACCGACTGGGCCTACCGGGCGCACCTGCTCGGCTGGCGGCACGCGGCCGTGCCCGAGGCGCGAGCGCTGCACGTCGGCGGCGGCACCAGCGGCGATGCCTCACGCCGCGACGCGCACTTCTTCGCCTCGCAGGAACGGTACCTTCGCAAGCACTTCGGCGCGGTCGGCTGGCAGTCGGCGCGTCTCGGGCAGTGGCTCGGGTCGATGGCCCGGTCGGTGGTGCTGTCCGGCGAGCGCGGTCGTGCCGCCCGTAAGCGGGCGGCGATCTACCGGCTCGGGCCGGTGCGCGTCGAGGGGCGGTTTCGCGCCGCAGCCGATGGAGGGCCGAGATGACCAGGATCGTGCAGATCGTGCCCTACATGGGCCCCGGCACGGGCGTCGCCGGCGTGGCGTTCCACCTTGATCAGCAGTTGCGCGCGCTCGGCGCCGACGTCGAGCGCTTCACGTTCATCGACGCCCAGCGGCGGCGCGGCACCCGCAGGTGGCCGAGGGGCAAGATGTTCGCCCGCATCCGCGGCGGCTGGGACATGGTCTGGTTCAGCACCATCGGCACACGGCGCGCCGGCGAGTTCCTTGCCAACCGGCCGGACGCGATCACGATCACGCACAACAACGTGCTGGTCGGCGACATCTACGTCAATCACGGCCTCCTCCTCGCCTCAATGCGGGCGCGCGGTCGGTCGTTCTGGGGCATCTATCGCAACCCCGTGCACGTGTTCATCTACCTGCGCGACCGCATCCGCTACCGCGGGCGCACGCACCGGGCCGTCGTCTGTCTTTCCGAGTCTGACGCCGCAGACCTGCGCGCCACTTACGGCGCCGTCCGCCCGAAGATCGCGGTCATCCCGAACGGCGTCGACCTCGACCTGTTCCGGCCCCCGACGCCCGACGAACGCGACGCCGCGCGCGCCGAACTGAAGCTCGGAACCGAGGAACGCGTCGCTGTCTTCGTCGGACACGAGTTTTCACGCAAGGGCCTCTCGTTCGCCATCCAGGGGCTGTCGCACGCGCCGAGCGTGCTGCTGCTCGTCATCGGCGGCAACGATGACATCATCGCCGAGGCGCACGCTGAGGCGAAGGAGCATGGCGTCGGCGATCGAGTACTGTTCCTCGGTCCGCGGCGGCCGCCCGTGCCGTTTCTGCACGCCTCCGACTTCTTCGTGCTGCCGAGCGCTTATGAGGCGAACGCCCTCGTCGTGCTCGAGGCGCTCGCCGCCGGACTGCCGGCGATCGTCACGCCCGTCGGCTTCGCGCCCGAGGCGGTCGTCGACGGCGTGAACGGATTCCTCGTCGAGCGCGACGCCCGTGCCGTCGGCGAGCGCATGGAGCAGCTCGCGAACCTCGACGACGCCGAGCTCGCCGCGTGGAGTCGCCGTGCCCGCGAGTCGGTCGAGTCCTACGGATGGCGCGGCATCGCGCAGCGCTACCTCGAACTTGCCGAGCAACTGCAGGCCGAGCGGGAACGCGGTGTTCCGGGGCATCCGGTCGCAAAGGCGGGCGGATGACGCACATCGTGCAGATCGCGCCGTCGATCGCTCGCGGCAGCGGCGTCGCCGGGGTGGCCTACGCGCTCGAGCGCGAGTTCGTCGCGGCTGGAGCGACCGTCGAGCGATTCACGGCCGCTGACGCGGGCAGAAAGCGCGCGCGTGAGCCGCGCACAGCACTGGGTGCCCGAATTGCACATGCCAGCGACGTGATCTGGTTCAGCACCGTCGGCACCGTGCGTGCACGACGTTTCCTGGCAGGGCGACCAGATGCCGTGTCGATCTGTCACAACGACGCGATGGCCGGCGACATCTACGTCAATCATGGGTTGCTCGACGTCGCGATGCGTGCCCGTGGCATGTACGCGTGGCGGATGATCCGCAATCCCCTCCACCTGTTCACCGCTATACGCGACCGTGTCAGGTACCGCGGATCCACTCACCGCGCCGTGGTCACACTCACGACCACGGAAGCCGATTTGCTCCGGGCGACATACGGCCGAGTGGGCGCCCCCATGCATGTGATTCCGAACGGTGTCGATCTCGATCGATTCCGACCGGCATCCGACGAGGAACGCGATCGCGCTCGCGCGGAATTCGGTCTCGACGGACGCGAACTGGGTGTCCTCTTCATCGGGCACGAATTCGAGCGCAAGGGGCTCCCGCTCGCAATGAAGGCGATCCGCACCGTCCCGACGGCAAAGCTGCTGGTGCTCGGCGGCACGGCGGACATGATCCGACGGGGCAGAGCCCAGGCGACAGAGCTCGGCCTTGCCGACCGCGTGCGATTCATCGGTAGTCGACCTGATCCCCAACCCCTCTTCCATGCGTCCGACGTGTTCGTTCTGCCGAGTGCCTACGAGTCCTACGGGCTGGTCGTCACGGAAGCGCTCGCCAGCGGTGTTCCCGTCGTGTCAACCCCCGTTGGCATCGCGCCAGACGTGATTCGCGACGGCGTGAACGGGTATCTCGTCTCTCCTGACCCGAGTGCCATCGCAGAACGGCTTTCCCGACTCGCCTTTCAGGCCGCCCGACGCGAGATGGCGAGCAGGGCTCGCGAGAGCGTCGCCGATCATACGTGGCGCAATGCTGCTGAGGGCTACCTCGCACTCATCGATTCCATAGCTGAGGAGCGGGCGATGGGGGCGGACAGACTGAGCATCTTGCATGCCATCCGCTCCGACGGCTTCTCGGGTGTCGAGCAGTTCGTGCTGCGTCTCGCGCTCGCGCAGGCCGCCGACGGGCATCGCGTCGCGGTGGTCGGCGGTGCCACCGACCGGATGCGGCCCGTGCTCGCCGAGGCGGGCATCGCCTATGTGCCGGCGGCACGCACGATCGAGGTCACGCGCGCCGTACGCCAGCTCGCCCGCGAGTTCGACGTCGTGAACACGCACATGACCGCAGCCGACATCGGCACCGCGGCGGCGCTCTGGTTCACCCGCCGGTCGCGCCGCCCGGCCGTCGTTGCGACGCGGCACTTCGCGAAGCCGCGCGGAAAGGTCGGCCCGGTGCCGATCGGCCTCTTCGTGCGCCGCCGCATCGACGCGCAGATCTCGATCAGCCGCGCCGTCGCTGACGCCGTCGACGGCCGCAGCACCGTCGTGCACTCGGGCATCGAGAACCGCCCGTTGCGCGACGTCTCGCTGCGCGAACGCGTCGTGCTCATGGCCCAGCGGCTCCAGCCCGAGAAGGCCACCGACATGGGGATCCGCGCCTTCGCGGCATCCGGCCTCGCCGACGACGGCTGGACCCTCGAGATCGCCGGCGTCGGCCCTGAGCGCGAGGCGTTGGAGGCGCTGGTCGATGAGCTCGGCATCGGGGCCGCCACCCGCTTTCTCGGGTATCGTTCCGACCTGCCGCAGCTCATGGATCGCGCCGGCCTGCTGATCGCCCCATGCCCGGTCGAGGGACTCGGACTCACCCTGCTCGAGGCGATGGCCGGCGGGCTCCCCGTCGTTGCCGCCGGCGCCGCCGGGCATCTCGACGTGCTCACCGGGCGCGACCAGCGCGCGATGTTCCCGCCGGGCGATGCGGGCGCGGCCGCGCACAACCTGCGCTCGCTCGCAGGCGACGAACCCGGCCGCAACGCGCTCTCGCTCGCGGCGCGAACGCGCCAGCAGGCCATGTTCTCGCTGCCCGCACAGGCAGCCGCTACGGAGGTCGTATACCGGAGTGCGCGATGACCGATCTCGTGGTGATCTCGCTCGAGGCGTGGGACGAGGTGTGGCGCCGCAACCAGCACCTGGTCGCGGGTCTGTTGCGAACGGATGCCGCGTTGCGCGTGCTCTTCGTCGAGCCTCCGGCCGATCCCACCCACGACCTGCGATCGGGGCGACGCCCGTCGTTCGCGCGGGGGGTGCGGGAGGTTCCGGATGTCGCGCCCGGGCGCCTGTTCACGGTGCGCCCCGTGAAGTGGATGCCCCGCCGGTTCGACCCGCGTGCTGACGAGCGGCTCGCGCGCGCCGTGATGCGGGTCGCCGACTCGATCGGCATGCGACATCCGCTGCTCTGGATCAACGACCCCGGCGCGGTCGCGCTCGCCGAGCTCTCGGGCTGGCCGACTCTCTACGACATCACCGACGACTGGCTGTCAGCCGACCGGGCGGACACGGAGCTGCGGCGGATCTCGGCCAACGAGGCGCGCCTGTTCGAGCTCGCCCGCGAGGTGGTCGTGTGCTCGCCCGAACTCGTGCGCCGCAAGGCCACCGCGACCCGGCCGGTGACCCTCATCCCGAACGCCGTCGATGTCGACGCCTACCGCCGCCCCACGCCGCGGCCGGCCGATCTGCCCGTCGCCCCGGTGGCGCTCTACCTCGGCACGGTGCACCCCGACCGCATCGACGTCGACCTCTGCAAGGCGACCGCACGCGCCCTCGGCTCGTCGGGAACACTGGTACTCGTCGGACCGAACCTACTCGGCGACGCCGCCTCTGAGCGCCTGCGCCGGGCGGGCGCGCAACTACTCGGCCCCCGCCCGCGCGACGCCGTGATCGGCTACCTGCAGCACGCCGACGTGCTCGTGGTGCCGCACGTCGGGACCGAGTTCACCGACAGCCTCGACCCCATCAAGCTCTACGAATACCAGGCCGTCGGCCGGCCGGTGGTGTCGACCCCGGTTGCGGGATTCCGGGACGCGGATGACCCGCGCATCACGATCGCCTCAGGCGACGCGTTCGCGGCGGCGGTCGCGGCGGCAGTGCCGGCGCCGTCGCGCTTTCCGGCGGGTGCCGACGGCGCCGTGGCCGACTGGAGCGATCGCGTCGCCGCGATGGCCGAGGTCGTGCGGCGGCTCGACGCCGCGCACGTGTAGGTGCCGATCTTCAGAGTTCCTCGAGCACCTGGCGCAGATTCGACCACGCCCACGACCAATCGTGTGCGACCGCGTGCGCCCGGGCGCGTTCTGACATCCGCTGCCTCGCCTCAGGGTTGTCGGCGAGCGAGGCGATCGCCTCTGCGAGAGCCGCCGGGTCGTCTGGATCAACGAGTACGCCGGCCGCCCCAACGACGTCGGGCAGCCCGCCCACGCGACTCGCGATCACCGGGAGGCCGCTGGCGAGCCCCTCGGCGGCGGTGAGTCCGCTCGGCTCGGCCCAGCGAGACGGCGCCACGAGCAGATCGGCACTTCGAAGCAGGGCGGGCAGCGCGGCCCGGTCGACGAAGGGTTCGAAGCTGATGACGGCACCAGATGCTGCCGTTGCCTCATCGGCAAGCTCGCGCAACTCGTGTTCATAAGGCGACAACGGGGCATCGCGGGCGAAGCCCTGGCTGCCGACCAGCAAGTACTCGAGGTCAGGACGCCCGAGGTGCTCGACCGCGCGGATCAGGACATCGGGGCCTTTCTCGGCAACCATCCGGCCCACGAACACGACGCGCAGTTGGGCATCGCGCGTGGAGGATGCCGCACCCTCATCAGTCGTAGCAGGCGTGAACCGCTCGCAGTCGATGCCGTTGCGCACGACCCGAACCCGCTCGGCGAGTCGGCCGGGGAGCACGGCCCGTGTGCGCTCGGCCAGCGAGTCGCTGACGCAGACGATCGCCGCAACGCTGTCGAGCACCCTCCCGGCCTCTTGCCGCGTGTAGGTGCGCAGCAGATCGTTGTGCGCATACAGCACGACTCGATGCTCGGTATCACGCAGCAGCCAGGGAAGCACGGGGGCGTTGTGCGCGAGCACGAAGCTGGGCTCTCGCGTGCGGATCGCGTCAGCGACGGGCTCGTAGTAGCGTGCCACCGCGGTGCGCGGGAGTCCGACGCGGCCGCGGGCGAGGTCCATCGCCCGGTCGCGTCTCGTGGGGCCCCGTGCTCCCGCGTACTCGATGACCGCCGCACTGTCGTATCGTGGCCGCATCGTCGAGCGGTCGAGTACCACTGCGTGACGGAACACCGCTCCATCGCGCGTCGCCGCTGCAGCGAGCCCGTCGACCACGGTCGGGATGGCCGAGCCGGTGCGCGGCGAGAAGTGGTCGCCCGGGGTGATCGCATGGAGGATGTCGATCACGAGTTCCCATCGGGCTGACGCACGGAGCTTATGCTAGCCCGTCGCCCGTTCCGAAATGCAGAAACCCGGTAGACCACGACCGTCTACCGGGTTTCTGGCGCCTGAGATCTCTCAGGCAACGATGCTATTGATGCAGGTTCGCTCGGTGGCCGAGAACACATTCTCCTCGCAGGTGTTTCCCTGAATCGGGGGCAGCCCATCCGCCGTCGCCGACGCCGTGTCAGGGACCCCTTCAACGGTGTACTGCACGATCAGGGCGCCGTTCTCGCTGGTGGCGGCGTTCTCGGTGACGAGCGCCACGTTCGACAACGTGGTGTTCGCCGGAATGACAAACGTGTTGGTGCCGAGCAGCGTACAGGTGTTGAGATCAATGATGCCGACATCGCCGAGGTCGCTTGTGCCCAAGTCCATGTCGGTGATCGTCACTGTGACCTGCGCGTTCGTCGTGTTCTGGATGCTGGCCCTGAACGCGTAGCCCTTGAACGTGTCCTGCGAGTTTCCGGGGAGCTTGCAGCCGAGGCCCGAAAGCTCGATGACGCCGGGTGACGCCGCGTATGCAGGCGTCGGAACGGCGAGGGCGACCACGGGTACGGACCAGGCCATCGCCTTCGTGACCGTACGGCGGCTGACACCGGGCTTCTGTTCTTCAAGGTCACTCATTGGGTGGGGCCTTCCTATGCTGTAGCGATGACCGCAGGCTGGGTTCAGACAACTCAAGTTTCTCAGGCAACTCTAAAGGTTACATGCCGCATCCGTCGAGTGCCAGTCTCACCCTCGTTCGGGGGGAGTTTCATTTGCGGACGAGAATCCGCGTGTCGACCATGCCTTGCACGGCATCGGCTATGACGCCGGTGACGTCAACACCTGCGGGCGCTTCAGGAAGCTGTCGCATCGCGATCTCGCGCAACTCCAGTTCGGTGAGCCCATCGGCAGCGAGCCACAGGATCGGACCGACGCCAGCGAGGACGACTACTTGACCCATCACCTGCACGATCAGCGCGTCATCCACAGTCAGAGCATCGACATACGACGCTCGCCAGTACACGCCGGACTCCTCGGCACCTGAAGGGTTCGACTGCGTCGCAACGTCGTCCGAGAAGCAGCCGCAGTCGCGTTCGGACAGCTTCGGGATGTCAATGAGCATCGGCGCACCGTGTTCGATCGTGCGAAGCACATCATCGATGAGCGAGGGCAGGGACGACGCCTCGGCGTAGACGACCCTTCGCACCCCGCCGGTCGTAAGGATCGTGTCGAGAAGCGTGCGGAGCGGGTGCTCGAGTGCCGAGAGGTGGCTCGTCTGCGGAGCGAGTGCAGACAACGCCTCGATGATCGGCACCGACTCCACGAACGGATCGTCGACGCCTGGGCGGCGGTCGAGTAACACAAGCGCCGCCAGACGCAGGTCATGGGTCGGCGCCGTGCGGAGCCCGAGCGTCGACGCCGGCTCCGTGGCCTTCACGCCCGGGCGCTTCCTGATCGAGAGCGGCTTGGGGTAAGCGACAACCGAACCGTCGACCCGCACCGCGAGGGTTTCGTCGGTCACATAGCCGTAGGCGCGGCCGAGCGCTTGAACGGCAGTGGTCTTGCCACGGCCGGAGGGGCCTACGAATCCCACGACCCGCCCGTCATCGAGGGCCACTGCGCTTGCGTGAAGCATGAGCGCCTCGCCACGCAACCCGCCTATGGCGCGGATCGTGATCTCCGATGTGATGCGCTGGGCGAGCCCCTCTGGTGAGTCCGCCCGCACCGGGAAGGAACCGTCGAATGCGGGCGAGAGGTCACCCAGGCCGGCGCGGATTACCCGATCAGGCTCACCATCTTCGTGGTGGGCGAGGTCGACCCAATGCGCCTTGATCGACTCCTGTTCGGCGGAGTTCAACGAGTCGTCGAGTTCGATGCGCACCGTGCTCGCCAGCGCGCGCACGTCGAAGGCTGTTGGCATACCACGGAGCCTACCCGCCCGCATGCCGCTTCTTACCCGACTGGGAGCCAAAGGCTGTGCCGGTACGTGCTCACCCCGGGTCGGGTTCTACGCTGGGAGTCCGACGAGCTGCTGCAGCCGGCCCGTTCGGCCATCAGATCACGTCGGAGGTGAGCACTATCGGGCTTGGTTCAGAGCACCCACGACTGACCATCGCGACGATGGCGACCGAGAACCCGATGGGTGCTCAGGTGTATCAGGAACAGGTTGCACGGAGGGCCTCCGGCGGGCTGCAGTCTGTGGATGATCGCGCATGGCAGGTTCGCCGTCTCGTCGTGCGTTCCCTCCGCTCTCCGCTGCCGGGTAACCGGCGCCTTCCGGTCGGGTGGGCCTCGTCGGCCTCGCCCGCAGCTCGACGGGCGGTCGGAAGGCTGCTGTACGGGCGCGACACGGTGACGCACCGGATGAACCTCGAACTCCCTCCGGCACCCGGTGCCGACGTGATCACTCTTCACGATGTTGTTGCCTGGCGCTTTCCCGACGAGTCAGCACCTGTGCCGGCGGCGATCGAGGAAGCACGGCGGGCTGCGGCGGTGATCTGCGTTTCCGAGTTCAGTGCACGCGAGGCGGTGGAGCTGCTCGGAATCTCCGACCCACACATCGTGTACAACGGGGTCGAGGATCGCTTCTTCGACGCGGAGCCCCTGCCACGTGGCATCCGCCGGTCGTATGGAATACCCGACGAGTACGTACTGCACGCCGGCGGCGCATCCCGCCGTAAGAATCTCGAGGCACTGGCCGAGGCCTGGCCGCTCGTGCATCGAGAACGACCCGGCCTCAGTCTTGTTCTCGCCGGCCCTGCGCATCGACGACGCACGGAGCTCTTCGACGGGATGCCGGGCGTGGTGCTGGCGGGGCGTCTGCCCGACGAGACCATGCCCGGTGTCGTCGCATCCGCCAGCGCCGTCGTGGTTCCCTCGCTGTACGAGGGGTTCGGCCTGCCCGCGCTCGAGGCGATGGCGGCGAACGTGCCGGTCGTCGCGGCGGCGACGAGTTCGCTGCCCGAAGTGCTGGGTGACACCGGCATCCTCGTCGACCCGACGGGCGTCGGCATTGCGGCCGGCCTGCTCGATGCGACCCGTGCCGATGCGGCCGGCGGGCTCATCGGTGCAGCGCGCGAACGAGCGAGCCGCTTCACGTGGGAACGCTGCGCCGAAGAACACGCCCGCGTCTGGTCGTCGGTGGCCTGACCGTCGTCGCTACTGCCCCGTAAGCACCCGCAGCACGTCTCGTGGGAATAGGCCGGGCGAGCCCAGCGCTTCGGGCAGCAGTGCCGCCGAGGCTTCGAGCGCGTCGCAGCTCGCCTCGACGGTCTCACGAGGTGCCGCTGTCGCCGATGCGAGCAGCTCTGCCAGCGACATCCCGGGCCCGAATCGAACGAACCGTGACGTGCCGGGCGTCACCACCGATTCGTAGTCGTGGAACTTGAACGCGCCACCGCTGAGCGGCGGTTCGAGCGTGGTCCATGCGGCCGGGATTCCGTATGCGTCGGCCGTCACGAGCCCGTGCAGCGACGTGGTGATGACGGCTCTGCTCGCTGCGATCTCTCGAACGACACGTTCGGCGGTCTGGTGAACGTTCACCACCCGCACGCGGTATCCGGCCGCTTCGGCGAGGGAGAGGAACGGAACGTGCGACCGGTGGTGGCCGTGCGGCACGAGGGCGACATCCCACCGCAGCTCGGGCCGCGGTCGATGGCGTGCCACGAGGATGCCCGGGTCGCCGAGCGCAACGTCGTCGGGCGCGCCGATCAGGTCTCGCGTCAGATGCCCCCGCACCGCGAGCACCTGCGCCCGCGGCAGTGGATGCGGCTCCCCATTCATGAGGCCGCTCCCCCAGACCACGCCGTTCCAGTCGGCGGGCAGAAACTCGAGAATGCTGCCCACGCCCGCGAGCCGCGCACGGGAGGCGACGCGATGTATCGGCAGCACGCCATAGTTGGGAAGAAGCCACGGCGTGAGGTCATCCCCGAAATTCGGGTGGCCGTCCCACCAATGTGCCGGCACGACGACACCGCCGCGCCACATCGGGCGCCGAGTCGAGGCGACCGCGACGCGCCTCAGTTGGCGGAAGCGTCGGGTGAGCGCGCCCGAGTAGTTCATTCTGCAGCCTCCGCACGACCGGATGCCGCGGCGTACAGCTCCTCGTAGGCGCGCGCGACGCGCGTCCACGTGAACTCACCCACCCGCTCGCGACCGGCGGCGGCGAGCTCCTCCCGGAGGGGCCCGTCATTACTCACCCGCAGCAATGCACGGCTCAGTGCAGCCGGATCCTCTGGGTCGAAGAGAATTCCGTCGACGCCGTCGCGCACGAACTCTGGGGCTCCCCCGCGGCCCGTCATCACCAACGCTGTGCTGCTCCGCCACGCCTCGAGGGCTACGATCCCGAACGCCTCAATGCGACTTGGAACGACCACGGCGAGCGCCCCCGCCATCGCCCCCGCGACGGCAGTCGGGCTTAGCCGGCCGACCAACTCGACGCGATCGCGTAGTCCGCGCCGCTCGATCAGCTCGCCGAGACGAGCGCGCTCCGGCCCATCTCCACCGATGACCAGACGAATATCGGGATCAAGCTCGGCGATCGCGAACGCATCGATAAGAAGATCAAAACCCTTCATTACCCCGAGGCGGCCAACACCGAAGAGATATCGGCGCTGATCCGTCCGGATCGCCAGTGCACTATCGGTGGGCAGTTCGAGGTCGACGCCGTTGGGAATGACTTTTCCGCCGTCCAGTCCATACGTTTCGCGCAGGTCATCGAGTACAAACTCCGACGGTGCAGTCACGGCCACAGCTCGACCTATCGCTCGTCGGAGACACAGTCGCAGCAGTGCTGAGGAACGGAAGACGCCCTGATCGTCCATGAATGTCTCACCGTGGGATGTCAGAGCCAGTAGGGCGCGGGTGCGGCGGTGTAGTGCCAGCGCGTAAACACCATTCGGACCAAAACAGTGCACGTGGAGAACCCGTGGGCGGAACTGTCGATGAGCGTCCATCCACCGCCGCCAAGCGGCCGGAAATTGGGCGACGAAATGGGCAACACCCCGGAAAGAGCGAGCAGGTAAAGGCGTGGGAAGATAACGAACGAGGACGCCGTCAACCTCCCCAGTGCCGAGGTGTTCTCCGCGATCGACCGTCCAGACTTCGACCCCGTACCCCTCAGCGAGAAGGTGCCGGGCCACTTGGCGGACGTGCTCCTCGACGCCACCGAAGTGTGGGGTGTAGGAGGATGTCACGAGCGCGACGCGCGGTCGTGACACGGCCTGCGCGGCTCGGGCCACCGGCGTTCCGTGATCCACGGTCAGGCGCGACGTCCGCCTCGACGCGAGGTCGAAGCGGGAGTCTCGTTCACGAGATCGTCTGTATCAGCACCGGGTAGCACCCCGGCGGGCGTCGGCTCCTCGGCGGGAAGCGGTTCTGCGGGTGGCGAGGAGGGGGTGTAGTCGCGCCGGTACTCGTACGAGTAGGCGGCCGCGTCCGCTCCGCGGAGGGGCGCCCGGTTCAGCACGATACCGAGCGCGCGCCCGCGCGCCTTGTGCAGCGTGTCGAGTGCCTTGTCGAGCAGATCGAATGTCGTCTTCCGCAGGGTGACGACGATGAGCGCGCCATCGGCCTGGTGAGTCAGCACCGCTCCATCGGTCACCGGCAGGAGCGGCGGGGCGTCGATGATCACGGTTGCGTGCTTCGTCAGGTCGGCGAGCAGCGTGTGCATACGCTCGGATCCGAGCACCTCACTCGGATTCGGGGGCACGCTGCCGGCGGCGAGCACCAGGAGATTGTTCGACTTCGATGTGCGCTGCAGCACGTCGGCGAGCGCCGCCCTGCCCGCCAGTACGTCACTCAGCCCGGAGCCGTCGGGCAGACCCATCGTCTTGGCCACCATCGACCGGCGCAGGTCGCCATCAACGAGCACCACGGTGCTCCCCCCTGCTGCGAGTGTGAGCGCGAGGTTGCACGCGATGGTCGACTTGCCGTCACCTGGAAGCGGGCTCGTGACAACGATCGTTTTCGGCGGGTGGTCGACATCCATGAACTGGAGGTTGGTGCGCAGCGCCCGAAGCGCCTCTGAGACGGCGAAGTTGTTGTTCTTACCGGTGAGCTCGGCTGAGGAATCGATGAGCCTGGTCTCGGCGTCGAGGCCCGGCACGATCGGAATCGTGCCGACGACGGCGACGCCGGTGTGCTGTTCGACATCTTCTGCCGAACGGATGCGTCGGTCGGATACTGTGCGGATCATCGCGAACGCGATGCCGAAACCGAGACCGAGGATGCCGCCGATCAATACAGCCATCTGCACGTCGGGGAAGCTCGGTGAGGCTGGAAGTGAGGCGACGTCGCCCGGGAGGATCGTTACAGGGGCGGAACCTGCGCTTCCGTCACCCTCGAGGCTGTCGATCTCCAGCTTCATCGCGTCGATCCACGCTTCTGCGAGCGCCCTTGCGGACTCTGGGGACGGGCCCTCGGCGTCGACTTTGATGAACGTCGTGTCCGGAGGGTTCGACACTTCGATCCGCTGTACGAGGTTTTCGGGCGTCGTGTCGAGGCCGAGCTCGTCGATCGCATGTTCGGCGACGGTGCGGAAGCCTGCGATCTCGAGGTAGGTGGCCACCTTGGACCTGGCGAGTGAGTCACCGAGCGTCGACGTGCCGAGATCTTCCACGCCGGTCGATGAAACGTAACCGCTCGCGCCCGCCACGTAAACAGGGGTCTGGAGCAGCGTCCAGCCGTATCCTGCGCTGGCGCCGACGACCGTCATCAGGAGGATGGCGATCCAGTGCCTGCGCAGTCCGCGCAGGTAGTCGCGGAGCTCCATGCAACCTCCGTGCTGTTCAAGGCGTCACCGCGGCGCGGCAGACCCTTCCGTAAGTAGGTCAATGGTATGTCAACGGTCTCCGATGTGCGTGCGCTCGCCTCGAAGGCTATCGGCGCCAGCCTGCTCCGGATGTCGCGCGACGACCGTGAGGCATGTCGATGACACGCTCGTCAGGCGGCTCGTTCGTTCTTCGTTCGTGATCCATCGCGCCAAGGCAGATGCCTGCGACCACGAACGGAACGGAGACTTGAACGGCAGTCCAGAACAGGTCGAACTGCGACTGCACGATACGGGAGAGCAGCACTGCGACGGCCAGCGTGCCAAAGCGCGGGTCGACGTGCCAGAGCACCAAAAGCACGCCGATCCACATCACGAGGAACCCGATGAGCCCGACGACGCCCGCGGACGCGAGCATCTCCAACTCCGCTTGCGGTGGCTGGTACGGCAGCTCGCCCGGGTTGTACCAGTAGCGCAGGCCGTGCCCGAAGATCGGTGACTCCCGCCAGAAGTGGTAGACCTCCCGGAGCCACTCGACGCGCTGGAAGACGGAGTTGTGCCGGTTCTGCGACTCGATCTGGTCGACCACCATCGAGATCACGAGCCAGGCCGCCGGAATCAGCAAGAAGAGCACCAGCCGGGAGCGCCCGGTTGTGCTCCGGCGCAACACCGCGACGATGATGGCTGCCGCAAGGCCGATGAGTGCTTGGCGGGACTGGGCCACCACGATGCCCGCCGCCAACAACCCGAACGCGAATCGTGACCAGCCCTTCGTCCATCCCACCCAGTCGGGGTTGAGGTACGCGATGATCGCGCCGAACGCGAGCACCGTGCCAATGAAGTTCTTGTGCATTGGGAATGGCCAGCTGGGCGTCGCCGGCCCGAAATCGCCGACCGCGTACTGGAATCCGGCCGCCACAACCGTGACCGCCGCGAAGATGCACGCGGTGAAAACGAGGAGCGAGAGGGCGAGCCTTGCGTACCCAGCGGCACCGAGTGCCCAACCGACGATCAGCGCGCCCGAGACGAGCAACCAGGCATGGAACCACTCGATCGTGTTGAGCGCATACGGGTTCACCAAGACGGTGAACAGTGTGGCGAACTGGTACACGATGTTGATCAGAAGCAACTGGCGCAGGGGCTTGCTGTAGGGCCGATGGCCGAGAAGCAGCGCCGTGCCGAACGCGGCGGCGAGCGCGGCATCCGAGACCGAAAGATCGCCGCCGCCGAACCCGATGCGCGCGGAGATCAGCAAGCCGGGCATCGCGAACAGAGCGATGGCGAGTGGTTTCGAAGAAGTGAGCGCGGCCGCGATGACGAGGGTACCGATGACGATCGCGAACGTCGTGCCGCCGAGGAATCCACGTTCGAGAACGAAGTATGTGGCGGCGACCACGCCGAAGGCCGCGAGCACCCAGCGCCACGCGTTCGCCCACAGATCGGCGATGCGCTCGCGCCAGAGCTCTCGGCGCGCGCTGGTCGACGTCATTTCCGGTCCTTCGGTGTGATGCGCTCCAGTATCGCAGGCCGATCGCATACAGCATGCGTCTCACCGAAGATGCACCAAACACAAACCAAGCGGCACTCGCTCCCACGAATGACCGGGCTTTACTCGACTCTCGCGATTACGAGCCGGTGGATCGACGCCCAGTACCATGACTCGCGTGCCCGATAACGCAGTGGAGGATGCCGCCAGGCCGACCTTTGCGCTCGTCATCCCGACACATCAGCGCCCCGAATTCGTCGTTCAGGCCGTCGAGAGCGCACTGCGGCAGTCGCGCCCCTTCGATCAGGTAATCGTCGTCGCCGACGGTGTCGACGACGCTGCCATAGCCGCGCTCGACGGAATGCCGATCGAATTGCACGCCATCGAACACGCGGGGGTGGCTGCGGCACGCAATGCCGGCGTCCGTCACGCTCGGGCCGATTGGGTCTGCTTCCTCGACGACGACGATCTGCTGCATCCCGATTACCTATCCCGCCTTGTGGCGGAAGTCGTCGCCGCACCACACATCGGGGCGATGAACGCCCGCTATTGGAGCTTCGCGGCGCATGCCGGACCCGACGACGAGTTCTCGGCAAGTAATCTCGACGAATGCCTCGAGGCGATCCGAATGGCCGTGGCCAAAAAGGATCTGAAATACCTCGAGATCGAGGGTCGCAGCTTCGACCTTCTGCTCGAGCGACTCCGGGGCTCGATGAGCACCGCGGCGGTGCGCCGCGAACTGCTGCTGCGCGCCGGCGGTTTCCCTCACGGAATGGTGACGGCAGAGGACTGGGCGATGTATGTGAATGTGGCCCGGTTGACCGAGTGGCGTCTGTTGGGCGAACGGCTGGCGTTCTTTCGCGACCATGCGCGAACGGCGACGAGATCGGGATCGGCACTGCAGGGTCTGACCGCACTGCGTGTCATCCGCTCGTTCTGGATGCCAAGCACTCTTCCGACGCCACCGCACCGCGCGCTGTCGGCCTACCGCCAGCATTACCGGCACGTGCTCGGCTGGGCGCTGCAGGCCTGCTGGCGTGCTCACGACCTCCGCGCCTACCTCGACGCTCTCGCCATTGCCCGCGACATCCTGCCCCGCCGCACTGACCGGTTGCGCGCAGCAATTCCGATGTGGCTGCGACGGCATGCACGCCGATTCCGTCGGCAGTCACTGAGACTACGACGGTGCTCGAGCCGGCAACGGTAATATCGTCGCCACGCCAGGCAAGTAACTCCCCTAGTGGTGGGACAGGATGCGGATCGGAACACCGGTGCTCAACTCCAATGACGGGCAGATCACTTGGTCTGTGCCGGTCGGGGGACTGACGGGCGCACCTGATCACCTCTGGTTCCGCCTCCCGGAGGAGCATGCCCCGCTCGTCACGGATCGCGCCGACCCCGCCGTCATCGGCCTGTTGATTCCGGCAATGCATGCCGCCGAGCCGATGCACGTCAGCGGCCCGGTCACTGACGAACTCGCGCACAACCTGACACACGGCTATCAGCACATTCTGGAGACAGTGATCCGCGGGTTACGGCGAGTCAATGTCGACGCGACGAACACGACTCCAGGGGGCGAACCCGCCCGAGGCGTGGGCACCGGCTTTTCTGCGGGCGTAGACAGCTATGCAGTGCTGGCGGAGCACTTCTTCCAACCGGTACCGCAAGACCTCCGAGTCACCCACCTCACGTTCTTCAACGTCGGTTCTCATACATCTGGAGAGAGAGGACGCAGCGTCTTTCGCAGTCACCGTGACCGGTTGGTTCCTGTCGCCCAGGAAATCGGGCTGCCCTTCATACCCGTGGACTCGAACCTCGATGACTTCTACGGGTTCACCAACTTTCAACAAACCAACGGACCACGGAATCTCAGCGCGGCGTCTCTTCTCCAGGCCGGCCTCGGTCGGTATTATCTGGCTGGCAGCGTCAGCTTCCCGAACATCACCGTGAGAAGGCTGCACGACACTGCGTTCTCCGAGCCGATCTCCATGCCACTGCTCGCCACCCGCCAGTTCCGGCCCATCTCGCATGGAGATCAGTACACGCGCGTCGAGAAGACGCTGATGGTGGCGGACATCCCGGTTGCGCGCACCAGTTTGAACGTTTGCACCAATCCGTTGCCGGATGGCGGCAATTGCTCGCATTGTCCGAAGTGCGCTCGCACGGAGCTTACGCTCGAGATCAGTAATCGACTCGAGGAGTTCCGGGTCGTGTTCGACATCGCCGCCTACAGAAAGAGCCGTACGTCATTCATGGACTGGGTCGTGACTCAGCGGAGTTCGGTGCTTGCAGGCGAGATCAGGGAGCAGGCCCGGCGAGCTGGATTCAGATTGCCCCCAGCACCAGTGGCGCTGACGAGGCGTGGCGTCACGACCGGACGCCGTAAGGCTCTCTCTTTGCTCCGGCGTGCACGCCGGAGGCTTAGCCGTTGAATCCAGTCGCCCAAACGACACACCCCTTCAATGCAACTTGAGCTACATCGACGAGGGCGTCAAGCAATAGGCGAACTCAGCGCAGCACGCAGTTCTCGGCCGATCTGATCATCCCGTCGGGGCGGCAGCGGGTACCAACGGGCAGACCGGAAGACGGCGCCGCTGCCCCAAACGAGTCCAATCACTGTGACGCCGAGGCGGCGCACCTTGCCTGACACACCCGGCGCCGAACCAACGCCCTTCAGCTGAAGCCACATCCATCGCCGCAGCATTGCTGAACGGATGCCGCCGCTGCGAGCCAGCAGCACCATGTGGTTGCGTCGCCCGTAGAGTTTGTAGCGGGTGTCGAACCGCGCGCCGCGAACGTGAGGTGCCGGTAGGTGGTCTACGGCCGCGTCGGGAGCGAAGACGACCCGACCACCGATCGCCCGCACCCTCAGGAAGACATCGGTGTCCTCGCGAAGGGCCGTGCCGGGGTAGTCGTCTCGGAATCCGCCGAGGTCGGCGAGAACCGACCTTCGGAACGACATGTTCGCGCCGATCCCGTGGTCGATCTCCACAGATTCTTCGCCCAGAGACGCGAATCCGTCAGTCAGCGTGCCATTGGGAAGTAGGCGTCCAACAGGGCGCTCATATCGCTCTTCGCCGGGTACTCCGTTGCACGTTCTGCCAGCGACTGCGCTCACCGTGAGATCGTCGAACGCCTTGAGAAGGCCACCCTGCCATCCGGCGCGCAGCACTACATCATCATCGAGGAAGCTGACGATATCGCCTCGTACCCAGCGCAAAGCTTCGTTGCGCGAACGGGTCATCCAACCTGCGAGCTCTGGCGCATGGATATACGTGACTGACTCTCTTATCGCGCGCACGCGCTCGCTGTGATCGGTGGAGGAAGCATCGACGACCACAACCTCGGCCTGGTCGTCGAGTCCCGTCTTCAACGAACCTAGGCATCGAAGTAGGAAATTCGGCCGCTCATACGTCACGATGCACACGCTCAGCCGGGGTGCGTCGCCCATGTTCTCCTGTTCCTCGTTTCGATGGCGGCGATTCTATCGCCGCACGCCAAGGCGGGCATGCAAGAATCGAACGGTCAACTGGAACCGTCGGCCCTCGTATGCTAACGGTGTGGCTAGGAGGGACGGCGGTAGATCGCCGCAGCAGAGATCCGTCCGCGCGGCGTACGTCGTCTTGACCCACAAGGATTGGCCGCAAGTGCAGCGACTGGTCCGTGCGATCACGACGTCGAGTCCAGATGCCTTCGTCCTCATCGCACACGACGCGCGCCAGACGAAGTTCCCGGTCAGACTCGACGATCCGCGCGTGGAGATCTTCGATCACGGCCTTGCCACCGACTGGGGATCATGGGAGTTGGTGGAGGCGACGCTTCTCGCGTTCGAGCGTGTGCGGACGCTGGTGGATCCGCAGCTCGTCTGTCTTATATCCGGTCAGGACTATCCGGTTCGGCGACTAACGGAGTGGGAGTCCGAGGCGATCGCGGCAGACAGTTGGACCGGAGTGGCGGAGGAGCTCAGTTACACGCCAAGGTGGGGACGGCGCCGGGGCCAGGGGCGAGACGAACTCACGCGATATATCTATCGCTGGTTTCGCTCCCCCGCCGCTCACCTCGGTATTCGGCTCACGGGAACTTGGGGGAGGCGGCTTCGCCGCATCCGAGGCGCAATTGCGCTTCGAGCCGAACCACTCTTCAGCGTCCGCGTTGTCGAACGGGGTCGTGGCGTGCACTACGGCATCCGGCGCGTGCGAACGCCGTTCTCACCAGAACGACCCTGCTACTTCGGGAGCCAATGGGTCGCACTGCGCAGGCGGGAACTCGACTGGCTGCTCGACGATGACCTTGCACCCGGCTCTCCGCTCCGGCGGCTCTACCAGCGATCGGTGATTCCCGACGAGTCCGCTCTCGTCACACCGCTCGCGTGGCGCGCCCTGCCCACGCGGCTCGGTTCGGTGACGCATGTCACTTGGGACCCGGTGCTGGATCAACCCACGACCTGCACGCTCGCCGACCTCGATGACCTACTGCGTTCCGGCTCCCCGTTCTGCCGAAAGGTTGAACCAGCCGCGAGCCGCACCTTGATGGACGCACTCGACCGAATCGTCGGCACCGGGTATCCCAAAGTGGTGTCCTGGGATAACCCCCGGGTGGACGACGAGCGCGACTGAAACCCACGCGGGTCAAGGACAACTCCTCTAACGTCGGTCGGAGTTCATCGACCGTCAGCCGTTAGCGACCGTCATCCGTTCGCCTCCACATGCTGAGCGGGAACCGGGGCAACCCACCGAGCACGTCAGGCAACCGGGTTAGCGCAGCCTCCAATGCATCGCACGCAGCCTCGACCGTCTGCTGAGGTGCAGCGGCAGTGTGAGCGAGCATTTCCGCCAGCGGCATCCTCTCGTCGAATTCGAGGTAGCGGGATGCATTGGGAGTGATCACCGATTCATAGTCGGCGAACTTGAACGCTCCCCCGCCAAGCGGCGGCTCGAGTGTCGTCCAGAGCGCGGGGATGCCGAACGCGTCCGCGGTGATCAGTCCATGAAGCGACGTGGTCAACACCGTGGCGCACGCCGCAATCTCGCCCACGGCACGAGGGGCCGTGCGATGCACATCGATCACACGCACGCTGAAACCGGTGGCTTCAGCGAGCGCGAGGAACGGCGCATTCGAACGGTGCGCGCCATGCGGAACAAGCCCGACATCCCAACGGACCCCCGGACGTTGCACGCGACGCCGGACGAGCAGCCCCGGGTCGCCCACCGCCACCGTCTCAGGGGCGGCGATGCGCTCACGGGTCAAGTGTCCTCGAACCGCCAGAATCTGTGCCCGTGGGAGCGGATAGGCATGGTCGTTCATCAGACCGCTCCCCCAGACAGCTCCGTCAAAGCCAGTCGGGAGGATGTCAAGGATGCTTCCCACCCCAACCAATCGCGCATCGGAGGGCTCGCGATACATGGGGACGACACCATAGTTTGGGAGCAGCCATCGCGTCAGGTCATCCCCGAAGTTCGGCTGCCACGCCCACCAGTATGTTTCAACGGCGACACCGCGACTTCTGGTGGCTGGCTGTGCCGCCGCTGCGGCGAGTTGCCTAAGTTCGCGAACTCGTCGACGGATCGGATGGGCGTAGTGCATTGGGCTCCCTCAGGTGAGCTCACCGAGCTCGACTAGCCGCGCGAAGTCTGTGCTCTGCGCCCGTACCTCATCGAAGGTGCCCTCGGCCTCGACCTGACCGTCCTTGAGGAACACGAGCGTGTCTGCGTGGCGCACGGTCGAGAGGCGATGGGCGACGATGACGATCGTCAGGGTGCCCTGCAGAGTGCCCAGAGTGTTGGCGATCTCGTGCTCCGTCACGTTGTCGAGCGCGGAGGTCGCCTCGTCGAGCACGAGCACGTTCGGCCGTCGGTAGAGTGCGCGAGCCAGTCCGATGCGTTGTCGCTGCCCGCCAGAGAGGCGCACGCCGCGCTCACCCACGACGGTGTCGAGCCCGTCGTGCAGTTCCCTGAGCAGGCCGTCGAGCTGCGACATCCGGATGACCTCATGCACGCGCTCGGCATCGACCTCGCGTGGCGCGACCCCGAAAGCGACGTTGGCCGTGAGGGTGTCGTTGAGGAGGAACACATCTTGCGGGACGACCCCGAGCCCGGCGTACCAACTGGCGAGATCGCCGGCAATCGGCCGTCCCCCGACCTCGATGGAACCCCCTGTGGGCTCGAGCAGACCGAGTACGAGGTCGAGCAGCGTGCTCTTGCCTGCACCGCTCGAGCCGACGAACGCGGTTGTTCGGTTCTCAGCGATGTCGAGCGAGATTCCGTGCAGCACGTCATCATCCGAGTCGGGGTAGTGGAAGCTCACGTCGCGCAACACGATGTCTCCTGAGAACTTTGCGTCGCTCTTCGGTCGCTCATCATGCCTGCCACCAGCGTCGAGCTCATCGACCACCCGCGTGATGATGTCGAGACCCGCCCGCCCGGTGCGGGCCGTTGCGAGGTTCGCCGAGATGCGGTTCATGGCCGGCAATGCACGAAGGGATGCCGCTGCGAACACACCAAGTACGGTGAGTGCCTCTGCCGTCGTGCCCGTGGTGAAGAGGATCGCAGAGATGCCCATGATCGCAATTACGAAGCCGATCTCGAGCAGGTATCGCGGCAGGTCTGAGAGGATTCCCATCAGGCGCGATGCCCGGGCTCGTTTCATCCTCGCAGCTCGGAATCCGTCGATGAACGCGTTCGAACTCGACGTCAGCCGCGCCTCTCGGAAGCCGTCAAGTCCCGGCAGGAGGAACTGCCATGCCTCGAGGCCGGCAGCGGCCAATTCCTCGCCGACGCGGTATTGCCGGCGACGCAATACCAGCTGTACGCCGAACACCAGGAACCCGAACAACACGACCATGAACAGGGTGACGGCGGGGGAAGTGAGCGCCAGCACGGCCGTGATCGCGATGAGCACCATACCGTCGGAGATGATGCTCACGATACCGAGCAGCACGCTCGATGCCTGGTTCGTAGCGTCATTGATGTTTCGGTATACCTCGCTCATGCGTCGTGACCGGTGGTCGGCGTATGGCGCCAACGCATACCGGCGCGCCAGTTCGGCCGACGACAGTGCAGAGATGCGGGTGGTACGACCGAGGAGCCACCACCGGAACACGATCGACCCGATGCTCTTCAGAATGAAGACCAGTGTGATGATTCCGGCCATCACCGGAATGAGCGTGGCCAGCTGGTTCGTGCCGACGGCGCCAGAGAGCCACCGCACGAACCACCCGTCGGTGTTGCCTGTCATCAGCTCGGTGAGCGGCACCATCGCGGCGACGCCGATGGTGTCGAGCGCTGCAAGCACCAGAGACGCCGCGACCGTACCGACGATCCACCGCCGAGGGTCGGCGGAGGCCATGCGGAGCATCAGGCCCAGTTGCGCGTACAGGCGGTGTTCGCCTGCCTCACGTGCCATCGTCTCTCCTCCGTCGCCCACTCCCTGGCCTTCGGGCGGCCGGCGAGCATTCCCCCCGCGATCTTAGCCGCGCGGATTCCGCGGCGAGCGCACGGCTTCGCCTTCGACGACGGCTACGGTCCGCACGTGACGAGATTCGATCATCCGCGCGGCCCTCGCCCAACCCCACGCTTGGATCTCTGTAGTACCTGCCGAGTCACGTACTCGGGCCACAAGGCGATAGCCCACACGAGATGGGAAGGGACTTTCGTGGCCCGATACGCATCGAATGCCTGCGCGCCATAGATCTGCCCGACACGCCGCACGCCTGGGAGAGCATCCAATCCGCGGTGGCGCCAAAGCACCCTCATCGCGCCTCGCCACATGCGTCGATAGTCCCTACTCGCGTTGCGGTCGTGGAGCCGGTAGCCCACGAACACGCCAGGAACATGCTCGAGTTCACTTCGGCGGGAGATGTCCAGCCACGTTCCCCACTCTTCGCTATGCGTGAGATCTTCATCGAAGCAGCCCACATCGAGGAGGACCGAGCGACGAGCGATCGCCACCGACGTGTGGATGCTGTTCCCTCGCAAGAGCTGCTGATAGTTCCCTCCTGGCCCTCCCCAGCCGTCACGTTTCCCAGACGCCTCGATCACGTTGAAATCGCATGAGCACAGTCCGACCTCGGGTCGCATCACGGCAAGCTGGGCAGCCAGTTTGCCCGGATACCACACGTCGTCCGCGTCGAGGAACGCGACAAGATCACCACGAGATTCACGGATGCCTCTGTTACGGGCAGCACTCGGGCCCGCGTTGCGCTGCCGAATCACTCGGACGATTGGATACGCAGGGACCTCGATAGGTTCGCTCGAGCCGTCGTCAATCACCAGAACTTCGAGCGGCGCCGGGATCTGATCTACTGCCGACGTCACCGCCTCCGCAAGGAACGGGCCCGGGTTCCAAGCAGGAATGACGACCGATACCGATTGCATTGGTTCCTATCAAGATGGGACTCACATCCGCTGGCTCACGCAACGTCCAGGACGCACCGTGCTCGGCAGCTTACTCGTGCTAATCCACGGGAACGCATAGACGATGCAACCGGTCGATCTCTATCTACGAGGAGAAGAGACCACTGATCACGGGTCGTACACCAGAAGCCCTCGCGCCACCAGATCGGCCACGAAGGCATCCACGTCGTCGCGGATCTCGTCGGCAGCGGCATCCGTCGCCTCGGCCACCCGCTCAGCAATCGTCGCGCGATCGCCGGCGCAGGCCGCGTGCCAGATCACGCCGGCGACACCGTCGAGCACGACGATCGGGCCGTCAGGCAGGGGCGCGACGTACACCGCGCCGTTCTGCTCCTGAATTCCGATGCCGGGCGCCCGGCGAAGCCCCGTCATCGACCCGGCTCCGCACGGCGGATGCCGCGCCAGGCCTCGCGCACGGCGCGAGCGGGTCGGCGGAAGAACTCGCCTGCGACCTCCCCACGTGTCGGCGCTCGTCCGAGTCGGTGTGCGAGATGGTCGACGTTCACACGCGGGGCGCGGGCTGCCACCCGCAGCGCCGCACCGAGGTTCGGCGCCGCGCGGATCCGTGCCCACCATTCGGCCGAGCGCGAGCCGCCCTCGGAGACGATCTTCCAGAGCCGGTAGTCGCGTTCGCCGCGGTACCGCTCCAGCTCGCCGGTCGCAGCCGCGAACGCGACGGACGCGTCGAGGTCAGCGACGAGCGCCGTCATCTCGGCGCGGCGTTCGGTCGATGCGTCGACCCACGCCATGCGCACGTCGACGCTTCTGCCGTTCGTCGACCGGGCGGCGTTGAGCACGAGCAGCACCCCCTGTGCCGTGACGCTCGGCACGTGGCATCCGATGCGCGCGATCTGTACCTCGTTGCGGTCGCGCCAGAACTGTTCGAATGCGCGGCCAGGCTCGAGCCGGATGCCGGGGAAGAAGCGGTGGATGTCGACGTACCCCCACGCGTCGTGCAGGTAGGTCTGGGCGTGGCCGAACGGCGAACCCCACTCGAACGTGCTGTAGAGGCGCCACCCGTGCCGCCGCATCGCCCGGTCGAGGCGGTCGACGTGACCGGGCCGCACCAGCACATCGACGTCGCTGCCCGAGTCACGGCCGGATCGCAGCTCGGGGTCGACCGCGACGCCCTTGATGTGCAGCAGGTCGACGCCGATCTCGTCGGCGAGGTGCTGCACGGCTGCGTGCCCGAATCGCAGGCGCACCGAGAGTGGCACGCTGACTCCCACTTCGTTCACTTCCGCTGCCACCGCCTCGTCGCTCACTCTAACGATGTCGCAATTCTCCTGGTGTTACTGCGATGCCGTGCCGCAGCGCCCCACACCGGCGGCCAAGGGTGAGGTCGAATCTGACGAAGGGCTGTAGCTGTGAATAGCACAGGGAAGCCGGCGCAGGGATCCAATCCGTCGATGGCCTGCGCCCGATCGCGTTCCTCTTTGGACCGTTGGATTCGGTGTCGTGTTCGCGGTGGGTCAGGTGCTGTTCATCACGGTGGAACGGCCATGCATCAACTGGGCGAAGCGTTCACCGCAGCGGAAACCGCCTGAGACGAACGTGCCTGGCGTAGCAAAGGCGTAGAAGGCCCGCTCACGCCCGCTGCGCCACCTGTTCGATCACCCTTCCGATGCGCGCGATGTGTGCGTCGCGGCCGAAGCCGCGCGCCCAATCCCTGCAGGCGACGGGGTCGAGGTCGCGTGCATTGCGAATCGCTGCCCCCAGATCGTCAGATGAAGCGGATGCCGCGTGCACACCGCTCACGCCCGGTCGCACGGTTTCGAGGTAGCCGCCTGCTGCGACCGTCGCCGCCGGCGTGCCCTCGAGCGCCGCCTCGAGCACCGTCAGACCGAAGTCCTCACGACCCGCGCCGAGCACGACGGACGCCGCGCGATACACCCAGCACAACTCGGCATCGGTCACCCGGCCGAGGCCGATGACACCCGAGTCGGGTTCGTCGAGCGTCTCTGATCCGGAGCCGACGATCACGATCGGCAAGCCTGCATCCTGTGCCGCCGCCACGGCCAGGGCGACGTTCTTGTACCCGCGATCTCGGGCGACCACCACGACGAACTCGCGAGGCAGGTCACGCACTGGCCGTACGGCGTCACGGGCGACCACCTCGACCGGCGGGCTCACGACGACCGAGTCCAACCCGTAGGCCGCTCGCATGCGGTCACGGGTCACCTGCGAATTCGACACGATTGCACTGGCACGCCGCATCGCTTCACGGTCGCCCCCGCGCAGCAGCGGCGTGCTCATTGCAAGGCCTGCGCGACGAAGCCTGCTCAGCCGCATCCGGTAGTCGTCGGCCGCGTACAGCCACCGAGCCGGGCTGTGCACGTACACGACATGCGGGATCTCGAAGCGGAACCGGTGCGCCCAGCCGCTCGTCGAGACGAGTGCGACATCGCCGCCCGACACGGTCGTGTGCGCCGCGATCGACGGCAGCACCGGAAGCATGCGCTCGACCTGCGTCGAGAGGGCATGGGGAATGGACGCCTGCACGTCAAGCGCACGGAACGCCTCGAAGGTGGTCTCGGGCCGGTACGCGAGTGTGACGACCCTGCCTGCGCCGAACCCGGTCGCCCACGCGGCGACGACCCGCTCGGCGCCGCCGACCTGCACCAGGTAATCGTGGGCTAGGACGACTTCGGGCACGGATTCACCCTAGTCCGGCCCAGCCGCGCGGTGAACCGTGTTCGTCGAAGCCGCGGAACGAGGCATCCGTTCGCCTGCGTCGTGCCAGCGGGTTCTGTCAGAGTTGACGCATGCAGCGAACCGGGTGGGACGTCATCATCGTCGGCGGTGGCAGCGCGGGCCTCAGTGCCGCGCTGATGCTCGGCCGTTCTCGCCGGCGAGTGCTCGTCGTCGACGCGGGCGAACCGCGCAACCGCTTCTCGGCGCACATGCACGGAGTGCTCGGCCACGATCACTCGTCGCCGCTCGACCTGCTCGCCGGCGGGCGCAGCGAACTCATGCGATATGACGACGTCGCGGTCGAGTCGGGCACGGTCGCGTCGGTTTCCTCGGTCGACGCAGAATTCATCGGCTTCGAGGTCGAGCTCGAGTCCGGAGAACGTCACACCGCACGACGGTTGCTTCTGGCAACGGGCCTGCGCGACGAGCTTCCCGACATTCCGGGCCTCACCGAGCAGTGGGGCCGCAATGCCATGATGTGCCCCTACTGCGACGGGTGGGAGGTGCGCGACCGCCGCATCGCCGTCATCGCGACCGACGCGGCGAACACGCAACAAGCGCAACTCATGCGGCAGCTCTCGCCGCACATCACGTACTTCACGCAGGGCGCGATCCTCGCCGACACGGCGCGCGCCGGGCTCGAGGCACGGGGCATCGAGATCGAGTCACGCAGGGTCGTGCAGGTCGTCGGCGACGAGACGGGCGGCCTGCGCGGCATCCGTCTCGAAGACGGCACTGAACGCGATACGGACTCGATCTTCGTCGCCCCGCACCCGGTGCCCAACGACCACCTGCTGAGAGAGCTGCGCGCACGCACCATGCGGCAGAACGGCGTCGACTGGGTACTTGTCGATTCGTCGGGGCGAACGAACGTACGAGGGGTCTGGGCTGCCGGCAACATCTCGACCGCTCAGTCGTCGGTCCCGGTCGCGATGGCGGCCGGCAATGTGGCGGGCAGCGATATCAACAAGGACCTCGTCGAGGAGGATGTTCGCGCCGCGGTCGCTGCAGCATCGGGGCGCTGAGTCAGGCGTCAGCCCGGGACATCCGATCGCTCGGAACGCAACCCTTCACCTGCCTGCCGCCCCCGCCTCACTCACGCCCACATCGGTGCGATGGAAGTTCTGGAACGACCGCGACGCCGTCGGCCCGCGCTGCCCCTGGTAGCGGTTCGCATACTCGGCCGAGCCGTAGGGCCGCTCGCTCGGCGACGACAGCCTGAAGAAGCACATCTGTCCGATCTTCATGCCCGGCCACAGCTTGATGGGCAGGGTCGCGACGTTCGACAGCTCGAGCGTGACGTGCCCCGTGAAACCGGGGTCGATGAAGCCGGCGGTCGAGTGCGTGAGCAGTCCGAGCCGTCCGAGCGAGCTCTTGCCCTCGAGGCGCGCCGCGACGTCGTCGGGCAGGGTCACAGCCTCGAATGTCGACGCGAGCACGAACTCGCCCGGGTGCAGCACGAACGCCTCTTCGGGGTGCACCTCGATGAGGTGCGTGAGCTCGGGCTGGTCTTCGGCCGGATCGATGAACGGGTACTTGTGGTTGTCGAACAGCCTGAAGTAGCGGTCGAGTCGCACATCGATGCTGCTCGGCTGCAGCATCGCCGGCTCGTAGGGCTCGAGCCGAATGCGCTCGCGCTCGAGTTCGGCCCTGATGTCGCGATCTGAGAGCAGCACGCGCCCAGCCTACCGATCGTCGTCGGTCGAGTAGCGAAGCGTATCGAGACCCTTGCTACGATGGTCACCGCTGCGTCTCACGGATGCCGCACGCCGATGTAGTTCAATGGTAGAACTTCTGCTTCCCAAGCAGACAGCGCGGGTTCGATTCCCGTCATCGGCTCTTCGTGAAGTTCCTGATCAACCGCACTTTTCGTGCAAACGAAGCAGGCGTGGAATCCCACCGCGTCGCCGATATCGCCCGGAATCCACGCGGACACGCCCAGACACGTTCACCCCGCTGATCATGGATTTCGACCCAACGGAGCCGCGACTCTCGATTGCAAAACTGCTCTCGTAGTCACGTAATAGCCAAGTACTCCTGGCCGTTGTTCTCGTATGCGGCGGGACCGCGCTAGCCATCCAATTGGGCCTGATCCTCCTGGTCCGGCGCGACGCCGACCTTTGCATGGCACGCTGCGGCGTACTCCCTCGGATGATTCACTTGATGTATTATGTAGTCGGTTGATGCGGATGTGAGTCAGGGGGGACCGTGGATCTGAGCCATCCCGAGTACGTGATCCTCGGCGAGAACCGCGGCCGGATCTTGCATCGCCTTGCCGTACTTGCCGAGCCGGCGTCCGGTCGGCGAATCCACGCGCTCAGCGGAGTGCGAGCGCTTCGCAGCACACAGCGGGTACTCGACGAGTTGGTCGCCTTGGGCCTGGTCGACATGCAGAAGGTCGGACCGGCGAACGCGTACACGCTGAACCGCGGACACGTGCTGTGGGATCCGATCATGAAGATTCTGGCCTCTCGCGCCGTTGTGGCATCCGCTGTCGAGGAAGCCGTCAGGGAGGTGACAGCCGGCATCGTCGTCAGCGCGGCGATCTACGGGTCCATGGCACGCGGTGAGGCCGGGCCGGAGTCCGATGTCGATGTGCTCCTGGTCTGGGAGGACGCGACCGCCGCGGACCAGCGTGATGCGGTGCTTGAGGCGCTTGATGAACGGGTTCGTCGGCTGACCGGCAATCGGGTGCAGGTTCTTGCGGTCACAGGCGCGGAGCTCGCCCGCCTCGTCGAGCACGACGATCAGCTCGTCGCCTCGATCCGCAGGGATGGTCAGACCGTGACCGGAGTCGAGATCGGAAGCCTCCTCGCTGCGAACACGAAGCCGTCCCCGCGCCCGGAGAATGCGGCGGATAGAGACAGGAAGGGGACCTGATGCCCCCGCGCACACGGAAAATGACGCGCACCGAGGGATGGACGACGTCCTCCGCGCACTCAGTTGACCCGGAACCACCCGGTCCACGATCTCATAGGCACTCAAGTGAAGTTCGTCCGCGAGCGCGAGTGACGGGCAGAACCAGCAGGCAGAACCGGCCGGCGACCGTCAGCTCGCTCAGCTGACGACCGACAGCGTCGCGAGCGTCGGGTCGACCGCGCCGCGCACGTACCCGCCGGGCGTGGCGGCGACGTGCTTCAGGAACCTCACGAGTTCGGGCGTGATGACCTCGCCGGGGAGCACGTTCGGGATGCCGGGCGGGTACGCCGCGAGCGCGTCGGCCGACACGCGACCGACGGCAGCCTCGATCGGCACGGCCTCGGCGGGTCGCAGGAACGCGTCGCGCGGCAGCATGGCGAGCGGGCCGGGGGCGGGCAGCGCACCGACCGAGCCGACGGCGTCGACATCAGCCGCGGCATCGGCGTCGATCGGCAGGGCGTGCAGCGCCTCGACGACGCGGGCGATGTCGGGAACGACCCCGGGCGCGATGACCGCGACGACGCAGGTCTCGGTGGCGATCTCGAGGTAGATGCCATCGCGTTCCATGAGCAGCTCGCGCGCGGTGGGGCCGTGCACGCCGCCGCTCGCGACATCGATCGAGACGCGCAGCGGATCGACGGCGACGATGTCGTCGAACCGGTCGAAGGTGTCGCTGACGACGCGGAACCGGCCGCCGCGACGGATGCGGTCGCGAAGCTCGTCGGCGGCCGCGATGGCGTCGCCGATGCGGTCGCGGCCGTGCTGCAGGGCGTCGCGCGCCAAGTCGAGTGAGGCGAGCAGCAGTGAGCTCTCGCTCGTCGACTGGGCGAGCTTGAAGGCGCGGTCGACGAGCGGCTCCAGCTCGTCGGCGAACGGGCCGTGGCCGAGGTGCAGCATCGCCGATTGGGTGAGGCTGCCGCCGAGCTTGTGCGTGCTCGACACGACGAGGTCGGCGCCGAGTCGCAGCGGGCTCTCGGGGAGGTCCTCGTGGAAGCCGAAGTGCGCACCCCACGCGGCGTCGACGATGAGCGGGGCGCCGGCATCGTGGGCGACCTGCGCGAGCGCCGCGATGTCGGCCACGGCCCCGAAGTAGCTCGGCGAGATCAGGTACACGCCCTTCGGTCGCTCACCCGCGCCGAGCCCGGCGAGAGCCTCGCGCAGCGCGGCCGGCGAGACGCCGTGGTTGATGCCGAACCAGCCGTCGATCGAGGGCTGCACGAACCGAGGCGACAGGCCGCCGAGGATGATGCCGTCGGAGAACGACGAGTGCGCGCTGCGCTGCGCCACGACGGGCGCCTCGGCGTCGCGGAATGCGCCGAGCGCCAGCGCGGCGATGCGGTTCGCCTGCGATGCGCCGTTGGTGAGGAACCAGGTGCGGCGAGCGCCGAAGGCGTCGGCGGCCAGGCGCAGCGATGCCGCGAGCGGGTTGCCGTCACCCTTGTCGAGGCCGGCGAGCAGCGGCGGCACGTCCATGCGGAGCACGTCGCTGCCGAAGAATCGCGCGAGCCCTGGTGCCGCATGCGGGTCGGCGGCGTGACCCGGCACGTTCAGCCGAACCGTGTCGCGTGCGGCGTATCCGGCGAGCGCGTCGGCATACGGGGTTGACGAGCCGAACCGAGTCGGGTCGGCGAGCGGTGTGGCGGTGGCGGTGGCGGTCGCGGTCGCGGCGAACGTGCAGGTCATGCCTTCCATGCTCCAGTGCGCGCGTTACAGATGGAATAGCGATTATTCTTGATTGATCGATACGTCATATTGAACGGATGCACCGTGCTCGACCTTCGCCAGCTGCTGGCGCTGCGCGCCGTCGCCGAGCACGGTTCCGTGCTCGCCGCGGCCGACGCGCTCGGCTGGAGCCAACCCACCGTGACGCATCACCTGCGCGCACTCGCCCGCGTCACCGGTGCACCCGTGGTCGAGAGTTCCAGGTCGGGAACCCGCCTCACCACGGCGGGCAGATCGTGGCTCCCCCACGCCGTCGCGATCCTCGATCGTGCCGACCGAGCCCGAACCGAGGTCGCGGCCACCCTTGCCGACGCGCGCAGGCGCATCCGTCTCGGAATCTTCCCCACGGCGGCGGCACGCCTGCTGCCCGAGCTCGTCAGTGCACTGACCGGCGCGGGATACGACCCGCACATCACCGAGGGCGAACTGCACGAGCTCACCGACCAGCTCGGTCGGCTCGCGCTCGATGCGGCCGTGGTGTTCGACCGCCCGGGCGATCCCACGCCGGTCGCGCCCGGCCTCGAACGCACGAGCCTGTTCACCGAGCGGTTCTCGCTCATCGTCCCGTCGGGACATCCGCTCGCCGATGCGGGCGCACGCCCGCTTCGCGACTTCGGCGGCGACGTGTGGATCCTCGGCACCAGCGACACCGACCCCGGCGATGCCGCATTCGTCGCCGCGGCCCGCGGCGCCGGATTCGAACCGGTCGTCGGCCCGCGCAGCGACGACTACCGAGTCGTCGCCGCATACGTCGCCGCCGGACTCGGCGTCGCCTTGGTGCCCGAACTCGCACTGCCCAGCCCGGCCGAGCGGCGTGACGACCTCGGCGTGGTCGAGCTGATCGGGGCAGATCTCTCGCGCGAGATCGTGCTGCTCACGACGCCGACCCTCCATCCATCGATCGTGGAGGTGATCGCGCGAACCGCGATCGCGGGAGGCATGGCGAGCATGTAACGTATGTTTCACGAACGGAAGGCCTGACGTTGGTCGATGAGACGGATCCGATGGGCGAGCGCCCGCTCAGCGAGGTGGTTCGCGAATCACTCGACTCGCTGAGCTCGGGTGAGCGAAAGGTCGGCCGAGCGATCCTCGCGAATTACCCGATCGCCGGCCTTGAGACGGTCGCCGAACTCGCTCAGCGGGCCAATGTCAGCCCTCCGACCGTCGTGCGCTTTGCGAGCCGGCTCGGATTCAGCGGGTACCCGGCCTTCCAGAAGCGGTTGGTGCGCGAGGTGCATGAGCGCCTCGGATCGCCGCTCGAGCAGTACGCACGTGAAGACCTGCGCTCGGGGGACAGCGATCTCGCGCGCGCGTCGCGGATCTTCTCGTCGAGCATCGCGAGCACTATCGGCGAACTGCCGGTGAGCGAGTTCGAACGGGCGGTTTCGATGCTGACCGACCTGCGGCATCCGGTGCGGCTGATCGGCGGACGATTCAGTCATCTGCTGGCCGAGTACCTCGGCGCCCACCTCAAGCTGCTGCGACCCGATGTCGAGGTCATCGGTGCTGACGAGTTCGCTCGCCTCGCAGCGGTCGCAGACACCCGCCGAGGCGATGTCTTCGCCGTGTTCGACTATCGACGATACGACCCGCACGTCATCCGGCTGTCTCAACGGGTCACCGATCGTGGCGCCGACCTCGTGCTCTTCACCGACCGCTGGCTGTCGCCCGCGGCTGATGTCGCGTCGACCGTGCTGCCGGCCAACGTCGATGCCCCCTCGCCGTTCGACTCGTTGGTGCCGGCGATGGCGGTCGTCGAGACGGCGATCGCCGGCGTGACCGACCGGCTCGGCGAGTCGGGCCGGCAGCGCCTCGAGGACATCGAGAACCTCCGCGGCCGGGCGGCCGCCGAGCGGTCGGGCTGACACGGCACGCGGTGGCACGGTACACCGGTGATCGCCGGGCGCATCACCAGCCCTGGAACGGCGCGACCTGTTCATCGGTCACCGCGCCGGCCACCGCATCGTCGATGGCGCGGGTGAGCATCTCGACGGCGCTGTCGACCCTGTCTGCGGAGATCGTGAGCGGCGGGGTGAGTTCGATCACGTTGCCGCGCACGGGGTACGCCACGGCACCCAGCTCCCAGGCTCGATAGGCCGCCTTCGCCGCCAGATCGGCGTCGGGCGCCTTCGAGGCCCGGTCGAGCACCAGTTCGACGCCGATGGCAAGGCCTCGTCCGCGCACGTCGCCGACGCGACGCGCACCCGGACGGCTGCCCCTCGCGTACTCATCGAGCAGTGCCCGAAGTCGGGCTCCCCGCTCGTGCGCGTTCCTGGTCGCTGCACCGTCGCGCACGATCTCGAGCACGGCACGGCCCGCCGCGCATGAGATCGGGTTGCCGGTCGTCGTCATGAGTGCCGACGCGACCGGCGCATCCAGCACCTCGGCCGGCCCGATCGCGGCCGAGAGCGGCAGGCCGCCGCCGAGCGCCTTGCCCAGCGTCACGACGTCGGGGATGACCCCGTCGTGCGAGAACGCGTGCGTGCGGCCGGTCCGGCCCAATCCGACCTTCACCTCGTCGACGACGAGGTAGGCGCCGTGCTCGTCGCACAGGGCGCGCAGCCCTGCGAGGAATCCTTCGGGCGGCACGATGACGCCGCCATCGGACTGCAGCGGCTCCACGATCACGGCCGCGGTCGTGCCGCGCGCGAGCTCGCGGGCGACACGAGCGAGCACGTCGGCGACGACGGTCGCTGCGGCGCCGGTGTGCGGCCGGTACGCATCGGGGTAGGGCAGGAGTACGACTCCCGGATCGGCCGGCACTCCAGCCGCAACGTGCACACCCGACACGGCCTGCGCTGTTCCGAGACCGCCGTGGTATCCGTTCTCGAAGGCGATGACGCCGGGGCGGCCGGTCGCGTGGCGGCATCCTCGCAGCGCGACGTCGTTGGCGTCGGTGCCGGCGTGGCCGAGGTAGACGCGGCGTTCGCCGGCCGGCAGGCGACTCGGGACGAGTTCGAGCAGTTCCTCGGCCAGGGCAACGGCCTCGGGATGCGTGCCCGACAGGATCGACGCCCCGGGAGCGTCGCGCGCGGCCCGCGCGATGGCCGCGGCGATCACGGGGTTGCCGTGCCCGAAACCCGAGGCGGTCCAACTCGCGCTCAGGTCGAGCAGTTCGCGACCGCCGGGTTCGACCAGCATCTCGTCACGGCCCGACTGGGCGGCGAGCGGGAAGAACCGCAGCTTCTCGACGCCCGCGATCACCTGGGCGTCTCGTGCGACGAGTGAGGGGCTGCCGGGCGTCATGCGTCGAAGGGCGCGTTCTCGAGGGCAGCGAGGTCGGAGCGGTGGTGCTCGATCCCGAGGACTCGTTCGGCGGCGGCGAGATATCCGGCCATCAGGGCGCGTGCGACCGCGCCCACACTCTCGTCGCCCGGAAGGAAACTCGGATGGTGCAGCGCCGGTTGCGGATGCTGTCCCGGTGTCTCGACCCCGACGAAGAGCATCAGCGAGGGCACGGCGTCGCAGAAGTACGAGAAGTCGTCGGCGCCGAGCGAGCGCATGGGTTCGGCGCCATCCACGCCCAACCGTGCGAGCCAGTCGTCTGCGCCTGCGGCCAGCGCCGGGTCGTTGATGAGCGCGGGCTCGCCCTCGATGCGGGTGACCTCGGCGCGGGCGCCGTAGGCCTCGGCCGTGCGCTGCGCCATCACGCGGACGGCGTCGAACAGCGGCTGCCGATCGGCGGGGTCGGTGGTGCGCATCGTCGCGAGGATCCGCGCCTGCCCGGGCAGCACATTGGCCGCACCTTCGCCTGCGGTGAGCGTGCCGATGCTGATGATCGCCGGCCGCAACGGCGTGACGGTGCGGCGGATGACCTCGGGGATCGCGATCGCGATGTTCGCGATCGCGACGACCGTGTCGGTCGCCTGGTGCGGGTAGGCGGCGTGCCCGCCGCGACCCTGCACGCGAATGTCGATCTCATCGGCTGCGGCGTTGATGAATCCGCCGCCGGCGGCGACGGCGCCCTTGCGAACGCCGGGGTGCACGTGCGCGCCGATGACATGCGCGATCCCGAACCGTTCGAGCACGCCGGCGTCGACGACGTCGAGGGCCCCCGACGGGTAGCTCTCCTCGCGCGGCTGCAGCAGGGCGACGAGCCCGAGGGGGAGGTCGAGCCCGTGGGCCGCGCGCAGCAGCGCCGTCAGGGCGGCCTGGTGCACGTCGTGGCCGCACGCGTGCATCGCCCCGTTCGCTGCGGCGAATGGCGCGCCCGTCAGTTCGGTCACGGGCAGCGCGTCGAGTTCGGCTCGCACCGCGATCGCGGGCCCGTCGGCGGGACCCATGCGTCCGACACCGCCGGCGTCTGCGATCGATTCGATCGGGATGTGATCACGAAGCGCCTCGACGAGACGTTCCTTGGCCGGGTGCTCTCGGCCCGAGAGGCAGGGCGCTGCGTGCAGTTCACGACGAAGCCGCACCGCCGCGGGCAGCTCCCGCTCGAGTGCGACGTTCCAACGGCTTGCCAGCTCGGTCAGCCGGACGATGGTCGGGCTCATGGTCGCTCGGCCTCCGCGAACACATCGTCGTCGAGTCGATAGGCTCGCCGCGCGTTGCGCCACGCGATCAGCTCGGCGATGCGGCGGCGCTCGGCCGCCGGCCAGTCGTCGCGCCGAGCGAAGGTGTCGAGGGCGCGTTCCAGCCCGCGGCGGAACAGCAGCGCGCCGAGGAAGTACAGTTCGGCCGCGCCGAAGGCATCGGAGGAGAACAGGATCTTGTGGAACGGGGCGAGCTCGAGCGTTTCGGCGATGATCTCGTCAGAGCGTGAACCGGTGTAGTTGATGGCGAGGCCCACGTCGAAGTAGACGTGTGGGAAGACCTGTGCGAGGTAGCCGGCCTCGCGGTGGAACGGGTAGCAGTGCAGCAGCAGCACGCGTGCACCCGATTCGCGCGTCCGCCGCAGGAACTCGGTGAGCAGCAGCGGATTGCAGCGGTGCAGGTCGACATCGGCGTCGCCGTAGCCGATATGGAACTGGATGGCGCAACCGCGGTCGACCGCGGCCCACAGCAGGTGGCGCACGATCACCGGGTCGTCGAGGCGTACCGGTGCACCGGCGGCGGTGCGCTCGAGCCACGCGGCCACCGCCGATTCGAGGTCACCCTCGGAGGGCGGGCCAGGGGTGAAGTCGAGGCCGATGCGGTAGGCGGCGATCGACTTCACGCCCACGGCGTGTTCGAGACGCTCGTCGAGCACGCGGGCGAACGCAGCCCCGAATCCCGCCGCGTCGCATCCCGCGAGCACCAGCTCTTCGGCGAGGCGTTCGAGTCGTACGACTTCGAACGCGCGCGCCCGTGCCGCGGTCGCCATGCCGGCGGGATCGAGGATCTCATCGCCGCGGTGGCCGACCTCGATGAAGTAGTCGCTGATTCCGGTCGCCCGCAAGAGCCGCTCGCTCGCTTCGCTTCCGCCGAGCTCCCGTCGGCGATCGAGGTACGCCTCCGGCGTCGCGAACGGCTCGAGCCCGAGCACGGGCGCGCAATAGCGACGGATGGCGAAGCCGAGCTGCGAGTCGAAGTGCGTCGTGCCCTCGGGCGCCGCCCAATCGGACTCGGTGATGAGCGATTCGAACGTGGCGCGGTCGAGCGTCTCGGTCGTCACGCCGTGGCAGTGGTGGTCGAGCAGCGGGATGTCGCCGATGGTCGCGACGGCCGCCGCCGGGGTTCTCGCGCTAGTAGACACGGGCGTACACCTCGCACTGCTCGGCCAGAGAGCGCGCCTGCACCGAGGCGAACTCATCGCGCTTGACGGTCTCGTAGGTCGCGAGGAATGCCGGCGAGAACCAGCCTGACACGACCTCGTCGTGCTTCAGCGCCTCGAGCGCCTGCTCGAGATCGCGGGGAAGCTTGGCGAGGTCGGCGTGCGTGTTCTCGAGGTCGAGTTCCCCGACGACGATCTCGGGCGTCTCGAGTTCGTCGCGCAGGCCTTGCATGCCGGCGCGCAGGATCATGCCGAGCAGGATCCACGGGTTGGCGCCGATGTCGCCGCCGCGGAACTCGAAGTGCAGCTGACGACTGGGGTCGCGCCCGTCGATCTCATTCGTCGGACAGATGCGCAACAGCGCCTCGCGATTCTGCAGGCCGAGGAACGCTCGAGCTGTCGACCAGTTGTGCGGCGCCAGGCGCAGATAGCTGGTCGCGAGAGGGGCGAACAGTGCCGCCATCGCGGGACCGTGGCGAACGATCCCCGCGGCGAAGCTGCCCGCGAGCCTCGACAGCCGGCCCGGGCGCGTCTGATCGAACACGAGGGTGTTGCCGTCGACGTCGTCGAGACCGAAGTGCACATGCACACCGTTGCCGGACTCTCCGGGTGCGATCACCGGGGCGAATGACGCTTCGCGGCCGTGCGCCTCGAAGAGGTCGTAGACGATGTCGCGTACGAGGATCGCACGGTCGGCGGCCGCGAGCGGGTCGGTCGGCGCCACGGTGATCTCGTACTGGTGCCGGCCGTACTCCGGCAGCCATGTCTCGGGTTCGAGGCCGGCGCGGTCGAGCACCGTCATGAGCTGAGAACCGATGGGTTCGGCGCGCCGGAACGCCTGGAGTGAGAACGGGTGGTGGTCGCCGCTCGCGGTCCTGTCGACGAACTCGTGCTCGAACGAGCAGCGCGTCGTGATGCCGAACTCGGTGCGCAGTTGATCGACGGTCTCGCGCAGGAACGTGCGCGGGCAGCTCTCCCACGGCGTACCGTCGGTGTTCACCTGGTCGGCGAACACGATGTTCAGCGGCGGGCGTCCGGGAATTCCGTCGACCCGGGCAAGCGACGAGAGATCGGGCTTGAGCCGCAGGTCGCCGGTCGAGCCATACGGGATGTCGTCGACGATGTGCCCGAGCGAGCCGATGCCGAGGTTGGCCGGCACCCACCCGAGCGAGGTTCGCTCGTCGAAGTCGGCCAGCCGCATCGAGCGCCCCTTCGTGCGGGCGGCGATGTCGGTCGTTGCGACGAAGATCAACTCGTCGAGATCGGTGGCGGTCATGATTCAGTCCAGGTCTTCCATGGTGAGGCGCGAGCCGATGCGATCGGCGAGCGCAGGTTTCACGAGCACGATCACGAGGCCGATGATGCACCATGCGCCTGCGATCCAGGGAAAGTACGTGTACGGCGGCGACTGTCCGGCGATCTGGATGAAGTACACGTAGGCGAGGAAGGCAAGGCCGAGCACGGGGATGACGACCTCCCACTTCGGGATCTTCGAACCCCGCTTGAAGGCGTGGCGGATGACCCCCACCGAGGTCATGCCGTAGGCGACGACCATGCACAGTGTCGCGATCGTCGCGAACCAGTAGTACACGTCGACACTCGTCGCTCCGAAGAGACCGAAGCCGACGGCCAGCACGACGGTCAGCACGACGACGAAGACCGTGCTGTGCACCGGCACCCCCGTCTTCGGGCTCGTGGCGGCGAACGTCTTGGGTCCGAACCCGTCGCGCGAGAGCGCGAACAGCAGTCGTGCGGCCGCTGCGGTCGAGCTCAGCAGGGAGGCGAAGGCCACGAGGAACGCGAAGATCGAGATCAGCACCGCGAACCACTGGCCGATGTACGTCGATGCGAGCGTCGTGAGCGTCGAGGAGGCGCCGGCGAATGCCGCGACACCCGCCTCGTCGGTACCGAAGCCGATGGTCTGTGCGAACATCACGAGGATGTAGATGACACCCGCGAGCACGACAGCCAGCAGCAGGGCGATGGGCACGACGCGCTTCGGGTTGCGCGTCTCCTCGCCGAGCGAGGTCCCCGACTCGAATCCTGCCCACGACAGGAACCCGAACACGGCCGCCGTCATGACCGCGCTGATCGGCGCATCGCCGGGGAGCAGGACCGCGAAGTCGACGCCCGTCGAGACGGGCGCGTCGCCCGCCGCCACTCGCGCGATGATCACGACCGAGAGCACGACCATGGCGGCGATGCCGACGAAGCCGATGCCCAGCAGCGTTCGGGCGGTGACGGTGGATTCGCGCACGTTGAGCAGCAGCACGAAGATCGCGACCACCACGGGCACGAGCACCCAGGTCCATGACGGCAATGCGACCCCGAGCTCGGCCATCATCGCCTCGAAGAACACCGCGCACGCGCCCGCGATGCACACGGCGAAGAACAGGTAGGTGCCCAGCAGTGCGAACCCGCCGAAGAATCCGGCCCGCGGACCGAGCGTCGAGCCTGCGAGCGCGTAGACCGAGCCCGCGTGGGTGATGTACCGCGTGAGGCGAATGAACGCGTACGCGACGAGCATCGTGCCGATGAACGACACGACGAACGTGAACGGAACGGATGGACCGACGAGCCCGGCGACACCGATGCCGTTGAGCGACATCGCCATCACGGGGCCCATGAAGCCGACCGAGATCGCCACGACCTCCCACAGCCTGAGGGTCTTGCGCGGCGTCGACCGGGAATCGGGCACGGCCTCGCCCTGCTTCGTCGTTGAAGTCATTTCGTCGAACCTTTCGTGCGGGCGTCTGCCTTGACCCCCGAGGGACGTGAACCAAACCGTGCGCATTGTGCTCGATGTGGCGTTGGTGAAACAAAGATTACACGCTCGCCGCTTCTCTGCCAAGAGCCACGATCGCCGACGAGACTTTCGTGCAGTCTGCGTGACGCCGCCTTCCAGCGTCACTGGCACACTCACGTGGGTACCGACCAATCAGGGGGATCATCGTGCGTACCGAAGGCACCACCGAGTCAGGACTGACCAACGAGCAGCTGGCCGAGGAGGTGGCTCACCTCTCGACACCCGACCGGTTGTCGACGCCGTTCGGCGAGTTCGAGTTCTTCGACGGGGTTCCGAAGCCCGAGTCGGTGCAGACGATCTTCGATGGCCTCGACCTCGTTCGCGGCATCACCGCGTTCCTGAACCTGGTTCCGGGTGCGTCGCTCGTCGCGATGCGCGCCGGGCTGCGCACCGCCGGCGTCGACTCGCCTGACAAGATCGCCTACACCGATCCGAAGGCCAACTCCGGTGCCCTCTGGCTCACGCCGAACACCGAGACCACCTACGGAGTCGCGTTCCTCGATCTGAAGGCCTGGGGCCCGACGGTCATCGAGGCGCCCCCGCAGGCGCTCGGCGTCGTCGACGACTTCTGGTTCCGCTACGTCGCCGACATGGGCATCGCGGGTCCCGACAAGGGCGTCGGCGGCAAGTACCTCTTCCTGCCGCCGGGGTACGACGGCGAGCGCCCCGACGGATACTACACCTTCGAGAGTGCGACATTCACGAACTTCGTCGTGATCCGCGCCCTCGGCGGCGTACCCGCGATCAAGCAGTCCCGCATCTACCGGCTGAGCGACGCCGACGCCCCGCCCGAGAACACGTTCGTGAACATCGCCGACCAGGTGTTCAACACCATCCACTCGAATGACTTCTCGTTCTTCGAAGAGATCGCCGAACTGGTCGCAGAAGAACCCCCGGCCGCGCTCGACCCCGAGCGGGCGGGCACACTGCGCGCGCTCGGCATCGTGCATGGCAAGCCCTTCGCGCCCGACGAGCGCCTGCGCGGCATCCTCGATGACGCGGCTCGCATCGGCGCGGCGATGGCGCGGGCCACCCTGTACCGGTCGCGCAACGCCGAGTCGTTCCGCTGGGAGGGGTCGTCATGGAAGGAGGGCTTCGTCGGCGGCAACTACGAGTTCCTGCACGACGGCGCGCGCAACCTCGACGCACGCACCCTCTTCCACTACGCGGCGACGGTGATCACCCCGGCGATGGCGCACGCGCAGGTCGGTGCCGGCTCCGCCTACATCTACACGGCAGAAGACGCCGACGGCGCCCTGCTCGACGGGGCCGCCACCTACTCGCTGCGGATCCCCCCGAACCCGCCGGCGAAGAACTTCTGGGCGATCGACATCTACGACACGCAGACCCGATCGCTGCTGCAGTCGGCGCCGTACCCGGCGCTGTCGAGCCTCGGCGAGGGCCTCCAGGCCGAAGCCGATGGTTCGTATGTGCTGTGGTTCGCCCCGATCGCCCCGGAGGGCAAGGAGTCCAACTGGATCCCGACGCTTCCGGGCAAGTCGTGGTGGCCGCTGCTGCGCCTGTACGGCCCGCTCGAGCCGTGGTTCGACATGACGTGGCAACTGCCCGAGTTCATCCGTGAGCGGGGCTGACCTCGGCCCGATCGCCCCGCCCGCGGCATCCGAAGTCGCCCGAACCACCCAGCGATCAACGGGTCGAGTCGGCCTCGGGCAACCGCCACGAGAACGGCGCGACCAGGTGCTGTGCCGCCTCTGGCCCCCAACTTCCCTTCGGGTACGGATGCAGCGGGCCGGGGTCGGCGAGCACATCGGCACTGATCGCCCAGAGTCGCTCGATGCCCTCGGCGCCCGTGAACAGTGTCGCGTCGCCGAGCATCGCATCGTGGATCAGCCGCTCGTACGCCATGAGCTGATTGTCGGTCTCGAAGGACTGCTCGTAGCGGAAGATCATGCGGGCCGGGCCGAGCCGCATCGTCGGGCCGGGCACCTTCGCCTGGAAGTCGGCGGTGATCGAACCCGGTTCGCTGAGATCGAAGACGAGCTGGTTGGCGCCCTGATGCTGGGCCTCGTCAGGGAACATCCGCATCGGCGGCTCGTGGAAGTCGAGGACGACCGTGCGGCGCGATTCGGCCATGCACTTGCCGGTGCGCAGGTGGATCGGCACCCCCGCCCAACGCCAGTTGTCGATCTGCACCTCCATCGCGATGAACGTCTCGGTGCCTGAGTCGGGCGCCACCCCGTCTTCGTCGAGATAGCCCTCGTACTGACCGCGCACGACCTTGGCGGGGTCGATCATGCGCATCGACTGCATCACCTTCGTCTTCTCGTCGCGCAGCGCCTTCGCCGACAGCTCGACGGGCGGCTCCATCGCGATGTAGCTCAGCAGCTGCAGCAGGTGGGTGACGACCATGTCGCGGTACGCGCCGGTGCCCTCGTAGAAGCCCGCGCGATCGCCGATCGACAGCGTCTCGGGGACGTCGATCTGCACGAACTCGATGTTGGTGCGATTCCAGAGCGGTTCGTACAGGCCGTTGGCGAAGCGCAGCGCGAGGATGTTCTGCACCGCCTCTTTGCCGAGGAAGTGGTCAATGCGAAAGATCTGCGCGTCGTCGAACGCCTGCTCGAGGGTGCGGTTGAGCGCGACCGCCGAGTCGTAGTCGTGCCCGAACGGCTTCTCGAGGATGACGCGGGCGTCGTCGCCGTTCAGCCCGAGCTCGACGAGCGTGGCGATGATCGACCCGAACGCGGCCGGCGGCACCGCGAGATAGTGCAGCAGCCGGCATTCGCCGAGCTCTTCGCGAGCCTTCGAGACAGCTGCACCGAGTGCCGCGGGCCCGGCGGTCGTCGGCACATACGAGAGGCGGGCGGCGAACCGATCCCAGACGTGCGCGTCGACCTCGGTGCGGCCGAACTCCTCGACCGCCTGGCGCGCGTGCTCGGCGAAGCTCTCGTCGTCGAGCTCGTCGGTCGCCGTGCCGACGATCCGGTAGGCGGCGGGCAGCAACCCGGCGCGCTCGAGGTGGTAGAACCCCGGCAGCAGTTTGCGGGCCGAGAGGTCGCCCGAGGCGCCGAACAGCACGACGACGTGCGGGTCGGGGATCTCGACCTTGGGATCGTCGGCGCCGGCCGCCGGCAGGAACGAAGCGATGCTCGCGGCGGCTGTGGGGGCGGCAGAGGCGGCGGCGGCAGAGGCGGCGGCGGCACTCACGACGCGCCCCCTGCCGGCTTCTCGTCGTGGCCGCCGAACTGCTTGCGCATCGCCGAGAGGATCTTGTTGGCGAACTCGTCGCCGTCGCGTGACGAGAACCGCTCGTACAGGGCCGTGGCGAGCACCGGCGCCGGCACGCCCTCGTCGATGGCCGCGTGCTGGGTCCAGCGCCCTTCGCCCGAGTCCGAGACGCGACCGCCGAACTCCTCGAGCTTCGGCGAGGCCTGCAGGGCCGACGCGGTGAGGTCGAGCAGCCACGAGGAGATCACCGAGCCGCGCCGCCACACCTCGGCGACGTCGCGAACGTCGATGTCGAAGGGGTAGTACTGCGGGTCACGCAGCGGCGCAGTCTCGGCATCGATGTCGTGCTCGCGGGTGCCGATGTCGGCGTTCGCGATGACGTTCAGGCCCTCGGCGAACGAGGCCATCATGCCGTACTCGATGCCGTTGTGCACCATCTTCACGAAATGCCCGGCGCCCGTCGGCCCGCAGTGCAGGTAGCCCTGCTCGGCCGGCGTCGGGTCGCCCGTCCTGCCGGGCGTCCGCTCGGCCGCCTCGACCCCTGGGGCGATCGTGGCGAAGATGGGGTCGAGTCGCGCGACCGCGTCGTCGGGGCCGCCGATCATCAGGCAGAAGCCACGATCGAGGCCGAAGACGCCGCCGCTCGTGCCGACGTCGAGGTAGTCGATGCCACGAGGTTTCAGCGCCACTGCACGGTCGATGTCGTCGCGGTAGTAGCTGTTGCCGCCGTCGATGATCGCGTCGCCGGATTCCATCAGCCCGGCGAGTTCGTCGACGACGCCATGCACGTAGCCCGCAGGCACCATGATCCACGCCGCTCGGGGCGGATCGAGCTTCGCGACAAGCTCGGCCAGCGACGCGGCCGGGATCGCGCCCTCGCCTGCCAGTTGCTCGATCGCCTCAGCTGCGACGTCGTAGACGACGCATTCGTGGCCTTCGCGCATCAGACGGCGAACGAGGTTCGCCCCCATCCGCCCCAGTCCGATCATCCCGAGCTGCACAACGGACCCCCTCCGTAGCCGTCAGTTCCCTGACGACTCTCACCCTAGGGTGATGGGCCTGCCGTCGGACACCCCATCCGGGTGGAATCGTGGCCAGGTTCAGATCGAAGGCGCGGCATTTCGGACCCCAGGCGGCTGCTCTCGGCTCCAGCATCTGCTTCACCTGTGCAGACGAGCAAGCACGACGGATGCCTCGACACCGGGCATACGGTCGAGCTACTTCTCGATGCGGGTGGCGCATGATGCGCAGGTCATGCCGCCGACGAGCGGTTCGACCTGCTGGGCGGTCATCGCGGCAGGTCTGCCAGCCGGTAGCCGGCCTCGTCGATCGCCGCGACGACCGCGGTGTGCTCGAGCGCGGTGGCGCTGGCCACGGTGACCCGCGACACCCCGCCGGCAACCAGGTCGACGTTCACCTGCTGCACCCCGTCGCGGCTGCGGCAAATCGCAATCACGCGATCAGCGTGATGCGGCCCAGGGCGGCGCGGGGCATCGTGCGGTGTATCGACGAGAGGAATCGAGATGGCCGAACGCACACTTGACGAGATGGGGCCGGTGGACTTCCTCGTTCTCGAATTCCCGGCAGGGCAGGCGAACTTCACCGGCGAGATCGCCGAAGAGCTCGTGCGGCTCGTCGACGCCGGTACGATCCGCGTGATCGACCTCATCATCCTGACGAAAGACGACGACGGCGGCGTCGACGCCATGGAGCTCGAGGACCTCGGCGAACTCGGCCCGCTGGTCGAGCTCGAGTCCGAGCTCGCCGAACTGCTCGCCGCCGAAGACGTCGCGAATCTCTCGGTCGCGATGCAGCCGGGCAGCGTGGCCGGCGTACTCGTCTACGAGAATCTCTGGGCGGCACCGTTCGGGTCGGCCGCACGCCGCGCCGGCGGCCAGCTCATCGCCAACGGCCGAATCCCCACCCAGGCGATCATCGCCTCGCTCGAGGCCGATGCGCTCGACACGACAGGAGCATGACATGCCACTCAGGGCAGCACGAATGGGGCGGGTCGGCGTCGTCGGCGCACCCGTGGCCAGGGCCGCGGTCATCGGGGCCGCAGTGACGCCGGGTCCGTCACCGGTCGCCAGGGCCGCCGTGGTCGGAGCGGCGGTCACTCCCGGTCCATCGCCGGTCGCGAGGGCCGCCGTGGTCGGCGCCGCCGTCACACCGGGCCGACGGCGCCGCATCTGACCGGGACATCCGCTCGACGATCACTGATCATGCTCGCCGCAGATCAACCACCGGCATCCCGCCCGGCCACGCGCATCCGGTCGGGCGGGGTGAACCCGCGCTCCTACGGCCTCCGCGTCGAGACCGAGGCGATCGTCGCCGGTCTCGCCTCCGCCGTGCTCTTCGGCGTCGTCGCCGCGATCATCTTCGCCGGGCAGGTCACGCCGCTCTGGGGCGGCCTGTCGGTCGGCGCCGTCGCCGCCCTCAGCGGGCTCGTCGCGGGGATCGCGGCCGGCTACACGGGCTACTGGCGCTCGCGGCATCGCCCGGGGCAACAGTGGCGGCTGCACACCGCGTCGTGGAAGTTCGTCATCGACTCGACGACGGTCGCGCTCGTACACGCGATGATCGCGGCGATCCTGACCATGGCCGTCTTCGTGCTGCTGCAGCGCAGCTTCGAGGGCCTCGTGCTCGATGTGTACAGCGGCTCGATCGCGGTCGCCGTGTGCGCCGGCGCCACGGCGTACCTCATCTACCAGTCGGTGTCCGACGTCACGACGCGCAAGTTGTCGTCGATGCTCGTGGCGTTCATGGCGATCAGCGTGCTGACGAGCATCGCGACCGCGCAGGATCCCGCCTGGTGGGAGTACCACTTCAGCCAGCTCGGCACGGCGGGCGACTTCTCGTCGTCGCTGTTCAATCTCGCGCTCATCGTCGCGGGCTTCTTCGTCACGACGTTCGCGCTCTACCTGAACCGCGACCTGACCACCCTCGTCGAACGGGGCGTGCTGGAGCATCCGACCGCCCCGCGCACGATCTCGGTGATCTTCATCGTCATGGGGCTCATGCTCGCCGGCGTCGGCGCTTTTCCCGTGAACGTGAGCATGCCGCTGCACAACCTGTGCGCGACGGGAATGGCGATCGCCTTCTCGATCATGGTGCTCGGCTCGCCGCGCATCCTCGCCGGACTCCCCCGCCGCTTCTTCATCTTCTGCATCGGCACGTTCGCGGTGCTGATCGGATCGTTCCTGCTGTTCGAACCGATCGGCTACTACAACCTCACGGCGCTGGAGCTCATCGCGTTCAGCATCATCTTCGGCTGGATCTCGGTGTTCATCCGCTTCGTCAACGCGCTCGCAGTGCCCGTCGGCGCCGACCGGTAGCATTCGGGGATGGTCGATCGCGACGCTGCCGAACGTCTCCACGTCGAGTCACGCGCACAGTGGCGCGCCTGGCTCGCCGAGCATCACGAGTCCAGTGAGGGGGTCTGGCTCGTCGTGTGGAAGAAGACCACGGGGCGCCCCCGGCCCACCTATGAAGAACAGGTGCTCGAGGCGCTCGCCGTCGGCTGGGTCGACGGGCAGGCGAAGACGGTCGACGACGAGCGCACCATGATGTGGTTCACACGGCGCACCCCGAAGAGCCCGTGGTCGGCGACGAACAAGCAGCGCGTCGAGCAGCTCGAGGCCGACGGGCTCATGCAGCCCGCGGGCCGGGCCGCCATCGACGAGGCCAAGGCCAACGGCATGTGGAACGTGTTCGAGGATGCCGAGCGGCTCATCGAGCCCGCCGAGCTCGCGATCCTGCTCGACGTCGACCCGGCCGCGCGCGCCAACTGGAACGCCTACCCCCCGTCGATCCGCAGGTCGGCGCTGTCGTGGATCGCGCTCGCCGCGCGCGACGAGACCAAGTCGCAGCGCATCGCGTCGATCGTCAGCGACGCGTCGAAGGGGCAACGCCCCGGGCCGAAATGAATCGTCGCGACATCCGCCTCGTTCACACCGACTCGGCCGCCTCCAGCCGGCCCGACGCGACCGCTTCAGCGAACGCCGTGTAATCGCGCTCGTTCTGGTCGGCGTACTCAGTGGCGAACTCGGCGAGCGCGCGATCGAACCGGTCGCTGCGGCCGAGGTAGGCGGCGATCGCCACGCGGTCGCCCGAGCGCGCGTGCGCCCTGGCGAGCGTGCCTCCGCACAGGCCCGCGTAGAGCCTCGCGCCAGCGGGCTCCATGATCTCGACGTCGGCAGAACCCTTCCAGTCGTGCAGCTGGCGCAGGTAGAAGTCCCGGTCGACGCCGTCGTATCCCGTCACCCGTTGCCACCCCAGGAAGATGTCGCTCGCCGCCTGCATGAGCCGCTGCCCCATGACGACGCGCTGCCCGTGCTCGGCGAACTCGCTCGGCGGCAGGAATCGTTCGAGCACCGACTGCTCGGCCTGCTTCGCCTGCAGCAGCAGCAGGTCGCCGTCATCGCGCCCGCGCATCAGCACGATCCACGCGCGGGTTCCGACGCTGCCGACGCCGACGACCTTGCGCGCCATGTGCACGTACGAGAACTCGCGCAGCGGATGCCGCGGCAGTCGAAGCGTCGACTGGTACGACCTGATCAACTCCTGCATCAGTGCCCGGTCGTCTTCAGGCGCATGGCCGGCCGGCGCGATCATCTCGACGGGCATGATGAGCGGCGGATCGGCGGCGATGCGCAACCTGCCGTCGACGACCTCGACGAGCTTCGCGACGGCGCGCATGCTGTCGCGCGTGCGGGCCTTGGCCAGCGCGGCGTCGGTGCGCTTGAACTGCTTGCCGGCGATGCGCTTGGCCTTGCGCTCGGCCTCGATGGTCTGCATGAACGTGTCGGTGTCGACGCTGTCGTACCAGCTGTCGAGCACCTTCGAATCCGCGGCGCGCAGCATCCACTCCCGGTAGCCGCGCACGACGGCACGGTTCGTCTCGTCGCGTTCGGCATCTGAGAAGCCGCGGTGGCGGCCGGCGATCTCGAAGCTGGCCACGAGCCGCTTCACGTCCCACTCCCACGGTCCCGGCAGGGTCTCGTCGAAGTCGTTGATGTCGAACACGAGTCGGCGTTCGGGGGTGCCGAAGACACCGAAGTTCGACAGGTGCGCGTCGCCGCAGATCTGCGTGGTGATGCCCGAGACGGGAGTGCCCGAGAGGTCCGACGCCATGATCAGCGCGGCGCCGCGGTAGAACGTGAACGGTGACACGAGCATGCGGGCGTAGCGGATCGGCACGAGTTCAGGTACCCGGGTCGTCGCCTGCTGCTCGAGCAGGGTGACCGGGTCGGGGCGGTCGGGTGGCGGCGACCAGCCCGCGTGGTTCGACCGCGGGGTGCGCCGACGGGCAGCGCGGCCGAGCTCGGCGCGCGCATCGAAGTCGGTCGGCGCCGGCATGCCGGTTGCATCGGCGGGGCCACTCGTGTCGGCTGCGTCACTCATGAGACGGCTCCCTTCATTTCGCCGTCGTCGGCGGCGGGCTCATCTTCATCGGGCTCGTCGGCGGCAGGCTCGTCTTCGTCGGGTCTCCCGAGCACCTCGCCGGGGATCCCTCGCGAGAAGAGCAGCGAGCCCAGCGAGATGACGATGAGCGCCACGAGCGCCACCCTCAGCGACTCGATCTGCGATTCGGCGTAGACGCGCTCGAGCTCGGCTGCCTCGGCGTCGTCGAGGCCGGCCTCGGCGGCGAGTTCGGGCACGGATGCCGCGGGCACGATGTCGACGCCCCCGCTCGTCGCCTCGGCGACGACCGCCTGCGTCTCTTCTGGTAGCGAACTCGTGGCCACCAGCCCGGCGAACGACGTGGCGAGCGCGCCGATCAGCACCGAGCCGATGAGGGCGGTGCCGAGCGACGAGCCGAGGTTCTGGAAGACCCCCTGCAGGCCGCCGACCTCGCTCGACTGCGCTTCGCCGACGCTCGACATGTTGACGTTGCCGATCTGCGAGGCGAGCAGTCCGAGTGCCGCACCGGCGATGAACATTCCCGCGCCGAACGCCGGGCTCTGCAGTTCGATCTCGACGGCACCGAGCAGTACGAACGAGGCGAGCACCAGCAGCAGCTGCCCGACGCGGATGATGCGACGGGGCGACCACATGAGCGAGAGCCGGGTGCCGAGGATCGAGAACAGGATCAGGGAGATCGACAGGGGGAAGATGCGGATACCGGTCTGCAGCGCATCGAGTCCGAGCGTCATCTGCAGGTAGACCGGCATCATGAAGAACAGCCCGGCGGTCATCGCGTACTGCGCGAGCAACACGGTGAGCCCGCTGCGCAGGCGCAGGATGCGGAACAGCCCGATGTCGACCAGCGGCGGCCTGCCGGCTGCCGAGAGACGTCGTTGGCGAGCGACGAACGCCCAGATCAGCACGGCCCCCAAGAGGATGAGCCACGTGGTCGGAGATACGCCCAGCGGCGCGAACTCGACACCGCCGATGGTCGGCGGATGCAGCGGCACGACCCATCCCCAGTTCTTGCTCTGCAACATGCCGTAGACCACCGACACGAGGCCCGCCGCAGAGAGCAGAACGCTCAGCACATCGATCCGCGAAGGGGTGGCGCCGGTGCGATCGTCGATGCGGCGGGCGAACAGCACGACGCCCGCCATGATCACGACCTCGGCGACGAACACGTACCGCCAGCTCAGGTAGGTCGTCATGAAGCCTCCGATGAGCGGCCCGGCCGCGACTGCGGCACCCGACGCGGCGCCGATGATCGCGTAGGCCGCCACGCGTGCGTGCCCCTCGTAGTTGTCGGCGATGAGGGCCGCGATCGCGGGGATCACGAGCACGGCGCCGAGGCCCTCGATGATCGACCATCCGATGAAGAGCGTCGTGACGTTCGGGCTCAGTGCCGTCGTGAGCGAGCCGACGGCATACACGATCGAACCGATCACGAACGCCCGGCGCCGGCCCCAGACATCGCCGAGCTTCGCGCCGAGCAGCATCAGCGCGGCCATCGTGAGGGTGTAGAACGTGATCGCCGCCTGCATCGCGTCGACCGTCGTGTCGAGATCGTCGACCACCGTCGAGATCGACACGTTCATCACCGTGCCGTCGAGCACCATCACGAACTGGGCGCTGCCGAGGATCGCGATGACCGGCCAGTTCTTCATCGCGACCCCGATCCGCCGCATCCCCATGCGGCACCCCCGACGCTGGACGAACGTCTACGGTGATGTTCCCACTGATCGTGCCCTCACGGGAAGAGCGACACCGGGTCGAAGTGGTGCCCGGCAGTGCGGCGCGCGTCAGCCCTCGGCGGGCGGCGCCGGCGTCTCGGCCGGGGCCTCCTCCGGGGCATCCGGCGCCGTGGGGCACAGGCCGAGCTCGGTCATCTTCGCCGTCGCCTGCTCGAACGACCACGGCAGCTCGACGAGCGGCCGCGTGCGGTCGTCGGCGGGCGCGGCCTTCGAGCCGAGCGACGCGAGGGCGAACGCGGTCTCGCGCACGAAATCGGCACCCGAGGTGGAGTTGTTGAGTGCCACCACGACCGTGAGGCCGGTTTCGGGGTCGGTGAACGCCGCGGTCAATGCGCCGGGCGACTCGCTGAGCCCGCCGCGCAGCGGCCCGTACTCGGCGCCGCCGATGCCGAACGACTGCCACGGAGGTGCGGATCCGCCGAGGGGAGTCGTCGTCCACTGGGCGCGAGCGTGGTGCTCGCCCAGCAGCGACGCCGTCGCGAACGCCTCACTCAGCCGGTAGACGTCGTCGAGGCTCGACACCGCACCGGCGGCGACCCCGCCCGTCGAACTCGACTGCGCCGAGTCGTCGAGAATGGCATCGCAGACGGGCTTGCCGTCGGCCCCGATGGTCGCCGCATACGCCCCCAGCACGCCGTCGATGCGGGTGCTGGTCGGGGCGGGCAGGGTTGTGTCGTCGAGGCCGAGCGGCCCGGCCACGTACTGATCCACGAGATCGTTCCAGCTGCGGTCAGTGGCCGCTTCGAGTGCCATGCCGAGCAGCAGGATGCCCGTGCGCGAGTACGACCACGTCTCGCCCGGTGCTCCGATGCGTTCGCCCGCGAGGCCGGTCGCGAGCAACTCGTTCGGCGACCAGATGCGCTCGGGGTTCGCGATCATGTGCGCCTCGAGGCCGGGGTAGTAGTCGGCCAGGCCCGAGGTGTGACGACACAGCTGCTCGAGCGTGATGCCCTCGAGCCCCGCCACGCGGTCGACGTATTCGGTCACCGGGTCGTCGAGCGCGACGGTGCCGGCCTCGACGAGACGCAGCAGAACCGTGCAGGTCAGCTCAGCCGTGAGGGTGCCGAGGTGGAACCGAGTGCTGGTCGACACCGGCCGGGCGTCTTCGCCGAACCCCACGACACCCGACGCCGCAGACCACGATCCTGACCAAGGTGCCCACACCCCGGCGACCCCGCCGCTCGATCCGCTGAGCGCGATCGCCTGGTCGAGCACCGCGTCGAGCGACGTCACGAGCTGCTCGTCGAATTCGGCATCGACGGGATCGAACTGCTGCCCGGGGTCGGCTGCGCCGCCGGTGCAGGCGGTCAGCGTGAGCGCAGCAGCGGTTGCGAACGCGGCGACGGCTGTTCGCCATCGCCGCCTGCCCCTGTACCGGTCACCCACCAAGCCCCCTCAGCTGTGTGTCCGTACGAATTGTAACCCGACGTCGCCGATGTACCCCGATCAGGCGTCAGCAGGCCCGATCTCGCGGATCGCGCCCGACATGAACCGCTCGACATTGCGGTCGACGATGATGTCGCTCGGCCGCAGGGGACGCGACAGATAGAGCCCGTCGAGTGCGGTGAGGCGGCTCAGCGCGACGTACGTCTGGCCGGGGCTGAACACCCGCGAGCCCAGGTCGACGATCGCGGTCTCGTAGCTCGCGCCCTGCGACTTGTGAATCGTGACGGCCCACGCGAGCCGCAGCGGGAACTGGGTGAACTCGGCGACGATCTCGCGCTCGAGCTTCTTGCGCACCGGGTCCCACGAGTACTTGAACTTCTCCCACGTCACCGGCTCGACCTCGTGCTCGTCGCCGTCGATCTCGACCTTCACCTCGCGCTTCAGCGACGTGATCGTGCCGATCGTGCCGTTCACCCAGCGCTGGGCCTCGTGCCCGATGGCGGTGTCGTTGCGCAGGAACATCACCTGCGCGCCGACCTTCAACTCGAGCCGTTCGTCGGCCGGGAACGCCCGCCCGCCGAAGTCGCCGTTGACCTCGGCCTCGTTCGCCTGCGAGGTGCCCGGCAGCCGATGCAGTTGGGTGGCATTGATGCGGTTGACGGTGTCGTTGCGCGTGGCGAGCGTGATGGCCCCGTGCTCGGGCAGCGGTCGGCGCGCGCCGACGCCGTTGAGCACGCCGGCGATCTCGGCGGTGACCCTGCCGTGCCGCACGGCGTTCAGCATGAGCTTGAACTCGTCGTCGTGCTGGCGGTGCACCTCGCCGAGCTCGAAGATCTTGAGGTCGGCGTCGCTCCACACCTTCGCGTCGAAGAACCACATCGAGTCATAGGTGTCGGCGAAGTAGGCGCGCTCGTCGCCGTCGCCGGGCACCGGTGCGAGCTGGTACGGATCGCCGAAGAGCACGACCTGGGCGCCGCCGAACGGCTCGAGCGGGCGCTGGCGGGCCTGTCGCAGCGACCGGTCCATCGCGTCCATCAGGTCGGCGTTCACCATCGACACCTCGTCGATCACGAGCGTGTCCATGGCGTTCAAGATCTTGCGCACCGCGTCGTTCTGGTCGATGTCGTGGTCGGCGATGACCCCGATCGGCAGCCGGAACAGCGAGTGGATGGTCTGCCCGCCCACGTTGAGCGCCGCGACGCCCGTGGGCGCGCAGATCACGATCTGCTTCTGCGTGTGCCAGTTCAGGTGGTTCAGCAGCGTCGACTTGCCGGTGCCCGCCCGCCCCGTGACGAACACGTGCTCGCGGGTTCCCTCGATCGCCTGGAACACCGCGGCCTGTTCGCGGGTGAGGGTCACGTTCTGCACGGGGAGTCTTTCGGTGAGGCGAGCGGATGTCGCGGCCGGTCGCCGCGCGCAGGTGCCGGCCGTCGGCACCGCACGGTCCCCGAGCATGCGCGCTCCCACTGTAACCGCGTGCGCCGGGTGTTTCCCTGCGGCGCCCGCACCTGTGCACAGCGGGGTCGGCATCGGGGCTGTGGATATGCTCAGGTTGCCGCAGAGCCCACCCATAGACTGGGCCGGGTGGGGAGTTCAGACGTGCGCCGAGGTCGGGTATCCGCCATGGCCGTCATCGGGTGGGCTGCCCTCGCGATGCTCGTCGTCGGTACGTTCCTCGCCGCCCTCGGAGGGTTGAACGCCACCATCTACGGCTCTTCGAGCTTCGTCGAGCGCTACCTCGAGGCGATCGCCGACGACGACATCGCCGCGGCCGCGTCGACACCCGGAGTCGCCCTCGACGACGCCGAGCTCGAGGCCTTCGGCCTGCCCGCCGACATCTCCACGGCGATGCTGCGCTCGGGCGTCGTCTCGGCCGGCCCCGAAGACATCACGATCGTGAGCGACGTCGCCAATCCCGACGGCAGCCATTCGGTCACGGCGAGCTACCGGCTCGGCGACGAGATCGCCGAGTCGACCTTCCTCGTGCGCCCGCTCGAGCCGCTCTACGGAGTGTTGCACCGGTGGGAGTTCGCCGACAGCCCCATCGCGGTCATCGATGTGACGGCGGCCCACAACCCGCTCTTCACGGTGGGCGATCTCACCCTCGACACGCGCGCGAACAAAACCGGCGACGAGCTCACCGCATTCAGCCACACGGCACCGTACCTCGCCATCGCCCCCGCGGCCTACACGTTCGAATACGACTCCGTGCTGCTCGAGGCGGCCCACGTCTCGGTGGTCGCCGGCGCTGCCGAGCAGGTGCCGGTCACGGTCGACGCGCAGCCCACCCCCGCGTTCGTCGAGCGCGTGCAGCTCAAGGTCGACGAGTACCTCACCGCGTGCGCCGAGCAGCCGGTACTGCAGCCCGCCGGGTGCCCGTTCGGCATCGAGATCGACGACCGGGTCACGGCCGAGCCGCAGTGGTCCATCCTGACCTCCCCGCAGGTCACGCTCACGGCGGGCGAGAGCTCGTTCGACATGCCGCCCACCGAGGGCGTCGCGCACATCTCGGTCGAGGCCCAAGACCTGTTCGACGGCCACTTCTACACGGTCGAGCAGGACCGGCCGTTCACGCTCGCCCTCGCGGCGACGATCAACCCCGACGGCTCCATCGCGATCCAGCTCAAGTAGCGACATCCGCCCGCTCCACCTGTCCCGCCCAGCCCCGCCCGTCCCGCCCGTCCCGTCCGCCCTGTCCCGTCCCATCGCGAAAACAGGAAGACACGCCGCCGACGTGTCGAGAACAGGAACCGCTGCGGCGTGGCGTGCGCGGTTTCCTGTTCTCCGGACGGCGGGGAACAGGCGGGGCGAGCTACGGAGTACGGGCGAGCTACGGAGTACGTGTGTCGTGCTCGGCGATCGCGGCGAGGCGGGCGTTGTACGCCGCGAGCTCGGCGTCGCCCGTGCGGTCGGCGTGCCGGTCGAGCCGCTTCGATTCCTTCTCGTCGCTGCGCGCCCACTGAACCGCGACGGTGATGGCGAGCGCGACCGTCGGGATCTCGCCGACAGACCACGCGATGCCGCCGCCCAGCTGCTGGTCGACAAGCGCGTCAGTGCCCCAGCCCATCGCGCCGTACCAGTCGGCGAGGAACAGCCCCGTGCCGCTCATGATCGCCAGCCCGAAGAACGCGTGGAACGCCATGGTGCCGAGCAGCAGCAGCAAACGGAACGGGTACGGCAGGCGGTAGGGCACCGGGTCGATGCCGATGAGCGACTGCACGAACAGGTAGCCGGTGATGAGGAAGTGCGTGACCATCCACTCGTGGCCGATGTGGTCGAGCATCGACCACCGGAACAGCGGCGTGTAGTAGAACACCCACAGCGAGCCGGCGAACAGCACTGCCGCGACGATCGGGTTCGCGATGAAACCGGCGAATTTCGAGTGCACGGCGAGCAGGATCCACTCACGGCCGCCGCGACTGCCGTCTTTTCGAGGCCGGATGGCCCGTGCCGCGAGTGTCACCGGGGCACCCGGTACGAGCAGCACCGGCACCGCCATGGTCAGCGCCATGTGGCCGAGCATGTGCGCCGAGAAGAGGTACTGCTCGTATGCGTTGACACCGCCGCTCGTGACGTAGGCCAGCAGCAGCAGGCCGGCGACCCACAGCACCGCGCGGTACACGGGCCAGTGGTCGCCGCGCCGGCGCAGCCGCAGCACGCCCGCGAGGTAGAAGAAGATGCCGAACCCGCACGCGACGACCCAGAGCAGGTCGGGCTTGAACTCGGTGAAGAACCGGAAGTACTCGGGCCACGGCGGCAGCGGCTCGCCCGTGAGGATCTCGGCGGGGGTGCGAGCGAGCGAGCCTGCAGCTTCGGCGACGGGCGTCGCGGTGCGCGCGAGCGCAGCGGCGACACCCGACGCGAGCCCCATGAAGACCAGCTCGCCGACGACGAGCCACCAGAACGCCCCGCCGCCCGCCGTGCCCGCACCACGGGTCATCCGCCCGATCAGGAACCGACGCTGCACCGCACCGAACAGTCCCAGCGCGATGAGCGCCGTCACCTTGACGACGACGAGGCCGCCGTAGGGCGTGGCGAGTTCGTCGAGCGTGCCGATGCGCAGCGCCGCGCTCGCATAGCCCGACACGGCCACGACGATGAAGCAGACGAGCGCGACCGTCGAGTACCGGGTGAGCACGACCACGAGCCGCTCGGCGCCGAGCGTGCGCTTCATCAACACGATCGTGAGCAACCCGCCCAGCCAGGCCGCCGCGAACACGAGGTGCAGGCCGAGCGCCGAGATGGCGGCGTTGTGACCGGCCGCGCCCGCCGCGTGACCCTGCTGCGCCATGGGCACGAGCGCGGCGACCGCGAGCGCGGTCACGAACACGAGCGCCGTGTGGTTGCGCACGGCGAAGCACAGCACTGTCACGGCGGCAGCGATGAGGGTGGTCGCGAGCCACGCCTGGCCGAGTTCGATCGTGGTGACGAACTGGCCGAGCTTCTGCCCGAAGTCATCGCTCAGGTCGAACGGCACGGCCGTGACGAGCAGGAACGTGAAGAACGCGGTCGCCGCACTCGCGACCGTCATCACCGCCGCAGAGGCCGCGGCGACATCGAGGGCGAGGTCGAACTCGCGGCGCTTCGGGCTCAGCGCCCACACCGCGAGCACGAGCGCGCCGATCATGCCGGCGGCCGAGAGGTTCGTGAGCAGCTTCGCGATCGGCACGCCGTAGCGGGTGATCGCCCCCGGATCTTGGATCAGCTGCGCGTCGGCGCCGCCCCCGAATGCGAGCGCGGCGAAGGTCGCGGCGATCGCGACGGTGATGAGCACGGCAGGGCCGAGCACGCGGACGGAGCGGGGCACTGAACCAGCCTAGACGTCGTCGTCTGCGCGCACGCTCGCAGACGGCGAAGGGGCGCACGGCTCATGCCGCGCGCCCCCTCTGAACGGCCCTGCTACTTGGCAGCAGCCTTGAGCTTCGATCCGGCCGAGACCTTGACCGAGTAGCCGGCCGGGATCTCGATCGTGGCGCCGGTCTGCGGGTTGCGGCCGGTGCGCGCAGCGCGGTGCGTGCGCTCGACGGCGAGCCAGCCGGGGATGGAGACCTTGGTGCCCGAGCCCACGGACTGGGCGAGCGCCTCGAACAGGCCGTTGAGCACGCCGTCGACGGTGGCCTGGCTCTGGCCGGTCGACGAAGCGATCTTCGCGACGAGCTCGGACTTGTTCAGCGTGTCAGCCATTGAATGTCCTCCTCAGGACTTCCGCTGTGAAAAGTACAGCAAATTGAATTGGAGCGAGAACGATCATTCGAACGCCCCCGTGGCCTTCAGGCCGCCTCGAATGTAACAGAGATCCGCGGAATCCCGCGGATTTCCGGCCCTTTCCGCGCCTTCTCTTCGGCGTGTCGCACCAGGTCGGCCACGTTGCGGGGGTGCTTTCGCGCAATCGAAGGCGCGTTCGGGGCATCCGACTTGCGCAAAAGCACCCCGGGAAGGGAGGAATGCGCGCGGGGCGCGGCGCGGGAGCGCGGCGCGGGTGGGATGGCGAAAGGGGCGTCCCGGATGATCCGGGACGCCCCTTTCGTGAAGCGGGTGAAGCCTGAAGCTACTGCTACCAGCTCGCGCCGGAGCGCGAGCTGAATTGCTCGGCTGTGCCTACTGTCGTCGTGTCACCACGACGACTTCGTGATGCCGGGCAGCTCGCCACGGTGCGCCATGTCGCGGAAGCGCACGCGCGAGATGCCGAACTTCGAGAGGTTGCCGCGGGGGCGACCGTCGATGGCGTCACGCGAACGCACGCGAACCGGCGATGCGTTGCGGGGAAGCTTCTGCAGGCCGACGCGGGCAGCCTCGCGGGTCTCGTCGGTGCCGTTGGGGTCGACGAGCGCCTTCTTCAGCTCGAGGCGCTTGGCCGCGTAGCGGTCGACGATCACCTTGCGCTGCTCGTTGCGCGCGATCTTGCTCTTCTTCGCCATGTCTTAGCGCTCCTCTCGGAAGTCGACGTGCTTGCGCACTACAGGGTCGTACTTCTTGAGCACGAGACGGTCGGGGTTGTTGCGGCGGTTCTTGCGGGTCACGTAGGTGTACCCGGTGCCTGCCGTCGACCGAAGCTTGATGATCGGCCGGATGTCCTGTGCCTTCGCCATTAGAGCTTCACCCCACGTGCCTGCATGTCCTTGACCACTGCTTCGATGCCACGGGCGTCGATCACCTTGATGCCCTTGGCGGACACGTTGATGGTGATGCTACGACGCAGCGACGGCACGTAATAGGTCTTCTTCTGCACGTTCGGGTCGAAGCGGCGCTTCGTCCGGCGGTGCGAGTGCGAGATGTTGTGCCCGAAGCCGGGAACGGCTCCAGTCACCTGGCACACTGCTGCCATTGGTCTTTCCTCCAATACCGAGGGGCGGATGCCCCTCCCAAGGTCTCTTGTCTGCTGACGATCTCCACGCTGAAGCCCGCGATTTCTCGCGGAGTTCGATGGGATTGTCGACGGTCTGGGCAGTGGAAGTACCCAGCCAACGAGCCAGCTTACCAGAGCGCCTGTTGCGATCCGAATCGACGATCGAGCGGATGTCCCGTGGCCGGGGTTCCACATCGGCCGGGCCGCACCCGAATGCAGGAACTCCTGTGCGCCACGCCGCAGTCCACGACGCCCGAAGCGGCGTGCCGCGCCGTTCTTCCTGCACCCCCGGGGCAGAGCACCCCGCGGCAGGCACTCCGGCCGGGGCACCCGTGGCCAGTGGTCCGCGATCTGCTGCGTCGCGACATCCGCGGGCGTAGCCTTCGCCCATGGCGACGTGGGACGACGTGCGCGAGTTGGCACTCGCGCTGCCCGAGACGAGCGAGCACGTCTCGCGCGGGAGCGCGCAGTGGAAGGTGCGGGCCAAGGGCTTCGTCTGGGAGCGCCCTTTGCGGCGCGCCGACCTCGATGCGCTCGGCTTCGACGCCCAGGACGGGCCGGTGCTCGGCGCATGGACCGAGGACGAGGCGGTGAAGTTCGCGTTGATCTCCGAGGACCCGTCGGTCTTCTTCACGACGCCGCACTTCGACGGCTACGCCGCCGTGCTCGTGCATCTCGACCGCATCCCGAAGGAGCGCCTCGCCGAGGTCGTCGCAGAGGCGTGGGCGGCGAGGGCTCCCGCGAAGCTGCTTCGGGAGTACCTGCACCGAGATGTCGGCTGAAGCCCGGTCGCGGCATCCGCTCGCTGCGCTCACGCCTCCTCGTCGATCGTGCGCCGCGAGAGCAGCGCCGCCACGAGGAAGCAGATCGCACCGAGCAGGGTGCCGAGGTTCGCCCAGAACATGCTCAGCAGGGTGCCGGTCTCGGGCACCACGTAGGCGCCGACCGCCGAGGCACCGAAGGCGATCGAGCCGACCAGGTTCAGCCAGGTGCCGTGCCAGGTGCGGGCGTCGGTGTCCCAGAGCCGCCCGCGATCCTTCGTCGCGACCACGGCGAGCGCGCTCGAGACGAGGAACGCGATCGAACCCCAGGCGTCGGGCCGCCAGCCCGCGCCGAGGCGGGTCGGGTCGGCGATCGCCGCGAGCAGCGCGACGAGGGTGCTGACGTTGAAGCAGAGGGTGCCGAAGAACTGCACGACGGCGGCCCACCAGTCGGCGCGGTCGGCGCGGTTCGTGTCGGAGCGCGGTGGCCGCCGCCCGCTGAGGCTCAGCTGGATGAACGCCGCCACGGTGAAGAAGATCGACCCCGCGAAGAACGTGACCCCCGTGGCGACGGCCCCGGCCCATTCCGCATAGAACGGCACCGCCCCCACGAGAAAGCACAGCGATCCGACGGCGAAGCCCCACGCCTCACGACGCAACCGCCGGGGTCGTTCGGCGCGATCCGCGGGGGAGCCCAGCGACGCGGCATCCGTGCTCATCTGACGCTCAGTGGTGGAAGCCGGGCTTCTGCCCCTCGGTCGGCATCGGCGAGCTCAGGTTGTCGAGCCAGGCCGTCTCGGTGCGGATGTCGTCGAGCAGCTCGTCGCCGAGGTCGCGGCTGAGGCCGTTGCGCACGACGATGCGCTGCACGGTGAGATCGCTCATGTCGTCGGGCATCGGGTAGGCGGGCACGAGCCAGCCCTTCATGCGCAGGCGGTCCTGCAGGTGGTAGAGGTTCCACTTGTCGGTGTAGCCGGCCTTCATGCGCCAGGCGAAGACGGGGATGTCGCTGCCGTCATTCCACAGCTCGAAGGCACCGATCTCGCTGATGCCCTTCGCGAGGTACTTCGCGACGTCCTGGCACTCCTGCTGGATCGCCGTGTAGCCCTCGCGGCCCAGCCGAAGGAACTGGTAGTACTGCAGCAGCACCTGCGCGCCCGGGCGCGAGAAGTTCAGCCCGAGCGTCGGCATGTCGCCGCCGAGGTAGCTGACCCTGAAGATGAGCTCTTCGGGCATCACGTCGAGCGAGCGCCAGACCACCCAGCCGACGCCGGGGTACACGAGCCCGTACTTGTGGCCCGACGTGCTGATCGAGTGCACGCGGGCGAGGCGGAAGTCCCACTCGATCTCGGGCTGCAGGAACGGCGCGATCATTGCACCGGATGCCCCGTCGACGTGTATCGGCACGTCGAGACCGGTCTTCTCCTGCAGGGCGTCGAGTGCGGCCGCGATCTCTTTCACGGGTTCGTAGATGCCGGTGTAGGTCACCCCCATGATCGCGACGACGCCGATCGTGTTCTCGTCGACGTACTGCTCGAGCTGGCTGCCGTCGAGGCACGGGTGCTCGTCGGTGATGGGCACGAGGCGCATCTCGACCTCGAAGTAGTTGCAGAACTTCTCCCAGCACACCTGCACGGCCGAGCTCATCACGAGGTTCGGCTTCTCGGTCGACTTGCCGGCTGCCCGTCGCGCGATCTGCCACCGCCGCTTGAATGCGAGACCGCCGAGCATGCACGCCTCGGACGACCCGATGGTCGACGTGCCGATGGCGTTCGTCACGTCGGGAACACTCCACAGCGAGGCGAGGATGCGCCAGCAGTTCTCTTCGATCGCGGCGGTGCGCGGGTACTCGTCTTTGTCGACCATGTTCTTGTCGTACGACTCGGCGTAGAGGCGGTCGGCCTCGTCGCCCATCCAGGTGGCGACGAAAGTCGCGAGGTTCAGGCGCGCGTTGCCGTCGAGCATCGTCTCGTCGTGCACGATCTGGCGGGCCGAGCCCGGGTCCATCTCGGAGTCGGGGATCGTCAGCCGCGGGGCAACCGCCCGCACGGCCGTGCGGGTGTAGGTGGGAGCGAGCACATTGGGGTCGTGAGTCATCGGTGATGTCCTTCCAACGGGGTCGGCTCCCGGCCCGCGCGCCGCGCGAGATGCATCGGAGGTGATCGACCCCGAGAAGTGCCGAACCCCCGGGTCGGTCACCGTCTACGCGCCAGACATTACGCGCTGCGGGTTGCGTTCGATACCCCGAGTCGCCGGGGTATCGAGCGACCGCGGACAGGTTCCATCGATCTAGAATCGTAAGAACGGGGTCTTGCGCGCTACTTACGTCGGCGATAGCGTGACTTTCATCGCATCCGGCGGCAGAAGCAGAAGCCGGCCTCGAATCTCGGGGCCGCTGTTCCACGTTCTGGGCCGGTCGAGCCAGTCACCGTCGACGGAGGAGCACCATGAAGCCAGTACCGGCGGCCTCGGTGGTCGAAGACCCGGTTCCCCCGGCGCAAGCGCATGATGCGACCGGCGACGGGCTCGCGGCGCTCGTCGAGGCGTTCGCGGTGCACTCACCGGCCGCGACCTCGGCACTCTGGCAGCGCGTGCGTGCGCGGTGCGCCGACATCGGCCCGGCGGTGACACGCCTCATCGACGACGCTGAGGCTTCTGACGGCGGCAAGCACATGCGTCCACGGCTCGTCGCCGCGGCCTACCTCGGCATGGGGGGCGCCGAACGGCAGTTGCTCGCTGAGGTCGCCGGCGCCCAGCAGCTGCTGCACCTCGGTCTCTGCATGCACGACGACCTCATCGACGGCGACCGGGTGCGCCACGGCGTGCCGAACCTGATCGGCCGCTCGCACGACGCGGCACTCGCGGCCGGCACGCGGGCTGATGCGGCCGAACGGCAGGCGCTCGCGGCGGGGCTGCTGGCAGGCGACCTCGCGCTGAACGCCGCGCTGCTCGCGCTGCTCGAGTCGGCGGCGCCGCTCCCGGTGCGACACCGGCTGGCCCTCGAGGCGACGACCGAACTCGAGCGCACGATCGCCGGAGAGTTGCTCGACGTGCAGTCCGAGACGATCACGCCCGATCGTGCCACGCCGCTGCGGGTCGCCGAACTGAAGACCGCCGCGTACAGCGTGGTGCTGCCGCTTCGACTGGGCGCGGTCGCGGCCGGGTGCGAGTCCGAGGCGACGCTGCACAGCCTCACGCAGATCGGCATCGCGCTCGGCATCGCCTACCAGCTCGCCGACGACGACCTCGGTCTCTTCGGCGTCACCGAGGCGACGGGCAAGTCGGTGCTCTCCGACGTGCGCCAGGGCAAGCGCACCGAGCACATCCGCATCGCCTACGCGCGAGCCGGCTTCGCCGACCGCGCGACCCTCGACGCCGTGCTCGGGCTGCCCGACGCGACCGACGCCGACGCCGACCTCGTGCGCGAGATCGTGTTGCGAACCGGCGCACGCGAGTCGGTGGCACGCATCGTCGACGAGTACATGAGCCGGGGCATCCGACTCGCCGACACGGCGCTGCCCGAACCGCTGGCGACTCACCTGGCCGACCTCGCACGCTCGATGCGCGGGCGGCGGCGATGAACGACACCACCTGGAGGAACGACGTGACCATGCTCGACACCCCACGAAACGAGGCCCCCGCGGCCGACCGCCCCAACGACCGCGTCGGGGTCTGGCTCGTCGGCGCGCGCGGCTCGATCGGCACGACCGTCGCCGTCGGGCTGCACGTGATCGCGAACGACCTGGCCGCACCCACGGGCTGCACGACGGCGGGCGACGAGTTCGTCGGCGTGCCCCTGCCGCACTTCTCCGGCCTCGTGCTCGGCGGCCACGACATCAGCCGCACCCCGCTGGTCGATCGCGCCCAGCAGCTCGCAGACTCGGGCATGATCCCGCCCCGCCTGGTGACGGCGGCGCGGGCGGGTCTCGAGCAGGCCGACGACGAGATCCGGCCCGGCTACGAACCGTCGGCGCACCACGGCAGCCAGGCCGCCGCCGTGCGCCGGCTCGCGGGGGACATTACCGGGTTCCGTCAACGGCACGGGCTTCGCACCGTGGTCGTCGTCGACGTTTCGTCGACCGAGCCCCTCCCGGCCGACCGGCCCGAGTTCCACGACACCGCTCTGCTCGCCGCGGTCCTCGCCGACCCCACAGCCGCGCTGCTGCCGGCAAGCGCGATCACCGCCCTCGCCGCGATCGAGTCGGGCAGCCCGTACGCGTGCTTCACCCCGTCGACCGGGCTCACGCTCCCGGCGGTCCGGGCGCTCGCCGACGAACGCGGCATCGCCTTCGCCGGTCAAGACGGCAAGACCGGCGAGACCCTGCTGCGCACCGCGATCGCGCCGATGTTCGTGGCGCGCGGCATGCACGTGCACTCGTGGGCGGGCGCGAACCTGCTCGGCGGGGGCGACGGCGCGACGCTCGCCGACCCAGAGGCGGTGCGCAGCAAGCTCGCGTCGAAGACCCGCGGCCTGCGCAGCCTCGTCGGCGAGCACGTCGTCGCACCCCTGCACATCGACAACGTGCCCGACCTCGGCGACATCAAGACCGCGTGGGACCACATCCACGCCGAAGGATTCCTCGGGTCGCGCATCACGATGCAGACCATATGGAGCGCCTACGACTCGATGCTCGCAGCGCCGCTGATCCTCGACATCGCGCGGCTGCTCGCGCTGGCCGAATCCGCGGGCGTGCGCGGGGTGGTGCCCGAGCTCGGGTTCTTCTTCAAAGACCCGTGGGGCAGCGACGTGCACGACTTCTCGCAGCAGGCGAGCGAGCTCTACACCTGGGCGCACGCCACCGGTGAGCGCGTCGCCGCCGCGGCGGCATCTACCGCGGCGGCGGTCGCAGCATCGGCGCCGGCAGCATCGGCGCCGGCCCGGCCCGCAGAGGCACTCGGACGATGACGACCGCCGGTGACGTCCTCGAGCTCGTGCGCGCGCCCGCCGCGCTCACGGTGCTCGGCGACACCATCGCGGGCGGCCATTCGGGCGGCGCTCGCTTCGCGCCGCGGCAGTGGCTGCTGCCGCTCGCGTCGGTCTTCCTGTACAGCGGCGGGATGGCACTGAACGACTACGCCGATCGTGACCTCGATTCCGTCGAGCGACCCGAGCGCCCGATCCCGTCGGGTCGGGTGCCGGCGCGGCGCGCACTCGGTATCGCCTCGGCGTGCATGGCCGTCGGCGTCGGGCTCGCGGCGGCCGGAGGCGGTCGCCGATCGCTCGCGGTCGCCGCACCGCTCGTCGGCGCCATCGTGCTGTACAACACGGTTGCGAAGAGCACTGCGGCCGGCCCCGTGTCGATGGCGGCATGCCGCGGGCTCGACGTGCTCATGGGCGGTGGCGGCGCACGCAGGGCACTGCCTGCCGCGGCGACCGTGGCCCTGCACACGGCGGGCGTCACCGCCACCTCGCGCGGCGAGGTGCACGGCGGCTCGGTGGGCACGGCGCGCGCCGGCATCGCGATCACCGGAGCGGCGGCGGTGGCGGCACTCGCCGGCGCGGGCGCGCCGCGTCGACGCGCCCGCGCCGGGGGCCGGGCCCACGGCGTCGTCTCGGTGCTCGCCGCCGTCGCCGGGGCGGCCGCATACCTCGCCACAACCCTGCCCGCCCAGTTGAAGACCCTCGACGACCCCTCGGCGGCGAACGTGCGCACCGCGACGCGGGCGGGCATCGGCGCGATGGTGCCGCTGCAGGCGACGCTCACCGCACGCGCGGGCGCGCTCGGCCCGGCAGCACTGCTCGGCGGGGTCGACGCCGCCCGCCGAGCGCTCTCGGCACGGCGATCGCGGGGTGATGTCACGTGAGCGACACCCTGGCCTCCGCGATCGACGCGCTGTGGCATCCGCTGCCCGGCGCAGACTTCGCGCTCGGATACGGCACCAACGGCTTCGCCGACCACCCACTCGACCGCGCCCTCGACGTGCTCGAGGCGACCGGTTACGGGGCGATCGCGCTCACCCTGGGTCATCCGCACCTCGACCCGTTCGCCGCCGACGCCGACGCGCAGGCCGCCCGCCTTCGTGAGCGGCTCGACGCACTCGGCTGGCGCGTCGTCGTCGAGACCGGCACGAGGTACCTGCTCGATCCGTTCGTCAAGCACCGCCCCACCCTCGTCGACGTCGACGCCGAATCGCGCATGCGGTTCCTGCGCCGCGCGATCGACCTCGCGGTGGTGCTGCGGGCCGACTGCGTCTCGCTGTGGTCGGGCGTCGTGCCCGATCGGATGCCGCGTGCCGAGGCCTGGTCGTTGCTCGTCGGCCGCATGCGCGAGGTCGTCGCGTACGCCGAGGCATCGGGGGTGGTGCTCGGCTTCGAGCCCGAACCCGGAATGCTCGTCGAGACCGTCGCCGACGCCCTGCGCCTGCGTGACGAGCTCGGCGCGCCCGACGCGCTCGGCATCACCGTCGACCTGGGGCACTGCGTCGCGGTCGAACCCGACGGGGTCGTCGGGGCCCTGCGCGGCGCGGGCGACCTGCTCGTCAATGTGCAGGTGGACGACATGATGCCCGGGGTGCACGAGCACCTCGAGCTCGGGCGCGGGCAGCTCGACCTGACCGCGGCGCTCACGACCATGCACGAGATCGCATACCGCGGTGTGGCGGCGGTCGAACTGCCCCGCCACTCGCACGACGCGCCGGGCGCCGCCGCACGCAGCATGCGTGCGCTGCGCACGGCTTGGGAGGAACGATGACACACCCGTGGACGGCGAACGCCGTCAGCGACATCGCCGTCGAGCCGCAGCGCATCGCGGTGCTGTTCCCTGCCGCCGGGCGTGCCGTCGGCCGCGAGCCGGTCGACCCGGCGGGCGATCCGCTCGGGCTGAGGTACGGCACGGCCGACGACCTCGCCCGCGAGCAGCTCGTCGCCGCGGTGCTCACGGCGTTGCCCGCCGACGAAGCGGCTGCCACGCTGGGCGAGCTCTACCGCTACGGCGACGACGCCGAACGGCGCGGTGTGCTGCGCGGGCTGAACGCCGCGCCCGAGTCGCTGCTCGCGTCGGTGGTCGTCGACGCGGGCCTCGAGCTCGTGGCCGACGCCCTGCGCACGAACGACCCGCGGCTCGTGGCGGCCGCGCTCGGCGGTTTCGCCGGTGCGCACCTCGACGACCACGCGTGGCGGCACGGGGTGCTGAAGGTGCTCTTCATGGGCATCCCCGTCGATGTCGTCGCCCGGCTCGACGACCGCGCCGACGACGAGCTCGCCCGCATGGCAGCGGGGCTCGTCGCCGAGCGCCGGGCCGCGGGTCGCGAGATCAACGACGACATGCGCCGGGTCGCGGCCTCTTTCTCTGCTTCCTCCACCACCTCGACCCCTACGCCGGGAGGCTGACCATGCGAATCTTCGACCCCCACATCCACATGAGCGCGCGCACGACCGACGACTACCGTGCGATGTACGAGTCGGGCGTTCGCGCCGTGGTCGAGCCGTCGTTCTGGCTCGGCCAGCCCCGCACGAACGTGGGCAGCTTCATCGACTACTTCGACGCGCTCATCGGCTGGGAGCGGTTCCGTGCCGCGCAGTACGGTATCCGTCACCACTGCACGATCGGCCTCAATCCGAAGGAGGCGAACGACGCCCGCTGCCGCGAGGTGCTCGACGTGCTGCCGCGCTACCTCGCCAAAGACGGCGTCGTCGCGGTCGGCGAACTGGGCTACGACTCGATGACCGCCGACGAAGACGAGGTGTTCGCGGCGCAACTCGCCCTGGCCGTCGCCTTCGAACTGCCGGCGATGGTGCACACGCCGCACCGCGACAAGGCGGCGGGCACGACCCGCACCCTCGACGTGGTGCGCGAGTCGGGCATCGCCCCCGAGCGGGTCGTGGTCGACCACCTCAACGAAACCACGGTCGCCGCGGTTGCCGACAGCGGCTGCTGGATGGGCTTCTCGATCTACCCCGACACCAAGATGGACGAGCAGCGCATGGTCGCGATCCTGCAGGAGTTCGGCACGGCGCGGGTGCTCGTGAACTCGGCCGCCGACTGGGGCAACTCCGACCCGCTGAAGACCCGCAAGACGGCGCGGGCGATGCTCGAGGCCGGGTTCAGCGAAGACGACGTCGACGTCGTGCTCTGGCAGAACCCCGTAGCGTTCTACGGGCAGAGCGGGCGCCTGCACCTCGACCCGGTGCCGGGGTTCGCCGAGCACGAGCCGCCTGCGGCGGGCGTCACCTTCGAGGGCAACTCGGTGCTGCGCGGGGCACGGGTCTGATGCACCTCTCTTATTGCACCAACGTGCACCCTGCCGAAGACCTCGAGGGTGTGCTCGCCCAGCTCGACGCGTTCGCCGGGCCGGTGCGACGCGCGGCCGGCCTCGACGAGCTCGGGGTCGGACTCTGGCTTCCCGCCGGCCTCGCCCGGCAGCTCGCGTCGAGCGCCGATGACCGGCAGCGCCTGCGCGAGCGGCTCGACGTGAACGGCCTCACGCTGCGCACGATCAACGCGTTCCCGTACCGCGCGTTCCACGCCGACGTCGTCAAGCTCGACGTCTACCGCCCCGACTGGACCGACCTGCGCCGGGTCCGGTACACCCTCGACTGCGCGGCAGTGCTCGCCGACCTGCTGCCCGAGGGCGCGGCCGGCAGCATCTCGACCCTGCCGCTCGGGTGGCGCGAACCGTGGACCGCCGACGACGACCTGCGCGCGACCGAGGCGGTCGCGACGGTCTCGCGTGGCCTGCGTGCGCTGCGCGCCGCGACCGGCCGCACGGTGCGACTGGCGATCGAGCCCGAGCCGGGTTGCGTGCTCGACACAGTGGCCGATGTGGTCGCATGGCTCGAGCCACGCCTCGGCACGGGCGACGACGACATCGACCCCGAGTTCGTGGGCGTCTGCCTCGACACATGTCACCTCGCGGTGTCGTTCGCCGACCCGATCGCCGCCGTGCAGCGCATCGGCGCCGCGGGCCTGCGCGTCGTCAAGGTGCAGGCCTCGGCAGCCCTGCACGTCGAGCATCCGTCAGACCCGGCGAGCCGCGACGCGGTGGCCGAGTTCGTCGAGCAGCGCTACCTGCACCAGACCCGTGCGCTTCGCGCCGACGGTTCGGTGGGCGCTGCCGACGACCTTCCCGAGGCACTCGAGACGCTGCCGACGGATGGCCCGTGGCGGGTGCACTTCCACGTGCCCCTGCACCTCTCGCCACGGCCGCCGATCACCGCGACGACCGAGGTGCTCACCACCGCCCTTGCCGCCGTCCGCGAACTGCCCCACGGCGACGAGGCCCACCTCGATGTCGAGACCTACACGTGGAGCGTGCTGCCCGAACCCGTCGACGACCTCGTCGCAGGCATCGCCGGCGAACTGCGCTGGGCGGCTGAGCACCTGCTCGAGGTGACGCCAGAAGCCGCGCATGCGGCATCCGTGCCCGCGCAATCGGTGCCCGCGCGATCGGTGCCCGCGCGATCGGAAACCGCACAATCGGAACCGGCGGAGGTGGCGTCGTGACCTCGACCCTGCTGCTCGACGTCGTCGGCCTGACCCCGCGCACCCTCGCGCACATGCCGCGTCTGCGGGCCCTCGCGGCGGCGGGCGCGCAGGCCCGCCTCGACACGGTGCTGCCGGCGGTCACGTGCAGCGTGCAGTCGACGATGCTCACCGGCCTCGCGCCCAGCGAGCACGGCATCGTCGGCAACGGCTGGTACTTCCGAGACGTCGGCGAGGTGCACCTCTGGCGCCAGCACAACGCCCTCGTGCAGGGTGAGAAGGTGTGGGAGACGGCGCGGCGGGCGCAGCCCGGCTTCACCGCCGCGAATATCGGCTGGTGGTACGCGATGGGGGCGAGCACCGACGTCACGGTGACCCCGCGCCCGATCTACCACGCCGACGGCCGCAAGTCGCCCGACGCCTACGTGCGCCCGCCGGCCCTGCACGACGAGCTGACGGGTGCGCTCGGCGAGTTCCCGCTCTTCCAGTATTGGGGTCCGACCGCTTCGATCGCGTCGAGCCGATGGATCGTCGAGGCGACACGCACCATCATGCGCGAGCGTGGCTCCGACCTCGTCATGGCGTACCTGCCGCACCTCGACTACGATCTGCAGCGGTTCGGGCCCGACGCGCCCGCTGCCGACCGGGCCGCGGCCGAACTCGACCAGGTGCTCGCGCCGCTGCTCGACGACGCCGCTGCCGCCGGGGTCACCGTGATCGCGGTCGCCGAGTACGGCATCGAGCAGGCGAACCGACCGGTTGACGTCAACCGCGCCCTGCGCCGGGAGGGCCTGCTCGAGGTCTACACGCAGGCCGGGCGTGAGCAGCTCGACCCGTGGACGTCGCGCGCGTTCGCCGTCGCCGACCATCAGGTCGCGCACGTCTACGTCGCCGACCCCGCCGACCTGAAGCGCGCACGCGACCTGCTCGAAGCGCTGCCCGGTGTCGACGAGGTGCTCGACCGCGAGCAGCAGGCGCGCTACGGCCTCGACCACGAGCGCTCGGGCGAGCTCGTCGTCATCGCTGAGCCGGGTGCCTGGTTCACCTATTACTACTGGCTCGACGACGAGCGCGCGCCCGAGTTCGCCCGCGGCGTCGACATCCACCGCAAGCCCGGCTACGACCCCGCCGAGCTGTTCCTCGACCCCGGCGACCGGTTCGCGAAGGCGAAGGCCGGGCTCGGCCTGCTGAAGAAGAAGGTCGGACTGCGTTACGCGATGAACGTCGTGCCGCTCGACGGGTCGTGGGTGCGCGGCACGCACGGGCGCCTGCCCGACTCGGTGGCCGATTCCCCACTGCTGCTGTGCTCCGACCCCGACCTCGCGTTCTGGGGCGGCGCGGGCGGTGCGGGCGATGCGGTGCCCGCCGCGCGGGTGCGCGACCTCGTGCTGCAGGCGGCCGGCGTCGCGGCGCCGGCATCGATTCCCGACGACGCGGCGTACGCGCCATGAGCACGACGCTCGCCGACGAACAGGTCGTGCTGCTCGACGCCGACGGCGCGCCGATCGGCGCCATGGACAAGTCGCGCGTGCACACCGCGAACACCCCCCTGCACCTCGCGTTCTCGTGCTACGTGTTCGATTCCGAGGGGCGGATGCTCCTCACCCGGCGATCGCTCGCGAAGCGAACCTGGCCCGGCGTGTGGACGAACACCTGCTGCGGGCATCCGGCGCCTGGCGAGCGCCTCGAAGACGCGATCCGGCGCCGGATGCGGTTCGAACTCGGCGCCGAGGTCGACGCCCTGCGACTCGTGCTGCCCGAGTTCCGCTATCGCGCGGTCGCCCCCGACGGCATCGTCGAGAACGAGGTGTGTCCGGTGTACTTCGCGCGGCTGCGATCCGATCCCCGGCCGGATTCCGACGAGGTCATGGACTGGCGATGGACAAGCGTCGCCGGCTTCCTCGCCGCCGCCGAGGCGGTGCCGTTCCTGCTCAGCCCCTGGAGTGTGCTGCAAGCCGACGAGCTGCGCGCCGCGGGAGAACTCGAATATCCATCGTGACCACTGAATTGGGGTCACCCAAACGACCGAAGCATGCACCCTTTGACCAGAAACCGTGGAACAATAAGACTATGACCGACATAAGTCACGATGGCGCCGATGGGCACATCACCGCCCTCGGTTCGTCCGTCGCGAGCGACCTCTTCCAGATCCTCCGCGACGGCCGGCCGCGCACGCGCACCGAGCTGTCCGCTATGACCGGGCTCGCGCGTTCGACCGTCGCCCTGCGTATCGACGCACTCATGAAACTCGGCCTCGTCGGCCCTGTCGGCGATGCCGTCTCGACCGGCGGCCGCCCCTCGTCGCAGTTCGCCATCGCGGCGAGCGGCCGCGTCGTGCTCGGCGTCGATGTCGGCGCGTCGCACGTGCGCATCGCTGTCAGCGACCTCACCGGTCGCCTGCAGGCCGAGGCCAGCGAACCCGTCCAGGTCGCACAGGGCCCAGAAGCAGTGCTCAGCTGGGTGTCGACCGCAGGCCTCGACCTGCTCGCCCAACTCGGCCGTTCGCAGGACGACGTGCTCGCGATCGGCATCGGCCTGCCCGGCCCCGTCGAATACAGCACGGGCCGCCCCATCAACCCGCCGATCATGCCCGGCTGGGACCGCTTCGACGTGCCCGGCTGGTTCCACGACAGCTGGCCCGTGCCGGTGCTCGTCGACAACGACGTCAACATCATGGCCCTCGGCGAGCGCGAACTCTCGTGGCCCGACGTCGACCACCTCATGTTCGTCAAGGTCGCGACCGGCATCGGCTCGGGCGTCATCTCGGGCGGCATCCTGCAGCGCGGCGCGCAGGGCACCGCGGGCGACATCGGCCACGTCTACGTGGCGCGCGGCGCCGACGTGCCCTGCAAGTGCGGCAACCGCGGCTGTCTCGAGGCGCTCGCCTCGGGGCCTGCGCTCGCACGCGACCTGCGCGAGATGGGCCTCACCGCCGAGACCGGCCAAGACGTCGTCGAGCTCGTCAAGCACGGCAACATCGACGCGATCCAGGCCGTGCGCCAGGCCGGCCGTGACATCGGCGAGGTGCTCAACACCTGCGTGAGCCTCATCAACCCGTCGGTCATCGTCATCGGCGGCTCGGCGGCCCAGGTGGGCGAGCACCTCATCGCCGGTGTGCGCGAGATCGTCTACACGCGCTCCATGCCGCTGGCCACCGAGCACCTGCAGATCACGCAGTCGAAGGCCGGGGCAGATGCCGCCGTGCTCGGTGCCTGCATGCTCGCGATCCACCACGCCCTCTCGCCCGCCAACATCGAGGAGATGGTCGTCGGCGCGCCGAGCCTGACCAAGGTCTGAAACACGAAGAATCACGGATGCCGCGGGGTGCAGTTCACTGTGACCCCGCGGCATCCGATGTTTTCAGGACCCGGTTGCGACCACGATCAGTCGCCGTTCTTCTTTCTGTTCTGTACCTGCAATCCCCCGGCGGGTCGAGGCTCGATGCGGAAGAGTTCCGTCGCGCGAACCAGGTCGGAGAGCTTTGCGTAGCCCCAGTTGCGCGAGTCGAAGTCGGGCTGTTGCTTCCGCATCAGGTGACCCACTGCGCCGAGGTTCGCCCATCCGTCCTCTCCCGACGCCGCGGCGACACATGCCCGGAGCCCGGAAACGAGCTTGGTGTCGTTGCGCAGCTTCGGTGTCGGAACCCGTTTGGGCACTGCCGAGGTGCTCTCCGCTGACGGCTCGTCGAGCACGTCGAGGTAGGTGAATTGATCGCAGGCGTTGCGAAACGCTTCGGGCGTCTTCCGCTCACCGAACCCGTAGACGGTGACACCCTCTTCGCGAATGCGGGACGCGAGCCGGGCGAAGTCACTGTCGGACGACACGATGCAGAATCCGCTGAATCGACGCGTGTAGAGCAGATCCATGGCGTCGATGATCAGCGCGCTGTCGGTCGCGTTCTTGCCGATCGTGTTGGCGAACTGCTGCATCGGCTGAATCACGTGTTCGCTGGCGACGGGCTTCCAACTGCTCAAGTTCGGCTTGGTCCAGTCGCCGTAGACCCTCTTGACCGAGGCAGTGCCGAAACGAGCGACCTCAGTGAGAACCGCACCGATCTTCGAAGGGGACACATTATCAGCGTCGACAAGGACGGCGAGGAGGTCGTTCGGCTGCACCATGCGACAAGCATGGCAGCCGACTCCCGGCCATCTGGACCGCTCGGTATACTCAAAGTATGACTACGACGATCAAGGTGAGCGACGAGCTTCGCGACCGCCTCAAAGAGCAGGCGTCACGCGACGGGCTCACTCTCGGCGCGCACCTCGCTCGTCTCGCAGATGCTGAGGATCGCAGGTGGCGGCTGAGTCGGTTGAAGGCAGCGACCACCCGATCCTCGACCGCGGATGCGGAATCGCATGCGGCGGAGTCCTCCGATTGGGAGCGAACCGAGCTGACTGACGCCGACTCGTGACCGAGACCGAGCTCGCTCCCGGCGCCATCGCCTGGGCTGCACTCGAGCCGGTTCGCGGTCGGGAGCAAGGCGGCCACCGCCCGGTGCTGGTCATCGCCTCCGCCGGATATCTGGACGCCGTCACCACGCTCGTCATCGTGTTGCCGATCACGACGACTGACCGCGGATGGCCCAACCACATCCGCGTCGACGGACCCAGCGGACTCGACCGGCAATCGTGGATCATGACCGAGCAGCCACGGACCCTTTCGCGCGACCGACTCACGCGGATTGCCGGCCAGATCTCCACGGACTGTCTCATGTCGGTCAGATCGTGGCTCGGTGACTTTCTCGATCTCTGAGATGCGGCTCGACCTTCGGGTGCCCAGCATCCGCTTCCACCCGGGAGTGTCCCGCAGAGGGATCCCAACATTCAGCAGTTTTCTCGAATGGAGGCTCTCCACCGCCGCTACTGCAATTTCAAGCGGCTCTGGTCGAGCGTCGTCGAGCACACATGCTCATAGCCGGCGATGGCCTCGACCAGGTCCGCCCTCCGGTCAAGGTTCTCAGCAGTCATGCGCTCCACGGCTCGGATGACGGATCGGTGTCAAGCCAATCGAGCGTCTCTTCCAGCGTTGCGTTGAACGTGGTCATGGCGGACCGGAAACGGAGGAACGTGCATAGCGTGGGCGATATGGACGTTTTGAACGTTTTGGGCGATAATGGAGATATGAGTACTCCAGTTCCCACCCCATCCCGTGAGCCACGCGTGGTCGCTCCGCCGGAGGACCTTCAGGAGATGCTCAACCTCGCGCGACTGCTCGAGGACTGCTCCGCCCCCGCGATGCTCCTCGGGCCCGACGGTGAGCAGATCCCTCTGCCTCTTGAGGTTGACGAGGTGCTGCGGCAGGTCGTGAGCGCCATGGGAAGCGGTGCGTCTGTCAGCGTCGAGCCGATTGACCGTCAACTGACCACCCAACAGGCGGCGAACTTGCTGGGCGTGAGTCGGAACACGTTGGTCAGGCTGCTCGACGAGCATGAGTTGCCCTTTGAACGCCTCGGGGCCTCCCGGCATCGCCGTCTTCGTCTTCAGGATGTGCTTGCGTACCGTGAGCGGAAGCGGATCGATCGTCGCAGTCGTCTTGACGAGTTGACCCGTCAGGCGAGCGAGGACGGCCTGTACGACGTCGACGCCGGGGCGTATCGGAGCGCCCTTGCCGAGGCGAGGAAGTCCTAGGCGGTGGCGCTGTTCACGGCGTTCCTCGATGCTTGCGTGGTGGTTCCGATTGCGCCGTGCGACAACATGCTGAGGATGGCCGACTCAGGTGCGTTCCGGCCGTTGTGATCACAACGCGTTGTCGATGAGGCGCTGCGTGCGCTTGAGCGCATTCACCCCCACATCGACCCCAGCAGGTTCCAGAGCCGTTTTCGGTCCATGGGTGAGGCCTTCGACGATGCTCTCGTCGAAGGGTGGGAGCCCCTGGAGCGCGGGATCGAGCTTCCTGACCCCGACGATCGCCATGTCGTTGCGGCAGCGATTCGCGGTCGTGCTGATGTGATCGTCACCGAGAACGTCAGCGACTTTCCCGATTCTGCCCTCCAGCCCTTCGGTCTGGCAGCCATCCGGCTGGATGACTTCCTGCTGGACCAGTTCGACCTCGGACCGGCCGCCACGTGCCAGGTCATCACCGAGCAAGCTGCGGCGATGACACATCCGCCGGTCGCGGCCGAAGTGCTGTTGGCGAGACTGGCCCGCAGCGGGGCTCCGAAGTCGCGAAAGCCGTCGGCGAGATGCTGGCTGACGACGGACTGGGATAGACGGTCGTCGGAGCGCCCAGCCTCGCGAAGGGTCTGAAAGTGTCGGCGACGCGCTGCGGGCGAAGCCCGCGCACGCAGATCACGGATGCCGCGGGGGAAGACCCACCCCGCGGCATCCGTCGTTCTCAGGCGGCGACGCTATTTCGTGCTGAACGCCGCGTCGAAGGCCGCGTCGGGCGCGTCGAAGGCGAGCCGGCGCACGAACTCGAGGGCCTCGGGCGCCCCGATGAGCCGGTCCATGCCGGCATCCTCCCACTCGACCGAGATCGGTCCGCGGTAGTCGATCGTGTTGAGCATGCGGAACGCGTCCTCCCAGGGCACGTCGCCGTGACCGGTCGAGATGAAGTCCCAGCCCCGGCGCGGGTCGGCCCACGCGAGGTGCGAGCCGAGGCGGCCGTTGCGGCCGTTGCCCATGCGCTTCTTCGTGTCCTTGCAGTCCACGTGGTAGATGCGGTCGCGGAAGTCCCACAGGAAGCTGACCGGGTCGATGTCCTGCCAGACCATGTGGCTCGGGTCCCAGTTCAGGCCGAACGCCTCGCGGTGGCCGATGGCCTCGAGCGTGCGCACGGTCGTCCAGTAGTCGTACGCGATCTCTGACGGGTGCACCTCGTGCGCGAAGCGCACGCCCACCTCGTCGAACACGTCGAGGATCGGGTTCCAGCGGTCGGCGAAGTCCTGGTAGCCGGCGTCGATCATCTCTTGCGAGACCGGCGGGAACATCGCCACGTACTTCCAGATCGACGAGCCGGTGAAGCCCACGACGGTATCGACGCCGAGGCGGGCCGCGAGACGCGCGGTGTGCTTCATCTCTTCGGCGGCGCGCTGCCGAACCCCTTCGGGGTCGCCGTCGCCCCAGACCTTCGCCGAGAGGATGTCGCGGTGCCGGGCATCGATCGGATCGTCGCAGACGGCCTGGCCCTTGAGATGGTTCGAGATCGCGTAGAGCTTGAGGCCGTGCCGCTCGAGCAGGGCGAGCCGGTCGGCGATGTAGTCGTCGTCGTCCCATCGCCACGGGTCGAGGTGGTCGCCCCAGCAGGCGATCTCGAGGCCGTCGTAGCCCCACCCCGAGGCGAGCCGTGCGACCTCCTCGAGCGGAAGGTCGGCCCACTGGCCGGTGAACAGGGTGATCGGTCGAGTCACTGAATCCTCCATGATGCCTGGTGATGCGTTCGTGTCGGGTGCCGCCTTGGTGCCTGATGTTGCCTTGGCGACGTTACGGTGGTCAGTCGATGGGGGTCCAGCGGCCGTTTGCGCCCGAGCTCTGCTCGACGGCGCCGAGCACGCGCTGCACCTGGTAGCCATCGTCGAACGAGGGTCGCGGCTGGGTGCCGGTGGCGATGGCCTCGACGAAGTCCTTCGCCTGGTGCACGAAGCCGTGCTCGTAACCCAGCATGTGGCCCGCGGGCCACCACGAGGCGACGTAGGGGTGCTCGGGCTCGGTGACGAGGATCTTCGCGAAGCCCTGCCGGTCGGCCCGGGCGGTGCTGTCGTAGTAGCCGAGCGCGTTCATGTCTTCGAGGTCGAACGCGATCGCGCCGCGCGAGCCCGAGACCTCGATGCGCAGGGCGTTCTTGCGGCCGGTGCTCATACGCGAGGCGACGAACGACCCGAGGGCGCCGCCGTCGAAGCGGCCGTTGAACAACGCGATGTCGTCCACGGTGACGGTGCCGAACCCCGCGCCGGCCGTGCCCGAGAGGCCACTGCCCTCGGCGAGCAGCGGGCGCTCTCCGACGACCGTGTCGATGATGCCCGAGACGCCGGTGAGTCGCCGGCCGGTGATGAACTGGGAGAGGTCGATGGCGTGCGCGCCGATATCGCCGAGCGCGCCCGACCCGGCGTGCTCCTTCTGCAGGCGCCACGCGAGCGGGGCGTTCTCGTCGACGAGCCAGTCCTGCAAGTACTCGGCGCGCACCTGGCGCACCTCGCCGATGGCGCCGCTCGTGACGAGGTCGCGAGCGAACGTGGCTGCGGGGACGCGGCGGTAGGTGAAGCCGACCATTGCATAGACCCCGCGGGAGGCGGCGCTCGCGGCTGCGTCAGCCATGGCGGCGGCCTCGTCGACGGTGTTGGCAAGGGGTTTCTCGCACAGCACGTGCTTGCCGGCCTCGAGGGCGGCGATCGCGATCTCGGCATGCGAGTCGCCCGGCGTCACGATGTCGATCACGTCGATGTTGTCGCGGCGAATGGCCTCGCGCCAATCGGTCGTGGTCTCGGCCCAGCCCCACTTGGCTGCCGCGTCGGCGACGGGCCCGCCGTTGCGCCCCACGAGGAGGGACATCTCGGGTTGCGCAGGCAGGTCGAAGAAGCGGGGCGCGACGCGCCACCCCTGCGAGTGCGCGGCACCCATGAATCCGTAGCCGACCATGGCTACCCGCATCGAGGTCATCGTTCTCTCTCTCGTCTGCCGCGCTGGGCGAGTCTGGGGAACGCCCGCATCGTGGATGCGACGCGGGCGTTCCGAGGGTGTTGCGGGGGTGCCGCCGTCGCGGCGGCACCCCACGCGATCAGGAGGTGAAGGCGGTCGGCAGGTACTCGTCGACGTTGTCGGCCGTCACGACGGGTGCGTAGAGCACGATGCGGGTCGGCACGTCCTGCTCGACGAGGTCGCTCAGCGACTTGCCCTGGGCGACGAGACGGGCGAGTGCAACGCCGTCGGCACCCTGCGTCGACGGGTAGATGACGGTCGCCTCGAGCACCGAGTCACCCGACTTGATGGCCTCCATCGCGTTCTTCGAACCGGCGCCGCCGACCATGAAGAACTCGTCGCGGCCGGCCGCGTCGATCGCCGCGAGCACGCCGACGCCCTGGTCGTCGTCGTGGTTCCACAGCGCGTCGATCTGGGGCGCCGCGGCGAGCAGCTGCGATGCCGCTGCCTCGCCGCCCTGCACGGTGAAGTCGGCGGCGACGCGGTTGCTGACCTCGAGCCCGCAGTCCTCGAGCGCGTCGGCGAAGCCGCGCGAGCGATCTTGCGTGAGCGGCAGCGAGTCGATGCCGGCGATCTCTGCGACGACGGCGTCGGGGTTGTCGCCGAGCTGCTCGCAGATGTAGGTGCCGGCGCTGACGCCCATGCCGTAGTTGTCGCCCAGCACGGTGACGCGGGCGGCGAACGTGCTCGAGAACTCGCGGTCGACGTTGATGACCGGAATGCCGGCTTCCATCGCCTTGATTGCGACCTCGGTGAGCGCTGCGCCGTCGGTCGGCAGCAGCACGATGGCGTCGACCTCGTCGTTGATGAACGTCTCGACCTGGCTGATCTGCAGGTTCGCGTCGTTCGTGCCCTCGGCGACGATCAGTTCGACGTCGTCGTACTGCTCGGCTTGGGCGATGGCCGCGGAGTTGATGGCACCGAGCCAGCCGTGGTCGGCGGCGGGGCCCGACCAGCCGATGCGAACGGTCTCGCCGGTTTCGGTGTTGTTGGCGTTGTTCGTCGGACCGGAGCTGGTGCTGTCGGTGCCGGCTGTACAACCGGTGACGAGCCCGGCGACCGCCAGCATGGCGCCGGCTGCGGCGAGCATTCGCCCTCGAGTACGCGCTGCGCGCATGGTTCCTCCAAATGTGAGTGATTCGCAGAAGTGCCGGCGGGGCGGGTGCCGGCGTCTGCCCGGGGAGGCTGGCCGTGTGTCGTCCTCGCTGACTTCGTCACCGTAGCATAAGTGGCTCGTTCGTTGTCAACTTAATTCTGTCAATCGTCATAAGTGCGGATGTCCCGCCTGAGGATGCTGCGCGCACGCACATCGCGCGCGCGTCATGCGAAGACGTTCGTCCGAAGAGACTGGTACCGCGACGGGTACATCTGTTATGTTCATCGCATGATCAAAGGTGATAACACGGCGTCATTACTCTCGATGCGCGGAATCACGAAGGAGTTCGCCGGAGTCAAGGCGCTTCGCGGCGTCGATCTCGACGTGGTCGCGGGCGAGGTGCACTGCGTGCTCGGCCAGAACGGTGCGGGCAAGTCGACGCTCATCAAGATCCTCGCCGGCGCTCACCAGCCCTCGGGCGGCGAGATCTTCTGGCAGGGCGAGCAACGCGAGATCCCCAATCCGGTTGCGGCGATCCACATGGGCGTCGCCACGATGTATCAAGAGCTCGACGTCGTCGACGGCCTGACCATCGCCGAGAACATCTTCCTCGGTCACGAACTGGCCACCGGCGGGGTGCTGCACCGCGCCCGCGCCGCGCGCACCACACGCCAGCTGCTCGAGCGGCTCGGGCATGGCGACCTCTCGCCCCACCGCGAGGTCGGCACGCTGTCGGCGGCGAACAAGCAGATCGTCAGCATGGCGCGCGCCCTCTCGCATGACGCGAAGCTCATCATCATGGACGAGCCGAGCGCCGTGCTCGACGCCGAAGAGGTGAAGAACCTGTTCCGCGTCGTCAACGAGCTCACCTCGCAGGGCATCGCGATCATCTACATCTCGCACCGCCTCGAAGAGATCCGCCAGATCGGCGACCGCATCACGGTCATCAAAGACGGCGCGAGCATGGCGAGCGGCCTCGCGGTCGCCGACACCCCGACGCCCGAGCTCATCCGCCTCATGACCGGCCGCAACGTCGAGTTCGTCTTCCCGCCGCGCGGCGAACTGCCGGCCGACGCGCCGGTCGTGCTCGATGTCGCCGGGCTGAGTCTACGCGGCGTGTTCACCGATGTCTCGTTCGAGGTGCGAGCCGGCGAGGTCGTCGGGCTCGCCGGCCTGGTCGGCTCGGGCCGCTCCGAGATCCTCGAGACGGTGTACGGCGCGCGCCGCGCCACCACCGGCAGGGTCTCGGTCGACGGCAAGCGGCTGCGCCCCGGCGCCGTCGACACCGCGGTCGCCACGGGCATCGGCCTCTCTCCCGAAGAGCGCAAGAGCCAAGGCCTGATCCTCGACGAGCCGATCTTCAAGAACGTCACACTCTCGAGCTTCGCCCGCTATGCGCGGGGCGCCCTGCTCAACGAGCGCCGCGAACGGGCCGTCACGCGCGAGCAGATCGAAGCGCTCGAGCTGCGGCCGGCCGATCCCGATCGCCCCGCCGGCACCCTTTCGGGCGGCAACCAGCAGAAGATCATGCTCGCCCGCTGGCTCGTGCACGGCACCCGGGTACTGCTGCTCGATGAGCCCACCCGCGGCGTCGACGTCGGAGCCCGTGCCGAGATCTACGCCCTCATCCGTCGACTCGCCGACGCCGGCACCGCGATCGTCGTGGTGTCGAGCGAGATCCCCGAGGTGCTCGGCCTCGCCGACCGCGTGCTCGTCATCGGCGACGGCCACGTCCTCCACTCCACCCCCGCAACCGAGATCGATGAGCACGGCGTGCTCGACCTCGTCATGAAAGGAACGGCCGCGTGAGCGAGCAGACCCCCACCACCGTCAACGAGCCGTCGGCGCCGACCCAGGCGGCCCCTCCTGAGAAGTCGGCCAATGCGATGCAGCGATTCCTCAGCGGTGCCGCAGGGCGCAACCTCGGCCTCGTCATCGCACTCGCGCTGCTCATCGTCGTCGGCGTGATCACGGCCGGCGACCGGTTCTGGAACGTCGACAACTTCCTCACGATCATCCGGTTCGCCTCGATCATCGGCGTCATCAGCATCGGCATGACGTTCGTCATCACGGCGGGCGGCATCGACCTCTCGGTCGGCTCGGTGATGGGGCTGGCCTCGGTCGTCGCCTCGCTGTCGTGGGTGCAGGCCGCGGCCGACCAGACGAGCTGGCTGCTCATGGTCGTGGTCGCCCTCGCCGTCGGCGGTGCCGCCGGGTTCGTCAACGGCATCGTGATCGCCTACGGCAAGGTGGTGCCGTTCATCGCGACCTTGGCCATGCTGGTAGGTGCGCGCGGGCTGGCCGAGCTGCTCTCGAACAAGACGACGCAGGTCGTCTCGGTGCAGGGGTTCCTCGACTTCTTCCGCGGCGACTTCCTCGGCATCGCGTGGCTCAACTGGATCTTCCTGCTCGCCGCCGTCGCGGGCTGGTTCCTGCTGGGTCGCACGACCTTCGGTCGCCGCACGGTCGCCATCGGCGGCAACTTCGAGGCGACGCGCCTCGCCGGCATCCGCGTGAAGCGCCACCTCGTCTGGCTGTACGTGCTCGTCGGGGTAAGCGCCGGCATCGCCGCGGTCATGATGCTCGGCCGCACCACCGCCGGAACCTCGACCCACGGCCTGCTCTACGAGCTCGATGCGATTGCGGCCGTCGTCGTCGGCGGCACGCTGCTCGTCGGTGGCCGCGGCACGATCGTCGGCACCGTGCTCGGCGTGCTCATCTTCTCGACGCTCACGAACGTGTTCACCCAGAACAACCTCTCGCAATCGGTGCAGCAGATCGTCAAGGGCGTCATCATCGTGGTGGCGGTGCTGCTGCAGCAGCGCTTCGCGAGCCGCCCCGGCCGATCGAGTTAGCGGGGCGACCCATCCCCCTCTCTGCGCCCCGGCGATCATCGGTCGTCGGGGCGCAGTCGTGTGCTCGGCGCCGTCTGTCGTGGGCTCGACGGCCTGTTCGCGGGGCAGTAACCGGCAAGCGAGCGGATGCCGCTGCCCCGGCCATGCTCGTGCGCAGTTCACCCCCGGGCTGGGGGGGAGCTTGCATCCAGCTGCGAGAACTAGAATTCTGGGGCTGGTCCTCTTGGAAGAGGGGTGCCGCAGTGTTCTGGGTCGCACGTTACGGGTGCGGCCCAGAACGCGTTTCACGGTCATGCTGCGCCACTCCCCCGGCGCACGATCCATGCGCTCGCGGCGACCGTAGATGTCGCCTCGCCCCGGTGAGCGCGTCTGTGCGAGAGACAGCCGCGGCCGGGACATCCGACTGCTCGTGACCTGGCCGCCTGCCCCGGCACCCAGCTGCGACATCCGCTCGCCGCGCTCGAGCGCCGACCCGACCGTCCGACTCGCCGCACGCACTGCCGAGTCACCCGAAAATGCCGTTCGCAACGCAGCCAGGCGGCACTTCGGGGTGACTCGCGCAAGAGCGCGTCGATCGAGCCTGTCGATCGACGGCCGAAAGCCTCGACACTTCGCTGCGACATCCGATCACCCGCCAGAGCACCGACCCGACCGTCCGACTCGCTGCTCGCACTACCGAGTCACCCGAAAATGCCGTCCTCGAAGCCGCCGGGCGACACTTTGGGGTGATTCGCGCAGAGCGGGAGGGCGTCGACCGAGCCGACCGACCGCGGGCAGCCGAAAGCCCCGGCCCGGGACGGCGGAAGCCCCGGTTCGCGTACGAACCGGGGCTTCCGTGGCAGGCGTCTCGCGACGGGCTACTCGAGGTCGGCGATCACCGCCTCTGCCGCGCGGATGACCAGCGCCGCTGCGTCATCGTCGGTGCGGATCCTGTTCGGGACCTGCGTGACGATGAACTCGAGCTTGCTGATGACCGTGGCGGTGTCGCCGGCAGCGAGCGCCGCGTCGATCTCCGCCAGTGTGTCGCCGAACGACGTCGCCGCGCCGTGCGTGATGCGGCCATCGGCGTCGAGCGCGTTCAGCAGCGCCCCGATGTCGCTCGCCGACGTCGTGAACGCCAGCTGGTCGAGGTCGACCCCGCCCGTGCTCGTGACGTAGAGCCGGTCGGTGCCCTCGGGCACGTTCACCAGCGGCGTCGCGGCGTTCTGCCACTCGGTGCCGGTGCTCGCGACATCGATCGTCGCGAACGGCTCGGCGTCATCGCTGCCCCAGCGAAGGGCCAGGGTGCCGGTGCCGGTCGCCCGCGCCTCGACGCCCGTGATCCCGACGAGGTTCACCGGGTCGAAGGCGAGCCAGTCACCCGGGTCGAACGACGTGACCTTGCGGAACGCGTGCGCGGTCTCGTCATCGACGATCGTCGTCTCGCCACCCTTCGCGTCGGCGTGCTCGGCCTGCAGCTCGCGCGGGTTGATCAGCGTCACGTCGTCGGCCGAGAGTTCCGGAGCCGTCGCGCTGCCGCCGTCGGTGTACGAGGCGCCGATCTGGGCGTAGATGTTCTCGGTCTCGCCGTGGCCGGCCTCCTCCTGCATCTCGATCTCCGCGGTGCAGCCGGTTCCGGTGAACAGCGGGTGGGAGTGCGTGTTGTCGTGACCCAGGGCGTAGCTCCAGAGCACACGCGAGCAGTCGATCTCGGCGTCTTCGGCGTCGGTGACCTTCACCTCGAGGGCGACGGTGTCGCCCCAGTCGGCGAACGAACCGTTCTCGGGAGTCACGATCTCGATCGTCGGTGCCGTGTTGCCCACCGTGATGACGACCGACGACAGGCTGACGCGCCCACTCGAGTCGGTGACCCGCACACGTGCGGTGTACTGGCCGTCCTCGGTGTAGGTGTGGCTGATCTCGCTTTCACCATCGGTGAACGTGCCCGTGCCGTCGAGGTCCCACGCGAAGCTGAGCGCGAGGCCGTCGGGGTGGGTGCTCTCGGCGGCCGAGAAGTCGACCGCGAGCGGGCCCTGGCCCGATGTCACCGATGCGTCGAGCTGGACGCGCGGACCCTTGGTGCCCTCGACGTAGTCGACCCGGTAGAGGCCGGCGTCGGGGTTCGGGCGGAAGAAGCCGTCGCCGTAGTCGAGCACGTAGAGCGAGCCGTCAGCGCCGAACTCGAAGTCGATCACGTTGTCCCACGGGGGCATGCCCGCGGCGTTGAGCGCGGAGTTCGGCAGGAAGTCCTCGATCTTCGTGACTTCGCCGTCGGGGTCGTCCTGGCTGAACGCGAAGATGCGGTCGCGCGAGAACTCGGCCATGAAGGCCTTGCCGTCCCAGTACTCGGGGAACTTGGTCGTCGCCGGGTTCTCCTCGTCGTACTGGTAGGTCGGGCCACCCATCGGCGCCTGGCCTCCGGCCCCGAGTTCGGGCCACGGCTGGTGCGTCGGCTGGTCGCCGTACCAGATCTGCGGTGCGGTTGCGGGCGGCAGCTGCTCGAGACCGGTGTTGTGGCGCGAGGTGTTGAGCGGACCGGCTTCGCAGTCGAACCAGTCACCCTGCGTCAGGTTCTCGTAGTCCCAGTCGTTGTAGTTCGCGTTGGGACCATGGCAGTACGGCCATCCGCCGTTGATCGGCTTGGTCGTGCTCTGCCACTCGACATAGCCCATCGGGCCGCGCAAGTCGCTCGCGGTGCCCGCGTCGGGACCGTAGTCGCCCCACGTGACCGCGCCGGTCTCGGCGTTGTAGTCCATGCGGAACGGGTTGCGCAGGCCGGTGACGAAGATCTCGGGTCGAGTCAGCGGGGTTCCCGGTGCGAAGAGGTTTCCCGCGGGGATCGTGTAGGAGCCGTCGTCCTGCACGTCGATGCGCAGGATCTTGCCGCGCAAGTCGTTCGAGTTGCCGGCACCGCGACGCGTGTCGAGACCGGGGTTGTAGCCGACCCGGTCATTGTTCGGCGCGTACCCGTTGGCACCCGGGGTGCCCGCGGGCGTGTTGTCGCCCGTCGAGAGAAGCAGGTTGCCGTCGTTGTCCCAGGCGATGTCACCGGCGACGTGGCAGCACTGGCCGCGCTGCACGTCGACCTTGATGATCACCTGTTCGCTCGCGAGGTCGAGCGACTTCGTCTCGGCGTTCCAGGTGAAGCGGCTGAGCTGGTTGTAGCCCTTCCACTGGTCCCAGTACGACTCGTCGGCACCCGCAGGCAGGGTGTTGGGCGCCGAACCGGTCGGCGTCGTCGATGGATACGGCGCCGTCATCGTGCGGGGCGCGTAGTAGAGGTAGACCCAGTTGTTCTCTTCGAAGCCTGGGTCGAGGGCGATCGTCTGCAGGCCGTCCTCGGAGTTGGCGTAGACGTCGATCGTGTTGACGACGGTCGTCGTGCCCTGGGTGGGGTCGGTGAGGCGCACCTCTCCCCTGCGGGTCGTGTGCAGCACGCTCGAGTCGGGAAGCACGGCGAGGTCGATCGGCTCGCCGACGTCGCGTGACAGGGTCACGCGCTCGTAGTTGGCCCACGTGGTGGCGCTGACCTCGTCGCCATGGTCGTGCCCTTCATGGGCAGAGGCGGGCCCGGCGCTCAACGCGAGCGACGTGACCGCCAGGAGTCCGCTGAGCACGAGCGCGCCCAAGCGGAACCGGGGTGTTGACATGAGTGTCTCCTTGGAAGAGGGGTGTCATGAGAAAGGAAATTGCGGATGCCCCGGGCCGGCGTTACGGGCCGGCCCGGGGCAGGTGCGCTAGCCGCGCAGAGCGGCCATGTTGTCGTACGACGTCTGCGCGAACGCGAGGGACTGGCCGGGGTTGGCTGCGCCGCCCGGGGCCGTGTCCTGCTCCCACATGGGGTTGTGGTAGCCGCCCGCTCCGATGCGCTGGAAGAACGTCGTGTAGTCGATGTCTCCAGTGCCGAACGGAACCATGTCGTAGCCGTTGCCCGTGTTCGGGTTGCTGCGCCCGTCTTTGGCGTGGAACAGCGGGAACCGCATGGTCTGGGCTGCGGCGACGGCGGCGGGGTCGAAGATGTTCTCGACCGAGCTGCCATCGGGGGCGGTGAACACCTTGTGCTTGTATTGCGCGACGTGCGCCCAGTAGATGTCCATCTCGAGGTACACGTAGTTCGGGTCGGTGTTCGCCAGGAAGTACTCGAGGCGCCGGGTGCCGCTCGACCGGGTCGGGCGGCCGAGCGCGTCGAGCGGGCCGCTGTCGAGCAGGAAGCTGTACGCGACGTCGTGATTGTGCGTGTACAGCTTCAGCCCGTGACCGGCTGCGCGCTCACCGAGGATGTTCCACCGATCGGCTGCGGCCTGCCAGTCGGCGACGTAGGCGCTGCCCGTGGGGTCGCCGCCGGTGCCGATGTGGCCGAACCCGAGGATGTTCGCGACCTCGCACTGGGCGTCGAACGCCGCGAGCGACGCGTCGGTGATCGTCGAGGGGATCGAGCCGTGGTTGCCCTCGGCCTCGAGCCCGTTGTCGTCGAGCCACGACCGCAGCAGGTGCGCGCCGGCGACATTGTTGACGTTGCCGCCCTCGGCATTGGCGTGCTGGCCGTAGCCGGCGAACTCGATCTGCTTGTAGCCGATGCGCGAGAGCTCCTGGAACACCTCCTTGAAGCCCGAGGCCAGGTCGGTCGTGTTCGGGTCGCGCGAGATGGCGTCGCGCACGGTGTAGAGGATGATGCCGCGCTTGCCGGGCGGGATCAGCACTCCGTTGGCGCCGGGGGCGGTTCGAGCCGCTGCCGCGGTCGCGGCACGGGCCGGGCTGCCTGCGCCGAATGCGGCGGCTCCCAGTGCGGCGGCCGCGGCCATGCCCGTCGTCGCCGCGAGCAGCTGGCGTCGGGAGAGACCGAGGCTGCGCCCCAGCTGAGGATCGTCGCTGCGATCGATGAGATCGTCGTTCATGATGCTCCTTTGCACGAGAAGAGGGGTGATTCAGCTCACAGGTAGGGGAACCACATGCTCGCTTTTCGGAACGCTACGGCATTAATGATAAACGGGTCAAGCAAAAGCTGGCGGGTTCTCAGATAGCTTTAGTCGAAGTGTCGTCATAAGTGGGGACACGCGACTCGACTCCGTCCGCCACCCCGGCGGTCGGGGTGTCCGAAGCGCCCTTCGCGCCCGGTTCTTGGCGGATCTCGGTCTTCAGGATGCGCATCGACTGCCCGAGCGAGCGGGCGAGCTGCGGGATCTTGGGGGCGCCGAAGAGCAGCAGGATGACGGCGATGATGATGACGGCGTGCCATCCGTTGAGATTCGCGAACATGATTCCTCCAGTCGAAGGCCCGTTCGACGCCGGCGGCGCCGCAGGCTTGGCCAGACTAATCACACTCGCTGGTGAAAGTCGACTGTTCGACGCTGGAAACGCGTACCGCGTATGCGGCGCCGTCGCCCCACGCCCCCGCTGCGCGCCCCGGTCACTCCCCCGCCGCGAGCCTCGTGCAGTTCTCGCACAGGCCGAAGACGTCGACCACGTGTGCCGCCTGCGTGAAGCCGTGGCGTGCGGCCACGCGCTTCGCCCACGCCTCGACCTCGTCGGCCTCGATCTCTACGGTGAGCCCGCAGTTGCGGCAGATGAGGTGGTGGTGGTGCGCGGTCGTGGTGCAGGCACGGTAGAGCGACTCGCCCTCGGGGGATTGCAGGGAATCTGCCTCACCGCTCGTGGCGAGGTCGCCGAGCGCCCGGTACACCGTGGCGAGGCCGATGGGCGATCCGCTCGCATGCAGCGTGGAGTGCAGCGCCTGGGCGCTGATGAAGCCCTCGGTGGCGTCGAGCGCCTCGCGGACCGCCTCGCGTTGCCACGTGTTGCGTTTCATGCGATTCGTGCGTCCTCTGCGGTCTCGACGGGAATGTCGACTCGCTTCCACGGTAGCCCCCGCACCTTGGAGATTCCCAAGGCGAGCAGGAAGAAGGCGGTGGCCGCCAAGGCGATGGCCGGTCCTGCCGCGACCGCGTACGCCCGCGATGCGAGCACGCCGATCACGCCCGATGCCGCGCCGATCACCGGCGCCGCGAGCAGCACTCCGCGGAACGAGCCGACGACGAGGCGCGCGCCCGCGGCCGGGGCCGCGATGAGGGCGATGGCGAGGATCGCACCGACCGCGGGGAGGGCGCTGACGACGGTTGCGGCGGTCAGGGCGAGCACGAGCAGGTCGACCGGCCACTCGCGGTAGCCCGCGGCCCGGAACCCGGCGGGGTCGAAGGTCGAGAAGGCGATCTCCTTGCCGACGAACGCGACCGCGATGAAGGCGATCAGCGCGACGGCGGCGGCGAGCGCGATATCGGCGTCGCTCACGGTGAGGATCGAGCCGACGAGCAGTGATTCCGCCTGCACGGGGAGTCCGGGAATCATCGCCTGCAGCAGCGCCCCAGCGGCGAATCCACCGGTGAGCACGATGCCGGCTGCGACCTGGGCGCCCTGCTGCCGAATACGCGCGATGCCGGCCATGACCGCGACGAGAATGACGGATGCCGCTGCCGCGCCCGCGGGCACGCTCACGCCGAGTGCTGCAGCGGCCACGGCACCGGGGTAGGTGCCGTGGGTGAGCGCCTGGGCGAAGAAGGTGCGGCGGCGCAGCACCACGAGGGCGCCGACGAATCCGGCCCCGGCGCCGATCACCACCGCGGCGAGGAGCGCGCGCTCGAAGTAGCCCATCAGCGCCCCTCCCCCGCGGCACCGACCGCCGATCGAGTAGGCGCGCCCGACGAAGGAACAACCGTCGGTCGAGTAGCGCCCGACGAAGGAGGACGCGTATCGAGACCCGCACGTATACGCCCGGCCGCGAACGACCCCAGCAGCACCAACGCGTACCCGACCACGAACACCCCGACGATCGTCGCCCCGGCCGGAAGGTCGACGCCGGCGCCGACCGACAACGCGAATCCGGCGGCGAGACCGAGCCACGAGCCGACGGCGGCGAAGAGTGCAGCGATCGGGAAGAGCCACCACAGCCGGCGCGTGGTCAGCCGCGCCACCGCGCCGGGCACGATCAGCAACGCCAGCACGAGCAGGGTGCCGATCGTGCTGGCGGCGGCGACCACGACCAGCGCGATCGACGCGTTCAGCACGAGGTCGAGTGTGAGCGGCGAGTTGCCGGCCGCCCGGCTTCCCCGCGCGTCGAACGCGCGGAACAACTGCTGCTTCAGCGTCACTGCGGTCGCCGCGAGCGCAATCAGGCTCACGACCACGAGCGGCACGACCTCGCCGGGCGGGATCGTGAGCACCCGCCCGAACAGCAGCGCCTCGAGCGCACCGGTGTAGTCGTCGCTCTTCGACACCACGATCACGCCGATGCTGAACGTCGCCGTCAGCACGATGGCGATCGCGGCGTCGGCGGTGATTCCGGCCCGGTCGAGCCAGGTCAGGGCGACCGCACCGGCCAGCGCCGCGATCGTCGCCCCGGGCACGAGGCCCGCGGTTCCTCCGACCACGAGGCCGATCGCGAGGCCCGGGAAGACCGCGTGCGTCAGGCCGTCACTGATGAACTCGAGACCGCGCAGGTTCACGAGCACGCCGACCACGCCCGCGACGACGGCGAGCACGAGCATCACGAGCAGCGCCCGGCCCATGAACGGGATCGAGAACGCGGCGAAGAGCGCGTCGGTCAGGGACATCCGATCGCACTCCCCCACGCCGTCTCGGCGTATGCCGACGGCGGCATCAATGACCCTCGTGACCTGGCACGACGACGGTGTGCTCGTCGATCTCGACCTCGACGCCCTCGAAGCACTCCTGGATGTTGCCGAGCGTGAGCACCTCGTCGACCGGTCCGCACGAGACTTGCGTGCCGTTCACGAGCACGACCGAATCGCATACGAGCCGAGCGAGCTCGAGGTCGTGTGTCGAGACGAGCACCGCGACCCCGTCGCGCTTGAGCGAGCGGATGGTGTCGACCAAGGCATCGCGATTCGGCTGGTCGAGACCGTTGAACGGCTCGTCGAGCAGCAGCAGTCGCGGCTCGGAGGCGAGGGCGCGGGCCAGCAGCCCGCGCTGACGCTGGCCGCCCGAGAGCTCGCCGAACGGGCGCGCGCCGAGCGAGTCGAGGCCGACCGACGCGAGGGCGCGGCGCACGGCGGCACGGTCGGCGCGGCCCGGCCAGCGGAAGAGACCGAGCCCGCGGTAGCGACCCTGCATGACGACCTGTTCGAGGCTGATGGGGAAGTCGGGGTCGAGGTCGGCCGACTGCGGCAGGAACGAGACTATGCCGTGTCGGGCATGTGCCTGCGTGTCACCGGGCATGCCGCCGATCTCGATCGATCCCGCGGTACGCGGCACCAGCCCGAGAATGCCCTTCAGCAGGGTCGACTTGCCGGCGCCGTTCGGGCCGATCAGTGCCACCGCCTCACCGGCGGCGATCTCGAGACGCAGACCACTGACACCCCCGCCCCCGGGATGCGTGAACGCGGCATCGACCAGCCGCAGCACAGGTGAGTCGGTCATGGCGTCATCCTTGCAGGGCCGCAGGGAGCGTGGAAGGCTCGACGCCCCACGATTCGAGGATCAGCCGCGCGTTGTGCACCTGGCTGCCGACGTAGGTCTCGCCCTCGCTGCCCGGCTGGCCGAGCGAGTCGCCATACAGCGCGTCGTCGCCCGAGTACACCGAGACGCCTGACTCGGCCGCGATCGTCTTGGCCGCCTTGGGCGAGATCGAGGCCTCTGAGAACACCGCATCGACACCCGTGTCGCGGATCTTCGCCACCAGCTCATCGATCTCGGCGGCGCTCGGCTCTGCATTGTCGTCGAAGCTCGGGATGATGCTTCCGATGAACGTGACGTCGTAGGCGTCGACGAAGTAGGTGAACGCGTCGTGATTGGTCACGAGCAGTCGCCGCTCGACGGGCACCGTGGCCACGTTCTCGCTGATCCACGCATCGAGCGCGTCGAGCTGTGCTGCGTAGTCGCGCTCGTTCTCCTCGATCTCGGCGGCATCGACACCCGGCACCTCGGCGAGACCGTGGGCGATGTTGTCGACCATACGTTCGGCGAGCTCGGGGTCGGTCCAGATGTGCGGGTTGCCGTCGCCATGGTCGTGGGCCGCGTGGTCGTCGGCATGGTCAGCGTGGTCGCCGTGATCGTCGGCATGGTCAGCTTGGTCTGCGTGATCGTCGCCGTGGTCTGCGGTGCCGAACAGCTCGATGCCCTCGCTGGCGTCGATGAGCACGCCGTCGAACCCCGAGGCGTCGATCGCGTCGTCGAGCCAGCTCTCGAGCCCGCCGCCGTTGACGACGACGGCGTCGGCGCCCGCCAGGGCGAGCAGCTGCCCGGCCGACGGGTCGAATCCGTGCGCCCCCTGCCCGGGTGTGAGCAGCTGGGTCACCTCGGCCGACGAACCCACGAGTTCACGCGTGAAGTCGCCGACCTGCGTCGTCGTCGCCACGATCGCCGGGCCTTCGGCTCGGCTTGCGGATGTCCCGGGGCTGGCGCAACCCGCGAGCACGAGCGCGGCCGCGGCCAGAGTGCCGCCGGCGATCAACAGTCGCATCGGACGGGTCGCATCGGGTCGTCGGAGGCGGCTCATGCTTCGAACGTACGCTTATTGATAATGATTGTCAAAACCAGTAGTCGCCCGCCGGTCGAGTAGCGAGCGACGAAGGAGCACGCGTATCGAGACCTCGTGCGTCCACGTCATCCTGTGGAGAAGGCTGGCAAGTGTCGCAGGTCCATGCAAGAGTGAAGTACGTGGATACGACGACGACCCCCATCACGTTGCATCCGTTCACCCCCGACGACGCGCAGCGCATGCTCGCCGGCGAGGTCGACCCGCACGACGGGTGGGAGGGCGCCTACGCGTTCACCGATGAGCCCGAACTGCTCTCGGAGTACGTGCGCGCGGTCCAGGAGAACGGCGATCCGGCCCCCTTCGGCCCCTACCTCGTGCGGCGCGGCCGCGACGGCGCGGCCATCGGGGGAGTGAACCTGTTCGGCCCGCCCGGCGGCGACGGCGTCGTCGAGTTCGTGTTCGGGCTCGTGCCCGCCGTGCGCGGCGAGGGCCTGTCGCAGCACGCGGTCGCCGCGACCGTCGACCTCGCCCGGTCGACCGGTGCCCGCGTGGCACGCGCCGAGACCGAGGTCTCGAACCTTCCCGCGCGCCGCGCGCTCGAAGGCGCCGGATTCGCCGAAGCATCGCGCACACCCGACGCGATCACCTACGAACTGCGCCTCTAGCGGCCGGATCCAGTTCCGCGCGTTCGCGCCCTCCGTTCCGGGGGTGCTTTCCCGCCATTCCGGTGCGCTTTCGGGCCGGATTCTGGCGCGAAAGCACCCCCTGAACGAATCTCGCAGGCGCGAGTGCGGTGCGCGGGGCGCAGGCGGGGATGCGCGCGCTACTCGAGCAGCAGCGCCGGCTCCTCGATGATCGACGCGACGTCGGCGACGAACCGCGACACCACGTCGCCGTCGACGACGCGGTGGTCGAACGACCCGCCGATCGTGGTCACGTAGCGCGGCCGCACCTCGCCGTCGACGACCCACGGCTTCTGCTTGATCGTGCCGAGCGCGACGATGCCGACCTCGCCCGGGTTCAGGATGGGCGTGCCCGTGTCCATGCCGAAGACGCCGATGTTCGTGATCGTGATCGTGCCGCCCTGCATCTCGGCGGGCTGCGTCTTGCCCTCGCGGGCGGTGAGGGTCAGCTGCTCGAGTGCGGCCGCGAGCTCGACCATCGACATGTCCTGCGCGTTCTTCACGTTGGGCACGATGAGCCCGCGCGGCGTGGCCGCGGCGATGCCGAGGTTCACGTAGTGCTTGACGATGATCTCGTCATCGGTCCACTGCGCGTTGACGGTCGGGTTGCGGCGCACCGCCCAGATCATCGCCTTCGCCATGATGAGCAGCGGAGAGATCTTGATGCCGGCGTAGTCGGGTGACGCCTTCAGCCGCTTCAGGTACTCCATGGTGCGCGTCGCGTCGACGTCGACGAAGACCGAGACATGCGGCGCTTGGAATGCGCTCTGCACCATCGCTCTCGCGATCGCCTTGCGCACGCCCTTGACGGGGATGCGGGTCTCGCGGTCGGCGGGCGCCTCGGGCGTCTGGATGTTGCGGAACACGCTGGCCTGGCTCGCCTCACGAATGACGTCGTCGCGCGTGATGTCGCCGATCGGGCCGGTCGCGGTGACCCGAGACAGGTCGACGCCCAGGTCTTTCGCGAGCTTGCGGATGGGCGGCTTCGCGATCACGGGAACGTGCGGCTCGGCAGTTGCCTCGGTGCGAGGGGCGGATGTCGCAGCCGGCGTCGCACCGGCCGGCGCAGCCGGCACCACCGAGGCCGAGGACACGGTGGTGGGCGCGGGCGCTGCAGGACCGGGCGCGGGCGGCGCGGCCAACGTCGTGTGCGCACCGGCGGGGGAGGGGTGACGGCGCCGGCGAGTGCTCACCGGGCCCGATGCGCCGTGCCCGACGAGAACCGCGCCGCCCTCGTCGGCTCCGCCCGTCGGTCGAGTAGGCGGCGAAGCCGGTGTATCGAGACCACCTTCAGACACGGGCGCGGTCGGCGCTGACGAGTCGGCCGCGGCCGGGACATCCGTCTGTATCACCAGGATCGGTGTGCCGACGTCGACCGTCTTGCCCTCATCGACCAGCAGCTCGGACACCACGCCCTCGAACGCGCTCGGCAACTCGACGAGCGACTTGGCCGTCTCGATCTCGACGAAGACCTGGTCGAGCACGATGCGATCGCCTGGGGCGACACGCCATTGCACGATCTCAGCCTCGGTGAGGCCCTCGCCGACATCTGGGAGGGGGAATCGGATCTCGCTCATATCTGTCTTCTACCCTCGCAGTCGAGTTATGCCGCTTGCGACATGTGCGGTCGTGTTCAGTAGGCCAGTGCTCGGTCGACCGCCTCGAGCACCCGGTCGGGGCTCGGCAGGAACTCGGTCTCGAGTGCGGCCGGCGGGAACGGCGTGTCGAAGCCCGACACCCTCAGCACCGGCGCTTCGAGCGAATAGAACGCCCGCTCGGCGACCGTCGCCGCGATCTCGGATCCGATCGAGACGTTGCCGTACGCCTCTTGGGCCACGACGAGCCGGCCGGTGCGGTTGACCGAGTCGAGCAGCGGGCCGTAGTCGATGGGGGAGAGCGATCGAAGGTCGACGACCTCGAGGCTGCGGCCCTCTTCGGCCGCGATGTCTGCCGCCTGCAGCAGGGTCGAGACCATGGCGCCGTGACCGACGAGGGTGACGTCGGTGCCCTGCCGCACCACACGGCTCGCGTGCAGGGGAAGCCCCGAGTGGTCGAGGTCGACGGGGCCTTTCGGCCAGTAGCGGCTCTTGGGTTCGAAGAACAGCACCGGGTCGTTCGAGGCGATCGCCTCTTGAATCATCCAGTACGCGTCGTGCGGGCTCGACGGACTGACCACGCGCAGGCCCGGAGTGTGCGCGAAATACGCCTCGGGGCTCTCTTGGTGATGCTCGATCGAGCCGATGTGACCGCCGTACGGCACGCGGATGACGATCGGCATCGAGATGGTGCCGTCGTGGCGCAGGGTCTGGCGCGCGAGCTGCGTCGTGATCTGGTCGAAGGCCGGGAAGATGAATCCGTCGAACTGGATCTCGATGACCGGCCGGTAGCCGCGCATCGCGAGCCCGATCGCACTGCCGACGATGGCCGACTCGGCGAGCGGGGTGTCGAGCACGCGCCGGTCGCCGAACTCGGCCGAGAGCCCCTCGGTGACACGGAACACACCGCCGAGCGGTCCGATGTCCTCTCCCATGAGGAGCACCTTCTCGTCGCCGAGCAGCGCCTCGCGGAGGCCGGCGTTGATGGCTTTCGCCATCGAGAGGGTGTGCACCCCGCGCATCTCGCCCGCATCGGCCGGTTGAGGCGCCGAAGGCGTCTCGAGACCCGAAACTCCGTCCGCAGCATCCGTCACGCGAACCTCCTGATCGATGCCGGCGCTCATTCCGCGTCTCCGTCGAACGAGTTCTCGAACTCGTCGAGCCACGCGGCCTGTTCGGCCATGAGCGGGTGCGGCTCGCTGTAGACGTGGGCGAAGATCTTCTCACGCGTCGGAACGGTGATCTCGAGCGCTCGACGCCGCACGTCGGCTGCGACATCCGCTGCCTCTTCGTCGACCTCGGCGAAGAACGCCGCCGATGCGCCCCGGCTCTCGAGCCAGGTGCGGTAGCGCGCGATCGGGTCGCGCTGCTGCCAGTATTCGACCTCGGCATCGGTGCGGTACTTCGTGGGGTCGTCGGCGGTGGTGTGCGCGCCCATGCGGTAGGTGAGCGCCTCGATCAGGCTCGGCCCATCGCCGGCGCGTGCCTCTTCGAGCGACTGGCGCGTGACGGCGTAGCTCGCGAGCACGTCGTTGCCGTCGATGCGCACGCCCGGCATGCCGAAGCCGCCGCCGCGCAGCGAGAGCGGGCTGCGCGACTGGCGCGACACGGGAACCGAGATGGCCCACTGGTTGTTCTGGATGAAGAACACCTGGGGCGTCTGGTAGCTCGAGGCGAACACGAGCGCCTCGTTGGCGTCACCCTGCGACGTCGAGCCGTCACCGTAGTACACGAGCACGGCCGCGTCGACCTCGGGGTCGCCGGTCGCCGCGGCGCCGTCGAACTGCAGCCCCATGGCGTAGCCGGTGGAGTGCAGCGTCTGCGACGCGAGCACGAGCGTGTAGAGGTGGAAGTTGCCGTTCTCCTCGGGGTTCCAGCCGCCGAGGGTCGCGCCGCGGAACAGCGCGAGAATGCGCACCGGGTCGAGGCCGCGGATCATGCCGACGATGTGCTCGCGGTACGAGGGGAAGATGTGGTCTTGGGGGCGAGCGGCGTGCGCCGAACCGACCTGGGCGGCTTCTTGCCCGAGGCTCGGCACCCAGAGCGCGAGCTGGCCCTGCCGCTGCAGGTTTGCACCGGCGACATCGAGTCGACGTGACACCGTCATGTCACGGTGGAACCGCTGCAGGGTGGCGTCGTCGAGCGCCTCTACGAGGGGAAGATAGGCCTCGGCCTCGGGCGTCGCACGCAGCTCGCCCTCGGGGGTCAGCAGCTGGACCGTCGGCGCGGTGAAGTCTCTCTCGCGGGCTGGCACCGTTCCACGCTACCCGCTAGTCGGCAGCCCCTTCTTGTGAAGCCGGTACAAGCTCACCCAGAATCCTGAGGAGGATTTCGACAGAGGCCTCCTCACCGATCGACACCCTGATGCCGTCGGGCGGGAAGGCCCGCGTCACCAGCCCGGCGTCGAACAGTCGCTCGGCGACGGCCGCCGTGTCATTACCGCTGGGCAGCCAGACGAAGTTGCCCTGTGCCTGCGGAATCGCCCAGCCCTGGGCGATGAGCGCCGCGCGCAGGCGGTCGCGGCGCTCGACGATCACGTCGACACGCTCGAGCAGCTCGGACTCGGCGTCGAGCGACGCGATCGCGCCGGCCGCCGATGCGGCGGTGACGCTCAGCGGGATCGCCGTCGAGCGGGCGGCGTCGAGGATCGCGATGGGTCCGATCGCGTATCCGACGCGCAGCCCCGCGAGGCCGTAGGCCTTCGAGAACGTGCGCAGGATCACGAGGTTCGGGTAGCGGCCGATGAGGGTGCGGCCGTCGACGGATGCTTCATCACGGACGAATTCGATGTACGCCTCGTCGAGCAGCACGAGCAGGTCGTCGGGCACTGCGACCATGAACCGCTCGAACTCGTCGGCCGTGACGACCGTGCCGGTGGGATTGTTCGGCGAGCAGACGATGACCACCCGCGTGCGGTCAGTGACCGCGGCCGCCATGGCATCGAGGTCGTGCCCGTGGTCGGGGCGATTGGGCACCCGCACGCTGGTCGCACCGGCGACGGTGACGAGCCCCGGGTAGGCCTCGAACGAGCGCCACGAGTAGACGACCTCGTCGCCTGGCGCTGCCGCCGCGGTGATGAACTGGGCGATGAGCGACACCGAGCCCGCCCCGACGATGACCTCGTCGGCGGTGACGCCGAACCGCTCGGCGATGCGCTCACGCACGGCGAGCGCCGTGGCGTCGGGGTACCGGTTGATCTCGTGCGCGCTCGCGGCGACGGCCTCGACGACGCCGGGCAACGGCTCGTGCGGATTCTCGTTGCTCGAGAGCTTGAAGCCGTCGGCTGGGGCCGGGCGCCCCTGACGGTATGCGGGAAGGGCGGCGATCTCGGGGCGGAGTCGAACGCTCGCGCCTGGCTGCTCCGGTGCGGTCACGATTTCCACCGTACCCCTTCGCCCCGCCGCACCTCTCTGCCAGAGTTGAACCCATGCGGTTCATCGTCAAGGTCATCGTCGTCGCGTTCGCCCTCTGGCTCACGACGTTCATCGTCTCGGGTGTGCGAGTGGTGCCATACGAGAACACGCAGCTCGCGACCGTGCTCACCTACCTGCTCGTGGCCCTCATCTTCGGCCTCGTGAACGCGATCGTCGGCACGTTCATCAGAATCGTCGCGTTCCCCGTCTATGTGCTGACGCTCGGCCTCATCTCGTTCATCGTGAACGGCCTGCTGCTGTTGCTCGTCGACTGGATCAGCGACCTGCTCGGCTTCGGGCTCGTCGTCGAGAGCTTCTGGTGGGGCGTGCTCGGGGCACTCGTGCTCGGCCTGATCAGCTGGCTCATCGGGCTCATCGTGCGTCCGTCGAAGAGCTGACGTCGCGGGTCGCCTTCCATTCGGTCACGTCGCCGGTGCCGCCGCCCGTGAATCCCACGAGTTCGCGGAACGCCGTAAGACGCTGCTCGTCGGACTCGTCGATCAGGGCGGCCGTCGCGCGATAGCGGGCCAGTTCGTGCGCCGGCAGGGCCGAGTCGTACTCGGTGCCCCCTTCGAGCACGCTGCGTGAGACGGTGAGGCGTTCGTCAGACGGATGTCCCGACCCGCCGACCGCCGGAACGATGTCTTCGTCGTGCTCGATCGAGAGCACGGGCACGCTCTCGATCGTCGGCGCCGACGCGACGGGACCACCGAGGTTGACCGCCCCGACGATGTTCAGCTCAGGGTCGGCCGCGAGCTTCGCCGCGATGATGCCGCCGCCCGAGTGCCCGACGGGCATCACGGGGTCGCCGGGGGAGACCCCAGCCGCCTCCATCGCCTGCCGCACCGCCCGCTCGCCCGCACCCGACTCGGCACCCGCGGTGCGCAGTTCGTCGATCCACGAGTCATCAGCGATACCGAAGACATTGGCCGACATATCGAACGGCTCGTCGCCCGCGACGAGCGACGATTCGACCGTGCCGCTGACGTACACGACCCAGCGAGGTTCGTCGGGCTCGCCGTACCGCTCGATGCGGATCTGTGGTCCGTCACCCGACGGCACCCGGTTGGCGAGGTCGCCGACGCCGGTCGGAGCGGCGGCCATGCGCACCGGCGCGGCCGCCGGGTGCCCCGGTGGTGCGCCCACGCCGGGCACTGCGCGTGTCACCGAGACCGGGCCGTCGACCAGCACCTTCGTGCCGAGCAGCGCAGTCAGCCAGAGCAGCACCGCCGCGCTCTCGGGCGCGCCGACGAATTGGCCGATTGCGCCATAGCCGGGCACACCGCGGGCGCCGGCGATGAACTCGTCGAACGAGTCGGCGGCTACGCTCACCAGTCGCACGAACATCGGATCGGAAAGCACCCCTCGCTGAGAAGCAACCCACTCGTCGAGCGGCGTCTGCCCCCCGAACACACCGCGCCATGCGACGTTCGCGCCGAGACCGACCGCCAGCCCCACCCCGTGCAGTGAGAACAGGTGCGCGCCGAGCATTCCCGCGAGCAACCCGCCCCCGGCCTTCCAGAAGCCGTCGATGGTGCGCTCGGCCCACCCGTAGGTTTCGGCGCTGGCGATGAGCGCCGCCCGAAGCTCGTCGGCCGTGCCGCCGCACCGACCAAGCGCCCGCTCGACGCGACGCATCGCGTCGGCCGGTGCCGGCTCGGCCCAGCCGCCCAGGCCACTGTCGAACGCCACGGCGTCGAGTTCAGTCGTGAGGGTGGCGGCGCGGGACGCCCAGTCGTCGATCACTCCGGCCGCCGCGCCCAGCCTCGCGGCATCGACGAACAGCTCGTCGGTCGCGACCGTGGTCTCGCCACCGCCCGAGATCGTCAGCGTGTCGCCCACTCGTACCTCCCCGATTCGGCACGCTCGTCGAGCTCGGTCTGCAGGCGCCGGATGAGTTCATCGAGCTGCGTCTCGGCCGCACCGAGGGCGACACGCAACTCGTCGAACTGCGACTGCAGCTCGACGAGACGTTCGGCGTATCGGTCGGCGGCGGTCGATCGCCACCCGCCGGTGGCGCGCGGGACGAGCCCGGGCATGGTCTGCTCGACCTCATCGCGGAATGCCCGCAGGCGCGCGCGCAGGTGCACCGCCTCGCCGACGTGATCGGCGGTCACGGTGCGACCCGTGACCAGCGCGAGGAACCGGTCTGTCTCATCCATGCCGTCGAGTCTGCTGCGACGGCGACGACCGCGGCTCCGACCGCCCTGCGCCGGTGGAGGGTCGGCCGCCGGCTCCAGCTGTCGAGGATGAGTGGCCCCGCTTCAGTGTCGGGCTCGCCCTAATCGGCTGGGCTGACGAGCTGGTCGAGCGCGTACGCGGCAACCTGCCCGAGCGGGCCCCTCGTTCCGGCCGCCTCGACCACCGCACTCGCGATCACGAGCGCCCACCCGCGCGCCCGCTCCCAGGTCGCGGCGTCGACCGGCATGCGCGCCTCGATCTCGGCGCGGAACACGCACCGCCCCTCGGGCCCGAACGTGAGCCACGCCGTCGCGAGATCGGTCGCCGGGTCGCCGGCGGTCAGGTCGCCGAAGTCGATCACCGCTTCCAACCGACCGGATGTCCCGAACAGCAGGTTCGCCGGATGCAGGTCGCCGTGCACCCACAGCTTCGGGCCCGACCACTCGGGGGCGGCGAGCGCACGCTCCCAGAGCGACACCAGCCGCGAGGCATCCGTCATTCGCCCACCGGCCAACCGGGCGCGCATCGTGTCGTCACGCTGCACGAGCGGCACGCCTCGATACGCGTTGTGCGGGGCTTCGCCACCGCGAGCACCCGCCGGGGGAGCCGCACCGCGAGGTCGTCGCCGAGGCGGAAGATCGCGTTGTCCCAGCCGTTCGCCACCAGGGTCAGCGGAGCCGCGAGATCGGGATGCTGCGACGACACCAGCCGCGCCGCGAGCTCGGCGTCGACGTGGAAGTCGGGCGGCGGGGCATCCGCCATCTGATCGCTCCCTCTCTCGCGGCACGCCAGCCTACCGCGCCTACCGCGCCCGAACTGGGGCTGTGCGAAGCGGCGTTCTCGTCCAGAATGGAACCCATGACGCGAGCGGGGGCCACGGGTCGAGCCGCGCAGCAATTCAGGGTGTCGTTCGTGTGCACCGGCAACATCTGCCGCTCACCGATGGCCGAGGTCGTGTTGCGCACGCTCGTCGACGACGCCGGACTCGGCTCGCGGATCGCCATCGAGTCGGCGGCGACCGGCGACTGGCACGTCGGCGAGCCCGCCGACCAGCGCACCGTCGACGCGCTCGCGCGCGCCGGGTACGACGGCAGCCATCATCGTGCCAGGCAGTTCGACGCCTCCGACTTTCCGACCCTCGATCTCGTCGTCGCGTTCGACCGCGGCCAGGCCCGCATTCTGCGCAACTGGGCGGGCTCGACGACCGAGCAGCAGAAGGTGCGGTTGCTGCTCGAGTTCGCCGGCGATCCGAGCGGCCCGCAGGATGTACCCGACCCCTATTACTCCGACGCGGCGATGTTCGATCGAGTTCTTGGCATGATTGAACGGTCGACTCAGGCGCTCTTCCGCCAGCTCGCTCCCGCTCTCAGACAAGGAATCCGATGACTTCGCTGCCTCCCCAGCCGCTCAGCCCCCTTGACGGCCGGTACCGGTCGGCGGTCGGTTCACTCGGCGAGCACCTCTCAGAGGCGGGCCTCAACCGGGCGCGCGTGCACGTCGAGATCGAGTGGCTCATCGCCCAGACCGACCGCGGGTTCTTCGGCACTTCGCCGCTGCCGGCCAACCAGAAGGCTGCGCTGCGGCAGGTCGTCACCGACTTCGGCCAGGCCGACATCGACGAGCTCGCCGCGCTCGAGGCGACGACCCGCCACGACGTCAAGGCCGTCGAGTACTACGTGCGCCGCCGCCTCGACGACCTCGGGCTCGAGCACATCGCCGAGCTCACCCACTTCGCAGCCACGAGCGAAGACATCAACAACCTCTCCTACGCCATCACCGTGCGCGACGCCGTGCAGCAGGTGTGGCTGCCGAAGTTCCGTGCCGTTATCGCCGCGCTGCACGAGCTCGCCGTCGAGCACCGCGACGCGGCCATGCTGTCACGCACGCACGGTCAGCCGGCGACGCCGTCGACCATGGGCAAAGAGCTCGCGGTCTTCGTCTACCGGCTCTCGCGCATCGCCGCGCAGGTCGAGGCGAGCGAGTACCTCGGCAAGTTCTCGGGTGCGACGGGCACGTTCTCGGCGCACGTCGTCGCCGCACCGGATGTCTCGTGGCCGTCGGTTTCTCAGGAGTTCGTCGAGTCGCTCGGGCTCAGCTGGAACCCGCTGACCACCCAGATCGAGTCGCACGACTGGCAGGCCGAGCTCTACAGCCGCATCTCGCACGCCAACCGCGTGCTGCACAACCTGGCGACCGACATCTGGACCTACATCTCGCTCGGCGCGTTCCGCCAGATCCCGGCGCCGGGCGCGACAGGCTCGTCGACGATGCCGCACAAGGTCAACCCCATCCGCTTCGAGAACGCCGAGGCGAACCTCGAGCTCTCGTCGGCCGTGCTCGACTCCCTCGCCGCGACACTCGTCACCTCTCGCCTGCAGCGCGACCTCACCGACTCGAGCGCGCAGCGCAACATCGGCGTCGGCTTCGGGCACTCGCTGCTCGCGCTCGACAACATCCAGCGCGGGCTCGGCGAGATCGACCTCGACCTCGCCGTGCTCGCCACTGACCTCGACGCGAACTGGGAGGTGCTCGGCGAGGCCATCCAAACGGTCATCCGCGCCGAGGTCGTCGCCGGTCGCTCGACGATCGCCGACCCCTACGCCATGCTCAAGGAGCTCACCCGCGGCAAGCGCGTCGGCGCGACCGAGCTGGCCGAGTTCGTGAACGGCCTCGAGATCGGCGACGACGCGAAGCAGCGATTGCTCGCGCTCACGCCGGCGACGTATACAGGTATCGCGTCGGGGCTCGTCGACCGGCTGCCGTAGCGCGGCCCAGCGCGCCGCGCGGCGCCGAATTGCAGGACGATCTGCGCGACGCGCCGAAGCGGGACCGGCGTGCCGCGCGAATAGTCCTTCGACTCAGTGCATCTCGACTGGGCCGCGCGCCCCGCTTGGGCCGTCGAACTAGTGGCCCGACCCGGGGCCGCCTGAGCGGCCGGGATCGCCCGCGCCCGGGTCATCCGTGCCGTCGATCTCGGCCGTCTCGTCGGCGTCGGGCTTGATCGCCATCGCGAGCAGTGCGAGCACGACGAGCACGGCGATGAACGCGATGCCCGCGATGATGAGCGCCAGCGTGAGGTCCCGGGTCGTGAAGAGCACGACGACGCCCGTGAACACCGCCGCGATCGCCGCGCCGCCGACGTACTCGACGGGGCGCAGCACATCGCGCCTGTTCGGCTTGAACTCGCCGGGGGACTGGGTCACGACTGCTGCTCCGTTCCGGTCGCGGCTCCGGGCTCGGCCGGGGCGGCGGCCCACTTCAACGAGAGACCGCCGATGACGAGGTACACGCCGACGATCACGAGGTACCCGCCGAGCAGGCCGACCGCGGTGACGGCGTCGGGCGGAAGCAGCAGGAAGACGATCGCGAGCAGGGCGGTGAACGCGCCGACGGCGATCCAGTCGCGTGCGCCGGCCACCGTGCCGCGAGCACGCAGGCCGGCGAAGAGTTCGACGAAGCCGGTGACGGCCGCCCACACGCTCACGAGGTAGAGCAGGAACGGCAGGCCGCCGCCGGGAACGGTCAGCGCCAGCAGGCCGGCGACGACCGTGACGACGGCATTGATGGCGAAGAGCGAGCGGATGCCCCGTGCCGTGACCAGTCGCAATGACAGGGCGCCGACGACGAGGCCCGCGATGACGGCCCAGACGCCGAAGACGAGTGACCCGAACTCAGGCGAGTGGTCCTGCGAGAACGTGATCACGACCGCGGCGACCGCGGCGAGGAGGCCGCGGACGACCGGGACGACCCAGGACTGGGCGCGCTCGGGAGCAGCATCGCGGGCGGTGGCCACGGCGACCTCTTTCACATCGGGGGTTACCGATCCATCCTACGTTCCAGCGGAGGCCGCACGATCCGCGTCGGCGCGCGCGGAGTCTCTCAGCGCGCGAAGTCCGTCCCGCACACCTACCCACTGCTCGAACGGTGCCGGTGACCCGAACGTTGACCCGGTACGGACGACGCACAGTCGGATCTTCGATTCTCGTCCTCCGTCACGGACCCCGAGGGTGAGTGCAGCATGCGGCCTCTGGCCAGCGACGACCGGCCTTCCATCTCGTGCCAAGTTGATCGTGCGAATCGCCCGCCACGGCCATTCGACGACCAGCGCATCCTCCGTGACCCCGCACCAGATCCGCAGACCCTCAGCAGAGGCATCGACGGTCCACCGACCGTCGATCTCGAGTGGCTCGTCGTTCGTCCGGAATCGCAGGATCTCGCCTCCCGCAGTGACGTCTCCGCGCGCCGAGAAGACCAAGTGGTCAGGATTGGATTGGGCCAAGCGACGGGTGCGATTCGACACTGCCCGTTCGAATGGACGGGACTTCCACGCCAACCACAACAGGAATGCGGCGATGGCTCCTCCGATGAACACGAACGGAACAAAGAGGCCCATGCCGCCGACCCATGTGATGACTCCGCCGAAGGCGAACATCAGCGGGCCCGGCAGCCACGCGACGCGCACGCCGCGTGAGGTCGGAAGCCCGAGAGCGCGATGGTTGGCCGAAGACATGCGCCCACTCTAGACCGCCCGAGGCACCCCGCTCTCCGGTCGCCGAATGTATCCGTTCGCGCCGATTGGGGCCGTCGCAACGGCCACAAGGGGCGTGAACGGAAACGCTCGGGGTGGCGATGACCTCAGATCGCCCGCAGGATGTCCTCGACGCGCTGCTTGGCGTCGCCGAAGAGCATCTGGGCGTTGTCGCGGTAGAACAGCGGGTTCGCCACCCCGGCGTAGCCGGCCGACATCGAGCGCTTGAACACGATGACGTTCGAGGCCTCCCATACCCGCAGCACGGGCATGCCCGCGATCGGGCTTCCGGGGTCTTCGGCCGCGGCCGGGTTCACCGTGTCGTTCGCACCGATCACGAGTACGACCGTGGTGTCGCCGAAGTCGTCGTTGATCTCGTCCATCTCCTCGACGATGTCGTACGGCACCTTCGCCTCGGCGAGCAGCACGTTCATGTGCCCGGGAAGGCGGCCGGCGACCGGGTGGATGCCGAACCGCACCTCGATGCCGCGTTCGCGCAGGCGGCTCGTGAGCTCGGCGACCGGGTATTGCGCCTGCGCCACGGCCATGCCGTAGCCGGGTGTGATGATCACCGTCGACGCGTCGCGCAACAACTCCGCGGCATCCTCAGCGCCGATCTCGCGCACCTCGCCCTCGACGTCGCCGGTCGACGTGGGCGCGGCGATGCCGAAGCCGCCGGCGATCACCGAGATGAACGACCGGTTCATCGCTTTGCACATGATGTACGACAGGTACGCACCCGACGAGCCGACGAGCGCGCCCGTCACGATGAGCAGGTCGTTGTTCAGCAGGAAGCCTGCTGCCGCGGCGGCCCATCCCGAGTAGCTGTTCAGCATCGAGATGACGACCGGCATGTCGCCGCCGCCGATCGAGGCGACGAGGTGCCAGCCGAGCGCGAGCGCGAGCGCCGTGACGACGACGAGCAGCCAGAGCTCGGGGGTGATCACGTACCAGACGGTGAGCACGACGAACGCGACCAGTGCGCCGAGGTTGAGCGCGTTCTTGCCGGGAAGCATGAGCGGCGCCGACGACATTCGCGCCGAGAGCTTGAGGAACGCCACGATCGACCCGGTGAAGGTGACCGCGCCGATGAAGACGCCGATGAAGACCTCGGCGTGGTGGATGTCGAGCAGGGCACCGGTCACGCCGGTTTCCTCGAGCGCGCCGTTCCACCCGACGAGCACGGCCGCGAGCCCGACGAAGCTGTGCAGCAGCGCGATGAGCTCGGGCATGCCCGTCATGGCGACGATGCGTGCGCGCCACAGCCCGATCGCCGCGCCGACGATCACGGCGACCACGAGCAGGATGAGCCCGGTCGTCGCCTGCGGCGTGCCCCAGGCATCGGCGAACGTGGTCCACACGGTGGCGATGAGCGCGATCGCCATACCGGCGATGCCGTAGTTGACACCGGCCTTGGCGGTTTCATGCCGGCTCAGCCCGGCGAGGCTCATGATGAACAGCAGCGCCGCGACGATGTAGGCGGCGCCGGCGATCGACGCCGGGCTCAACAGGTTTGCGGACTCAGGCACGGTGGGCTCCAGTCTTACGACCCGCTGCGGCAGGGGGTCGCGCGGTCTCCGACGCAGCGGCTGCGACGTCACTCGGGGCGTCGGCACTCGGGGCGGCGGCACTCGGGGCGGCGGCGCTCGGGGCGGCACTCGGCGCGGCGGCTGCCGGGGCGGCGCCCTTGGCGAACATCGCGAGCATGCGCCGGGTCACGGCGAAGCCGCCGAAGATGTTGATGCTGGCGAGCAGCAGGGCCACTGCGGCGAGCGCCTGCACGACGGGCACCTCGCTCGTGATCTGCACCATGGCGCCGACGACGATGATGCCTGAGATGGCGTTGGTCACGCTCATGAGCGGCGTGTGCAGCGCGTGCGCGACCTTGCCGATCACGTAGAACCCGACGACGACCGCGAGCACGAGCACCGTGAAGTGCTGCGGCAGCGGCGGGGGAGCGATCGCGTTCACGGCGAACAGCGCCGCGATGCCGACGGCGACGAGCACGACTTTCTTGACGGGCGACATCGGCTTCTTGGTCTCGTGCACAGGCATCGAAGGGGCGGATGCCGCGGCCACAGGTGCGGCGGAGACCTGCACCGGTGGTGGCGGCCAGGTCACCAGGCCATCGCGTGCGACCGTGACCGAGCGCTGCACGATGTCGTCGAAGTCGAGCACCAGTTCGCCGTTCTTCGCCGGCGTCAGCAGCTTCACGAGGTTGACGACGTTCGTGCCGTACAGCTGCGAGGCCTGGGTGGGAAGGCGCGACGCGAGGTCGGTGTAGCCGAGGATGATGACGCCGTTGGGGGTCACGATCCGCTCGCCCGCAACCGAGCCCGCGACGTTGCCTCCCTGCCCGGCAGCCATGTCGACGATGACGCTGCCCGACTTCATGGTCGCGACATCCGCCGCCGTGATCAGCTTGGGCGCAGGCCGACCGGGAATGAGGGCGGTCGTGATGATGATGTCGACATCGCGAGCCTGCTCGGAGTAGATCTCGGCGGCCCGCCGGTCGTAGGCCTCGCTCGTCGCCTTGGCGTAGCCGTCGGTCGACTGCTCGACCTCGACCTCGACCTTCAGGTACTCACCGCCGATCGACTTCACCTGGTCGGCGACCTCGGGGCGCGGGTCGGTCGCCCGCACGATCGCGCCCAGGCTCGAAGCCGCGCCGATCGCGGCGAGTCCCGCCACGCCGGCGCCTGCGACGAGCACCTTCGCGGGCGGCACCTTGCCGGCCGCCGTGACCTGCCCGGTGAAGAATCGGCCGAACTCGTGCGCGGCCTCGACGACCGCACGGTAGCCCGAGATGTTCGCCATCGAGCTCAGCACGTCCATCGACTGGGCGCGCGAGATGCGCGGCACCGCGTCCATCGCGAGCGCGGTCACGCCGCGCGCCGCGAGCGCCTCGAGCAGCTCGGGCTTGAACGCGGGCGCCAGCAGGCCGATGATCGTCGTGCCGGGCGCGAGCTGTGCGATCTCGGCGTCGGTGGGTGCGTTGACCTTCAGCACGAGGTCGCTCGCGAGCACCTCCGCCGCGGTCGTGACACGAGCGCCCGCTTCGAGGTAGGCGTCATCGAGGAATGCCGACCCCGCGCCCGCGCCCGCTTCGACCACGACCTCGTAGCCGAGCGCGATCAACTGCTTCACCGTCGCCGGTGTCGCCGCCACGCGGCTCTCTGGGCTCTGCTCGGTCACAATGCCGATACGAGACATGCGGCTTCTCCTCCTCGATGAGCGGACGCCGCCGACGGCGTCACTGCAGCATGTCGATCAGCGTAAGTCGCGCACTCCACGACTCGCGCCAAATGACCCCATTTCGATGCTTAAGAAGCCGGAATCTTTCGTTCTGGGGACTTCGACGCGGAGTTCCGCGGCGAAGAGCACGTCGTCGCACTCGGTTCTTCGGGTCGATACCGCGGCACGGGACATCCGCTCGGTGTCTGCGGGCCGGCTCAGCGGTAGTCGGCCCAGACTCGCCGCGCCGCGCCGTCGAGCGTGACTTCGCCGCCGTGCGGCACGATCCATTGCGGGCGGGTGTGCCCGAAGGGGACGCCCACGCAGACGACGGCGTCGGGGTTGTAGCGCGCGATCACCTCGATCGCCGCGTCGCGTTGCCGCGCACGGTACTCATCCTGTTCGGCCCGGGTCGGCAGCACCTCGAAGTTCGACGCCGGCGGGCGGGCGACCAGCACGCCCTGCACGGCCCCGAGCAGGCCGCGTTCGCCGAGGTTGCGCAGGATTCGGCCGAACTCGAGCACGGGAATGAGCTCTTCGCTCGTCTCGATGAGCAGCACCCCGCCGGCGAGGGCGCTCGGGTCGGCCGGCCCGCGGCCCGCGGTGAGCAGCCACTGGATCGCCTCGAGGCATCCGCCCCAGGTCGCACCGGTCACGGATGTCGCGGGCCCCGCCCAGGCCCATGGCTCGGTCGCCCAGCGCTCGCCACCGACGGTGAGCGCCCGAGGGTCGGCCCAGTCGAGGCCGAAGTCCTGCGACTCGCCGGGCTCGGTGAGCTCGAGCACGCCGCCGTCGAGCAGTGCCGCACGCAACGACGTGACCTGCTCAGGGTCGGCGCTCGGCCCCGAACCGAGATGCACCTGGGTCGAGCCGCCGTAGAACGACGCGACGCCCTGCCGCCACAGCCAGTCGTGCAGGTTGGTGTTGTCGCTGTGGCCGACGAACGGCTTCGGATCGCGTCGGATGAGTTCGGGGTCGAGGTGCGGGATGACGGTGATCTGGTCGTCGCCACCGATCGTGGCCAACACCGCCCGGATGCTCGGGTCGGCGAACGCCGCATTGAGGTCGGCGGCTCGGTCTTCGGGCGTGGCGTCGAGTCGACGGGTCGTCGGGTACTCGACCGGCACGAGTCCGGTGAGTTCGACGAGCCGCCGCATCGCCTGCTCGTGCACGGCGGGCCCCACGGCGGGTGCGGCGAACGCCGGGGAGACGACGGCGACCCGATCGCCGGGGCGGGCCTTCGGTGGATGGACGAGCATGGGGCTATTCCACCACGCAGCGCTCGCGACCGCTGCGACCGCTGCGGCCGTGCGGGCTGGGGGCTGGGGGGCTGGCGCTCGACGCTGCGTGTGCGCCATTGTGGCTAGGGTCGGGTTGGAATCGTCGGAGGGGGCCATGTGCAGAAGCCGCTGGCCGGGCTGAACCGCCGCAATCTGCTGCGTGAGCTCACCGCCGGAGTCACACTGCTTGCGATCGCGATCCCCCTGAACATCGGCTACGCCCAGATCGCCGGACTGCCCGCGACGGCGGGCCTGTACGCGCTGATCGTGCCCACCGTCATCTACGCGCTCGTCGTGTCGAGTCGCCAGCTCGTCGCGTCGCCCGACGCCGCGGCGGCAGCGCTCGTCGCCTCGTCGATCGGCGGGCTGGCCGCCGCCGGCAGCGCCGACTACGCGACCCTTGCCATGGCGCAGGCCATCATCTGCGGCATCCTGTTCGTCGCGCTCGCGGTGCTGAAACTCGGATTCCTCGCGAATTTCCTCTCGAAGCCGATCCTCGTGGGCTTCGTCGGCGGCCTCGCGCTCGACATCCTGGTGAGCCAGATCGCCAAGATGCTGGGCGTGAAGACCGACTCGGGCGGCGAGTTCGTCGACAAGATGATCGGGCTCGTGACGGGTCTCGGCACGACGAACCTCGTCTCGCTCGTCATCTCGATCATCTCGGTGGCTATCCTGCTCGGCGGTCGGCGGCTGATGCCGGCCGTGCCGTGGGCACTCGTCGTGCTCGTGCTCGGCACCGTCGCGGTGGTGATCGCCGACCTCGACGATGCGGGCGTCGACGTGCTGGGCGAGGTGCCGGCCGGCCTGCCCGCCATCACGTGGCCCGTCATCGACTGGACGATGTGGCTGGCACTCATCCCATCGGCGATCGCGCTCACCCTCGTCACCACGGCCGAGGGCCTGCTGGTCTCGCGGTCGTACGGCGAGAAGCGCGGCTACCAGACGAGCCCCAACCGCGACCTGTTCGCCATCGGGCTCGGCAACGTCGCCGCCGGCGCGAGCGCCAGCTTCGCCGTCGGCGCGTCGACGTCTCGCACCGCGGCCATGGACCAGGCCGGCTCGCGCACCCAGCTGCCCTCGCTCGTGCTCGCCGCCGGCACGGTGCTGCTGCTGCTCTTCGGCACCGCCCTGCTCGCCGACATCCCCTCGCCGGCCATCGGCGCGATCGTCGGCGTCGCGATCCTGCCGCTGCTCGGCATCCGCGAGTTCACGACCCTGTGGCGCCAGGACCGGTTCGAGTTCGTCGTCGGGGCGGCGTGCTTCCTGGTGACACTGTTCATCGGGGCGATCCCCGGCATCGTCGTCGCATTCGTGCTCGCCCTCATCAACCTTGCCAAGCGCGCGGCGAACCCGGCGATCGACGTGCTCGCCTCGACGGGCGAGCCGACCGACTCCCTTCTCGAAGAAGCGCCGACGGGCGCCGTCACCGCGCCGGGCGTCGTCGTCGTGCGCCTCGCGGCGCCGCTGTTCTTCGCGAACAGCACCGTCTTCAGTGATGCGGTCAAGCGCGCGGTGCGCGGTGCGGATGCCGCGGGGCGTGGCCCTGTTCGGCACGTCGTGATCGACATGGAAGCGGTCACCGATGTCGACGTCACCGGCGCCGAGTCGTTCGAGGTTCTGCTCACGTGGCTCGCACTACATGACGTCGACCTCGGGTTCAGCCGAGTGCGGCCCGAGGCGCGAACCCGGCTCAGCGACCTGGGCCTGCTCGGCGACCGGCCGGTCTACGAGACGAATCGGGCGGCGATCGCCGATCTCGGTTGAGCATCGCCGCGCCAAGTCCTGGTCCGGCGCCCGGCGTCAGCAACATTGCTGAGTCGCGGCATCCGAAGATCAACGGTCTGCCCGATGTGGGGGCACGCGGGCCTTCCTACGTTGAGTTCAACGGTAGGTCTTCGAGCGAAGGAGTTCATCATGAGCACGCACCCGAACATCGGGGTCATCGACCGCATGACCGAGGCGATCGTCGAGAACGACCGTGAGAGCTTGGGCAGGATCTTCACCGACGACATGGTGTTCCATGGTCGCGGGCCCATCCCGTTCGCGGGCGATCATGCCGGAGTCGACGGCGTGCTGACAGCCATCGGAACGGTCTTCGAACTGACCGACGGCAACGTGACACTCGAGCAACTGTTCTGCGTGGCCGACGATGAGTGGGGAGCCGAGTGGGAGCACGCGGAATTCGCACGCAACGGCCGAACACTGGATATGCAGAACGCGTTCGTGTATCGGTTCGTCGACGGGCGTGTTCGCGAGTGGTGGTTCATCGCGGCGGGCCCGGCCGACGCAGCCGGTTTCTGGGCATGATCGGCGGCAGGGGGCCACTATGGGTTTGTGGATGACTCTCGCGTCGGCCGTGCGCGGATAGCGTTCAACACGCGCGCTTGGCGCCGCGCGTACGACGAACTGTCAGCAGCCTCGGTCGACGAGGCGCTCGAGGTCGATGACCTGGAGCGGCTCGCTTCGGCCGCGTATCTCGCGGGACTGGACGAAGAGAGTCAGGCGGCCTGGATCACCGCTCACGAGGCATCGGCGAACGTGGGCGACGTCGCCCGGGCGGCGCGGTGCGCGTTCTGGCTGGCCTTCTCGCTGCTGAACAGCGGGCACCTGGCTCGCGGTGGTGGGTGGATCGATCGCGCCCTGAGGTTGCTGGACGACCGCAGGATCGAGTGCGTCGAACGGGGCTACCTCCGCTACGCATCCGCGATGCGAGCAACCTTCTCGGGCAATATCAGCGCTGGATACGATGCCTTCCACGCTGCAGTCGAGATCGGCACCCTCTTTCGCGACGCGCAACTCGTCGCCCTGGCTCGCATCGGCGAAGGACGATGCCTGATCCACCTCGGCCGTATCGATGATGGATTGGCGCTGCTCGACGAGGGGATCGTCGCCATCGAGTCCCACGACGTCTCAGCGATCGCGGTCGGCGATGCGTACTGCACCGTCATCGACGGCTGCAACGAACTCATGGACATCGAGCGAACGCGGGCGTGGACGATCTCGCTGGGAAGGTGGGTCGACGACCAACCCGAATTGATGCTCTACCGCGGCCAGTGTCTGCTCCATCGCGCCGAGGCGATGCTCCTGCGCGGCGACTGGGACGCAGCAATCGAACAACTCGAGCAACTGGCGACCCGGGTTGCACGTCCGCCGGGCCGGGGAATCCGGGGTGCCGCCGCATACTTGACGGGCGAACTCCACCGCCTGCGTGGGCGTGACCACGACGCCGCCGTCGAATACCAGCGCGCCGGCGAACTCGGCAGGGACCCTCAGCCCGGGCTCGCATTGCTGAGGCTGGCGGAGGGGAACGTTCAGGCGGCCGCGGCTGCGATCCGGCGAGCCTACCGAGAGGCAGGAGACTCGACCGCCCGCGCTCAGCTCGCCCCGGGTTTCGTTGAGGTCGCCCTCGCGGCCGGCGACGTGACCGCTGCTCGCTCGGCCGTGGCGGAGTTGGCCGATGTGGCCGAGAAGCTCGGAACACCCCTGCCCGAGTCGCTCCACCTGACGGCGTTGGGTTCCGTCTTGCTCGCGGAAGGTCAGCTGAGTGCCGCACTCACGGCACTACGGGCGGCGCTGCGCATCTGGCACGAACTCGAGGCTCCGTACGAGGCCGCGCGAACACGAGTGGTCATTGCTGCCGGATGCCAAGCCGCGGGCGACCTGGAGGGTGCGGAGATGGAGCTTGCCGCGGCCCGCCATATCTTCACACGGCTCGGCGCGGTTCGCGCGGAGAGAGACGCCAACGCCCGACTGTCGCAGATCGACCCGCAATCGGGTGTGTTGACGCGTCGGGAGGAGGAGGTGCTCGCGCACATCGCGCAAGGGCTGACGAACCGCCAGATCGCGAAGCAACTGACCATCAGCGAGAAGACCGCCGCCACCCACGTCACACACATCCTGACCAAGTTGGGGCTGCCGACTCGCAGCGCAGCGACCGCCTACGCGTTCGAGCACGGCCTCACGGTGAGCCATCAACGGCCGAAGCGGTGACTGCGGCACCCCGGGCTACGGGCTTCGGCGGTCATCCCGTCCCGGTGCCACCAACCGGATTCCTAAGCCGCCACTCCGCCCACCTCGCGGCTGGCGAAAGGTAGGAGCGTTGAAGGACGGTCAGCGAGCGTTGCTACGCGGTGGCTCTCAGAGGCTCGAGTGCGCCGAGAACGAGGTCCAAGCCGAAGATGAACTCCTCCGCCGGGTCGTAGCCGGCAGCGACGAGCGCCGCTGCGGACTCGTTGAGGTAGGGGAACTCGTCAGGAGGAAGCTGGGGCAGGAAGACGCCCTCGACCATGTCGGCGAGCTCATCGGCGGTGTCGAACGGCAGGCTGGCTTCCTGCAGGGCGAACCCGTAGACATAGCTGTCGAGCAACCAGTTGGCGTGCGTCGCCATGAAGACCGGGAAGCCAGCCGTCCGCAGGCAGGCGGTGACCGCTTCGCTGTGGCGGAGGTTCGCGGGCCCCGGCGATGTCCGCGACTGCATCAGGCCGATCGCCCACGGGTGGCGTGCGAGAACCTGTCGGGCGGATACCGCCCACCGTCGCATCGCCGACTGCCAGTCGGTCTCTTGGGGCGGGAGCTCGATCTCCTCGAACACGAGGTCGATCATCGCGTCAAGCAACTCCTCCTTGTTCGCCACGTAGTGGTAGAGCGACATCGCGCCCGCGCCGAGCGCGCCAGCCAGCCGGCGCATGCTCAGCCCGTCGACCCCTTCGCGGTCGGCGAGCCGGACCGCCTCGATCACCACCCGCTGCTTGCTCAATAGCGCATCTGACGCGACTGGGCGGTGTTCCCTCTCAGACACGGATCTCCTCGTTCGCTCGAACGGCTTGACAAGTGTTCGGCACACGGTCATAGTACAGTGTACGAACACTAGTACGGTGTACGAGTACAGTGTACGAACCAGCTCGAGTCGCAGCTCGGATGCGAGGAGGCTTCCGCGGGAATCGAACAGCGATCGAATGCCAGCACCCGCAACGTCAACTTGGTCACCGTCTGACGACCGGACCGACGAGCGCGACCCAACCCGTGCGTATGCACGCCAGACCTGCCGCCACTCCGGCGGACGGACCGCTCTTAGCGAAAGAAGAACCGATGGCCATTCGAACGAACACCCCGAAGCTGCTCGACACCCCGCCGATCCCCGTGCAGGCCAAGATCGCCGCCGCATGGACGAGCTTCATGTTTCTCTACGTCTACGTCGACGTCTTCAACTTCTACAAGCCCGGCGTCGTCGACGGCATCCTGAATGGCCTCATCTGGAAGTTCGACATCAGCTCGACGTTGTTGACCATCTTCCTCGTGTCCGTGTCGATACCGGCCCTGATGCTGGTGCTCTCCATGACGCTGCCCGCCCGGGTGAACCGCGCCACGAATCTCGTTGTTGCATCGCTCCTCATCCCCTACTCGATGTTCAACGCGGCAGGGGCCACCTGGGAGTGGGCAGCCTTCTACGGCATCTCCATCGGAATCGAGGTGCTGCTGCTGGCCTTCATCCTGCGCTCCGCCTGGACCTGGCCTCGAACGCCCGCCGCCGCAGACGGTTCTGTGACGACCGATCCCCGAAAGGACGTATCCATTCAAAGTCCGGCGGCGTGAGCCTGCCGGGCGGCGTCAGGCGCCGCGCAGTTCGGCGAGCAGCTTCTCGACGCGGCGCACGCGGGTGTCGGCGCCCTTCGCCTGGTCGATCACCCGCGCGTGCTGGCGCCGCTGGCTCAGGGTCAGCGCGTCGAACTCAGCGCGCGCGGCCGGGTCTGCCCCGAGCGCCTCGCTGAGTTCCGGCGGTTCGTCGACGACGATCGGCTCGGTGTCGAGCTCGAGGTCGATCACGACCTCGTCGCCGACCTCCGCCCCGGTGGCCGCGCGGTTGGCGTTGCTGAAGCCGATGAGGTCGCGCCCCCGCATAATCGCGATGCGCGTGCGCCAGGAGTGGCCGGCGATTGTGACGACGACGCGCGGGCGCTTGCCACCCCCGAGCGCCTCGACGACCGCGGGCGGCACCTCGAGACCGCGCATCTTCTCGTGAGGTTCGACGATCGCGGTGAACTGCTCTGCCATGGGCCCATCCTGCCGCAGGTCGCGTTCCGCAGGCGCTTCAGGTGCTCAGCGGCATTGCGTGAGCCTCGCAACCCCTCTGCTCAGCACCCCAGTTCCGCCGAGCAGCGTGAGACGAGCGATCTGCCGGTACCCGGAGGCCTTCGATCGTGTGCAGCGAACATCCCACCAGCACGGCAGGACCGAGCCCGGCGCGCTCCAGTCATCGCATCAGGGTCGATCGCACGGCCAGGTCGTCAATCCAGGCGACGGCGGTGGCGGCGGTGTCGGCGACGGTCTTGACGATGGAGCGAGCCCGCCAGCCCGGGCCCCAGCCACCCGTCAACACAGATGTAGGTTCACGCTCTGACGCTATCGGTTGCCAGACCCGCACCCGGCTGAGCACCGCCACCCGGTAGCGCGCCCATTTCGATAAACGGGCCGCTGCTTCTTTCCTCATCGGCGGTTCGCCGCCCGTATGCACACCGAGAGGCGCTTCCGTGCACGGCCAGCCGTCGGATTCTGCTCCCCATGGCTTGAGTGCGGACTTCTTCTATCGGGGTGCTCAGGTGGGTGAAAACGGGCACGCCGCTGTGAGGCACGACAGTTCGGAATGCCGCCGCAGCCGAGGAGGTTGACCCTGTCATGACGACGAACGCCGGGCCAGTCCCGCTCACTGAATCCGAAGCCTCCACACTGCTCACCGCACAGCAGTTCGGAGTACTCGCAACACTCAAGCGCGACGGGCAACCTCACTTGACCACGATGCTGTTCATCTGGGATCCGGCGGAGCGGGTTGCCCGATTCTCGACGACGAGCGACCGCCTCAAAGCGAAGCATCTGCGGCACGACCCGCGAGCGACGCTGCATGTATCTGGCGACGATCACTGGTCGTACGCTGCAGTCGAGGGCCGCGCCGAGGTTTCGCCTCCGACCACGGAGCCAGGTGATGCAACGGGGTTGGAGCTGCTCAGCATGGTCCCCGCTGCGGCCCGGCCTGAGGACCCGAGCTCCTTCCTCGCCGACGCGGTCACCGAGGGGCGTGTCGTCCTTCGGCTGCACGCCGACCGGGTCGGTGGTACGCGCCTCTCGTTCGGCGACTGAGACGACTCCGGCCACACGGTTGATCCTGCGGGCCGGCGGCACACATTGGGCTCCCGGGTCGAATCCGCGAGACTGGCGTGGTTGGCTCTCGGACCCGCCCCACGCGTTGCGGTGACCCGCTACTCATTCTGCCCCCAAAGTGCCGCAACCGAATCGTCGGTCAGCACCGCATATGGGGTGACCACCACCAGAACGCCTGACCCTGCGACGGTGTCGTTGTCGGCGTTGCAGAAGCCGATCAGCGCTCGCTACCTTTCGTTGCCCGAGCGGGCGACGATCCGTGAGCTGATGGCCTCGGGCGCAACGTTACGCTCGATCGCGGCCACGCTAGGCAGGTCGCCGTCGACGATCAGCCAAGGGTTGTCACGAAACAGCCTGCACCAACAGTCGCATCCGTGGAAACCGCCGTCTTCACGCGGAACCTACACAAGAAGAGACCTACACCTGCACCATGTCGGCGAACCGCGAGAAGTGCCCGTGGAACGCCACCGTGATGGTGCGGGTCGGGCCGTTGCGATGCTTGGCCACGATGAGGTCGGCCTCGCCGGCGCGGGGGCTGTCGCGCTCGTAGGCGCTTTCGCGGTGCAGCAGGATGACCATGTCTGCGTCTTGCTCGATCGAGCCCGACTCGCGCAGGTCGCTGAGCGCGGGCATCTTGTCGGCGCGCTGCTCAGGCCCACGGTTCAGCTGCGACAGCGCGACCACGGGCACCTGCAGCTCTTTCGCGAGCAGCTTGAGCGCACGCGAGAACTCCGACACCTCTTGCTGCCGGCTCTCGACGCGCTTGCCGCTGGTCATGAGCTGCAGGTAGTCGATGACGACCATCTTGAGGCCCACGCGCTGCTTGAGCCGCCGGCACTTCGCGCGGATCTCGACGAGCGTCATGTTGGGGGAGTCGTCGATGTAGAGCGGCGCCTCGTTGATGCGACCGCGCGTCGACGCGATGGTGGTCCAGTCGCGGGAGTCGACGGTGCCCTTGCGCATGTTCTGCAGCGGCACGGATGACTCTGCTGAGAGCAATCGCATGGCGATCTCGCTCTTGCCCATCTCGAGTGAGAAGAACACTGACGGCAGGTCGTTCGTGATCGACGCAGCGCGGGCGAAGTCGAGCGCGAGCGTCGACTTTCCCATGGCGGGTCGGGCGGCGACGATGATCATCTGCCCGGGGTGGAAGCCGTTGGTCAGGTCGTCGAGGTCGGCGAAGCCCGTCGGCACGCCTGTGAACTTGCCGTCGGTGTGCTTGGCCGCCTCGATCTCGTCGATCGCCACCGTGACCGCGTCGGAGAGCGGCACGTAGTCTTCGGTCTCGACCGACCCCGTCACCGAGTAGATCTCGGCCTGGGCGTTGTTGACGAGGTCGGTGACCTCGCCCTCGCCCGCGTAGCCCATCTGCACGATGCGGGTGCCGGCCTCGACGAGGCGGCGCAGCAGTGCGCGCTCGGCCACGATCGAGGCGTAGAAGCCGGCGTTCGCCGCGGTCGGCACCAGGCTCGTGAGGTTGTGCAGGTACTCGACCCCGCCGGCCCGCTGCAACTCACCGGTCTTGGTGAGTTCGTCGGTGACCGCGATGACGTCGGTGGGCTCGCCGTGCGAATAGAGCGTGAGGATCGCGTTGAACACGACCTCGTGCTTGGGAACGTAGAAGTCGACGCCGCGGATGGTCTCGATGACGTCGGCGACCGCGTCTTTCGAGAGCATCATGCCGCCGAGGGCGCTCTGCTCGGCCAACAGGTCGTGCGGAGGAACTCGTTCGCCGCGTCGGGGGTCGCCGTCGTCGGCCGGTTCAGCGAGCCCGATGTGCGCGATCGACAACTGGATGACCTCCGATTTCGGCCCCGAAGAGCTGGCTTCCCCTGCCCGCTCTTCAGTCTGGCCAGAGCCACTGACATGGGCTCTCCGACCGGTTGCCAACCGCTGACCGAGGGACGCTGATTCACGATATGGACTGCCCGTCCACAACACAACCTGCCCTGTGGATAACTCTGTGGAGAGACTGCGCGAAACGCCGGTGAACATGTGCACTAGGCCTGTGGAAAACTGTGGAAATGTTGTGAATTACACCGATGCAATTCCAGTTTGATCGGGCATTTTGCGTTTCCACACCTGTGGATGGAAACTTCTTCAGAACTGACCGGCGGCGAACCGTCGACCTGTGCACAACCCTCAACCAAAACGCCCAGCGAACTTGCGCTCGGTACGCCGCAGGGTGTAGTCCAAGCCGGACCCCAGCGCCCTCGCCGCCCGGGCCCCGCCGCCTCCCCCGGGGCCCAGCCGCGTCGCCGCCGTGCGCAATTCAGGTCCACGCACGGCGTGTCGGCCGGCGCGCGCCACGACACGCCGTGCGACACGACGGCGAACCTGAATTGCGCACATCCCCCCGCGCACACCCCCAGCGCCCACACCCAGCGCCCACACCCCCCGCGCCCACACCCGGCGCACACACCCGGCGGCCAGAACCACGAAACGGCGGTCGGAACCGAGGTTCCGACCGCCGTCTGCGTCGTGCTGGGCAAGCTACTTCGCCGCGACCACCTGAAGGGTGATCGTGGCCGAGAGCTCCTCGTGGAGGCGAATCGTCGCCTCGTGGTCACCGACCGCCTTGATCGGCGTGGGGATCTGGATCTTGCGCTTGTCGACGTCACCGAGGCCCGCCGCCGCGACCGCAGCCGCGACATCCGACACCTTCACCGAGCCGAAGAGGCGACCGCCCAGGCCCGCCTTGACGGCCAGCCGAACCTTGCCCGACTCGAGCTTGGCCTTGACGGCCTGCGCGTCTTCGAGCGAGTGCAGCTCGCGAGCGGCACGGGCCGCCTTGATCTGCTCGACCTGCTTCTCGCCACCGCGGGTCCACGGCGTGGCGAAGCCCTGGGGAACCAGGTAGTTGCGCGCGTAGCCGTTCTTGACCTCGACGACGTCGCCGGGCGTGCCGAGGCCTGAGACCTCGTGCGTGAGAATAACCTTTGCCATTGTCGTGCTCCTTAGCGGCCGGAGCCCGAGTAGGGCAGAAGGGCCATCTCGCGCGCGTTCTTCACGGCGCGGGCGATGAGGCGCTGCTCCTGCACGGAGACACCGGTGATGCGACGGGCGCGGATCTTTCCACGCTCCGAGATGAACTTGCGAAGGGTCGCGACGTCTTTGTAGTCGATGACACCGACCTTGATGCTCTTCGCCGGGGCGGCGTTCTTCGCGCCCTTCCCGCGGCTCGGCTTGCGGCGATCGCCGCTCGACTTTCCAGCCATTGTCTTTCCTGTCTGATTGAAAACGATTCGAGTGAACGGATGCCTCGTGGCCTCAGTTCACCGGCCCGGGGGCCTAGAAGGGGGTCTCGTCGCCGAAGTTGGTGCCGGGCGTGTTCCACACGTCGCCGCCGCCGCCCTGCTGGGCTGCTGCTGCGGGCGCACTGGGAGCCCATGCGTCGTCGGACTGGCCGCCCCCGAAGGAGCCGCCGGCACCGCCGACCGCACCGCGGTTCGACTGGGCACGCGTCACGGACGCGGTGGCGTAGCGCAGGCTCGGACCGATCTCGTCGATCTCGAGCTCGATGGTGGTGCGCTTCTCGCCTTCCTTCGTCTCGTAGGAACGCTGCTTGAGACGCCCGGAAGCGATGACCCGGGAACCCTTGGTGAGTGAACCGGCGACGTGCTCGGCGAATTCACGCCAGCAGCTCGCGCGCAGGAACAGCGCTTCACCGTCCTTCCACTCGTTGGCCTGACGGTCGAACGTGCGGGGAGTGGACGCGATGGTGAAGTTGGCAACCGCGAGGCCGTTCTGCGTGTAACGCAGCTCGGGGTCTGCAGTGAGGTTGCCCACCACGGTGATGATGGTCTCGCCGGCCATGAGGACTAGGCGTCCTTCTTGGCCGAGGCGGCGGCGGGTGCAGCGGCGACCGCAGCGGCCGGAGCAGCTGCCTTCGCGCCGGCCTTCGCCTGGGCGGCGGCCTTCTTCGCGGCCTTCGCCTCCTGCGCCTTGGCGTGAGCGGCGACCTGGGCGATCGCCTCTTCGGCGCGGAGCACCTTGGTGCGCATGACGGCCTCGCTGAGGTTCAGCTGGCGGTCGAGCTCATCGGTGGTCTTCGACTCAGCGGTGAAGTCGACGACGGCGTAGATGCCCTCGGACTTCTTGTTGATCTCGTAGGCCAGACGACGACGTCCCCAGATGTCGACCTTGTCGACGGTGCCGCCATCGTTACGGATGACGTTGAGGAACTTGTCAAGGCTGGGAGCAACAGTGCGCTCATCGATCTCGGGATCGAGGATTACCATCAGCTCGTACTGGTGCATGACTAACCCACCTCCTTCGGACTCAAACGGCTACAGGATCTCTGCAGCAGGAGGGTTGTGCATACGTCACGTCGTGGAGGCCGCACAATCGCGGCACACGGGCAACCTTGACAGCATAGCGGATGCCCCTTCCCGGCGCCATTCGCGGCGCTCCGCGCCCCCGCGCCCCCCGCGCACCCGCGCCCATGCGCTCCCCGCGCACCCGCGCCCATGCGCACCCGCGCACCCGCGCCCCGCGCACCCGCGCCCCGCGCACCCGCGCCCCCCACCCGCGCGCCTCCAAACCCGCCCAATCCCTTCCGCACCCGCCCAATCCCTTCCGCACCCGCCCAATCCCTTCCGGGGGTGCTTTTCCGCAAGATGGGGCCGCGATTCCGTGCAGACCTTGCGGGAAAGCACCCTCGGAACGAACTGCTTCGCTCTCAGGGGCGGCGGCGGTGCGTTCCGCAGGGGAGGCCGGCGTCCTCGAGCGCGGCGGCCAACTCGGGCGGGCGAGTCGCGATGCGCCAATCCCAGTGCACGCCGTGGCGGCGGTGCCGACGTGCGATGCGCTGGTCGCGCTTCTTCTCGTCGAGCACGACCTGCTCGGCCGTCCGACCGCCGCGATACCGCGGATCGAGGTACTTCAGGTCGCCGTCGAACTCGCCGAAGAGTCCGTGGTCGGGCCAGTCGAAGTCGACCCGGTCGACGCCGCCGTCCGCTCGGTCGAACTCCGTCTGGAGCGCGGGCGCCGGAAACCCGAGCAGGTGCATCTGCGCCCGACTCAGCGATTCGCCCACCGACTCCGCACGGGCGTCGGCGAACTCGAGCGCGATCCGGGCACCGCGAATACCGCCGCGCCGCCCGAGTTGGCCGAGTCGTCGTCCGACCTCGGTGGGCTCGACGCCGCGGGCCACGACGAATCCGTCCGCTCGAAGGAACGTGCCGGTTGCGGCATCGAGCGCGACGACCGCGTTCACGAACCCTCGATCGCACGCGATGTCGACGACGGTCTGCAGCAGCCCCGTCACCAGGAATCCGTTGACCTCGACGATCTCGGTGGGGTCGAACGGAGTGCGCCGCCACGCCACGCCGTTCATCGAGCGTGGTCGGGTTCCACGGGCATCGAGGAGCTCGACGGATTCGGGCGCGGGCCCGATTCGTGGAATGCCCCAGACCGCTGCCGCGGACTCGTGCGACAGCACGACCCGCCCGCGCCGGGTGGCGATGACCGCGGCGATCCGCGCGAGCTCCCGGCGGCGGCGGCCGGCGGCGGCGAACTCCGCGGGCTCGACGAACACGCCCGCACGCAGCCGGCTGAGCCGGCCAGTCGTCACACGGTACTGCAGTGTTCGCGGCGGAACCGAGGGCGCACCCCGATCGCCGCTGTACGACAGCGGAGGGAACGCGGCGCCATCCGAGGAGTCCATCGCCGAAGCATCCATCGCTCGAGGCCGGCTCGCGCGTCGCGAGAGCCGCCCTGTGGACGCCTCCCCGCGGTCCCACCCTGTGGAGGACGGGCACCGTTCTGATCCTCACCCGTTCCAAGGGTGCTTTTCCGCAATATGAGGTGCGGATTCCGAGCCGAACTTGCGCAATAGCACCCCCGCAACGGAACGCGAAGCCGCAGCGCGCTGCGCAACCGCGGCTCAGGCCCCGCGCTGCGCCCACCACTCCCGCAGGCGCGTGGTCGCGGCATCCGCGCCGATGGGGCCCTCGTCGAGCCGCACCTCGAGCAGGTACTTGTACGCCTCGCCGACGAGAGGCCCGGGCTGCACGCCGAGAATCGCCATGATCTGCTGGCCGTCGAGGTCGGGGCGCACGGCCGCGAGCTCCTCTTCTTCGGCGAGCACGGCGATGCGCTCCTCGAGGTCGTCGTACGCGAAGCCGAGCTGGTCGGCCTTGCGCCGGTTGCGCGTGGTGACGTCGGCGCGCGAGACGATGTGCAGCCGCTCGAGCTGCGCGCCCGCGTCGCGCACGTAGCGGCGCACGGCCGAGTCGCTCCACGCGCCGTCGGTGTATCCGAAGAACCGCAGGTGCAGCTCGATGATGCGCGACACCGCGGCGATCGTGTCGTTGTCGAAGCGCAGCGCCCGCAGCCGCTTGCGGGCGAGCTTCGCACCGACGACGTCGTGGTGGTGGAAGCTCACCGTGCCGCCCGGCTCGTATCTGCGCGTGGCGGGCTTGCCGATGTCGTGCAGCAGCGCGGCGAGGCGCACGACGAGGTCGGGCGAGTCGAGCTCGCCACGCGACTTCTCGTAGTCGATCGCCTGCTCGAGCACCGTGAGGCTGTGCTCGTAGACGTCTTTGTGGCGGTGGTGTTCGTCGCGTTCGAGGCGCAGCGCGGGCAGCTCGGGAAGCACCCGGTCGGCGAGTCCCGATTCGACGAGCAATCGGATGCCCCGCCGCGGCGCATCGGTCAGCAGCAGTTTCGACAGCTCATCGCGAACCCGTTCGGCCGAGATGCGCTCGATCGCGGGGGTGAGGTCGCCCATTGCCGTGCGTGTGGCGCCGTCGACCTCGAAACCCAGTTGCGACGCGAAGCGTGCCGCGCGCAGCATGCGTAGCGGGTCGTCGCCGAACGACTGCTCGGGCGCGGCGGGGGTTCGCAGCACGCCCGCCACGAGGTCTTCGACGCCGCCCGACGGGTCGACCAGTTCGAGCTTCGGCAACCGCAAGGCGAGCGAGTTCACGGTGAAGTCGCGGCGGGTGAGATCGTCTTCGAGGGACGAGCCGAACACGACCTCGGGTTTGCGCGAGTCGCCGTCGTAGGCGTCGGCCCGATAGGTGGTGATCTCGACGGTCTCACCCTCGACCTTCGCGCCGATCGTGCCGAATGCACGCCCGATGTCCCAGTGCGCCTCGGCGATGGGCTTCACGATCGCGAGGATCTCGTCGGGAGAGGCATCCGTCGTGAAATCGAGGTCGTTGGTGGCCCGACCGAGGAACGCGTCGCGCACGGGCCCGCCGACGAGCGCCAGCTCGTGCCCCGACGAATCGAATGCCGCGGCGAGCCGCGCCACGGTCGGCGAAGCCGCCAGCTCGCCCAGCCGGTCGAGGGCCGCCGCGACACTCTGCATGCCCACCATGTTAAGTGGAGTCGCGTCGCGCCGACTCGCCGGCCCGCTCCCGCCTGCGGACATCGAGCGGATGCACGGGGGCCAACCCGTAGAATCGCGTGCATGTCCGACGAGTCGATTCCCGCTGCGCGCGCGCCCGGCGAACGACTCCAGACGACCGACGACACGGTTTCGGATGACCCGGCGACGGGTTCGGCCGCGACCGACGAGCGTGGCGCAGCGACCGGTCGGCGCCGCGGGCGCGGTGTCGTCCTCGGCATCGCGGTCGCCGCGATCGCCGCCGTGATCGCGGCGCCGCTCGGGGCGCTCGCCGTCTCCGACGCGCAGAGTTCTGCCGACGCCGCCCTCGACACGGCGCGCGGCTCCACGGGTTCCGCCGGTTCCGCCACCGCCGGCGGCGCCTCCGAACCCGCCGACGACCTCGACGGCGTCGAGTTGCACATCGCGCCGACGCTCGACACCACGATCACGCCCGGGGCTCCGCTGGCCGTCAACGTCGAGATCGAGAACTCGACAGCCGAGGCGCTCGCGGCCGGAACCGTGCGCCTCACGCGTGCCGCCGGCCCGATCGACGGCACCGCTGAACTCGATGCGTGGCTCGGCACCGGTGGTGACGGCAACGCCGCGCCGGCCGACGATGGCGTGCAGCTGCTCGAGGCAGAGTCCCGCGCGGTGGCCGCCGGTTCGACCGCGCTCGTGTCGTTCACGGTCCCCGCGAACGCCCTCGGCGATGCCGACGACGGGCCGGTGCTGGGCCTCGGTGCCGAGATCCTCGTCGATGGCATGCTCGTCGCGTCGACGGGCGAGGCGTTCGCCACCTCGACGGCTCCCGCGCCCGATCCGACCTCGCTCGCGATCGTCTACCCGCTCACCGTGCCCGCCTCGGCGACGGGCATCTTCACGGCCGAGCAGCTCGAGCAGTGGACCGCCCCGCTCGGCCTTCTCGATCGACAACTCGATGCGATCGCCGGCAAGCAGGTCGCGGTCGGCATCGACCCGCGCATCATCGCGTCGATCCGGGCGTTGGGCTCCGCCGCGCCGGTCACCGCCACCGAATGGCTGGCGCGTCTCGGAACCCTCACGAACGAGATCTTCCCGCTCGCCTACGCCGACGCCGATGTCGCGCTGCAGGCTCAACTCGACCTGCCGGGGCTGCTCACGCCGACGACCTTCTCAGACCTGCTCGACCCGGCGGCGTTCGCCGACGTCGAGCCGCCGCCCGCCGACCCGAACGCCGAGACGCCGACACCCACACCGACTGCCCCTGCCACCGGCGATGCGACGCCCGAACCCACCGACCCGTCCGATCCCGCGGGTGAGCTGCCGACGACCGAAGAACTGCTGGCCTGGCCGTACACCCGCACCGACATCGCCTGGCCCGCCGACGACTCCATCGCCACGGGCGATCTCGGCTACCTCGACGCGGCCGGCCTCACGACCGCGATCGTCGCTGCCGGCAACGTCGAGCCCATCGACGGCCGCGTCGATGCCGCGTCGGCGATCGAGGGGTCCACTGCGGTCGTCGCCGACAGCCGGCTGACGGCCGCGCTGCGCGCCGCATCGGCGGCGTCGACCGAGACCGAGTGGCGTGCCGCCGCCGGGCAGCTGCTCGCCGGGCTCGCCATCGGCGCCCAGTCGGGCGACCCTACGACGATGCTCGCGACGTTCGATCGCGGCGCGTCTGCGAGCAGTGATCGGGTGGCCGACACGATCGACGAGATCGCGGGCAACCCCTGGGCTGTCCCCGCCGGACTGTCCGACGCGATCGGCGCACCCCCGGTTGCCCGCACCCTCGTCGACGAGCCCGAAGACGACCAGCGTCGAGCCGCCGCCGAGCGCATGCTCGCCGTCGAGGTCGAGGTCACCGAGTTCGCGACGGTGCTCGAAGATCCGCGGCTGCTCACCGGTCCGGTGCGGCGCGACCTGCTCGCGCTGCTCGACGTGGCGTGGCTCGACGACCCGGTCGCGTGGAACACCGCGGTCAACACGTGGCTCACCGCGCGGCGCACGACCCTCGAGTCGGTGTCGGTCGTGCCGAGCAGCAGCGTCTTGGTGGTCGCCCGCGAGTCGCCGCTGCCGACGACCGTGCTCAACGCGCTGCCGTTCCCCGCGACGGTCATCGTCTCGGCCGACCCGTCGAACGGGCGGCTCATCGTCGAAGACAGTGTCGAGGTCACCGTCGGCGCCGAGTCGCGCAGCAACGTGCAGGTGCCCATCGCGGCAGGCGTCGGCCGCGGCGAGGTCACACTCGCCGTCTCGCTCTCGTCGCCCACGGGCGTGCAGGTCGGCGAGACGGTGAACATCGAGGCGAACGTGCAGGCCGACTGGGAGGGGCTCGGCGCCACCATCCTCGCGATCGCCGTCGCGCTGTTCTTCGGCTTCGGCATCTGGCGCAACATCCGCCGTCGCCGCCGCCAGCGCGCCGAGGCCGCTGCCGAGGGCTCCGAAACGACGGATGACGCGACCCGCGACGATTCCGAACAACCCGAGCCCGAGGCATCCGATGCAGCGGAGCGCTCGACCGAATCCGCGGCACCCGAATCCGCGGCACCCGATTCCGGGCACCCCGAACCCGAGGCATCCGACCCCGAGGCATCCGATCCCGCCGATGAACTCGACGCCCCGGCCTCCGAGTCGCGGAATGACTGACGGCATCGGGCGCGCGAGCGCCTTCCTCGCTTCGGGCACGATCGTGTCGCGCATCCTCGGGTTCGTGAAGGCGATCGTGCTCGCGAGCGCGATCGGCCTCGTCGCATCGGCCGGAGCAGACGCGTTCGCCGTCGCGAACCAGTTGCCGAACACGATCTACGTGGTCGTCGCAGGCGGGGTGCTGAGCGCCGTGCTCGTGCCGCAGATCGTGCGGGCGGGCCTGCATGCCGACGGCGGCAACGCCTACATCAATCGGCTGCTCACGCTCGCGCTCGTCATCGTCGGCGGGGCCACCATCGTCGCCACGATCGCCGCGCCGCTGCTCGTGCTGCTGTACGGCACCCAGCTCGACCAGGCGACGCTCGACCTGGCGACCCTCTTCGCTTACTGGTGCCTGCCGCAGATCTTCTTCTACGGGCTCTACACGCTGCTCGGCGAGGTGCTGAATGCGCGCCGCTCGTTCGGCCCGTTCACTTGGGTGCCTGTGCTCAACAACATCGTGGCCATCGCCGGCCTCGTCGTGTTCATGGCGCTGTGGGGGGCCGACGCGAACGGCGCGCGTGAGCCGGGGGAGTGGACCTTCGCGATGATCGCCGTGCTCGCGGGCTCGGCCACGCTCGGCATCGCGCTCCAGGCGCTCGTGCTGTTCTGGTTCTGGCGGCGCATCGGGCTGCGCTATCGACCCGACTTCCATTGGCGCGGTGTCGGGCTCGGCGACGCGGGCCGAATGGCGAGCTGGACCTTCGGGATGCTGCTGCTCACCACCTTCGCGGGCATCATCGAGACCAACGTCGTCGGTATCGCGTCGAGCCAGGGCGCCTCGGTCGCCGCGCTCGGCAACGCGTGGCTGATCTTCATGCTGCCGCACTCGGTGATCACGGTGTCGATCGCCACCGCGTACTTCACGCGCATGAGCGAACACGCGTCGGTCGGCGACATCGATCGGGTGCGGGCCGACGTCTCGAGCGCCATCCGCGGCGTGAGCCTCATCATCGTGCTCGCGGCGATCGTGCTCGTGGCGTGCGCGTACCCGTTCGCGACGGTGTTCACCGCCGGCGCCGAGTTCGAGTCGCGGCTCGCGTTCGGCAACGTCATCATGGCGTACGTCGTCGGGCTGATCCCGTTCAGCTTCCTGTTCATCGTGCAGCGCGCGTTCTACGCGCTCGGTGACACGAAGACGCCGTTCTTCTTCACGCTGTTCCAGGTCGCGGTGTTCGCAACGGGCGCGCTGCTGCTCGTGAACGTCGTGCCCGAGTGGATCGCGATGGGCATCGCGCTGCTCACGTCGCTCGCGTGCTTCGCGCAGACGGTGCTCGCGACGATGCTGCTGCGCCGCCGCCTCGGCGTCATCGACGGATGGCGCATCACGTCGAGCTTCGTGCGCTACTCCATCGGCGCCGTTCCCGCGCTCATCGTCGGCTTCGTGCTGCTCATCGCGCTCGGCGGGCTGACCGACACCGGTTTCGCGATGTCGGGCATCGCCCCGGCGATCACCACCATGGTGATCATCGGCGCGAGCATGTCGATCGTCTACTTCGGAATCCTCTGGCTGCTGCGTTCACCCGAGCTGCGCGGGTTCGCCGAGCCCCTCGTGAGCCGACTGCGGCGCGACTGAGCTCGCCCACGAGGCATCCGTCGAGTCATCCGTCACACTCGCGGCGCACGATCGGGCGCTGGAATAGCCGCCGCCTAGACTGTGTTGACCATTGCGTGACATCCGAAAACGATCGGATGCCACTTGCACGCGAGAGCACAGGGAGCACCGTTGCGCGACATCATCATCATCGGTTCGGGCCCGGCCGGGTTCACGGCTGCGATCTACGCTGCGCGCGCCGAGCTCAAGCCGCTGCTCATCGCGAGCTCGGTCGAGATCGGCGGCGAGCTGATGAACACGACCGAGGTCGAGAACTTCCCCGGTTTCCCCGACGGCATCATGGGTCCCGACCTCATGGCGAAGCTGCAGGCCCAGGCCGAGCGATTCGGCACCGAGGTCGTGTACGACGACGTCGTCGAGCTCGAACTCGACGGCCCGGTCAAGCGCGTGAAGCTCGGCAACGGCGAGACGCACGAGGCCGCGGCGCTCATCTATGCCACGGGTTCGGCCTACCGCAAGCTCGGCCTGCCCGAAGAAGAGGTGCTCTCGGGCCACGGTCTCTCGTGGTGCGCCACGTGCGACGGCTTCTTCTTCCGCCAGAAGACCATCGCGGTCGTCGGCGGCGGCGACTCGGCCATGGAAGAGGCGACGTTCCTCACCCGTTTCGCCGACAAGGTCTACGTCATCCACCGCCGTGACTCGCTGAAGGCGTCGAAGATCATGCAGCAGCGCGCCTTCGACAACGAGAAGATCGAGTTCATCTGGAACGCCGAGATCGCCGCCATCCACGGCAGCACCGCGGTCACCGGCGTCACCCTGCGCGACACCGTGACGGGCGACGAGCGCGGGCTCGACCTCGACGGGCTCTTCGTCGCGATCGGCAACGACCCCCGCACCCACCTCGTGCACGGCAAGCTCGAACTCACCTCAGAGGGCACCATCGCCGTCGAGGGCCGCACGTCGAAGACCAGCGTCCCCGGCGTGTTCGCGGCGGGCGACGTCACCGACCCGCACTACCGCCAGGCGGTCACCGCCGCGGGATCGGGCACCGTCGCAGCGCTCGACGCCGAACAGTACCTCGCTGCGCTCCCAAAAGCGCCTGAGGCCGAGGTCGTGGGCGACGGGGCATCCGTCACCGCGGCCGAAGCGGCCGAAGCCGCGTTCGCCGTCGTCAACTGACGCGGCGCCTGCGGCCGCCGGTTCAGCCGGTTCCGTGATTCCCACTGACTTCCACTGACTTCCACTGATTTCCACCCAAAGGAGAACGCAATGACTGCACGCGCAGTGACCGAGGCCACCTTCGAGCAGGAGGTCCTCAACAACGACAAGGCTGTGCTCGTGGACTTCTGGGCCGAGTGGTGCGGCCCGTGTCGCGCGGTCAGCCCGATCCTCGACCAGATCGCGACCGAGCACTCCGAGAAGCTCGACATCGTCAAGCTGAACGTCGACGAGAACCCCGGGCTCGCCATGAAGTACCAGATCACCGCGATTCCCGCGTTCAAGGTGTTCGAGAAGGGCGAGGTCGTCAAGACCGTCATCGGCGCCAAGCCGAAGCCCGCCCTCGAGGCCGACCTCGCCGCCTTCATCTCGTAGTCGGCGGTCTCGCTTCACCTCAGACCCGTCCGGCGAAAGCCGGGCGGGTCTTTCGCGTCTCCGCGTCACGATCGCGGCTCGGCCGGCATTCGAGGGTCGGATGTCGCAGCGCGACCCTCCCGAACGACCGCCCCATACCCAGCAACTACCATTGAAATCCTGAGCAGAACGGAACAGTGCAGTGACATCTGACGGCGTCCCCCAGCGGACCGGCAACAATCTCGACCCTTGGTACGCGAATTACGCCGAGCGAGCCGCCGGGCTCGCCGCCTCCGAAGTCCGAGCGCTCTTCGCCGTCGCCTCCCGACCCGAGGTCGTGTCACTGGCCGGCGGCATGCCGTATGTCTCAGCGCTTCCGCATGAACTCATCGTCTCGTCGATGGAGAAGGTCATGCGCGAGCGCGGGGCGGTGGCGCTGCAATATGGTTCTGGTCAGGGTATTCCTGAGCTCCGCGAACAGATCCTCGACGTCATGGCGATCGAGGGCATCCACGGAACCGTCGACAACGTCGTGACCGCGACCGGCTCGCAGCAGGCCCTCGACCTCGTCGCGAAGCTCTTCATCGATCCCGGAGACGTGATCCTCGCCGAATCGCCGAGCTACGTCGGTGCGCTCGGCATCTTCCGCTCCTACCAGGCGAACGTCGCGCATGTCGCAACCGACGAGAACGGCCTGATCCCCGAGGCGCTGCGGCAGACGATCGCTGCACTGCGCGGCCAAGGCCGTCGCATCAAGTTCCTCTATACGATCCCGAACTTCCACAATCCGGCCGGTGTCACACTCTCTGCCGAGCGGCGGCCCGAGATCCTCGAGATCTGCCGGTCGAACGAGATCCTCGTGCTCGAGGACAATCCCTACGGCCTGCTGCACTTCGACGAGCCCGCACCGAACGCGCTCCGCTCACTCGACCCTGAGGGGGTCATCTATCTGGGGTCCTTCTCGAAGACCCTCGCGCCGGGGTTCCGGGTGGGTTGGGCGCTCGCACCGCACGCCATCAGAGAGAAACTCATCCTCGCCGCCGAGTCGGCGATCCTGTCTCCGAGCTCCTTCAGCCAGATGGTCGTGTCGGAGTACCTGGCCACGGCCGACTGGCGCGCGCAGATCGACACGTTCCGCGGGGTGTACCGCGAGCGCAAGGACGCGATGATCGAGGCGTTGGGCGAGCACCTGCCCCAGCTCAGCTGGACGAATCCGAACGGCGGGTTCTACGTGTGGGTCACGATGCCCGACGTGCTCGACTCGAAGCAGATGCTGCCGCGCGCCGTCAAGGAGCTGGTCGCCTACACCCCCGGAACCGCGTTCTTCGCCGATGGTCGCGGTCGGCACGCAATGCGGCTGTCGTTCTGCTATCCGACCCCTGACGCGATCCGCCTCGGGGTGCGGCGCCTGGCGACCGTCGTGAACGGTGAACTCGATCTGCTCGACACCTTCGCCGGCACGGGCACGCTGCAGCTCCCGCCGACCTCCGGCTACGAATCCGCGCCATCCGACCTGAAGTAGTGGAGAAACCCCTGATCATGAGCGAATCAAACGCACTGTCCGTCGTCGTTCTCGCTGGCGGGATCTCGCACGAGCGCGACGTGTCATTGCGTTCCGGCAGGCGCGTCGCCGACGCGCTGACCGCGGCCGGGCACCGGGTCGTGCTGCGCGATCCCGATGCCTCGCTCCTGCCGTTCCTCGCCTCAGAGCGTCCCGATGTCGTGTTCCCGGCGCTGCACGGCTCGAGCGGTGAAGACGGATCACTGCTCGAACTGCTCGCGGCCCTGCAGATTCCGACCGTCGGCTCGACGGCCGAGGGCGCCCGCTGTGCCTGGTCGAAGCCTGTGGCCAGTTCACTCGTCGCCGCGGCCGGTCTCGAGGCACCGGAGTCGATCGTGCTGTCGCACGAATCGTTCCGTGAACTCGGGGCGGCCAGCGTGCTCACGGTCGTCCGCGAGCGGCTCGAGGGCGACGTAGTGGTGAAGCCTGCGTCGGGTGGCTCGGCGCAGGGAGTGAGCATCGTCGAGAGCCCCGACGGACTTGCCCGGGCGATGGTCGAGGCATTCACGTACGCCGACGTCGCAGTCGTCGAGCGTCGTGTCTTCGGCACCGAGATCGCCGTGACCGTCGTCGACACGGGCGATGGCCCTCGCGCGCTTCCGGCGGTCGAGATCGAACCGATGGCGGGGGTCTACAGCTTCCAGGCTCGGTACAACGCCGGTGAGACGACGTTCTACGCACCGTCGCGACTCGACGATTCCGTGATCGCCGCTGCCTCGAACGCGGCGGTCCTCGCGCACCGCACCCTCGGACTGCGCGACCTGTCACGCATCGACTTCATCGTCGATCGCGAGGGGCGACCTTGGTTCCTCGAGGCGAACGTGATTCCCGGGCTGACCGAGACGTCACTCGTGCCGCTTGCCATTGAGGCATCCGGCGCGACTGCGTCGGCGCTCTACAGTGAACTCGTTCGGAGTGCTCGCGCACGAGCTGCCTGACGGCGTCCCAAGCGAGACGACGATGCGGGGGCGACGATGTCGCCCCCGCATTTCCTATGGGCCCCCACACATCGCCGGGAGCGCGAAATCACCGTCATTTCGCTTCGTCAGGAGGGATTCTGCGGGCGGAGGATACTCACACTCCGTCGAGTTCCTCGCCGAGATCGGTCAGAATGCGACGCAGATCCTGAACCGTTGCGAAATCAATACTGATCTGGCCTTTTCGGGCTCCGAGGGCGATCTTCACTCGAGTGTTGAGGCGGTCGCCCAGGCGAACCGCGAGGTCGTCGAGGAAGTCCTGCCGCCTACCCGCGGCAGGCTTCGGCCGTGTAGCGGTCGGCTCCTTCGTCGCGAGCGACTCGGCCGCTCGAACCGAAAGTTCTTCATTCACGATCTTGTCTGCGAGCCGCTGCATCTCGTCTGGATCGCCGACCGAGAGGATCGCGCGTGCGTGCCCTGCGCTCAGCACGCCGGCGGCGACACGCACCTGCACCGGTTCGGGCAACTTCAACAGCCGGAGCGTGTTCGAGATCTGCGGTCGCGATCGACCGATGCGGCTCGCCAGCTCCTCCTGCGTGATGCCGAAGTCGGCGAGCAGTTGCTGGTAGGCCGATGCCTCTTCGAGCGGGTTCAGCTGCGACCGGTGCAGGTTTTCGAGCAGCGCGTCGCGAAGCATGTCTTCGTTCGCGGTGTCTTTTACGACGGCCGGAATCGAGTCGAGGCCCGCCTCTTTCGTCGCCCGAAGCCGGCGTTCACCCATGACGAGCTCGTACTTGCCGGGCTGATCGGGGTGCGGCCGCACAACGATCGGTTGCAGCACCCCGAACTCACGGACGCTGTGCACGAGCTCGGCGAGGTCTTCGGGATCGAACACGCTGCGCGGCTGCTGGGCGTTCGGCAGGATGTCGTGCGGGTCGAGTCGCGCGAGGTGCGCGCCGGGCACGGTGACCAGCCCACCATCGGCCGCCGCGGCCTGCTCGACCGCAGCAATCGCTGTCGCCGGTGTCGAGTCGGCATCGGGAAAGAACACGTCGACCGGTCGTGATGACCGTATCGTGTCGTCGCCGCTCGGGATCAGCGCGCCGATGCCTCGGCCGAGTCCGGTTCGCTTCGTTGCCATCAGTTCGACTCCTGGGGTTCTGCCGCGCCGCGGCGTGCGATCTCGGCCGCGGCCTCTCGATATGACAGGGATCCGCTCGACGCGTAGTCGTAGCTGATCACGCTCTGGCCGTAGCTCGGCGCCTCGGACACCCGTACCGATCGGGGAATGATGGTCGACAACGTCTGAGTCGGGAAGTGGTCGCGTACTTCTTGTGCCACCTGCTGCGCGAGGTTGGTGCGCGAGTCGTACATCGTCAGCAGGATCGTGGAAAGACGCAGGTCGGGGTTGAGATGCTTCTCGATCAGCTCGATGTTGCTGAGTAGCTGCGAGAGTCCCTCGAGCGCGTAGTACTCGCACTGGATCGGGATGAGCACTTCGCGAGCGGCGACGAATGCGTTGATCGTCAGCAAGCCAAGCGACGGCGGGCAGTCGATGAACACGTAGTCGTATGGGTGATCCATCGCAGCGAGATGCGCATCGAGGGCGCGCCGGAGCCGTTGTTCGCGGGCGACGAGCGAGACCAGTTCGATCTCGGCACCGGCGAGATGGATGGTCGCCGGAACGCAATCGAGTCGTTCGTGCTCGGTCGACGGCTTCACGACTTCGTCGAGGGATCGATCCGCGACGAGGACGTCGTAGACGCTCTTCTGATCGGATCGGTGATCGACACCGAGTGCTGTCGACGCGTTGCCCTGAGGGTCGAGGTCGATGACGAGCACGCGCGCTCCAGAACGGGCGAGTGCCGCCGCGAGGTTTACCGCCGTCGTGGTCTTGCCGACGCCGCCCTTCTGATTCGAGATCGTCAATATCCGTGTGGCCCGGGGGAGTGGAAGCACCTCCTCTTCGAGCGCCATGCGCCGACGTGTCTCATCGGCAAGTTCGTAGGCCAGGGGAGTTCCTCCGTGGTCGGGCAATGTTTCACGTGAAACATTGATGGTGGTTCGCGCCTGGCCCTGGGTGGCTTCGGCAGCTTGGGTGAATTCAGTGGAGTCTGGTGTCGGTGACGGGTGGCTCACCGCAGTCGTGGGCGTCAGCACCGGCGCCGGCGCCGGCGCGGGCGCCTCACTCGGAGTTCGGGTGGCGGTTGCGACTTCTGCCGGGTGTGCGAGAGATTCCGTAGAGCCCTGCTGGCTCGCTTCGACGGTCGCGGTCGCCGTGTCATTGCGAGCCCCGGGCTCCGAGGTCTCGTAGTCGAGCGATGACGATGATTCGAGAGGCGCTACTGACTGCGGCGGGTGCGTGACGGAGGTCTGGGTCGATTCGTTGCGAGAATGCTCGACATCCACCGCCTCGGCATTGGGGGAGTGGGCGACGCGAGCCTCGTCTTCGTGGCTCGTGGGACGAGGCGCGTTCAGCGACGACGCCGTGTCGACGGCAGCGTCACCGACGATCTCCCGGATGAGATCTTCGAGCAGTTGGTCGGGTGCCGCGTGCCCGTCGATGGCACCCTGGCCACTCGGGCGACTGACGACCTCGCCGTCGCCACTCAGCGCAGCTGCGGTCTCGGCATCCCAGTCGATGCCCGCGCTCGGCCGGGCACCCTGGGCCTCCGCGGACCCACCCACGGGCTGCGCTGCGTGCTCGTCTCTGGACCTACGGGCGTCGGGCTCGGCGCGTCGGTCGCCGGCGGTCGAGACTGCCGAGGTTTGGTTCGATTCCGAGTCCGACGCGACTACGGGCGGTGGTTCGGGATCGCGGCGCGGTGAGAAGGCCTGTTCAGCCGGCGCTGGCGCGGTCGACGCCGGTGCGGCCTGTGAGTTCTGTGCGGGAGCAATGAATGTGTTCGGTGGAGACGGTGGGGTTGCGGTAACGGCTGCATCGAGATTCGATGGCTGCTCGATGACGCCCGAGGGCTCGGGCGTGGGCAGCGAGGGTTCGGTGGGCTGAGCGCGCTTGCGGTGGAACCAGCCACGTCCCCCGCCTGGTGCCATGCCGTCTGCTCCTTCTCGCCCCGTCTATGTCGACACCGCTTTCGCGGCGTCTCGACCCGAGTGTCAAGCTTAACCGGCTCCTCGGACGCAATGTTCGGTTTGCACGTGTTCCTCCAGAATTCTGCCGATACGCGACGCCGTGCCCGGGTCCGTGGTCTGCAATGTTTCACGTGAAACGTCGGGGCGGTGAAGCCGAACGCAGCGGTGAACACGGATCTGGGTGTCTCGAGCTCTCTCTTTTCCCGGTGGCTAGGCTGGGACTGGGGGCGAGCACTACAACGACGGAGGCGCCCGATGTCCATCGAAGAGAACAAGGCCCTGTTGCGTCGCGCTTGGGACGAGATCTACGGCCACGGGCGCCTCGACTCCATCCACGAGTTCGTCCTGGACGACGTCGTCGCCCACGAACCTGATGGAGACGTGCGGGGCATCGCGGAATTCAAGCGATACCTCGCCTCATACCTCACCGCCTTTCCAGACATGAGCGTGACAGTCGATGACATCGTCGCCGAAGGGGACAAGGTAGTCAGCCGCTACACAGTTCGCGGCACCCACACAGGAGCGACGGAAGAGTACGGTCCACCAACCGGCAAACAGCTGGTGATGGAAGGCATCACGCTCTACCAATTCAAGGGTGGCAAGCTGGCGGAGATGTGGGACCGCTACGACAACTTGGCTGCCATGCAGCAGTTGGGATTCATGTCGGAAGCCGAACCGCCTCCCCCGAGCCAAGTGTTCCGCGTATGAGAAGTCGGTTGCTGGTGGCGTGGGGGAAAGGATCTCGTCTGCGATCCTGGCTCGGGTGAACGGGTGGCGGCGATCGTTCCAGCCGTGGATGAAAGGGCCGCGTCGGTGTTCGGGTAGACGTGCGGCGTTGCGCACGCCAGAGCCGAGCGAGGGGCCAGTCGGCGAGGATCGGCGCCTGCGCCCAGAACTGGGCCGGTTGTGGTGCCCCTCGTGCTCATTTTTGCATGGCTCCCGTACACGCTCGACCTATCCACCGCTCGACGGGGGGAACTGGCGCCGCGCCGTCGTGGGTGATGTCGGCATAGAGGTCCATGTCGACGTGTTCCGCTGCACGTGCCTCCTCGTCGCGCCGACTGCCGCCAGTTCGTGTTCGCCGAGTTCACGAGACTTCATCCCCCGTCGCGATCCGAGCGCGTCAGGCCTGCCCGAGTTGGAACGCATGGTCCATGCGGCGAGCTTTCGAGGAGGTCATCGCGGTCGACGGTGCGTGCGAAGCCTCCGGCTCATGACGCCTCGGTGCACGGGATGATTCGCGACGCAGCCGACGCTTCACCCAAAATGGAAGCGGCGCTCGAGGACCATCTCGAGTGGCTACATCAACGGGGGGTGAACGACCTGTCCTGGCGCGGGGAGTGAAGTCACATTCACACTCCTCCCTGAACTGCACACAATCGAGATCACATTGACTGCGTTCGAAGCCGGCCGCTTCCATCCCCAACGGGAGCGGCACCCGCATGTTTCACGTGAAACATCGGCCCGGCATCAGTCTGGTCACGCGCTGCGGTGAACCCCCCGGTCGCGCGCCACCGCGTATTCGTCCGCGGGCTCTCAGCGCCGCCCGTCAATACTCCTGCCGGTAGCGCACCGATGGGAGCGGGCCGCCTGGCATCAGGTACCCGCGACGGCCGAGAACCTACGAGATGACGACGAGATCAGTCAGCCGACCGTCGCCCGGACGACCCTCGTGACCTCTGTCGCCGACACAACGCCCTCGCCCAGCACGAGCACCTCGACGTCGCGCAGTTTGTACTTGCGGATCACCTTCTGGGCGGCGTCGATCTCGCCGTCGACACCCGCGCCCTTCATGAGCACCAGCTCTCCGCCTGCCTTCAGTAGGGGAGCGGTCACGGGAATCAACGTGCGCAGCGCGCTGACGGCGCGGGCGGTGACCTGGTCGAGCGCGCCGTACAGCTTCGACTCCTCGGCGCGTGCACGCATCACGGTGACGTTCGCCAACTCGAGCTCGTCGACCTGGCGCTCGAGCCATGCAATGCGGCGTTCCATCGGCTCGATGAGCGTGAATGACACGTCGGGGCGAATGATCGCCAGCACGAGTCCGGGAAGCCCGGCACCCGATCCGACATCGCCGACGCGGCCGGGTCGCATCAGTGGTGCCACGAGCGCACTGTTGAGCACGTGGCGAGTCCAGAGGCGGGGGAGTTCGAGTGGCCCGATCAGTCCCAGTTGTTCACCGTGACGCGCGAGTGCCGATGTGAAGGCGCGCCCGGCTTCGAGGTGCTCACCGAAAAGTTCGGCGGCAGCGGCCGGTTCTGGCTCGAGTCCGTCGATCATGGTTTCACGTGAAACGTCAACTCGCGCGAGTGATGACCGTGTGCCGGTCGGCGCCCTCGCCGTTCGACTCCGAGTGGAAGCCGCGCTCTGCGACGAGATCGTGCACGAGCTTGCGCTCGTACGACGACATCGGCGGGAGCGCGGCAGAGGCGGCCCCGCCCTCGATGCGCTCGATGGCACGCGTGACAAGCTTCGCCAGCTCATCGCGACGAGCGTCACGTGAGCCGCCGATGTCGAGGATCAGCCGTGAGAACACACCGGTCTTCGTCTGCACCGCGAGGCGAGTGAGCTCCTGCAGCGCGCTGACGGTCTCGGGCTTCGAGAGCGTGTTGAGGTTGGCGCCTTCGCCGGCGTTCACCGAGACATACGCGCGGCCGTTGCGCGCATCGATGTCGATGTCGCCGTCGAGATCGCTGATGTCGAGGAGCTCTTCGATGTAGTCGGCGGCGATGTCGCCCTCTTCTTCGAGCTGCGCGGTCGATCGGTGCTCAGCGTCGTGCTGCACGTCGGTCATGGTCTACTTCCCTTGCTTCTTCGCGCGAGCCTTGCTGATCGGCTGCTGGCGCTGCGTCTTCTTGGGCTCTTCAACGACGATCACGTCACCCGACTTCTCGTCGACGACGAGCTTGCCCTTCTTGGCGAGGCGCGCCTCACGGGCCTTGGCCGCCTCGCTGCCGGGAGTCGGCATGTTGCGGATGACGACGAACTGCTGACCCATGGTCCAGAAGTTCGAGACCAGCCAGTAGAACATCACCCCGATGGGGAACGCGACACCCGAGAACGCGAAGACGAGGGGGAGCAGGTACAACAGAATGCGCTGCTGGCGGAACATGGGGCTCGCCTTGGTCTCGGGCGACATGTTCTTCGAGACGATCTGCAGCTGGGTGATGAACTGCGAGGCCGTCATGAGCACGATCATCACCGAGGCGACGACCATGACCTGCCAGGGCTGGAAGTTGTTGTTCCACGCGTTGATGAAGGTCTCGTTCAGCGGAGCACCGAGGAACACGGCGTTCGAGAACGACTCGGCCAGCGCCGGCGTCAGCGCACCGACACCACCGCGCTCGGAGTGGATCGAGGCGTCGTTCAGCACCGAGAACAGACCGAAGAAGATCGGCATCTGCAGCAGCAGCGGCAAGCACGACGAGAGCGGGTTGGTGCCCGTCTTCTTGTACAGCTCCATGGTCTCGCGCGACATCGCCTCACGCGAGAACTGGTCTTTCTTGCCCTTGTACTTGTCTTGGATCTTCTTCAGCTGCGGCGCGACCTCGAGCATGCGGCGCTGGCTCTTGATCTGACGCACGAAGATCGGAATCAGCGCGGCACGCACCACGATCACGAGGCCGACGATCGACAGCACCCAGGTGACGCCGGCGTTCGGGTCGAGTCCGATGAATGTCCACAGGGAGTGGAAGGCGACGAGGATCAGCTCGATGACCCACTTGATGGGCCAGAGGATGATGCTGATGATGTCCATGGAGCTGGATCAGTCCTTTCGGGACATTGCGGCGTTGGCGGCGAGCACCTCATCGCGCCGAGGCGCGACCGGTGCGGGGTTCAGTTGATCGGATGTCGCGTGCGCGGCATGCTCGTGCGGCTCGGCGTCTCGGTGGTGATGAGCATCGGCAGGGACATCCGTCGTCGTGCCGACGCCGGCCGGCACGACCCAGCCGAAGGGCGTGACGCGGTAGCGGCCGTGCTTCGCGGCGCGAACGTCGTCGATGCCGCCCGCCGTCCAAGGATTGCACCGCAGGATGCGCCACGCGGTGAGCGCCGAGCCGATGATGAGCCCGCGCTGCTGCACCGAGCCGAGCCCGTAGGCCGAGCATGACGGGTAATAGCGGCAGACGTCACCGTAGAGCGGCGAGATGACGGCGCGGTAGCCGCGAATCAGCAGCACCCCGAGGTTGCGGGGGATGAGCAGCACGAACAGGGCGGCGGTGCGCATGATCACACGCCCTTCACAGGAGCGCTCATCGAGGACGCGGCTGCGGCGGCGCGCTCACGGGCGCGGCGGTTCGCCACGGCGGCGAACACCTCGGACCGCAATACAGCCCAATCGGCTGCGGCCGCCGACGGAAGGGCTCGCACGACCACGTCGACGCCGCCGAGGCCGGCTGCTGCCGACTCGTCGCCGAGCAGTTCGTAGCACGCGGCCTTCAGCCGACGACGAACGAGGTTGCGGCGCACGGCGCCCCCGACCTTCTTCGAAACGATGAAGCCGAAGCGTGCGTCGGTGCCCGCCTCGCGTGAGCGCAGATAGCTCACGGTGTGGGCACCGGCGACCTTCGCACCCCGGCGCACGATGACCCGATAGTCGTCGGCGCTCGTGATGCGATTGGCTTTGGCGAGCACCGAAAGACTATGCGGAGAGTTCGGTGCGGCCCTTGGCCCGACGTGCCGAAAGGATGGCACGACCGGCGCGGGTGCGCATGCGAAGGCGGAAGCCGTGCTTCTTGGCGCGACGACGGTTGTTCGGCTGGAACGTACGCTTGCTCATTCTTCTTCTCCGGCTGTTGGATCTCCTCGCCGGGAAGCAGCTGCGACAGGTGGTGCAGCGCGGTGGCGGGAAAGCTGGGTGCCCGAAAGGGCTGGGGTCAACTGATTAAAACTACGGCCTCTGCGGCTCAGGGTCAAACCGAGGCGCCGCGTGCGAGGCGCAGATCGAACCCCACAGTATCTCGCGAACCTCGATGATGCCTGTGGAGCGACACGCCTGCATGATTGAATCCTCCGATCGGCATTTGTCCACAGGGCCTGTTTTGGATAGCGTTTGACACCAGTTATCCCCAGCCTCGTGCGCGGAATCTCGGGCAACTCCCCGAAACTGCCCACAGCAGGTGGATAACCCTGTGAACACACGCCTCGCGCCGCTCTGCTTCGTCGATCGGGGGATCGAGTGAACGGCGTACCAAGGCACCCAGACCGATTGCGGGGAACGATGACAGAACAGCCCATCACCGACACGTGGGCGACGATCCTCGATCGGCTGTCAGACGATGACGCGATCACGCCGATGCTCCAGGGGTTCCTGAACCTGGTGGAGCCCAAGGGCATCGCCGCCGGCACTTTCTACCTCGAGGTGCCCAACGATTTCACCGCGAGCATGCTCAACCAGCGCATGCGGGTGTCGCTGCTCTCGGCCATGAGCGAGGTCGACGTGCCGGCACCGGTGACCTCCTTCTACGTCGTCGTCAACCCCGAGCTCGAAGAGCTGCGCGCCCCCGAGCCCCAGGCAGCCTTCGTCGACGACCTCAGCGACCCGGTCGAGCTTCCGGCGTCGCCGCAGTCAGTCTTCGAGAACACGACCCCCGTGTCGGCCCGCGATACCCGCCTCAACCCGAAGTACGCGTTCGAGAGCTTCGTCATCGGCCAGTCCAACCGATTCGCCCACGCGGCGGCCGTCGCGGTGGCCGAGGCTCCGGCGAAGGCCTACAACCCCCTCTTCATCTACGGCGATTCGGGCCTGGGCAAGACGCACCTCCTGCACGCCATCGGCCACTACGCGATGAGCCTGTACCCGGGCATCCGCGTGCGCTACGTCTCCTCCGAGGAGTTCACGAACGACTTCATCAACTCGATCGCGAACAACCGCGGCTCGCTCTTCCAGCAGCGCTACCGCAACATCGACATCCTGCTCATCGACGACATCCAGTTCCTGCAGGGCAAGGCCGAGACGCAAGAGGCGTTCTTCCACACCTTCAACACGCTGCACGACCACAACAAACAGGTCGTGATCACGAGCGATGTGCCACCGAAGCACCTCACCGGCTTCGAGGACCGCATGCGCAGCCGCTTCGAGTGGGGCCTCATCACCGACGTGCAGGCGCCCGATCTCGAGACGCGCATCGCCATCCTCCGCAAGAAGGCGCAGTCCGAGCGCCTGCAGGTGCCCGACGAGATCCTCGAGTACATGGCATCGAAGGTTTCGTCGAACATCCGCGAGCTCGAGGGCACGCTCATCCGGGTGACGGCATTCGCGAGCCTGAACCGTACACCCGTCGACATGCCCCTCGTGCAGACGGTATTGAAGGACCTGATCACCGACGACTCCGACAACGTCGTCGCGCCGGTCGACATCATCACCGCCACGGCCGACTACTTCAAGCTCACCGTCGACGATCTCTATGGTTCGAGCCGCTCGCAGGCGGTGGCGACGGCCAGGCAGATCGCGATGTACCTCTGCCGCGAGCTCACGAACCTGTCCCTGCCGAAGATCGGCCAGCTCTTCGGCAACCGCGACCACACCACCGTGATGTACGCGAACAAGAAGATCTCAGAGCTCATGAAGGAACGGCGGTCGATCTACAACCAGGTCACCGAGCTCACGGCCCGCATCAAGCAGACCAGCCGCTACCGCTGAGCCGTTCCCGTCGGTCGAGTAGCGACGAAGGAGCGTATCGAGACCAAGTACCAGGTCTCGATACGGCGCGGGCGCGCCTACTCGACCAGCCATCGACGCGCCCGAAAACGTCGCGAAACGCCCTCTGCAGGGCCGCTGCAGACCAGTCGAACCACGGTTCCCACAGTTGTGGAGAACCTGTGGATAGTTAACGAGCAACCGCGCTGCGCCTGTTGAGTTCCTCGCCTCGCCTGTGCAGAACGGTGTTCGGCGTTCGGCTCGGGCATGGGGCATCCGTTCGTGAATCCACACACTGTGCACAGATCGGATGCCTCGAAATCAGTGTCATTCCGCGGCCGGCAGTTCACCATCCACAGTTTCCACAGCGGTTAACACTGTTAAGAGATAGATGGTTAAAGCGCAGTTCCCACAACCTCGACGTCGGCGTGCGGAACACGTGTTCGCAGCTCGCGCGAATCGCCCCACCCCGCGAAGGGCTCTGCGGATAGCATGGGAGCCACTATTGCGACATCCACGACGGGAGAACCGTGAAGTTCCAGGTCAATCGCGACGTCTTCAGTGAGGCCGTTTCCTTCGCCGTCAAGCTGCTCCCACAGCGCACGACCCTGCCGATCCTCTCCGGCGTGCTGATCCAGGCGAACGCCGACGGGCTCGTGCTCTCGTCGTTCGACTACGAAGTGTCGTCGCAGACCGAGATCCAGGCCGACGTCGAAGAGCCGGGCACGGTGCTCGTGTCGGGCAGGCTGCTGGCCGAGATCGCCGGTCGTCTGCCGAACGCACCCGTGCGTATCGCCACCGAAGAGAGCCGCATCTCGGTGAGCTGCGGCTCAGCGAGCTTCACCCTGCTGTCGATGCCGGTCGAGGAGTACCCCTCGATCCCCGAGATCGGCGAGCAGTCGGGCGTCGTGCCGGCCGAGGAGTTCTCGGCCGCGGTCGCGCAGGTGGCCGTCGCCGCGTCGCGCGACGATGTCACCCCTGTCATCACGGGCGTGCAACTCGAGGTGCGCGAGAACAGCCTCGGCCTCGTCGCCACCGACCGCTACCGGGTCGCCGTGCGCGAGATCGACTGGGACGGCGGCACGGTCGCCGGCGACTCAGAGGTCGTGACCGCACTGGTGCCGGCGCGCACCCTGCAAGAAGTCGGCAAGACCTTCGGTCACTCAGGCACGATCTCAGTGGCCATCACGAGCCGCGACGACCGTGAGCTCATCGCGTTCAGCGCCGACAAGAAGACGGTCACGTCGCTGCTCATCAAGGGCAACTTCCCGCCGGTGCGCCGACTCTTCCCCGAGACGGTCGACAACTACGCGGTCATGAACACCGCCGACCTCATCGAGGCGACCCGACGAGTCGCGCTCGTGCTCGAGCGCGAGGCCGCGCTGCGGTACAGCTTCACCGCCGACGGGCTGACGCTCGAGGCGATCGGCAGCGAGCAGGCGCAGGCGTCCGAGTCGATCGATGCGATCCTCACCGGCGACGACACGGTCGTCTCACTCAAACCGCAGTTCCTGCTCGACGGGCTGGGCGCGGTGCATTCCGAGTACGTGCGCATCTCATTCACCAAGACCGAGAATCCCAACAAGCCCGGCCCGGTGCTGATCACGAGCCAGACGTCGCGCGAGCAGGCCGGTGCCGACAGCTACCGCTACCTGCTGCAGCCCAACCTGCTGCTGCGCTGAGGTCGATCGGCGGCGAGCGCATCGAGACCCCGAACCTCGATTCATCGATCGGATGTCCCGTGCCGGTTGTCGGCGGTCGCGGGTAGCGTAGTCGGGGTTCGAGAGAAGGAGGCCGCCCGTGTACGTCGCGCGCCTCTCACTGACCGACTACCGCAACTACGACTCGGCCGAGTTGACGCTCGGGCCGGGCGCGACCGTGCTCGTCGGCCGCAACGGGCAGGGCAAGACCAACCTCGTCGAGTCGATCGGTTACCTCGCCACGCTCGGGTCCCACCGGGTGTCGGGCGACCAGGCGCTCATCAGGGCCGGCGCCGACGCTGCAGTGATCCGGGCCCTACTCACCCATGGCGACCGAGAACTGCTCGTCGAGTTGCAACTCAACCGCCAGGGCGCCAATCGAGCTCAACTGAATCGATCGGTGGTGAAGACGCGCGAGTTGCCGCGATACGCGCACAGCGTGCTGTTCGCGCCTGAAGATCTCGCCATCGTGCGCGGCGAGCCCGGGGTGCGCCGCCGGATGCTCGACGAGCTGCTCGTGCAGCGCACTCCACGACTCTCGGGTGTCATGGCCGATTACGAGCGTGTGCTCAGGCAGCGCAACTCATTGCTGAAGAGCGCCCGCGCGCGCGGACTGGCGGCCGACCGGTTGCCCACGCTCGACATCTGGGACGAGCGGCTCGTGGCACTCGGCTCCGAGATCATCGACCAGCGGCTCGCGCTCGTCGCCGAGTTGGGCCATCCGGTGGCCGCGGCGTACCAGTCGATCGTCGATGCCGATCACCGACCCGAGCTTCGGGCGGTGCTGTCGATCGATGGGGCCGATCCCGACGATGAGCTCGGCACCGCCGGTCGAGTAGTGAGCGCCGGCGAGCGTATCGAGACCTCGCAACCGGGTCTCGATACGGCGCTGCGCGCCTACTCGACCGACGACACCGCTTCACGCTTCGCGGATGCCCTTCGAGCGCTTCGCCCGAAAGAGCTCGAGCGCGGGGTCACTCTTGCCGGCCCTCACCGTGACGACCTGTTGCTACTGCTCAACGGACTTCCCGCCAAGGGGTATGCGAGCCATGGCGAATCCTGGTCGTTCGCGCTCGCACTGCGGCTCGCCTCGGCCGAGCTCCTGCGCCGCGATTCGACCACCGGCGACCCGGTGCTCGTGCTCGACGACGTGTTCGCCGAACTCGACCGACTGCGCCGGCAGCGGCTCGCCGAGGCCATCGGCGGGTTCGAGCAGGTGCTCGTCACCGCCGCGGTGCTCGAAGACGTGCCCGAACCGCTGACGGCCCGCATCGTGCACATCGACGCCGGCCGCATCGTCGAGGCGGGCGCCGATGCCTGAGCCGACGAACTCCGAGGCCGCCCGCGTCTACCAGCACTTCCGTGAGATCTTCGGCGGCGAGCCGCGCGGGCGGGCCGGCCGCGCCGGCAGGGTGCGCACCCGCGAGACCTCGGGAGCTTCGGCGGGTCGAGGCACCGAGCCCTTCACCTCGGGTCGCGACCCGAAGGCGCTCGGCGCGACCCTCGACGGGCTGAGCTCGCAGCTCGGGTGGACCGGCCCGCTCTCGCAGCACGAAGTGCTCGCGTCATGGGCCGAGGTCGTCGGCGAAGAGACCGCACGGCACACCGAGGCCATCGCCATCGAAGGCGGCGTGCTGCAGGTGCGCTGCGAGTCGACGGCGTGGGCGACGCAGCTGCGGCTCATGCGAACGCAACTCGTCACCGAGATCGCATCGAGGTTCCCCGGGGCGGCGGTAGAGACGATCCGCTTCCAAGGGCCCGATGCCCCCACCTGGAAAAGGGGTCCCAGATCGGTTCCAGGGCGCGGTCCACGCGATACCTACGGCTGAGAAGGCGAAAACGGTCACTGAGGCCGCTTCATCGTCTCAGATCGGCGCTTCCGGCCTGCGGAACAGGCGCGATTTGATAGGGTTAAGGGTCGCCAGAATGACGGTCAGGAGCCCGATTCACACATGACAGCCGAACCCACGAAGGCCCAGCAGACGCCGGCATATGGTGCTGATGAGATCCAGGTACTCGAGGGCCTCGAAGCGGTTCGCAAGCGGCCGGGTATGTACATCGGCTCGACCGGTCCCCGAGGCCTTCACCATCTCGTCTCCGAGATCGTCGACAACTCGGTCGACGAGGCGCTTGCGGGCTACGCCACCGCGATCGATGTCACGATCCTCGCCGATGGCGGCGTGCGCGTCATCGACGACGGCCGCGGCATCCCGGTCGACATCCACAAGACCGAGGGCCGCTCCACCGTCGAGGTCGTGCACACCGTGCTGCACGCGGGCGGCAAGTTCGGCGGCGGCGGCTATGCGGTCTCGGGCGGGCTGCACGGCGTCGGGGCATCCGTTGTCAATGCACTGTCGACGAAGTTCGACGTCGAAGTACGTCGGCAGGGTCACGTGTGGCGCCAGTCCTTCAGCGTCGGCGTGCCCGACGCAGCGCTCTCGAAAGACGAGCCCAGCGATGTGACCGGCACCACCACCACCTTCTGGCCGAGTGCCGACATCTTCGAGACCGTTGAATTCGACTACGAGACGCTGCGCGCCCGATTCCAGCAGATGGCCTTCCTCAACAAGGGCCTGCGTATCACGCTCACCGACGAGCGCAGCGGCCATGTCGAGATCGATCCCGATGACACTCCGACGACGGATGCGATCACCATCCCCGCCCAGCGCACCGACACGTTCCTCTACGAGCGAGGCCTCGTCGATTACGTCGAGTACCTCAACCGGTCGAAGAAGTCCGATCTCGTCAACGAAGAGATCATCTCGTTCGAATCAGAGGACACCGGTCGAAAGATCGCCCTCGAGGTCGCGATGCAGTGGACCACCGCATACACCGAGTCGGTGCACACGTACGCGAACACCATCAACACGCACGAGGGAGGAACCCACGAAGAGGGGTTCCGCGCCGCACTGACGACGCTCATCAACCGCTACGCGCGCGAGAAGGGCATTCTGAAAGAGAAAGACGACAACCTCTCGGGCGACGATGTTCGCGAGGGCCTCACCGCGGTGATCTCGGTCAAGCTCTCCGAGCCGCAATTCGAGGGCCAGACCAAGACCAAGCTCGGCAACACCGAGGCGAAGTCGTTCGTGCAGAAGGTCACGGGCGATCAGCTCGGCGATTGGTTCGAACGCAACCCCGCGCAGGCGCGAGACATCATCCGCAAGGCGATCCAGGCCGCCACCGCCCGCATCGCCGCCCGCAAGGCGCGCGAGGCGACCCGGCGCAAGGGTTTGCTCGAATCCGGCGGAATGCCCGGCAAGCTCAAGGACTGCTCCTCGAAAGACCCGTCGATCTCCGAGATCTTCATCGTCGAGGGCGATTCGGCCGGCGGCTCCGCCGTGCAGGGGCGCAATCCCGAGACCCAGGCGATCCTGCCGTTGCGGGGCAAGATCTTGAACGTCGAGAAGGCACGCCTCGACCGGGCGCTCGCCAACAATGAGGTGCAGGCGATGATCACGGCGTTCGGCGCCGGCATCGGCGAGGACTTCAACCCCGACAAGGCCAGGTACCACAAGATCGTGCTCATGGCCGACGCCGACGTCGACGGCCAGCACATCACGACCCTGCTGCTCACCCTGCTGTTCCGCTACATGCGGCCGCTCATCGAGCTGGGGTACGTGTACCTCGCCCAACCGCCGCTCTACCGCCTCAAGTGGACCAATGCCGACCACGAGTACGTCTACTCCGACAAAGAACGCGATGCGCTGCTCGCGGCGGGGGTCACGGCGGGCAAGCGAATCCCGAAAGACAACGGGGTTCAGCGCTACAAGGGTCTCGGCGAGATGAACCACCAAGAACTGTGGGAGACCACGATGAACCCCGAGACCCGCACGCTGTTGCAGGTCACCATGGACGACGCGGCCGCCGCCGACGAGATCTTCTCGACCCTCATGGGCGAAGACGTCGAGAGCCGCCGCAACTTCATCCAGAAGAACGCGAAGGACGTGCGTTTCCTTGACATTTGATCGCATGAGCCGCGCCAGCGGCGACTCGATCAAGGTCGAGTAGCCGGCCCTTCCGGCCGGCGCATCGAGACCCAGACTGCGAGAGACGAGAACCACGAAGATGGCAGACGAGACCGACAACATCGACGGCCCAGGCATCCACGGCAAGATCGACCAGGTCGACCTGCAGCTCGAGATGCAGCGGTCGTACCTCGACTACGCGATGAGCGTGATCGTGGGTCGTGCGCTGCCCGACGTGCGCGACGGCCTCAAGCCCGTGCACCGCCGTGTGATCTACGCGATGTACGACGGCGGGTACCGCCCTGACAAGGCCTTCTCGAAGTGCGCGCGTGTCGTCGGCGACGTCATGGGCCAGTTCCACCCGCATGGCGACACGGCGATCTACGACGCCCTGGTGCGCCTCGTGCAGCCGTGGAGCATGCGCTACCCGCTCGCGCTCGGCCAGGGCAACTTCGGCTCGCCCGGCAATGACGGCGCCGCCGCCCCCCGATACACCGAGACGAAGATGGCGCCGCTCGCCCTCGAGATGGTGCGCGACATCGACGAAGAGACCGTCGACTTCCAAGACAATTACGACGGTCGCACCCAGGAGCCGTCGATCCTGCCGTCGCGGTTCCCGAACCTGCTCGTCAACGGCTCGGTCGGCATCGCCGTCGGCATGGCCACGAACATTCCGCCGCACAATCTGCGCGAGGTCGCCTCGGGCGCCCAGTGGTACCTCGAGCACCCCGAAGCCACGCGTGAAGAGCTGCAAGAGGCCCTGATGCAGCGCATCAAGGGCCCCGACTTCCCGACCGGTGCGCAGGTCCTCGGCGTCAAGGGCATCAACGACGCCTACCGCACGGGCCGCGGCTCGATCACGATGCGCGCCGTCGTCTCGGTCGAAGAGCTGCAGGGCCGCACGTGCCTCGTGGTCACCGAGTTGCCCTACCAGGTGAACCCCGACAACCTCGCCATCAAGATCGCCGACCTCGTCAAAGACGGCAAGATCGGCGGCATCGCCGACATCCGCGACGAGACGTCGGGGCGCACGGGCCAGCGCCTCGTCATCGTGCTGAAGCGCGATGCGGTGGCGAAGGTCGTGCTCAACAACCTCTACAAGCACACCCAGTTGCAAGACAACTTCGGCGCGAACATGCTCGCGATCGTCGACGGCGTGCCGCGCACCCTGTCGATCGACGGGTTCATCGCGCACTGGGTAGACCACCAGATCGACGTCATCGTGCGGCGCACGCAGTACCGCCTGCGCAAGGCCGAAGAGCGCATGCACATCCTGCGCGGCTACCTCAAAGCGCTCGACGCGCTCGACGAGGTCATCGCACTCATCCGCGCATCGGCGACGGTCGACGATGCGCGCGACGGCCTCAAGGCTCTTCTCGACATCGACGACCTGCAGGCGGACGCGATCCTCGCGATGCAGCTGCGTCGCCTGGCTGCGCTCGAGCGTCAGAAGATCATCGACGAGGCCGAGGCCCTCGAGGCCGAGATCATCGACTTCCGCGACATCCTCGCGCGCCCCGAGCGCCAGCGCACGATCGTCTCCGACGAGCTCGCTGAGATCGTGGCGAAATACGGCGACGAGCGCCGCACCCACATCCTGCCGGGCTACGACGGCGACATGTCGGTCGAAGACCTCATCCCCGAAGAAGAGATGGTGGTCACGGTCACCCGCGGCGGCTACGTCAAGCGCACCCGCAGCGACAACTACCGCTCCCAGCATCGCGGCGGAAAGGGCGTCAAGGGCGCGCAGCTGCGTGCCGACGACGTCGTCGACCACTTCTTCGTCACGACGACGCACCACTGGCTGCTGTTCTTCACGAACATGGGCCGCGTGTACCGCGCGAAGGCCTACGAGATCCAAGAGGCGGGCCGCGACGCCAAGGGCCAGCACGTCGCGAACCTGCTCGAGATGCAGCCCGACGAGCACATCGCCGAGATTCTCGACATCCGCGACTACGAGGTCGCCAAGTACCTGGTGCTCGCGACCCGCGACGGCCTCGTCAAGAAGACCGCCCTCGACGAGTACGACACCAATCGCTCGCGCGGGGTCATCGCCATCAAGCTGCGCGAGGGCGACGAACTCGTGTCGGCGATGCTCGTCGACGATGGCGACGAGATCCTGCTCGTGTCGAAGAAGGGCATGTCGCTGCGCTTCGAGGCCACCGACGAGGCGCTGCGTCCAATGGGGCGCTCGACGTCGGGGGTGAAGGGCATGGCCTTCCGTGACGGAGATGCCCTGCTCGAGGCATCCGTCGTTCGCGCCTCGGCGCTGGGTGCCGACGTCGCCGAATCGCCTGGTACAGACGAATCCGACGACGCCAGGTTCGTGTTCGTCGTCACCGAGGGCGGCTACGCCAAGCGCACCGCCGTCGACCAGTACCGCCTGCAGAATCGAGGCGGACTGGGCATCAAGGTGGCGAAACTGAACGACGATCGGGGCGATCTCGCAGGCGCACTCATCGTCGGCACCGACGACGAGGTCCTTGTGGTTCTTGCCAGCGGCAAGGTGGTACGCTCTGACGTCGCCGAGGTTCCCGCCAAGGGCAGGGACACGATGGGCGTGGTGTTCGCGAAGTTCGCGGACGACGACCGCATCATCGCCATCGCGAAGAATTCCGAACGGAATCTCGTGGAGGAGGAGGCCGCAGAGTCCGAAGCGGCCGAGCCCGCGAGTGAAGGAGTAACCGACAATGAGTAGCGTCGCCGAGAAGCTGGCCCGAAAGTCGAGCAAGCGCGCGCCCGCGAAGCAGGTGCGCCTGCGGCTCGTCTACATCGACTTCTGGTCGGCCGTGAAACTGTCGTTCCTGATCGCGGTGTGCCTCGCGGTGGTGAGCATCGTCGCGACCTTCCTGATCTGGACGGTGCTGAACTCGACCGACATCTTCAACAAGCTCAACGAGCTCGTGCAAGACGTCGCGGGCACGGGCGGCGATCTGTCGTCGGTGCTCTCGCTCGGCAATGTCATGGGCTTCGCCGTCGTCGTAGCGCTGCTGAACCTCGTCGTGACCACCGCACTCGGTGCGATCCTGGCCGTGCTCTACAACCTCAGCGTGAAGATCACCGGCGGAATCCTCGTCGGCTTCACCAACAACTGACTCGCGCCGAACGCGCGAGCGTTCGACCGAGTCAGATCGAGTGGCGGCCCCTTCCGGGCCGCCGTATCGAGATCTCATCGGCCCGATTTCAAGATTCCCGCACGGTCGGGTAGTCTTTCCTCTGGCCGAAATTCGGGGATATAGCTCAGGCGGTTAGAGCGCTTCGCTGATAACGAAGAGGTCCGAGGTTCAAGTCCTCGTATCCCCACCGACAATTCCATACTCCGGTCGCCCTTTCGGGCCGGCCACTCGGGGCCTTAGCTCAGTTGGTAGAGCGCCTGCTTTGCAAGCAGGATGTCAGGAGTTCGAATCTCCTAGGCTCCACAGTTTCCAATCCACCGATTCCACACCGCAGATTCCCCTTCACGGTGTTTCCCTTCCGCTAGTGTTGGCCTCATCGGCGCGGGTGCCACCCGCGCGATCCGGCGGAAGGACGCGGCGATGCTCACCGAGTACGGTTTCTGGGACATCTTCAGCGGGCTCTTCGGGGTCTTCGTGTTCATCGCCTACCTCGTGGTGCTGTTCACGATCATCGCCGACCTCTTCCGTGACACCGAGCTCAGCGGTTGGGCCAAGGCGATCTGGCTGATCTTCCTCGTCTTCGTGCCGTTCATCACAGCTCTCGTCTACGTGATCGCCCGCGGCAAGCAGTTGGCAGCTCGCCAGCGCGAGCGGGCCAGCATCGCCAACGAGTACATCGACGACCGCGGTGGTGTTTCGGCGTACAACCCCAACGACGAGATCGCGAAGGCACAGGGCCTGCTGCGCGATGGCACGATCAGCCAGGCCGAGTACGACCGCATCCAGGCCGACACGTACAGCCAGTGACACGAGTGATGTTCCACTCACGCCCGCTACAGTGACGTGATGGACATCCGCATCGCTGCGTATGGCGTCATCATCCGCGACGGGCAGATCCTGCTGTCGCATTGGAACGAGCACGGTCGGTCAGGGTGGACCCTGCCCGGCGGCGGGGTCGAGGGCCCCGAGCATCCGCTCGAGGCGGCGCGGCGAGAGATTCGCGAAGAGACCGGGTACGAGGCATCCGTCGACCGCCTGCTCGGCATCGACACGATGGTGATTCCCGCGTCGAAGCGGCACTCGGCGACCAGCCCGCTCTACGCGATGCGGGTCATCTACCGCGCCAGTGTGATCGGCGGGGCGCTGCGCAGCGAGGTCGACGGCTCGAGCGACGAGGCACGATGGTTTCCGCTCGATGAGGTGCCTCAGCTGAAGCGGGTCAGCCTGCTCGACATCGCGCTGCGATTGAATGCGGCCGAGCCGGCTGACGGTCGACCTCCGGCGAGATAGGTCGAGCGGGCGCGAGCTGCGAACCACCCGGCGACCGCCGAGAACGTGGCAGCGCGCGGCCCCGACGTGGGCGTTCCGACCGAACCCGGCTGAACCGCTCGCGACGAGGCCGCGCGCTGCGAACTCCCGTGGGCGACGCCGTCGCGTGGGCGACGACGCCGTCCACCGGGAACTCGATGCGGGAGGCATGCATGGCGATCACCGCAGCGTCGGCGCGATCAGCGCGTTGTGCCGGGTGTTGCCGCCGAGCACTCGGTGTGCGAGCTGCGTGTTCTGACGACGCAGCAGCACCGAATCGGTACTGAGACGCTCGCTCTGGTGACGGCTGTACGCGATGAGCGCCAGACCGACGCGCAGGGCGATGCGCTCGTTCAGGCCGCGCGAGTGTGCGCGGGCGACGATGGTCGACCCGGATTGGGAGCGACCGAGGGTGAGAGAACTGGCGTTCACTTCGATTCCTTCATTTCATGGTGGGATGCACCGGTTGGTGCGGACCGCACCGGGTTCGGTGCGGGGTGCGCCGCGACCGGCGGGAATGCCGGCGAGGCGTCGTCGAGGGGGATGCACGGAGTGCGGGGAGGATGCGCTGCGTGACCGCAGGGCACGGCGAATACGGCTTGGCCGGTACGCCGGGGGCGTGAGTTGCGGCATCCGTTCGCCGTTGCGTATCACTGACGAGATATCGTCGACGGATGTCGCGGGGCGGAGCCGCGGATCACACCGCGAGGGCGGGGGCGAAACCCGGGCAGTCTTCTAGCCCGGGGCGCCGAAGCGCCCTGTTAGCAGGCGACCGCCGAGTGGAGTCTGGGGAGGAGGATCGCCGTGCGCGTCGCAGTGAATGCGGGGTTGTAGATGTGAGTCATCATCGGGATCAACTCCTCTCTCTTTGCTCTCTGGTGCGTTTGCACCGGTAACAGACACTAGCGGGGGTTTCACGTCGACCGCAAGGGGAATTCTCAGATTCCGGTCGAGAATCAGTGCCAGCCCTGAGATACGAGTGGCCCCGCCTGGTCAGGCGGGGCCACTCGGGAACTTCTGTTGCGTCAGGCGCCGGGAGTCGGACCGACGTCGGGCTCGTCGTCGGCGACCCACAGCTCGTCGTCGGCGCGGAACGTCTGCCAGACGGCATAGGCGACACCCACTGCGGCGACGATGCCCGCGCCGATCGCGAGGTAGGTGCCGACGCCGCGCCCCTTCTTCTGGTCGACGACGGCGACCGCGCGCGGCGAGACGCGCTGCACTGCCCGGCGTACGCGGGCGTCGTTGGCAATGTCGCCGATGGCGAGCACCGATCCGAGCGCGTTGCCGAGGCCGCGCTCGACGGAATCTCCGGCGACGCGGGCGTAGCCCTTCGCCTGCTCGACGGTCGGGCGAACGTAGCTCTCGTACCCGGTGCGCACCCTGGGCGCGACCTCTTCGCGCGTCAGGTGACCGAGCTGGCGGCTGGCCTCGCGAGCGACGGCATTGGCGTGCTCGAGCACGTTCTGCTGGTTTCCCCAGAGTTCCTCGGCGCTGCTGCGCAGCCGCTTGAGTTCCTTCCGGCGCTTGCGTGACAGGCTCATCTCGACCTCCATCGTTGTGCAGCGAACTCCTCCATCTTGCCACCGAACTGGCTGGAAGCGAGGTGGGAGTCGCAATCCTTCATTCCGATCCGCGAATCTGCCCCCGGTCACCGTGACAGAATGTGTGCATGCCGATTCCCACCGCAGTCGCGACGCTCAACACCAATCACGGTCCGATCAAGGTCGACCTCTATGGCGACCACGCACCGAAGACCGTCAAGAACTTCGTCGGCCTCGCCACCGGTGAGATCGAGTGGACGCACCCCGCCACCGGCGAGAAGTCCACGAAGCCGCTCTACGACGGCGTCGTCTTCCACCGCATCATCCCCGGCTTCATGATCCAGGGCGGCGACCCGCTCGGCCAGGGCGTCGGTGGCCCGGGCTACCAGTTCGACGACGAGATCAACTCCGAGCTCGACTTCACCGAGCCCTACGTGCTCGCAATGGCGAACGCCGGCATCCAGGGTGGCCGCGGCACCAACGGGTCGCAGTTCTTCATCACGGTCGGCCCGACCACCTGGCTGCAGGGCAAGCATTCGATCTTCGGCAAGGTCAACGACGCCGAGAGCCAGGCCGTCGTCGACAAGCTCGCCTCGGTCGCAACCGACGGTCGCGACCGTCCCCTCGAAGACGTCGTGATCGAGAGCATCACCGTCGAACAGGTCTGATCACCAGGTGAGCGACGCCGCCCCCGATCGTCCCGGCACCTGCTACCGGCACCCAGACCGGCCGAGCTTCGTGCTCTGCCAACGCTGCGGGCGAACCATCTGCGGCGAATGCCAGACACCGGCGCCCGTCGGGGTGATCTGCCCCGAGTGCATGCGCGAGCAGCGCGCCGCGGCGCCTCGCGCCAAGCCGGCGGTGCTCACGAGAGCCCGCGCCGCCGCCGACCGGGGCGCGCCCGTGGTGACGTATTCCCTCATCGGCATCACCCTCGCGGTGTTCGTGCTGCAACTCATCCCCGGACTCGCGATCACCGATCGGCTGCTCTACGCGGGTGTGTACGCCATTCCGGGCAATCTCGAGCCGTGGCGCATGATCACCTCGGTGTTCGTGCACTCCACGGGCCTGATCTTCCACGTGCTGCTCAACATGTACACGTTGTGGATCTTCGGGCAACTGCTCGAGGGGCTGCTCGGCCGTTGGCGGTTCCTCGCGCTCTACCTGATTTCAGGGCTCGGCGGCTCGATCGGCGTGCTCTGGCTCTCCGATCCGCGCGTGGGCGTGGTCGGGGCATCCGGTGCCATCTTCGGCCTGATGGGCGCGTTCCTCGTGATCCAGCGGCGGCTCGGCGGGCAGACGACGCAGCTGTTCGTGCTGCTCGGCATCAACCTCGTCATCGGGTTCATCCCCGGGTTCAGCATCGCCTGGCAGGCGCACCTCGGCGGCCTCGTCGTGGGCGCGCTCGTTGGGTTCATCTTCGTCGAGACCCGTCAGCGCTCACGCCAGGCCCTGCAGGTGTGGCTGCTGGCCGGCGTGGTCGTCGTGCTGTTGCTGCTGAGCCTGCGGTTCTTCGTGTTCCCCGTTTTCTGAAAGACCCTCAGTTATCCACAGTGGAGAACTTATCCACAGGTCTTTCCACAGCTGGGGAGAGTTACAGCAGTGTAATTGCCCGCCAGTTCGGGGGACATCCGCGGTCGGTCGGTTCTCCACAGGTGTGGATAACTTCGATCAAGATGATCGCGTTCGCATGAAGACGGGCGGATGCCGCAGCACCCGCCCGTCGCACGAAGACGCCGGCTCCGCACGAGAAGTGCAGGAGCCGGGGTCAGCGCCAGCGAGTGGTCATGAGAAAGCCGACGAAGGCGATGCCGAAGCCGATGAGAATGTTCCACGAGCCGAGGTCGGGAATCGGGAAACGCCCCTGGCTCACGTAGAAGACGATGATCCAGGCGAGCCCGATCAGCATGAAGCCGAACATGACGGGCTTGAACCAGACCGGGTTCGGAGCCTCTTCGCCGCTCGTCGCTTCAGCGCGCTGGGGCTTCGATGATTTTGCACGTGCCATGCGGGTGATTCTAGCCGAGGGAACAGTGCCCACCCACCGCGAGCTTTCGCCGGGGGCTCGAGCACAACCGGGCGGTCTCGACCGGGCGGCATAGAATCGCTCGTATGTCCGTGTCGCCGCCTGCCGTTGGTGGGCCACTGGACGGGTTGCCCCCCGACCGCCCGCAACCTGAAGGTCGGCGCCCGCGTCGCCGCGTGAGCGTCGCCGGTGTGCTGGGTGAGTTGCTGCTCACGGCCGGCGCGGTGATCATGCTGTTCCTCGGCTGGCAGCTCTGGTGGAACGACGCGATCGTAGCCGGGCAGCAGTCGAGCGCCGCCTCGCAGTTGAGCTCGCAATGGAGCGAACAGCAGGCCGGCCGGGGGAGCGTGTCGACGCCGCGCGCGCAGTTTGTCGAACCCGAGCAGCCCATCGAGCCCGTCGTCGACACCACGCGGCACTCGAACGCCGAGGCGTTCGCGGTGATGTACGTGCCCCGGTTCGGCGACGACTCGCAGCGCACGATCGCCGAGGGCACCGGCCTCGACGTGCTCAACAGTGCCGACCTCGGCGTCGGTCACTACCCCGGAACGCAGGCACCCGGCGAGGTCGGCAATTTCGCGATCGCCTCGCACCGCAGCGCCTACAGCGGGGGAATGCATGAGATCGAGCAACTGCAGCTCGGCGATGCGATCTACGTGCAGACGAAGCACGGCTGGTACACCTACCGCTTCCACGACCTCGAGTACGTGACGCCTCAGACCGTGGAGGTGCTCGCACCCGTGCCGCACCACCCCGAGCTGACGCCGACCGACCGCATCATCACGCTCACGAGCTGCAATCCCCTGTACTCGACCGACGAGCGGGTCATCGCCTACGGTGTGCTGGAGTCGTGGCAGCCCGCCGCGGCCGGGGCGCCGGCCGAGATCGCCGACATCGTCGCCGGCTGGGGGGTGTGACCGTGTACGTTGCACTCTGGCGTGTTCTTCCGGGGCCGGCCTGGCTCCGGGTCATCCTGCTGCTCGTGCTCGCCGCAGCCGTCGTCTTCGCGCTCTTCACGTTCGTGTTCCCGTGGGCCGACGCGATCCTCAACCCCATCAACGTCACCGTGGAGCGACCATGACCCGAATCCTCGTCATCGACAACTACGACAGCTTCGTCTACACGCTGAACGGCTACCTGCGCGAGCTCGGCGCCGACACCGAAGTGGTGCGCAACGACGACATCGCCGTCGCCGACGTGCCCGCGACGATCGCCGAGTACGACGCGGTGCTCATCTCGCCCGGGCCGGGCAAGCCGGCCGATGCCGGAATCTCGATCCCCGTCGTCGAGGCTGCGCTCGCGAGCGGACAACCGATCCTCGGTGTGTGCCTCGGCCACCAGGCGATCGCCGAGGCGTTCGGCGCGGTCGTCACGAACGCCGAAGAGCTCATGCACGGCAAGACGTCGCGCATCGAGCACGACGCGAGCCCGTTCTACGACGGCGTGCCGCAGCCGTTCACCGCCACGAGGTACCACTCGCTCGCCATCGTCGACGGCACGATGCCGCCCGAACTCGTGGTGACGAGTCGCACCCAGGGCGGCGTCATCATGGGGCTTCGACATGTGACCGCGCCGATCTACGGGGTGCAGTTCCATCCTGAGTCGGTCCTCACCGAGGGCGGTTACCGCATGCTCGGCAACTGGCTCGCCGTCGCCGGGCTGCCCGAGGCGCGCGAGCGGGCCCAGAGCCTCAACCCTTTGGTGCGCCCGACGGCGTAGCGCCGCGACTCAGCCGGCGCAGTAGGTGAGCTGCACCTCGGAGTGCTGCGGCACGTCGCCGGGCGCAAGCGACTGGTGCGTGATCGGCGAACCCGGCGCGGTGGGGCACCCCGCGTCGGGCACCGGAACCGGGGTGAGTTGCAGGTTGTCGGCCGTCAGGTAATCGGATGCCGCTGCCAATGTCTGCCCCGTGAGATCGGGGAGCAGCACCATTCCGTTCGAGAGCACGAACTCGACCGTGGAGCCCATCTCGACCGAGGCGCCGGCCTCGGGCGAGGTCGACAGCACGGTGTCTGCCGCCACGGTGGGCGAGTACTCGCGTGTCTCTTGGCCGGGAACAAGGCCGACGGCCTCGAGCGCGGCCTTCGCGTCGGCGAGGGTCATGTTGGTCAGCGCGGGGACCGCCACGGCCTCACGACCGGTCGAGACATGCACGGTGATGACCGTGCCGGCATCGACGATGTCGCCTGCGGCCGGAACCGTGTCGATCACCTGGTCGGCCGGAACGGTGTCGCTCGTCTCGTCGATGCGCTGCGCCGTCAACCCCATGGCCGTGAGTTGCTCGACGGCCGCCTCGTACGCGACCCCGGTCAGCACTGGCACCTCGCGCGCGTTCGAGGGCAGGTCATCGGCGGGCTGCAGGTTGAACGCCCAGTACATGACGGCGATGACGATGACGACGACGCCGATGATGCCCGACCAGATCCAGATCGCCGGAGGACGTCGCTGGGTGCGGGCCATCGTCTCGTCTTCAGTGAGCTGGCGCAGCGCGAGCTCGGAGCTCGAGAGGGATGCGGTGGGCGCTCCGAAGAGCAGTTGCGATTCGGTCGGCTTCTCGTGGACGGGTACGCGACCGGCGGCCGCGGTGTCGACGTCGGCACGGAACTCGACCGCGGTCTGGTAACGGTCGTCGCGGTTCTTCGCGAGCGCGTGCAGCACGACCGCATCGAGCGCCGGCGAGACCTTGGGGTTGATGACACTCGGCTTGACCGGTCGCTCGCTGACGTGCTGGTAGGCGACGGCGACGGGCGTGTCGCCGCGGAACGGCGGACGCCCGGTGAGCATCTCGAACAGGACGACACCGGTGGAGTACAGGTCGGTGCGGGCATCGACGGTCTCGCCCTTGGCCTGCTCGGGTGAGAAGTACGAGGCGGTGCCGAGTATCGCGGTGGTCTGCGCGACCGTGGTCGACGAGTCGGAGACGGCGCGGGCGATTCCGAAGTCCATGACCTTCACCTGGCCGGTGGTGGTGATCATGATGTTGCCCGGCTTGATGTCGCGGTGCACGACCCCGGCACGGTGGGAGTACTCGAGCGCCGTGAGCACGCCGTCGATGACCCGCACCGCCGCGGCGGGCTCGAGCGGGCCGTCGTGGATGATGTCTTTGAGCAGGCGCCCCTCGACGAACTCCATGATGATGAACGGCAGCTGCACCTCGTGGCCCGAGGCGTCGACGACGGTCTCTTCGCCGGCATCGAAGACGCGCACGATAGTGGGGTGGGCCATGCGTGCGGCCGACTGCGCCTCCTGCCGGAACCGCATGCGGAACGCCGGGTCGGTGGCGAGTTGCGGCTTGAGCAGCTTGATCGCCACCTGGCGGCCCAGGCGGGTGTCGGTGCCGACATGCACGTCGGCCATTCCGCCGCGCCCGATGAGCGAGCCCACGCGATATCGCCCGGCGAGGACTCGTCCTTCATCGCTCACGGTGCGCGGCTCCTCTCAGGGTCTCATCGTGTTCGCCGACTGGCGCCGTCGGTCGGCGTCGGGCGTCGGGTTCGGCTACTCGGTGTCGGGCCCGGCGATCACGTTGACGGGGGCTGCGGGAGAGAACGGCGAGCTGAGCTGACCGCAGAAGTACTGGTAGGTCACGTTCACAGTGCCCTCGCCAGTGGTGGTGATCGAGACGTTCGTGGCGCCGGCCCCGAGCGGCGGAGCGGCGTTGGCCGGACCGTCGACGTTGACCTGGTAACCCGACAGGGTCTGCCCGGCAGGGCAGGTCGCGGTGGGCCACGAGACGGTGAACGCCTCGCCGTTGCGTACCTCGACCGGGTCGACGTTCGGTGCCGCGCCGGGTGCCGCCGGCGTCTCTGGTGCCGCGTAGTACGTGATCGTCACTTCACTGCCGATCTTAACCGGCCCGGTGGGGTTCACGGCGTAGACGAGGCCCTCTTGGTCGGGCGCCGTTGCGGCATTGCCTTCGACCGCGTTGGCGACCATGCCGAGGCCGTCGAGCTTCGCCCGCGCGTCGTCGACCGAGAGCCCGACGAAGTCGTCGGGGTTGATCTGCGCCGTCGTCGGGGTCGTCTCAGTCGGCGTGGGCGGTGGCGACGTCGGGGTCTGCGCGGTCGAGGGCGGCGTCGACGGCGTGGACGACTTGGGCGCCTCGTTGCCCGCGTTCACTGCGAAGGCGATGATCGTGCCGATGAGCACGATCGCGAGCAGGGCGATGAGCACGATGAGCGGCCACGTCCACGGGCTGCGCTTCTTCTTCTCGGCCTCTTCGCCTTCACCCGGCTCACCGTCGCCCGGGACGCCCGAGGGAATCACGGTCGTGGCCGCGGTCGCTCCCTGCTGCGGCATGAGCATCGTCGCGGCGGTGATGCCGGCGGCACCGAGCACCGCGGGGACTGCGGCCGCTGCCGCCTGCACGTCGCCGCGGCGCAGGGCCGTCGCGGCGCGCGCGAGGTGCGCCGCCGACTGCGGGCGGTCGGCGGGGTTCTTGGCGATGCACGAGTAGACGAGGTTGCGCACCGGCTCGGAGACCGTGACGGGAAGGTCGGGCGGCGTCTCGTTGATCTGCGCCATGGCGATCGCCACCTGCGACTCGCCGGTGAACGGCCGGCGACCGGCGAGGGCCTCGTAGGCGACGATGCCGAGCGAGTAGATGTCGGTGGTGGGCGACGCGGGGTGGCCCGACGCCTGCTCGGGCGAGAGGTACTGCACGGTGCCCATGACCTGGCCGGTCGCGGTGAGCGGCACTTGGTCGGCGATGCGGGCGATGCCGAAGTCGGTGATCTTCACCCGGCCGTCGGGGGTGATGAGCAGGTTGCCGGGCTTGATGTCGCGGTGCACGAGACCGGCCGCGTGGGCGGCCTGCAGCGCCGACGCGGTCTGCGCGACGATGTCGAGCACCTTGTCGGTCGAGAGCACGTGCTCGCGCTCGAGGATCGTCGAGAGCGCCTCGCCGGGCACGAGCTCCATGACGAGGTAGGCGCTGCCCTCTTCTTCGCCGTAGTCGAAGACGTTCGCGATGCCCTCGTGGTTGACGAGGGCGGCATGACGGGCCTCGGCGCGGAACCGCTCGAGGAAGCCCGGGTCGCCCAGGTACTCGTCCTTGAGGATCTTGATGGCGACCTGACGACCGATCACGAGGTCGGTGGCTTGCCACACCTCGCCCATGCCGCCGATCGCGATCCGCGACTGGAGTTCGTAGCGCCCCCCGAAGGTGAGCCCTGCGCTCGGTCTCATTTGTTCAGCACCGCCTCTAGTACCTGCTTTGCGATGGGTGCGGCGATGAGATTGCCGTACCCCTCCTGACCCAGTCCTCCGCCGTCTTCCACGAGCACCGTGATTGCGTACTGAGGGTTGTCGGCGGGGGCAAAACCGGTGAACCAGAGAGTGTACGGGTCATTCTCGCCGTTCTCTGCCGTTCCCGTCTTACCCGCCACGTTGACGCCGTCTATTCTTGCATTACTCGCAGCCCCGTTCTCGACGCCGTTGACCATCATCTGCACCATCGTGTCGGCGGTCTGCTCGCTGACCGCACGCCCGAACTCTGCGGGCTCGAACTCCTGCAGCGGAGTGAAGTCCGGCGCGGTGATCTGGTCGACGAGATTGGGGTTCATCACGATGCCGTTGTTGGCGATCGCCGCCGACACCATCGCCATCTGCATCGGGGTCGCCCGCACATCGCCCTGGCCGAACGCGGTCAGCGCGGTCTGGGCATCGTCGAGCCCGCGAGGGTAGGTGCTCGGCTCGGTTGCGGTGGGAATGAGGAACTCGCTGTCGAAGCCGAACTTCTCGGCTTGCGCCCGGATCGCGTTGTCACCGAGCTCGATGCCCAGCTCGGCGAACGGGATGTTGCACGAGAGGCGCAGTGCGTCGGCCAGCGTCACCGTGGCACCGCCGCCGCACGTGCCGCCGCTCGAGTTGCGCACGACCGACGTGCTTCCGGGCAGCGTGAACTCGGCAGGGTTCGGAAAGGTCGACTCGGGGGTGTACTCGCCCGACTCGAGCGCGGCCGCCGTGACGACGAGCTTGAACACCGAGCCGGGCGGGTTCATGTCGCCGCCGGTGGCACGGTTGAAGAGCGGGTCGCCGGGGTCGGCGAGCAGCCCGTCGTAGGTCGCCTGCAACTGCGTGGTGTCGTGCACGGCGAGGGAGTTCGGGTCGAACGTGGGCTTGGTCACCATCGCGAGGATGCGCCCCGTCGACGGCTCGGTGACGATGACGGCGCCGGTGTAGCCGCCGAGCGCGTCCCACGCGGCCTGCTGCGCCACCGCGTCGATGGCGACCTCGACGGATGCCCCCATCGGGTCTTGCCCGGAGATGAGGCGGTTGAGCGAGTCGAAGAACTGGCTCGACGACTGGCCGCTCAAGTAGTCGTTGAGTGATCGCTCGAGCCCGGTGGCTTCGCCGTTCACCGGGATGAAGCCGGTGATCGGCGCATACAGCGGTCCGTTGGCGTAGACGCGCTGGAACTTGTAGTCGTCGTCACTCGGCTGCGAGAACGCGATCGGCGTGCCGGCGACGAGGATCGGACCGCGCTCGACCGAGTAGCTCTCGTAGAGGGTGCGGGCGTTGCGCGGGTCGGCCGCGAGGGCGCTGGCCTGCACGTACTGGATGATCGTCGACGAGACCAGCAGCGTGACGAACATGAGCAGCGCGATGATCGAGACGCGCTTGAGTTCCCGGTTCATCCGTCGATCACCAGCCTCGGGTGGTTTCGTACGGTGTCGGAGAGCCGCAGGAGCAGGGCGACGATGATCCAGTTGGCGACAAGGGATGAACCACCCGCCGCCAGGAAGGGCGTCGTGAGGCCGGTGAGCGGGATGACCCGGGTCACGCCCCCGACGACGATGAAGACCTGCAGCGCCACGACGAAGGCGAGGCCCACGCCGAGCAGCTTGCCGAAGTCGTCTTGGCCGGCGAAGCCGATGCGGAACCCGCGGGCGACGAACAGCAGGTACAACGCGAGGATGGCGAAGACGCCGGCGAGTCCGAGCTCTTCGCCGAGGCTCGCGATGATGTAGTCGCTCTGCGGCACCGGTGTGAGGTCTGGGCGACCCTGGCCCCACCCGGTGCCGATGAGCCCGCCGTTGGCGAGGCCGAAGAGGCCCTGCACGAGCTGGTAACTGCCGCCGAACTCCTGGTCGTACCGCTCGGGATTGAGCGGGTCGAGCCAGTTGGCGAAGCGGTTGCCGACGTAGTCGAGCGTCTGGCTCGCGATGAGCGCGCCGCCGACGAACAGCGAAAGGCCGAGCACGACCCACGAGACGCGGCTCGTGGCGACGTAGAGCATGACGAGGAACAGCCCGAAGTACAGCAGCGCGGTGCCGAGGTCGCGCTGGAACACGATGACCGACATCGACAGCGCCCACACCACGAGCAGCGGCCCGAGGTCGCGTGCGCGCGGGAACTTCATGCCGAGGAACTTCGTGCCGACCATCGACAGCGAGTCGCGGTTGCGTACGAGATACCCGGCGAAGAACACGGCGAGGGCGATCTTCGCGATCTCACCCGGCTGGAACGTGGCGATCTCGCCGATGCCGATCCAGACGCGCGCCCCGCTCTCTTCACGCCCGAGGCCGGGAACGAGCGGCAGCAGCAGCAGGATGATCGCGACCAGCCCCGCGAGATACGTGTAGCGGAAGAGCACCCGGTGGTTGCGAATGACGAGGATCGTCGCGATCGCGCAGACGATCGCGATCGCGCTCCACACGATCTGCCGCACCGCGGCGCTCTCCCAGCCGGAGTCCCCGTTGGCGATGTCGATGCGGTAGATCATGGCGATGCCGAGCCCATTGAGCACGGTCGCGATCGGCAGCAGGAACGGGTCGGCGTCGCGCGCGACGAAGCGCATTGCGATGTGCAGCCCGAAGACGAGCACCGAGAGGCCGGCGCCGAGCAGCACGAGCTGGGTGTCGACGCGTCGCAGTGCACCGAGCTGCACCAGCACGATGGCAGCGGCGTTGATGAAGCATGCCACGAGCAGCAGCCAGAATTCGAGATTGCGCAGCTTCTGGGGCATCCGAATTCTTCGAATACCGGTGGGGGGCGTGCCGGTGGCGACCGGCGACCCGGTCACGTCACTCAATGGAGTCCTCCAAACGCTGCACGATGAGCTTCGCCTCGCTCAGCGACCCGGCGCTGATGGTCTGCTCGACCCGCTGCTGATCGTACGTGCGCAACTCTGAGACGTCGATCGTGGTCTCGGTGTGCAACTCGTGCAGCGACAGCGGCCCGAGGTTCTGCTGGATGCCCTGGAACACCGCGACGCGCCCGTTGGACTCGCCGACGTAGTAGCGCGTCTGCGTCCATTGGTAGCCGAGCGCGAATGCGGCGACGATCGCCGCGACCAGCAGTACGATCCAGAATCCCCAGACCCAGCGCCGCCGCCGACGCCGCCGGGCGTCTTCTTCGATGATCTCGTCGAAGTAGTCTTCGGAGTCGGGTTCGAAGTGCGTCTCTTGCACCGGGTGCGGCCGGAACGGCGTGAGACGGATGCCCCGGGGCCGGACCGGTTCGGGAACGGCGTCGAACGCGAGCGGGGCGGCGGCCGAGCCGACGATGAGCGGCGGGGTCGCCGGGGCGGCCGGCTCGCCGATGTCGACGACCACGACGGTGACGTTGTCGGGCGCACCGCCGTCGAGCGACGCCTTCACAAGCCGGTCGGCGACCTGCTTGGCCCCCACCCCGTTCGACATGATCTCGAGGATCTCGTCGAATGACGCCACGCCCGAGAGTCCGTCGGAGCAGAGCATCCAGCGGTCGCCGTCGCGGGTGTCGAGCACCATCTGGTCGATCTCGGGCGACGTCTCGACGTCGCCGAGCACGCGCATCAGCACCGACCGCCGCGGGTGCACCATGGCCTCGTCGGCGGTGATGCGGCCGGCGTCGACGAGGCGCTGCACGAAGGTGTGGTCGGTCGAGATCTGGCTGAGCTCGCCCGAGCGCAGCAGGTAGATGCGGGAGTCGCCGATGTGCGAGATGACGACCCGGTCGCCGAGATGCAGCATCGCACTCACAGTGGTGCCCATGCCGGTGAGCTCGGCGTGGTCGGCGACGGTCTCGGCGATGCGCCGGTTGGCGGCGATCAGGGCACCTTCGAGCTCGACCCCCGCATCGAGGGCGCTGTCGTAGTCGGCGTCGGCCTCGGCGATGCGGCGGGTCGCGATCGCGCTCGCCACGTCACCGCCGGCGTGGCCGCCCATGCCATCGGCGACGAGGAACAACCGTCGACCGGCGTAGCCGGAGTCCTGGTTGTTCGAGCGAACCCGCCCGACGTGCGAGACCGCTGCGCTCGCCTTGACCGTCGCCATGGGCTACCGTCGCAGCTCGAACGTCGTCGCTCCGACCTTGACGGTGGCTCCGAGCGGGATGGGCACGGGCACGGTCACTCGGGAGCCGTTGAGGAACGTGCCGTTCGTGGAGTCGAGGTCTTGGATCATCCACCGGCCGTTCCACAGCATGATGCGGGCGTGGTGGGTCGACGTGTAGTCATCGCGGATGATGATGGCCGAGTCGCTCGACCGGCCGATGGTGATCTCGTCGCGGCCGAGCGGGAACTCGGCACCCGATTTCGTTCCGCTCGTGATCACGAGACGCGACGCGTTCTCGTTCGACGCGAGTTCGCCATTCGATGCGGATGTCGCGACCGGCGCCGCGACAGCGGCCGTGTTCGCCGCGGGGACACCGGTGGCCGGGCTGCTCGGAAACGACGAGGCCGCGGGGGCAGGGGCCGCCACCGGGCTCTCGGTCTGCAGCTTTCGCACCCGCTGGCCGAACAGGTCGCTGCGCAGGGCGTACACGATCGCGAAGATGAACACCCACAGCAGCAGCAGGAAGCCCAGTTGCAGGACGAGCAGGGTCAGTTCACTCATTCGCCGGGCCCCCAGAACCCGCCCATGTCGTGGCGCTGGGTCGCCGGGTCGGCGCGCCGGGGGTCGCTCGGGGCGCCCGAGGCCTGGGCCAGCACCCGGAACACGATGCGCGACCGGCCGATGGTGATGACCGCGTCGGGTTCGAGGATGGCTTCTTTCACCGGGCTGCCGTTCAGCTGGGTGCCGTTGGTCGAGCCGAGGTCGCGCACGCGCGCGCGGGTGCCGTCCCACTGCACCTCGGCATGGCGGCGTGACGCGCCCGAGTCGTCGAGGGTGATGTCGGCCTCACTGCCGCGGCCGATCACGGTGCGGCCCTTCATGATCGGGTAGCGCTTGCCGTTGACATCGAGCACCGGGGTCCACGCGACCTGGCCCTTGACGTTCAGCGAATCGACCTGCACCATGCCGACGCTGAGGCCGGCGTCGCGCTCGAGGCCGATCGTGATGCCGCCCGCGAACTGGAACCGCTGGCTCGCCGCGTGCTTCTGCACGAGGTCGACGAGCTCATCGATGAGGGCCGGGCCGAGGCCCGTCATGCGGTCGTAGTCGGCCGGGGCGAGGCGCACGGTGAAATTGTTGGGCACGAGCACGCGGTCGCGAGAGACGACCGCAGCCTTGGTGTCGATCTCGCGCTTGAGGGCAGACGTGATCTCGACGGGTTGCAGCCCCGACCGAAAGGTCTTGGCGAACGCACCGTTGACGGCACGTTCGAGACCCTTCTCGAAGTTGTCCAGTAGGCCCACAGGTCTCCCGCTCCGGTTTCTGACTGTGTGACATGGTAGCCCGAAGGCCTGTGCACACGCCGATCAGTCGATCGGAATCACGGTCTCGAGGTCTTCGGTGTCGAGCGACAGTGCCGGTATCGACGCCGTGAGCAGAGTACCGTCGGCGCGGCGCGAGCCCGCGACATCCTGCATCGTCGGCGATCCGTGCAACCGCGGCCCCTGACCGTCGAGCGCGACCGTCACCGGGGAGTGCGGCGAGACGACGTAGTCGGCGCCGCGCACCTTCATCGTCGCCTCGTCGCCGATCTCGACGGTGAACGTGATCTCGTCGGGCTTGAGGTCGACGCGCAGGCGCGTGCCGCGCAGCGTGAGCCGGAACGTGAGCCGCTGCCACGCGTCAGGCAGCCGCGGGTCGAACGTGAAGACGCCGTTGTGGTCGCGGAATCCGCCGAACCCCGACACCAGGGTCGACCACACGCCTCCCGTCGACGCGACATGCACGCCGTCGGCGGCATTGTTGTGCAGGTCGGCGAGGTCGACGAACAGCGCCGCGCGGAAGTACCGCAGCGCCAGCTCGTGGTAGCCGACCTCGGCCGCGATGATCGACTGCACGACGGCCGACAGCGTGGAGTCGCCGGTGGTCAGCGGATCGTAGTACTCGAAGTTCGCGCGTTTCGCGGCGTCGGTGAAGCGGTCGCCCTGCAGGTAGAGCGCGAGCACGACATCTGCCTGCTTGAGCACCTGGAACCGGTAGATGACGAGCGGGTGGTAGTGCAACAGCAGGGGGCGGCGGTCGTCGGGGGTGTTCTCGAGGTCCCACAGCTCCTTCTGCAGGAACGCGCTGTCTTGAGGGTGGATGCCGAGCTGCTCGTCGAACGGGATGTGCATGTGGGCGGCAGCGCGCCGCCAGCTCGCGACCTCGCCCGGCGTGACGCCGAGCCGCTCGACGAGCCGGTGGTAGGCGATCGCGTCGTGCACCTGCAGGTTGTCGATGGCCAGTGCCGCGGCCGAGAGGTTCGCGCGCGCCATGACATTGGTGTAGAGGTTGTCGTTCACGACGGTCGTGTACTCGTCGGGGCCGGTGACACCGTGGATGTGGAACACGTCGTCGGCGTTCGACCGCCAGAAGCCGAGGTCTTCCCACATGCGGGCGGTCTCGACGAGGATGTCGATCGCGCCGCGCCCCAGGAAGTCGGTGTCGCCCGTCGCCGCGACGTACTGGCACAGCGCATACGCGATGTCGGCGTCGATGTGGTACTGCGCGGTGCCCGCGGCGTAGTACGCGCTCGACTCCTGCCCGTTGATGGTGCGCCACGGGAACAGGGCACCCCTCTGGTTGAGTTCGAGCGCGCGAGCGCGGGCCGCCTCGAGCATGCGGTGCCGGAACCTCAGCACGTTGCGCGCCACGATCGGCGCCGTGTAGGTGAGGAAGGGCAGCACGTAGACCTCGCTGTCCCAGAAGTAGTGGCCGCCGTAGCCCGAGCCGCTCACGCCCTTGGCAGCCACACCGCCGCCGTCGGTGCGCGCGGTGGCCTGCGCGAGCTGGAAGAGGTTCCACCGCGTCGCCTGCTGCAGTGCCGGTTGCTCGGCGATCTCGACGTCGGTGCGCTCCCAGTAGTCATCGAGCCATGCGCGCTGCTGGGTGAAGAGCTCGCTGACCCCCAGCTCGGCCGCCCGGTCGAGGGTGCGGTCGCAACGGTCGACGAGTTCGCGCGCCGGCACCTTGCGCGCCGTGTGGTAGCTGACGGTCTTGGTGATGCGGATCGGCATGCCCTGCTTGGCCTGCACCCGGTACACGTGCTTCGCGAGGTCGTCGCCGATCGCGCCCGTCTCGGTGAAGGAGTTGTCGGTCGTGATCGAGTGCTCGGCGCCGACGGCGAGGGTCATGCCCGAGTTCGTGCACTGGTAGCCGAGGATGTATCGGCCGTCGTTGTCTCGGGTGACTCGCGGCTGCAGCACCCGGTCGATGAACTGCTCGGCCTTGCGCGGGTCGAACGCGCCGGGGGCCTCGAGCACGCCGCCGCGGTACTCGTCACGCCCGTCTTGACGGTTGAGGATCTGGCTCGAGACGGTGACCGCCGCGTCGGCGTCGAGCAGCTCGACCTCGTAGTCGATGACGGCGAGGTGCCGGTCGGTGAAGCTCGTCATGCGCCGGCTCGTGATGAGCACGCGCTTGCCCGCGGGCGTGCGCCACTCGATCGACCTGCTGAGCGCGCCGAGCCTGAAGTCGAGGCGGCGTTCGTATGAGAGCAGCTCGGCCTCGGTGAGCACGAGCGGTTCGTCGTCGACGTAGAGCCGGATGATCTTCGCGTCGGGCGCGTTCACGATGGTCTGCCCGACGCGCGCGAACCCGAACGCCTCTTCGGCGTGGCGGATGGGCCAGGTCTCGTGGAATCCGTTGATGAACGTGCCGTGCATGTGGCCGTCACGGCCCTCTTCGACGTTGCCGCGCAGGCCGAGGTAGCCGTTGCCGACCGCGAACAGCGTCTCGGTGCGACCCATGTCGGTCTCGACGAACTCGGTCTCGATGAGCGACCACTCGTCGATCGGGAACCGGCTGCGGTTCAGCGGGTCGCCGTCGGCGAACCTCATGCGTGCTCCTCTCGGGTCGGATCTGTCGGTCGAGTAGGCGCCCCAGCGCCGTATCGAGACCCGGTGCCGGACTGGCTGGTCTCGATACGCTCCTTCGTCGCTACTCGACCGACGAACGGGATGAGCTCGTCGAGTTCGTCGACGACGACCTCGGCGCCGAGTTCGACGAGCGCGTCACGCCCGACGCCGCGGTCGACCCCGATGACGATGCCGAAGTCACCTGCGGCACCCGCCCTGACCCCCGACTCGGCGTCTTCGACGATTGCGCAGGCCGAGGTCGGCAGCCCGAGCAGCGCGGCCGCGCGCTCGAACGTGTCGGGGGCGGGTTTGCCCGGCAGCCCCTCGCGCGCGGCGACCGCGCCGTCGACGACGACCTCGAACCGGTCGGCGAGCCCGGCGGCCTCGAGCACGGCCGGTGCGTTCTTCGAGCTCGAGACCACGGCCACGAGGCATCCGCTCGCCTGCACCGCATCGAGGAACGCGACGCTCGCCGGGTAGGGGGCGACGCCCTCGTCGGCCAGGGTCTCGTTGAAGGCCTCGTTCTTGCGATTGCCGAGTCCGTGCACGGTGTCTTCGGTGGGCGCGTCGCTCACCTCGCCCTCGGGAATGCGGATGTCGCGGCTCGCGAGCAGGCTGCGCACCCCGTCGTAGCGGGGCTTGCCGTCGATGTGCGCGAAGTAGTCGGCCTCGCGATAGGGGGCGGCCCCGTGCTGCTCGAGGTAGGGCGTGAAGAGCCGCGCCCAGGCGTGCATGTGCACGATCGCCGTGGGCGTGAGCACGCCGTCGAGATCGAACAGGTAGCCGCGGATGCCGCTGAGATCGGTGTCGGCGGGAGCCCTCGGGGTCGTGGGAGTCGAGGGGGGAAGGGTCACGGGGGCGGTCCTTTCGGTCGCAATGGTCGTGGGCGCCAGAACCCGTACGTCGATGCTATTGCGGTGCGGCGGGCGAGCGCGAGGTCAGCTTCAGACTCTGAGGGACTGCCAAGGGTGCCGTGCTCGAATGGTGTTGCCGCCCCGGAGATGTTAGTCTCTCGTGGTTGGACGCACCACGGTGCGACCACACGTGCGCGAGTGGCGGAATTGGCAGACGCGCTGGCTTCAGGTGCCAGTACTCGCAAGGGTGTGGGGGTTCAAGTCCCCCCTCGCGCACCACGATGAGGCTCTTCCCCTGTGGCGTCCTGTTGCGCGTCGTGCAGGGATGCGACGGCATACTCGAATTTGGCCTCCCCCTGCCGGCGATAGGACGACACCCTCATGCTCCGCACCATGCTCAAGTCGAAGATCCACCGTGCGACCGTGACGCATGCCGATCTGCACTACGTCGGGTCGCTGACGGTCGACCGCGACCTGCTGGATGCCGCTGACCTCGTGCCCGGCGAACAGGTGGCCGTCGTCGACGTGACGAACGGTGCACGGCTCGAGACCTACGTGATCGAGGGGGAGCGCGGGTCGGGCGTGATCGGGATCAACGGTGCGGCGGCGCACCTGGTCGGAGTGGGCGACCTCGTCATCGTCATCTCCTATGCTCACGTCGACGATGTCGAGATCACCGAATGGGCTCCGACGGTCGTGCACGTCGACGCCGCGAACCGGGTGGTCGAGATCGGCGGGGACATCGCTGCGCCGACCGGCTCGACGTCGACGCCGCCACACGCGGTTCGCCGCTGAACCGCCTGAGCGCGGAACTCCGCGTCAGAAACGACCCGATGACGGAGTAACCCCTGCGAAGGGTTACGAGCCGGACGGAACCAGCCGGAACGTCGTCTCGATCACCTGGTCGCCGACGACCGTACCCACGATGCGCGGACCGTGGCGGTCGTACTTCGCGTGGTACGCGGCGTCGATCGCGGCATGCGCGGCAGGGCTGTCGGAGGCGGCATCGGCGAACTCGACGTCGCGCTCGACGCCGCCGGCGCGGATCCTTCCGCGGCCGCTCGCCTTCGCCCGCCGGTACCAGCCGTTGTCGGGGCCGTAGGCCGACCGGATGACCAGGTCATCCCCGACGCGCACGACCCAGATGATCACGTACGGTCGCAGTGAGCCGTCGCGGCGGTACGACGCGACCCTCAACTCCTCGGCGTCGCCGACGCGGCGCAGTTCGTCCTCGGTCCACGTGCTCACTTCGTCTCCTTCTCATCGGGTCGGTTCCAGTCTGCGTGCCGGCCCTGTTCCATTCAGCGCGCTCCTGTGGAATTCTCAGGCTCATGACGACGAGCGAGCCGACGGATGTCGCGACCGAGCCACGCACGCGACTGATCGTCTTCGTGCCCGGCATCGGACGCGACCGCAGCGACGCGCTCATTCAGAGGATCACCGGTGCCGCGCCCCGGGGCGCGAGGGTCGAGAAGTTCGAACAGCCGGTGAGGCCGTGGAGCGTTCGGGAAACCCCCGACCGGGCGGCCAGGAACCTCAACGCGTTCATCGAGCGCCAGGCACGTGACGTGGACGACATCACCCTTATCGGGCACAGCCTCGGCGGGCTCATCGCGCGCTCGGCGTGGTTGAAGGGCCTGGGGTACGACAGCGGTTCACCGTCGGAGTGGCCGGCCAAGCTCGACCGCATCGTGCTGCTCGGCGTGCCGAACGGCGGATTCAAGTTCCGCGAGGGCGTCCACTTCCTGAAGGCGTTGTACGCCCTCGCCACGCCGTTCGCCGACTTCGGCATCGAACACGCGAAGGCCGGCGGGTACTGGGTGACGAACCTGCGCCTCCGATGGCTCGACGCGTTCCGCGACATCCCGGCGCAGATGTGGCCCTATGTGGCCGAGGTGATCGGCGTCGACGACCCCCTCGTGATCGGCGAAGACCTCAAGGACAGTGACTGGCTGCCCAACACGGCGACGTTCCGGCTCGACGGCACCGACCACGCCGGCCTGGTCGACGTGCGCACGGACGACGACGCGAAGCGCCGCTGGCCGACCCTGGCGCGCGCCATCTTCGGCGACGAGCAGCCCACCCCGCCCGTCTCGCGCATCAGCACGCAGCGTGTGTACTTCATCTTCCACGGCATCCGGGCGTCTGCCGACGACGACTGGGTCGAGACCATGCGCGAAGAGCTCGCGAAGACCGGGGCGAGGATCGTCGCTCCCGACACCGGCTACTTCTCGGCCTTCGAGTTCGCGCTGCCGTTCGTGCGAAACCGCAAGTCGCACGACTTCCTCGAGAAGTACGGCGACCTCGCGGTCACGCACGACCCCGACAACTTCGCGTTCCTCGGCCACTCGAACGGCACCTACATGATGGGGCGGTCGATGCTGCGCGTTCCGGCGGTGCGGTTCCGCACGATCCTGCTCGCCGGCACCGTGCTGAACCCCTCGTACGACTGGGAGCTGCTCAGGGAACGCCGCCAGGTCGGCTCCTACCTCAACATGAAAGACGGTACGCGCCGCTGGCGACAGGGTGCCGTGCACAACGAGCGCGCGCGCACGGACATCCCCGTTGGGGTGCTGGCAGCTTTCCTGTCGGGCCTGAAGCCGTTCAATCGCGACGTCGGGCCCGGCGGCACCGTCGGCTTCGTCAACGCCGAGAGCATCGTCAGCCAGGATGCGATGCGGTACGCCGGTGGCCATTCGGCGGCGCTCAGCACCTCGAGCACCATGCGTCGGGTTGAGATCGCCACGTTCCTGAAGGAGGGCAAGCCCCCGCACCTCGCAGGCACGGGCCCAGAGACGAACGGCGAGCCGACGCCCGTCGCCGCCCCGCGTGCAGATGATGAGAAACCCACCGGCCCCAGCGCGCAGAAGTCGAGGTTCTTCGATTGGATCGGCAGGGTCATCCCGTTCGTGAGTTGGATCACCGTGGTGCTGCTCGTGTTGCTGGTCGCACTGCTCGCGTACCTGTTGTGGGCCGCGGTGGGTGCTTGGGCGCTGCTCATCGTCGGGGGGCCGCTGCTGCTCATCTACCTGCTGCTGCGCACGGTCTGAGACGGGTGTCTTCGGCAGTCAGCAGCAGCCCGAGGCCGCCGAACCACCGGTCGAACACACCCCGGTGGCGGGGAGCACGAGTTCGACCTGGCTTGCCGCGGCGACGTCTCCGCCGAGCCACGCCGTGATCGAGCGCACCTGCTCGTAGCCGGTGGCGAGCAGGAAGGTCGGCGCTCGGCCGTAGCTCTTCATTCCGGCAAGGAAGAAGCCCGGTTCGGGATGCTGCAACTCGGCGAATCCGTGCGGCTCGACCGTGCCGCAGCTGTGCACGTTCGGGTCGATCAGCGGGGCGAGTCGCTTGGGCGCCTCGACGATCTCGTCGAGTTCGAGGCGGATCTCACGCAGGATGTCGAGGTTCGGCCGGAACCCGGTGGCATTCACGACGATGTCGGTCTCGTGCTCGACGAGTTCGCCGTCGCGGGCGCCGATGAGTCGCACGCCGTCTTCGCTACGGGCGAGGCGCACGATCTCGAACCGGTCGACCACGGTGATGCGACCCGACGCCACGAGCGCATCGACCCGGCGCCCGATCGTCGCGCGGGCCGCGAGTTCGTCGTCGTCGGAGGTCGTGACCCGCACCGCATTGGCGTTGCGGATGAGCCAGTCGACTCGCGTACCCACTTCGTGCTCGGCCAGCTCGGCCAGGGCGATGAGCGTGTTGGCCGCCGAGTGACCGGCGCCGACGACCGTGATGTGCCGGCCGGCGAAGGCGGCTCGGTCGCGGCCGAGTACATCGGGCAGCGCGTGACTGACCCGGCCGGCGACATCGGCGAGCCCGAGCGGCTCGAGCCCGCTGGACGCGAGGCTGTTCGGGTGATCGTAGGTGCCCGATGCGTCGATGACCGCTCGGGCGGTGAACTCGTCGACGCCTGCGGCGGTGCGCACGCGGAGCAGGAACGGCGTCTGTGCACGGCGAGCGGTGCGGGTGCGATCCATGCCCTGGCGGGTGACGGCGACGATGGCGGCGCCGGTGTGGATGCGCGAGGCGATCGGCTCGAGCCGGGCGAGCGGTTCGAGGTATTGCTCGACGAGCTCAGCGCCGGTGGGAAGTCGGTCGGGTGAGGGAAGCCGCCACCCGGTCGGCTCGAGCAGGCGCTGGGACGCCGGGTCGACGACATGCCTCCACGGGGAGAACAGGCGCGTGTGGCCCCACTGCCGAATGTTCGCCCCGACCTCGTCGCCGGACTCGTAGATCACGAAGTCGATGCCCCGTTCGACGAGGTTCGCCGCCGCGGCCAGGCCGATCGGGCCGGCCCCGATGATCGCGACGGGCAAGGAGTCGAGGCCGCGTTGCCGCAGGCTCGGCACGGTGAGGTCGATCAGGGTCATGGCAGGTGTTCCTCCAAGGGCATCGATGTTCTTCGATATTGAGTCTGGCCACTATATCGAAGGTTGTCAATATTGAGGTAGCATGGTCGCATGAGCATAACGATGCTGCAGGTCACCGATGTCGCGGCCGATGCCGCTGCCTGCTGCACCCCGTTGACGCGCGAGGCGATCGATGCCGATCGTGCCGAAGACCTCGCCCGCAAGCTCAAGGCCCTCGCCGACCCCACGCGACTCCGGCTCGTCTCGATCGTTGCTGCGTCCGAGGGCGAAGAGGCGTGCGTGTGCGACCTGATCGAGCCGGTCGGCCTCAGCCAGCCCACGGTGTCGCACCACCTGCGCATCCTCATGGAGGCCGGCTTCCTCAGCCGCAGCAAGCGCGGTACCTGGGCCTACTACAAGCTCGTGCCCGGCGCGCTCGGCCAATTGTCGCAACTGCTCGACGTCACCGCGTCGCGCCCGGTGGTCGAGTAGCGCGACGTACCCGAGCGAGTGCCCGTGGCCGCGTAGCACCGACTCACCCCGAATGGTCGGGCGGGCGCGCCGCGTGCGGCAATTCGGGGTGACTCGCGAATCGTGCGGTGACGGCGTGGCCGTGACCACGTGACGCAGTCACCCCGGCGGTCAGCAGTGGATGGCGAACGGGCGCTCAGGCCGCCGACCAACCGCCGTCGCTCGCGAGCACGACGCCGTTGACGTTCACACCGTCATCGCTCAGCAGGAAGGTGATCGACGCTGCGAGGGCCTCGGCCTCGGCGGCGTCGGGAAGGATCGCCATCGCCTGGCGCACGCGCTGCGCGCCGAGGGGTGAGGCGAACGTCGCCTCGATGTTCGTGATCGTCGCGCCCGGTGCCACGGCGTTCACGCGCAGGCCGCTCGGGCCGTACATGAACGCGGTCGACTTGGTGAGGCCGACGACGGCGTGCTTCGACGCCGTGTAGGCGACGCCCGCGGCCGAGCCGCGCAGTGCGGCCTCGCTCGCCGTGTTCACGATGGAACCGGCGCCCTGCGCGAGCATCGTCGGCACGACGGCGCGCATGAGCTTCATGGTGCCGTCGACATTCACCGAGAACACGCGCTTCCACATCGCGTCGGTGAGCTCGCCGATGGGTGTCATGTCGTCCATGATCCCGGCGATGTTCGCGAGGCCGTCGATGCGGTCGCCGGCGGCCGCGACGATCTCGGCGACCTTGGCGTCGTCGGTGATGTCGGCGACGAGGGTGACGATGTCGGCGCCGGAGTGCTCGCCGGCGAACTCGTCGAGGCGCTCCTGCGACACGTCGACGGCGACTACACGGCCGCCCTCACGGGCGATACGTGACGCCGTCGCGCGGCCGATGCCCGAGCCGGCACCCGTGACGACGATGGACTTGCCGGTGAAGCGGCCCTGGTCGATGCGCTCGACCCACTCGGAGCGCTCGACGGCGGTCGGGGGCTCCGCCGCGTCGGCCTCGGCTTCCACGCCACCGGCCGTGGCAGGGACATCCGAACCCGACGGCACGTCGCCGGCGGCGGCGCGCGCGACCAGCTCGTCGACCATCTGCTGGCTGAACGTGCCCTTGCTGAGCTTGACGAGGCGCTTGATCGCGAGTCGCTGCACGGGTCGCAGCACATCGGGGTCCTGGCCCGACTGCGCGAGCAGGTCGCGGATGATGGGGCCGCCGACGGGGTGCTCGAGCCAGCTCTTGATGGAGTCGTCGCCGGTGAGGGTCTTGGGGGTCATGGTTCGGTGCTTCCTTCGCTCAGATACCGGACAGCTGTGTCCGGTAGTACGCTAACACCCGTGCCTGAGAATGCGAAGAATCTCTCAGGGACCCGTAAGGTCAACCGCGGACCGAGCGCGGGCCCCGAGAATCGGCGCGCCCTCATCGCGGCAGCGCGCGAGGTGTTCGCCGCCGACGGACTGCAGGCGCCGTTCAATGCGGTGGCCAAGAAGGCGGGCGTCGGCCAGGGCAGTCTCTACCGGCACTTCCCCGATCGCATCGCCCTCGCCGTTGCCGTGTTCGACGAGAATCTCGACCAGCTCGAGGCCGCGGTCGCCGCGCCCGACGCGACGCTCAACGACCTGTTGGACGACGTGATCGAGCAGGCGCTCGTCTCGACGGCGTTCATCGACCTCATCTGGACCAACGTGAACGACGAGCGGGTCGCGCACATCGGCGCCCGGCTCAACGCGCTCGTCGAAAAGCTGCTCGCCCGCGAACACGCCGCCGGCCGCATCGGCGAGCACGTCGAGACCGCAGACGTACTGCTGGCGATCTCCATGCTCGCCGACGTGCTCGCGCGATCCGAAGCCGATGAGCGGCACGCGATGGCCGAACGGGCGCGCACGATGTTCCGCAACGCGTTCGCGCCGCGCTGAGCGCGGGGGCGCGGTCAGCGACCGAGCGGGTCGGCGAGCAGGTCGGCGAAGGCGATCTCGGCCGCCCCGATGAGCAGGCGGTTCTCGCCGAGTGCGGCCACCCGAATCGACAGGCCCTCGGATGCCGCGGGCATCGCCTGTTCCGCGACCGCACGCTCGAGCGCGCCGAGGTCGCGTTCGGCGAGCGTGGCGAGGAATCCGCCGAGCACGACGAGCGAGGGGTTCAGCACGTTCACGGCGTTGCAGAGCGCGGTGGCGAGGATGCGCAGCTGCCGCTCGACCTCGTCGGTGACTGCAGGGGAGTCGGCCGCGGCGAGGGCGGCCGCGAGTGCCGGCTCGTCGCCGTGGTCGAGCCCGACGACCTCGAGCAGGCGGGCGCGGCTCACCTCGTCTTCGAGCACGCCGCCGGTGGCCCGTCGATCGCCGGCGGGGTCGATGCCCGGACGGTTCTGGCCGAACTCTCCGGCATAGCCGGCCGATCCGCCGACCGGCACCCCATGCACGATGAGCCCGCCGCCGATGCCGCTCGCGCCGCCGTTGAGGTAGACCATGTCGTCGACGCCACGTCCGGCGCCGAACAGGTGCTCGGCGACCGCGCCGAGGCTGGCGTCGTTGCCGACCGCGGTGGGCAGACCCGTGGCGGTTTCGACGATGGCGCGGATCGGGACATCCGACCACAGCAGGTGCGGTGCGAACCGTACGAGCCCGTCGCTCGCACGCACCAGACCGGGTACGGCCAGGCCGACGCCGACGATCCGCGCGTCACGCAATGGGCCGGTGCGCCAGCGGTCGTGGGCGGATGCCACGAGTTCGGCGGTCTCGGCGGGCGTGGGCAGGTGGTCGACCTCGATGCGCTCACGTGCGCGGATGCCGCCGTCGATGCCGACCGCGGCGATCGTGATGGCGTCGACCTCGGGGTTGACGGCGATCGCGAGCACGCGCGGATCGGGCGCGACGACGGGGGAGGGGCGGCCGACCCGGTTGGTGGGGTCGGGAGCCTGCTCGATCGTGAGTCCCTGCGCGTTGAGCTCGGCGACGAGCGAGGCGACCGTCGACCGGTTGAGGCCCGTCATCGCGGTCAGGCGGGCGCGCGAGAGCGGCCCCTCGAGGTGCACGTGGCCGAGCACTTTCGAGAGGTTTCGACGGTGGACGCCGTCGAAGGTGCCTGCCCGGTCTGTCACGGGTCAACTCTAGGCGGGGTCACGGCTTGATCACATTGGGCGCGCCGGTATTTGTTGCGCTTGACCCCAAATCCGAATGGACGTATATTCAACACGTCCAGATCACTTTCGACACAATGGTCGAAACTTTCGAGAGGTTCAATGATGAACAGACGCAGCACCTCCAGGCTCGTCGCGCTCACCGCCGCCGCGGGCCTCGCCGTCGCCGCCCTCAGTGGTTGTGCGACCGGCTCCGGCGGTACAGAAGAGACTGGCGGCGACGTCACGCTCACGTGGTGGCACAACGGCACCGGCGAACCGCTGAAGTCCTTCTGGGAGGAGGTCGCGAGCGAGTTCGAGGCCGACCACCCCGGAGTCACGGTCGAGGTCGAGGCCTTCCAGAACGAAGACCTCCAGCGCACCCTCATTCCGAACGCCCTGCAGGCGGGCGGCGACGCCGCCCCCGACCTGTTCATGGTCTGGGCCGAGGGCGAGATCAAGTCCCAGGTCGAGGCCGGCTACCTCAAGGACCTCAGCGGGCTCACCGACGTCGTCGAGAGCGTGGGCGGTGCGGGCACCGGCTGGAATGTCGACGGCAAGCAGTACGGCATCCCCTACCGCTTCGGCATCGAGGGCATCTGGTACAACGCCGACCAGTTCGAGCAGGCGGGGGTCACCCGAGACCCCGGCCACGTTCGACGAGTTCGGCGAAGCGATCGGCAAGCTCGCCGATTCGGGCGTCTCGCCGATCGGCGTCGGCGCGGGCGACGGCTGGCCGGCCGCCCACTGGTGGTACCAGTTCGCCATCAAGACCTGCTCGGGCGACTCGCTGAAGGAGGCGGCTGAGACGCTCGACTTCAGCGACCCCTGCTTCGTCGAGGCCGGTGAGAACCTGAAGTCGTGGATGGATGAGTTCGATGGCGACCTGCCGTTCCAGGCGAACCCCACGAGCACCCCGGCCCAGAGCGTGCCGAACAGCTCGGCGGGCCTGCTCGCCGCGCAGACGACGGCGATGGAGCTCATGGGCACCTGGCACCGTGGCGAGGTGGCGAAGCTCGTTCCGGGCGCACCCGCCGAGAACCCGCCGGCACCCGAGTGGCTCTCGTGGATGCCCGTGCCCGACATCGAGGGCGCCGAGGGTGAGCCCGGGGCAGCCCTCGGCTCCGGCGACGCGTGGGGCGTCTACGTCGACGCTCCCGACGAGACGCTCGAGCTGCTCGAGTACGTCATGAGCGAAGACGTGCAGACGCGCTTCGCCGCGACGGGCGAGATCCCGACGGTCGCAGGCGCCGAAGCGGGCATCACCGACCCTGTGCTCAAGCAGATCGCCGAAGGCACGGTCAACGCCTCGCTCGTCGTGACCTGGCTCGACACGCAGTACGGCCCCGTCATCGGCCAGGCGATGAACGACGCCATCGTGAACCTGATGTTCGGCAGCGGAACGCCGGAGCAGATTCCCGAGGCGATGAACGCCGCGGCTGCCACGCTCTAGCTCATGATTGCAACCGAAACGACCGGGCCCGCGGTTTCCGCGGGCCCGGCCCCTGCACCCATCAAGAGGCGCCGCAACCGGGTCCCCGCCGGTCAGCGCCGCGAGGTCGCCCTCTTCGTCGGGCCGGCCGTGATCGTCTACGTGGTCTTCGTCCTGCTTCCCGTGGCGCTGGCGGCGTACTACAGCTTCTTCAACTGGAACGGCCTCGGCCCACTCGACCGATTCATCGGCCTCGACAACTACGCCAGGCTGCTGACCGATCCGGTGTTCCACACCTCGGTCTTCAACAACTTCTTCATCATCGTGATGTCCCTGCTCATCCAGGGGCCGATCGCGATCCTCGTCGCGCTGCTCATGAACCGGCGCCTGCGCTTCCGCGGGCTGCTGCGCGCCCTCATCTTCGTGCCGTACGTGCTCAGCGAGGTCACCGCCGGCCTCGCGTGGCAGATCCTGCTGCAGTCGGTTCCGCCCACGCGCTGGGGTCCGGTCGACACCATGCTGCAGGCGATCGGCATCCAGGAGCCTCCGGCGTGGCTGGCCGACCCGAACGTGGTGATGTGGACGATGTTCGGCATCCTCACCTGGAAGTACCTGGGTCTCGCGATCATCCTCATGCTCGCCGGCCTCGCGGGTGTGCCCGAAGAGCTCTACGAAGCGGCCTCCCTCGACGGCGCCGGCTGGTGGAAGACCCAGTGGTACATCACCGTGCCGCTGCTCGGACCGACCATCCGCATCTGGGCGTTCCTGTCGATCATCGGCTCGCTGCAGCTCTTCGACATGGTGTGGATCGTCACCGGCGGCGGACCGCTCAATGCGTCGTCCACGATGGCGGTCTACATGGTCAAGTACGGCCTGAACGTCTCGCAGATCGGCTTCGGCAGCGCCGTCGCCGTCGTCCTGTTCTTCATCTCGCTCTTCATCGCGCTCGGCTACCAGCGGTTCGCGCTGCGCCGCGACCTCGAGGGTTCGCTCACGGGAGGGAAACGCAAGTGACCGCCACCACCGCCACCACCGCCAACGCCGCCACCCCGCCCGCATCGACGGCATCCGCCCCGAGGCGCCGTGCCGGCCAGGGCCGCATCGACTGGAGTCAACCGGTCGTCTACGTCGTCGCGCTCGCCGTCGTGGCCGTCGCGATCGGCCCCGTGATCTACGTCTTCATCTCGGGCTTCCGCACCAACCCCGACTTCTTCACCGATCCGGCCGGCATGCCGAACCCGTGGACGGTCGAGAACTATGCACGGGTGCTGGGCGACTCCAGCTTCTGGAACCAGGTGCTCGCGAGCACCGTGACGGCCCTGGGCACGACCATCGGCGTCATGCTGCTCGGCGTCATGGCCGCGTTCGTGATCGCACGTTACGAGTTCAGGGGCCGCGGGTTGCTGTACGCGCTGTTCACGACCGGGCTCCTGTTCCCGCTCACGATCTCGATCCTGCCGCTGACGGTGTTGCTGCGGCAGATGGGCCTCTTCGGCAACTGGTGGGGGCTCATCGTCCCCCAGGTGGCGTTCGCGCTGCCGTTGACGATCATCATCCTCACCCCGTTCCTGCGAGCCATCCCGGTCGAACTCGAAGACGCCGCATTGGTCGACGGCACGAGTCGGGTCGGATTCTTCTGGCGCATCCTGCTGCCACTCTCGATGCCGGGTCTCATGACGGTCGGCGTGCTCGCGTTCGTCGGAAGCTGGAACGCCTATCTCCTGCCGCTGTTCGTGCTGCAGGCCGGCGGCGCCGGCATCGACAACTACACCCTGCCGCTCGGCGTGCAGTTCTACTCCACGGCATATGGGCAGGACACCACGGGTGTGCTCGCCTACACAGCGCTCGCGATGCTCCCCGCGATCCTGTTCTTCACGGTGGCCGAGAAGCGCATCGTCGGTGGCCTGCAGGGGGCGGTGAAGGGATGACGACGTTGAACGATCGAATGACGGATGCCCCGTGGGCAGACCCTGCGCGTGGCCTCGACGAGCGCGTCGACGCGCTCATGGCCGAGATGACGCTCGACGAGAAGCTCGCGCAGCTCTACGGGGTGTGGGTCGGTGCCTCCGACGACGGCGGCGGCGATGTCGCCCCGCACCAGCACGACCTGAACGACGACGTCGACCTCGACGAGCTGCTGCCGTCGGGGCTCGGCCAGCTCACCCGGCCGTTCGGCACGGCTCCGGTCGATGCCGCGGTGGGTGCACTCTCGCTCGCTCGAACGCAGCAGCGTATCGTCGCCGCGAACCGGTTCGGCATTCCGGCCCTCGCACATGAGGAGTGCCTCGCGGGGTTCGCCGCGTGGGGCGCCACCGCGTACCCGATTCCGCTGTCGTGGGGCGCGACGTTCGACCCCGAGATCGTCGAGCGGATGGCGCGGCGCATCGGCGACGACATGCGCTCGGTCGGCGTGCACCAGGGCCTGGCGCCGGTGCTCGACGTCGTGCGCGACGCGCGCTGGGGCCGAGTCGAAGAGACGATCGGCGAGGACCCCTACCTCGTCGGCACGGTCGGCACCGCGTATGTGCGCGGGCTCGAGTCGGCCGGTGTCATCGCGACCCTCAAGCACTTCGTCGGCTACTCGGCGTCGAAGGCCGGCCGCAACCTCGCTCCGGTCTCGATCGGGCCGCGTGAACTCGCCGACGTGCTGCTGCCGCCGTTCGAGATGGCGGTGCGCGAGGGGGGCGTGCGCAGCGTGATGAACGCGTACACCGACCTCGACGGCGTGCCGTCGGCGGGCGACCGCACGCTGCTCACCGAGCTGCTGCGCGAGACCTGGGGCTTCGACGGCACGGTGGTCGCCGACTACTTCACGATCGCGTTCCTCAAGCTGCTTCATGGCACTGCCGGCACTTGGGCCGAGGCTGCAGAGGCCGCGCTCGACGCCGGCATCGACGTCGAGCTGCCGACCGTGAAGACCTTCGGCGAGCCGCTGCGGCTCGCAGTCGAAGCGGGTGCGGTCGACGTGTCGCTCATCGACACGGCACTGCGCCGCGTGCTTCGGCAGAAGGCCGAGCTCGGCCTGCTCGATGCCGACTGGTCGCCGGTGCCGCTCGCGCTCGCCGAGGTCGACCTGACACGCACCGACGTCGACGTGTCGCACGCCGACGGCCTGCGCGGCACCGTCGACCTCGACTCGGCCGGCAACCGGGCTCTCGCCCGCGAACTCGCCGAACGCGCCATCGTGCTCGTGCGCAACGACGGCTCACTGCCGCTCGCGACACCCGGGGTGATCGCCGTGGTCGGCCCGAACCTCGCCGACCCCTACGCGATGCTCGGGTGCTACTCGTTCCCCACGCACGTGGTCTCGCAGCACCCCGGTGTCGAACTCGGCATCCGCATCCCGACGCTGCTCGAGGCACTCCAGGCCGAGTTCCCCGACAGTGAGATCCGCTGGGCGCGCGGCACCAGCGTCGACGGCGGCGAGACCGATGGCATCGCCGAGGCGGCCGCGGTCGCGGCATCCGCAGACGTGGCGATCCTTGCGCTCGGCGACCGTGCCGGCCTGTTCGGCCGCGGCACGAGCGGCGAGGGCTGCGACGCCGAGTCGCTCGACCTGCCGGGCGCGCAGCAACAGCTCGTCGACGCAGTGCTCGACACCGGCACCCCCGCGGTGCTGACCTTGCTGGCCGGACGCCCGTACGCGCTGGGCCGGGCGGTCCATGAGTCGGCCGCGATCGTGCAGGCGTTCTTCGCGGGTGAAGAGGGCGCTCCGGCAATCGCCGGCGTGCTCAGCGGACGCGTCAACCCGAGCGGTCGCCTGCCCGTGTCCATCCCCGCCGGGGCCGGCTCGCAGCCGACCACGTACCTCGCAGCGCCGCTCGCTCGCGCGAGCGACGTGTCGAACGTCGATCCGACCGCTGCATTCCCGTTCGGGCATGGACTCGGCTACTCCGAGTTCGAGTGGGACGCCTTCGACGGCGACGCAGCCGAGATCGCGACCGACGGCACCGTGACCGTGCGGCTGCGCGTACGCAACACGGGCATCAGGTCGGGTGCCGACGTCGTGCAGCTCTACCTGCACGATCCGGTCGCGAGCGTGGTGCGTCCGGTGCAGCGATTGATCGGGTACGCCCGGGTCGAGCTCGAGCCCGGCGCGGCGGCCGACGTGTCATTCGCCGTTCCCGCCGATCTCGCGTCGTTCACGGGTCGCGATGGCCGGCGCATCGTCGAGCCGGGCGACATCGTGCTGAGCATCGGCCGCTCGAGCGCAGACCTGCCGTTCGCGCAGGCGGTGCGGCTCACCGGCCCGGTCCGCGAGCTCGATCACACCCGTCGCCTGCACCCCGAGGTGTTGGTCGAACTCGTGGTGGAGGCATCCGTCATCGACTGACCTGGACTTCGAGAACCGCTAGACCCGACCGGCTGCCCGTCACCAGGGAACCGCCCGCCGGGGCATCGGCGAACTCGTCGGCACGGTCGCTCCGGGGGCGCCGGCGAACGTGGTGGCACCGTCGGTGTCGGGCGAGGCGGTCGTGGGTCGTTCGCTCACGGCGACGTCGGGCGAGTGGGATCTCGATGGACTCGGGTTCGCCTTCCAGTGGCAGCGTGGCGGGTCGACATCCCCGGCGCGGTGAAGAAGGAGTACCGGGTGTGTGCAACCGATGTGGGTCACGCGCTCACCGTGGTCGTCACCGCGACCTTCAACGGGCTCCAGCCCGGCACCGCGACATCCGCACCGGTGCAGCCGACGAAACGCTCGACGCAGCGGTGACAAGAGCCCCCGCCAGCCGGCGACCCCTACCCGGCCGGCGGTGCCGTGCTGTCGCGCACGACGAGGCTGGTCGCGAGGTCCATGCGGGGGGTCGTCGACGGTGTCTCGTCGGCGAGGCGGATGACGAGGCGCGCGGCCTCTTCGCCCATGCGCTTCAGCGGCTGGTGTACGGTCGTGAGTCGCGGGGTCATCCACATCGCGAGCGGAATGTCGTCGTAGCCCACGATCGAGATGTCGTCGGGCACCCGCAGGCCCGCCGCCCGCACCGCGTCGATCGCGCCGAGCGCTTGCAGGTCGCTGCCCGCGAAGATCGCAGTAGGCGGGTCGGCGAGGGCGAGCAGCTCGCGCGCGCGGTCGCGCCCGCCGGTGGCGTGGAAATTGCCGAACCGGATCCACGCCGGATCGATCGGGAGCCCGGCCGAGTTCATCGCCGAACGGTAGCCGTCGATGCGGGCGAGCGAACACATCATGTCGGCGGGGCCGGTGATCGCGGCAATGCGGCGATGGCCGAGATCGATGAGGTGCCTGGTGGCCGCGAGGCCGCCCGACCAGTTCGCCGAACCCACCGACGGCACGTCGGGCGACGGGTCGCCGGCCGGGTCGACGATCACGACCGGGATGGCCCGTGAGCGCAGTCGTTCGCGGTATTCGGGCGCGAGCTCGCTGAAGACGAGCACGATGCCGACCGGTCGCCGGCGCATGACGCCCTCGATCCAGTCGGGGTCGGGGGCGTGGCGGCTGCCGCTCACCGTGAGCACGACACTCAGGCCGTGCGCTTTCGCGACCGACTCGACGCCCTCTATGAGCTCCATCGACCAGATCGGATCGAGCTCGTGGAAGACGAGCTCGATGAGGTCGGACTTCGCATCGGCACGGCCCACGCGCCGCTGGTAGCCGCGCTCGGCGAGCAGGGCCTCGACGCGCGCGCGAGTTGCGGCGGAGACATCCGATCGCCCGTTCAGCACCTTCGAGATCGTCGACAGGGAGACGCCCGCCTCGTCTGCCACTTCAGCGAGTGTGATGCGGTCGGTGCCGGCGGGCGCTTTCATGTTTCGAAGTCTAAGCGCGAAAGTTGCGGTCGATTCACGCGGCCGTGTGCGGCGTGCGCCCGATCTGGAGCGGCGCTGATGAGCAGAGGGCACCAGCGACCACGGACTCGGGCGCAGGCCAGCCAGCGACTCAACTCGGGCGTAGGCCAGCGAGCGACTCAACTCGGGCGTAGGCCAGCCAGCGACTCAACTCGGGCGTAGGCCAGCGACTACCGGCTCGGGCGTAGGGCAGCGGCTACGAACTCGGGCGTGGACCAGCGGCAACCACTCGGCGCAGACCAGCGACTACCAGCTCGGGCGCAGAGCCGCGACTACCAACCCGGGCGCAGAGCAGCGACTACCAACGCGGGCGCAGACCAGCACCAAATCGGGCGCAGGTTCCTCACGCAACCCAGGCCGTGGTAGGGCTGGTCGGAGGCAGAGTTTTACCCCGCGATCGAGGTGAGGCGTTCGCGCTCGGGTGGATGTTCTCGCATTCGGGTAGGCGATGCGGTCGTCGCCGCGGGCAGTCGCGTCGGGTCGATGGGGTTGATGATGTCGGTGGGGGTCTTGGGTCGCATCAGCCGGGGTGTCTGTTCGGGGTCGATGCCGGGTGGTGGGATGAGCCAGTAGGTGGTGCCGTCGCGGCGGACTTCCCAGCCTTGGTTGTGGTGCCGCAAGTGGTCTCTTCGGCAGAGGAGGATGCCGTCGGCGAGGTCGGTTCGGCCGTCGTCGCGGGCCCAGTGGTCGATGTGGTGGGCTTCGCACCAGGACGGGGGCCTCGTGCAGTCGGGGTCGAGGCAGCCGCCGTCACGGACGGCGAGGATGGTCTTCTGTTTCGGGGTGAAGAGGCGTTCGTCACGGCCCAGGTCAAGACACTCGCCGTGGTCCCCGAATCGGATGGGCAGGTACCCGGTGCAGAGGCCGGTGTGCACGTTGGTGAGGGGGATGCGGTCGGGGTGGCCCTCGAGCATGCCCGACCCGTGCCCGGTGGTCAGGGTGTGTTCGTTGACCACGATACGCACCGAGGGTTTCTGCAGGTTCAGCACCCGGCCCGGGTCGACGCTCGCGCCGGCGCGGAGCAACTGCACGAGCCCGTCGGCGGCGTTGCGTTCGCGGGTCGCTTTCGCGTCGGCGTAGGCCTGGTCGCCGTGTACCGGGTCGCCGAACCCGCGCCGCACTTTGGGTTCGATGAGGCGGGGGTGGGTGAGCTGGTCGAACACCGCCTTCACGTACATGCCGGCTTCGGGTTCGAGTTCGAACTCGCCGCGGACCATGCCATCGGGTTTGACCCAGGCCCGCCAGAACTGCGCAACCTGCTGCGCCTCGGCACGAGCGGTCACCCCGGCGGTGTCGATGCGGTCGCGGGCCTGCCGGGCGGCCCGCCGCGCCGCATCAGCATGCACGGTGCGGCAGAGGGGGATCAGGGTCTCGAGTTCGGTTCGAAGGCACCCCTCGTCGGCGTCGCCGCCGGGTTCGCCCAGGCCCGAGCGGATCGCGTCGGCGACCGCGACGGTCAGCTGCCCGGTGACGACGGCGTCCCCGAGGGCTGCGAACCACGGCGGCGCCACGTCGGGCAGCACGGCGGCGATGTCGGGGTCGTCGTGGCGCAGGCGGTCGAGTTCGGCGGCGGCCTCGACGTCGGCGACCATCTCACCCACCGCGACCAGCGCGGCCGCGTCACGCTTCGACGACCTCGTGATCGACTGCAGCATCGCCCCGGCCGAGGTGTGCCCGTCACGCCGCGCCAACCCCTGCTGCCCGAACCCGGCCCTGGAGCGGCGGGCGAGTTCGGCCGCGGCGAGCGCCTGATGCCGCTCGACCTCGTGCCGCAACACCGAGATCGTCTCGAGCGCGACCACCAACGCCCGATCATCGGCCGCGTGAAACACTGCCGGGGTCAGCCCGAACGCCCGCAACGCACCGGTGATACCAGCGAAGTCGGGCAACGGTTCGGACATGACCACATCCTCCCAGCAGCCACCGACACTCGAACGAAGATTCGACAGACTGTGGAAAACCCTGTGGAAAACCGCGTGGACAACCTTGCGGGCAACCTGTGGAAAACGCTGTGGACAACCCTGTGGGGAACTGTCGGGAACCGCGGGGATGAGCGGGTGCCGCCGGTGCTTCAGCGATCGAGTCGACAGAAGATCGAGTCGGCGCGCGGCGCGCGTCAGCGACATCCGATGATCTCGATCTGCGGTCGGCGATCATGGAATCTGTGTCATCCGTTACGAATCGGGCCCGTCCGGACATGCGCTGGTTGAACGCACGGGGCGAAGGGGTGATCGATGGACTGGCTGGATGAGGCGATAAGGGATGCTGCGCCACGCGCGGTGGGCTCCGAGCCGACCGCCGCAGCATGGGCCGAAGCGGTTGCGAGGGACGCCGTCGGGCGAGCGGTCGAGCGCCGCAACGGATCTCGGCTCCGCAGGATCCTCGGCGGATCGGCGATCGGCGTAGGCCTACTCGGCATCGGAATCACGGCGGCCACAGCCGGCCCCGCCGTCTTCGGGTGGGTGGGCTGATCGCCCGATGTCGTGGCGCAGCGCACGTTCACATTCGACGATGGCGCCGATCTCGGACTGTGCGAGATGTTGATTCGAGTGGTCCCTGAATACCGCAACTCAGAGCATTACGACGATGTCTCTCATGATGAGGTTGACCGACGCACCGAGGAGGCGCGCAGGTTCCTGATCGAGAATGATTGGGATCCGCTCATCGCCTCGATCACCGCGGGCGAGATCGAGGCCGAGTTCGCAGCCGACCAGGCGCGCCGTTCAGAGCCGATGGCCGACGGCACCCTGCCGCCGCCCGCGGCCATCTCGGGCGCCGCCACCGACCTGATCTGGCACCGCGTCTCGGACGAGTTCGAACGGGCGGGTCACCTGCATCCGGGCGTCGCGCTCGAGGCCGCCGGCGGACCCTGCGGCGGGACGACCGAGGGCCCGACGCCGTGATCGATCGACGACACCGGTCGGATCGCACAGCCGAACCGACCGGGTAGCTGGGGCGCCCGCCGGGCCGCCGACAGACTCACGCGGGTACGGGCTTGCGAACGCGGGTACGAGCGGGTTATGTTGTATCTCACAACAAATCACCGATGACGCTGAAAGGCGGATCCTCCATGGCTCCCGCGCCCACTCGCGACGACAAGTTCTCCTTCGGCCTGTGGACCGTGGGGTATAACGGCACCGACCCGTTCGGCGGTCCGACCCGCAACGCACTCGACGTGGTGCACGTCGTCGAGAAGCTCGACGTACTCGGCGCCTACGGCCTGACATTCCACGACGACGACCTCTTCGCGTTCGGCTCGACCGACGCCGAGCGCCAGAAGCAGATCGACCGCCTGAAGGGCGCGCTCGAGGCGACGGGCCTCATCGTGCCGATGGTCACGACCAACCTCTTCTCGGCCCCCGTATTCAAGGACGGCGGTTTCACCGCCAACGACCGCGACGTGCGCCGCTACGCGCTGCGCAAGGTGTTCCGCCAGCTCGACCTCGGTGCCGAGCTCGGTGCCAAGACGTTCGTCATGTGGGGTGGCCGCGAGGGCGCCGAATACGACTCCGCCAAAGACATCCGCCAGGCGCTCGAGCGCTACCGCGAGGCCGTCAACCTGCTCGGCGACTACGTCACCGACAAGGGCTACGACATCCGCTTCGCCATCGAGCCGAAGCCCAACGAGCCCCGCGGCGACATCCTGCTGCCGACGCTCGGCCACGCGATCGCGTTCATCGACTCGCTCGAGCGCCCCGAACTCGTGGGCCTCAACCCCGAGGTCGGGCACGAGCAGATGGCGGGCCTGAACTTCGCCGCCGGCATCGCCCAGGCGCTGTACCACGGCAAGCTCTTCCACATCGACCTCAACGGCCAGCGCGGCATCAAGTACGACCAAGACCTGGTCTTCGGCCACGGCGACCTGCACAACGCGTTCGCGCTCGTCGACCTGCTCGAGAACGGCGGCCCGGGTGGGGTGCCGGCCTACGATGGCCCGCGCCACTTCGACTACAAGCCGAGCCGCACCGAAGACGAGAAGGGCGTGTGGGAGTCGGCAGCGGCGAACATGCGCACCTACCTGCTGCTCAAGGAACGCGCCGCGGCCTTCCGCGCCGATCCCGAGGTACAGCAGGCGCTCGAGGCCGCGAAGGTGTTCGAACTCTCCACTCCGACGTTGAACGACGGCGAGACCTACGACGAGTTCCTCGCCGACCGATCGGCCTACGAGGACTTCGACGCCGACGCCTACCTCGGCGGCAAGGGCGGCGGTTTCGTGCGCCTGCAGCAGCTCGCCACCGAGCACCTGCTCGGCGCCCGCGGCTAGCCGCCATGCGCGCCCACCCTTCGCTCACCCGCCCCTCGCGCCTGTGCGCAATTCAGGTCGGGAGGTGTGTCGGTCCCGTATCGCACGGCGTGTCGGCACCACACGCCGTGCGTGAACCTGAATTGCGAACAGGGCCGGGAGTCACTGAGGGTGGGCGCCGCGCATGACGCTCGTCGCCGGCGTCGACTCGTCGACGCAGTCGTGCAAGGTCGTGATCCGCGATGCCGCGACGGGTGCGCTCGTGCGCCAGGGCCGGGCGTCGCACCCCGAAGGCACCGAGGTCGACCCGCAGCACTGGTGGGATGCCCTGCAGTCGGCGATCGCCGCCGCGGGCGGACTCGCCGACGTCGCCGCGATTTCGATCGCGGGTCAGCAGCACGGCATGGTCGTGCTCGATGCCGAGGGCCGGGTCATCCGCCCCGCCCTGCTGTGGAACGACACGCGCTCGGCCCAAGCGGCGCGTGACCTGATCGACGAGGTCGGCGCCGAGGCGTACGCCGAGCGCACGGGCGTCGTGCCGGTCGCGTCGTTCACGGCGACGAAGCTGCGGTGGCTGCGCGACGCCGAGCCGGCGCACGCCGAGCGCGTCGCGGCGGTCGCGCTGCCACACGATTGGCTGACGTGGCGGCTGCGCGGGTACGGCCCGATCGACGCGACGGATGCCCCGCTGGGGCCCGTGCTCTACAAGCTCGTCACCGATCGATCCGATGCCAGCGGCACCGCCTACTGGGGTGCCGCGGGCTATGACCGTGAGCTCCTCCTGCGCGCGCTGGGGCATGACGTGGTGTTGCCGCGAGTCGTCGGTCCATCGGATGTCGCGGGCCACGCCGCGAACGGCTTACTCGTCGGCCCCGGGGCGGGTGACAACGCCGCGGCCGCCCTCGGCCTCGACGCGGCGCCCGGTGACGTCGTCGTGTCGATCGGCACGAGCGGCACGGTGTTCGCCGTCACCGAGGCCCCGATCGCCGACGCCTCGGGCACGGTCGCGGGGTTCGCCGACGCGACGGGCAACTTCCTGCCGCTCATCGCGACGCTCAACGCGGCACGCGTGCTCGACGCGACCGCCGGCCTGCTCGGCGTCGACCACGAACAACTCGGGCGGCTGGCGCTCGAGGCGCAGCCCGGGTCATCCGGTGCTGTGCTCGTGCCGTACTTCGAGGGCGAACGCACGCCCAACCTGCCCGACGCGACCGCCTCGTTCTCGGGGCTCACACTCGCGAACACGACGCGACCGTCGATCGCTCGCGCAGCGGTCGAGGGGCTGCTCTGCGGACTCGCCGACGGGCTCGACGCGGTGCGCGGCCAGGGGGTTGCCGCCGAGCGGGTGCTGCTCATCGGCGGGGCCGCGCAGAACCCCGCTGTGCGGGCGATCGCCGCGCAGGTGTTCGACGTGCCCGTCGTCGTGCCCGAGCCGGGGGAGTACGTCGCCGACGGCGCCGCCCGCCAGGCCGCGTGGGTGCTCACGGGCACGCGCCCCTCTTGGCCGGTCGCGATCGACGAGGAGCTTGCGGTCGACACCCGGGCGGTCATCCGGCAGCAGTACGCCGCCGCATCCTCCCGCGCCTGAACTGTCTCGCCATCGAGCGAATCGCGACTGCCGCCCACGCCGCACTCTGGCCGCGATCGAACCGCGGTGGCAGACTCGAAGCATGAGCGATCACGTCGAGGGTCGAACGCCCACCCGCCACCTTTCCGAAGAGGAGTGCTGGCAGCGCCTGGCTGCGGTTCCTTACGGTCGCGTCGCCATGAGCGCGGCGGGCGAGGTCGATGTCTTCCCCGTGAACCATGCCGTCGACAACGGCACGATCGTGTTCCGCACGTCGGCGGGCACCAAGCTGCTCGAGCTCACGATTCGGCACCATGTGGCCTTTCAGATCGACGGGTTCACTGATTCCGAGGCGTTCAGCGTGGTCGTCAAGGGGGAGGCCGCGGAGTTCGACCGCCAGGGCGAGGTGTACCAGGCCGAGAAGCTCGGCGTCACCCCATGGGCGCCCGAAGAGAAGGACCGGTGGGTACGCATCACGCCCACCGAGGTGCACGGGCGCATCTTCGATCGGGCCTGACCCCGCACCTCTACGACCTCGCCCCGCTGTACGCAATTCAGGTCGGCGCGCGGCGTGTCGCGGTGACACGCCGGTAGACCCGGCCTCGACACGCCTCCCGACCTGAATTGCGTACCCCGCACCCGCACCCCGCACTGCGGTCGGCTGTCAGGCGGATGCGGCACACTTGAGCCGTGATCGCCGACGAGGCCCTGAGCTGGCGGCCGCGGCATCCGACCGATCTGCTGCAGACCGTCGGGGTGCTGCGCCGCGGCGGCGGCGACCCCGCGTTCGTGGGTGACGCGAGCGGCGCGGTCTGGCGCGCGACGCGCACGCCCGACGGCATCGCGACGATCCGGCTCACCCAGCCGTCGCCCGACGAACTCCGATGCGAAGCGTGGGGCCCGGGCGCTGCGGCGGCCGTGGCCCAGGCGCCCGAGCTGCTCGGCGACCTCGACGACCCGAGCGGGTTCGAACCGCGGTTGCCGCTGCTCGCCGACGCGCATCGCCGCAACCCGGGCCTGCGCATGGCGCGGTCGGCTCAGGTGTTCGAGGCGCTCGCTGCGGCGATCCTCGAGCAGAAGGTCATCAGCCTGCAGGCGCACGATTCGTGGCGTCGACTCGTGACGAAATTCGGCACGCCGGCGCCGGGCCCTACACCGCGACCCATGCGCGTCGTGCCGTCGGCCGACGAGTGGCGGGCGATCCCGAGCTGGGAGTGGCACCTCGCCGGCGTCGATCCGCGCCGGGCGAGCACCCTGCAGAACGCGTCGCGCTACGCCGGTCGGCTTGAAGAGACGGTGTCGATGAGTGCAGCGGATGCCGCAGCTCGCCTCACCCTGATGCCCGGTGTCGGCGCGTGGACGGCCGCCGAGGTCGCGCAGCGCGCGCTCGGCGACGCCGATGCCCTCTCGGTGGGCGACTACCACCTCGCGAACTACGTCGGCCACGCCCTCGCCGGCCGCGACATGACCGACGACGAGATGCTCGAGACCCTCGCGCCCTGGGCCGGCCACCGCTACCGCGTGGTGCGGCTGCTCGGCGCCTCGGGTGTGCGCGGTCGGCCGCGGCGCGGGGCCCGCATGGCGTTCGTCGACCACCGCGCGATCTGACGCGCTGGCCGCGCCGCGACACCGCGCGATCTGACGCGCTGGCCGCGCCGCGGCATCCGAGAGTTCGAGCGCCTGCGACCCGCGATCGCATTCAGGGACTGCCCCGACCCGGCTCGTTCCCCTGAGGAGTAGTCTTCGTTCGCGCCTTCGGGCGGAATCATGCGTGCTGCTCGTTCGGGAGGCGTGACATGCTGCAGGATCTCAACATTCCAGAGGTGCGTCCGCCCGGTCGGCGGATCTTGCGGGCATTCGCGTTCGACCCGACCGAGACCCGGTTGAGCGGTCGCTACCTGTCCATCAGCATCCCGTTCGAACCCGACCTCGAGCCCGGACCCGACGGCGAGCTCGTGCAGGTCGTCGACTACGACGCCTCCCAACGCGTCTGGTACCAGCCCGTCGACCTCGACGACCCGCTTCTGCTGGCGCAAGACGGATTGCGCCCCTCCGAGAGCGACCCGCGATCGCACCAGCAGGTCGTCTATGCCGTGGCGATGAGCGTGATCGAGCGATTCCAGCGATTCACGGGGCGGCGATTCCGTTGGAGCGGCAACGAGCGGTTGCGCATCGTTCCGCACGCCTTCTACGGGCGCAACGCGTATTTCGACCCCAAGCGCCGTGCGGTGCTGTTCGGGTACTACCGGGCCGACGAGCGCGACACCGAAGCGAACCTGCCGAACCAGATGATGTTCACCTGCCTGTCGGTAGACGTCGTCGCCCACGAGGTGACCCACGCGATCGTGCACCGCGTGCGACCGCGATTCTCGTACGCGACCAATCCCGATGTGTACGCGTGGCATGAGGCGTTCGCAGACCTCGTCGCGCTGTTCCACCATTTCCTGTTCCCCGAGGTCGTCGAAGAGGCTGTGGCGCGATCGCGCAGTGACCTGCAGAAGGCGACGGCACTGCTCTCGCTCGCCGCAGAGTTCGGTCGGTCGACCGGGCGCGGCGGGCCGCTGCGGTCGGCCGTCGGCCAGCCCGCCGACGCCGCCGCGTTCACCGCGACCGATGAACCGCACGAACGCGGGGCGATCTTCGTGGCCGCCGTGTTCGATGCGTATCTCGAGACGTTCCGCGCCCAGATCGCAGACCTGCGCCGCCTCGCGACCGGCGGAAGCGGCATCCTCGCTGATGGCGAGCTCTCTCCCGATCTCGTGCGCCGGGTCACCCGCGAGGCGGTGAGCAACGCCGATCGCATTCTCGGCATGGTGGTGCGGGCGTTCGACTACCTGCCGGTCGTCGATGTGACGTTCGGAGATGTCGTGCGGGCGGTCATCACGGCCGATCGCGACCTGTTCCCCGATGACGCCATGCGGTTGCGCGGGCATCTCGTCGAGGCGTTGCGCCAACGGGGGATCTTCCCGCCGGGTGTCAGCTCGCTGGCCGATGAGGCGCTGTTGTGGCATCCGCCCGTGCAGCCGCTGTCGCTGTGCGCGGGTGAGCACGCGATCGACCTCGCACAGTTGATCGCCGACTCCACCATGAAGCTCGATCCGACCGGTGACGTCAGGATCACCAGGTTCGACGACGAAGACGACGATGCAGACGACGCCGATGAAGACGACGACGCCGACGACGACGCCGACGACGCCGACGATGCAGACGACGCGGCCGGCCCGCCGCGGCGTCGGCGCGCCGGCTCGACGATCGCCGCCGACTTCTACCCGAAGGTGAGTGCGTGGGCGAATGCGCACGCCGCAGAACTCGGCTTCGACCCCGACGTCGGGCGCATCCGCATGATCGGCATGCATGTCGGCTACCCGACCGCCGCCGATGGACAGCCCCGCCCGATGATCGTCGTGCAGTTCGTGCAGCGCCGCGAGGATCTCGAAGAAGGCGACAATCGTCAGACACGCGCGCAGATGATCGCCGGCACGACGTTGATCGCGCGTGCCGACGGAATGGTCAGATACCTGATCACCAAGCCCCTGCCGCTGCAACGCGAAGCGCTCATCGCGGACCTGCCCGCAGGGGTCGCGAAGTTCGCCGATGCCCAGCATGCCGCCGGGCGCCGGCGGTACGACGCGATGCGCGAGTGGTTCGGTCTCGTCGAAGACGACGACGCGCTCGCGGTCTGGCTCGACGAGCCGGCGGTCAACCGACTGAGCTTCGCGAGTCTGCACTCGCCGACGGCAGGAGCCTGAGATGGCCGTCAACGTGGCGATCCGCATGTACAACGTCGGATTCGGCGACTCGTTCCTCGTCACGGTCAGGCGCGACTCGGCCGTTTGGCGCATGCTCGTCGACTGCGGGGTGCACTCGCACGGGCGGGTCAAGGTCAACGGTGTGTCGCGCCCGATCGGCAAGATCGTCGACCGCATCATCGATGATCTTCGTGCCGAGGCGGCGCCCGGCGAGCCACCCCATCTCGATGTCGTCGTCGCGACGCACCATCACCAGGACCACATCAGCGGGTTCGCCGAGGAGGCGTGGGCGGAGGTCGACGTCGCCGAGGTGTGGGTGCCGTTCGTCGAAGACCCCGGGGATCCCGACGCGGTGCGACTGCGCTCGGGTCTCGACGACGCGGCGAACCGGTTGCGTAGCCTGATCGATTCGACGTCGGCGCGGGCAGTCGCGAACGAGTCGAAGGACGATCTGCGGCTCGCCCTCGCGTTCGCGGTCAACTCGTCGCGCAATGCGATCGCGACCGATCGGCTGCTGGGGCGCGGCAACCGGCGGTTCCGCCGGCCTCCGTCAGACGTGCTCGTGCGGTACCTGCCCGACACCGAGGCTGAGGCGAATACGATCGCCACTCCGATCCCCGGCGTCACCGCACGCATCCTCGGTCCTTCGCGTGACCCCGCGAAGCTCAAGCGCATGGATCCGCCGGCGTCGGTGGCGTGGCTTCAGCTCGCCGACGAGCACCGCAGGGAACTCGATGCCGGCGGTCCGCTGTTCGACCCCATGTACCACGTTCCCCCTGACGACGTGAGCGATCGCCTCTCGGCCGACGCGATCAAGGCGCGCAACTCGATGCGACTGGCCGCGCTCGCCGACGATGCCGACGAGTTGCTCGCCGCATCGTCGTTGCTCGAACGTTCGGTGAACAACACGAGCGTCTTCTTCGTGTTGGATGTCTCGGGCACGCGGTTCCTCTTCGTCGGCGACTCCCAGCAGGGCGCCTGGGAACACGTGCTCGACGACCAGCGGTCTCGTGAGCTCGTGAGCGGCGTCGCCTTCTACAAGATCGGCCATCACGGTTCGCACAACGCCACGCCGAAGTCGTTCGTGCACGAGGTGCTCGGCGATGACGCGACAGCGATGCTGCCGTGGGGCCTCGTGAAGGCGTGGAAGGACTCGATTCCGAAGCATGAGATCCTCGAGGCGCTCGAGGCGCATCACACGACCGTCGTGCGCGCCGATGACCCGCAGTCCGCACCCCCGTCCGATCGGGCGGTGCTGACGATCGGCCCGGACGACCTCTGGAGCCAGCTCGAGTTCACGGTCGCGTGAGGGCGGCCGATTCGGTGTCGCCCGATTCGGTGCCGGCCCATGCTTCGTCGACCCAGGTGACGTCGACGGGCAGCTTCGGGCGATAGTCGCTGCGAGCTTCCATGCGCGCCCGCACGCTCGCGTGCACGTCGACGCCGGCGGGCACGGGCCGCCGCCGCGGAACCAGCACCGACCAGATCCGTCCGTTGCGGTGCGGCGCGAGGGTCGCGGCCTCGCTCGACACCGCGACGGCCTTGCGGTAGGCCTTCTCATCGACGAGCAGGCCGTGCTGCAGTGCGCCCTCGAGCACCCATCTCAGTGCGATCGTGGACAGGCCGGGGACATCCGATTCGCCCTTCGACCCGCGTGAAGGGGCCGGCCTGCCCGAGCCGGCCGCCGTGTTCTTCTCGCCGCCTCCGACGTCGCCGTGAATGCCCGAGAACCAGGCCTCTTCGACCAGCGACTCGCTGTCGGCCTCGATGACGTACTCGCGGAACGGCCGCCGCCGCTCATCGATCGCGATCGCGTGCCGTACGTGGCGCGCGTTCGGCACGGCGCGCGTGTAGGGCCACTTGATGTCCCACTTGGCGATGCCCGCGGCCTTGACCGTGTCCCAGACGCCGAGGTACTCGATGGGCACGGTGGTGTGGCCGTCATCGTCGACGCGTTCGGCGAAGAGTTCGGCGAAGCGGTGCACGGCATCCCAGTCGATGCGCCGCTCGCCGCCGCGGCGGGCGTAGAGGCTGACGCCATAGGGCAGCAGGTTCTCGGAGTTCGGCCGGGTGAGTCCCGTGAGGCGCAGCATGCCCACGAGTGCGCGTGCCGTGTATGCGCCCCGGCTGAACCCGAAGACGAAGATGCGGTCGCCGGGTTGCCACGTGCGGGCGAGCCACCCGTATGCGTCGCCGAGGTTCTGACGCAGACCGGCGCCGTAGACGAGTCCGCCGAGTCGCGAGAGTCCGCGGGCCAACGGGGTCCACGCGCCCGACGAGGCGAATGTGCCGACACCCGGGTCGTAGAACGCGACCTGCTTCGTCGGATCCGAGTGGTCGAGCAGTCCGTAGGCGAGCACGACATTGGAATTGCGGCTGCCGCGCACCTGCCCGGCCGTGCCGTCGAGGCACAGCACCAGATTCCGAGACATCGCAACCCCCGATCATGCACTCAGCACCGAGCGAACGTAGTCTCGCGGTGACCGCGTGCGGCCGCAATGGGGTCGTCCCTGAGGCGCGAAGGATTCAGGGCCTGACGGCGCGGCCGACGCCGGCCGGCCCGAGCCTCACGGGCACACGAGCTGCTTCGCCGCCCACTCGATGAATCCGGGATCGTCAGACGTGATGCGCGACACCTCTTCGCCGCCGTCGCAGCGGCACAGGCTCACGATGGCGCCGTCGCGGGTCGCTTCGAGCACCGCCCAGGTGCCCCCGAACGCCTCCCAGCGCACAAGTTCGTCGAGCGAAGCGGATGTCGCGGCCGGCCCCGCGCTCACGGACTCGGCCCGCGGCGGGACATCCGACAGATCGGGCGCTGACGGCGCGATCGCGCTCTTGCGGGTCCAGCCGACCTCGGCGCCGCGATCGAAGTAGTGGCGGAAGCTGTAGATGAGCGGATGCCACGCGTTCGCATCGATGTGGTTCGTTCCCGGCACCACGAGTTCGGGCAGGGCGTGCACCCGAACGACCTCGACCTCGACCACGAGGTAGCCGGGGTCTACGCCGGGCGTCTCGCGCCGCACGATGCCCTCGAACTGCAGCGGGCACTCGTGTACGCGCGGCGGCGCCACGACCTCGGACGGCTGCGGCCGCAGGCCCGCGAGCTCGAACTTCGAGGGTTCGAAGCGGTAATGATCGGCCTTCGCCGCCGGCACTGGGTCGCGGCCGGTGACGGCCGAGAGCCGCTCGACGTGTCGCCACAGGTCGCTGCTCGGAAAGTTCACCGTGAGCTCGGGTCGCTCGGCGAGGTTCGCCGCCGTCTGCCCGTCGGTCTCGAGGCCGAGCACGAGCATGCGTCCGAGCGCCCAGTGCGACGAGGCCGGGGCCACGTTGGGATTGCCGTCGGCGTTCCGAGTGACGACGAGGTACGCGGGCGTGCCCACGTAGAGCACGCTCGGGTCGATGACGACGTGGTCGTCGTCGGGAGCGACATCCATGCCATTCCTCCTTGCTCGAATCGAACCCTTCTTGCACCGTACGCCCGCCCGGTGCCGGGTGCGACCGTGTGACACTCCGCTCGCCTTCACGCGGGGCGTTCACCTGAGGCATAGCCAACCCATACCTTTCTCGCGTACCGTCACTGGTGGCGGCCGAATCCCGCCGCACTCCCGAATCGAAGGACGTCATGAACTCCACCCCGCCCCGCCCGCTCAACCTGCCGCTGCTCGGTACCTGGCTCGCCTCGGCGGTCATCACGGTCGTCGGCGTCGTGCTGCTCATCACCTCGAACGCCGCGCAGGTCTCGTACTACGTCGAGCAGACGGCCGACCCGGCGCCGATTCTCGCTGCGCAGGCCGGCACGACCGTCGGTGGCCTGCTCATCGCGGTCGGCGTGCTCGGCCTCGTCATCGCACTCGCCACGCAGGCGATCATCGGCGCGGCCGACCGTCGGCACGCAGATTCGGTGATCGCGTTCGACGAGTTCACCGCCCTCGATGGCGAAGTCGACCTCGATGACCTCGATGAGCTCGCCGCCGGTCGCGCGCCGGTCGCTGCCGCTGCCCCCGCCGCTGCGGCTGCGCCGGCTGCCGCAACTCCCGTCGCCGAAGCTGCGCCGGTCGCCGACGCCGCGCCGGTCGCCGACGCCGCGCCGGTCGCCGACGCCGCACCCGCGGCCGAGACGGTGCCCGCTCCCGAGGCACCGACCGAGAAGTAGGTCGCCTCAGCGCCCGAGCGCCTCGTCGAGGCTCGGGTGCAGGTGCCGGGTTCCCAGCACGGATGCCGCGTGCTCGGCGCCTGCCCGCAACGCGTCGGGCACCCCGGCGCCCGCGAGCGTGGCGTCGAGCACGCCGGTCATGAACGCATCGCCCGCGCCGTTCGTGTCGCGCACGGCGACCGGCACCGCCTCGACCTCGTGCTGCGACATCCGATCGCTCGCATCTCGGGCGACGGCGATCGCGCCGCGCTCGCCGAGGGTGCACACCACGAGTGACGCGCCTGCCTCGACCCGTGCTCGCATGAACGGCAGCGGGTCGGGGCCGATGCGGTCGGCGTTCATGAAGATCACGTCGGCGGCCTCGATGAACGGCCGGTGGAACTCGGCGCTGCCGTCGTAGTCGTGGATGTCGGTCCAGACCGGCCGGCCCGCCGCGGTTGCGAGCGGGATCAACCGCTGCGCGACGGGTGCGAGGTCGAGCACGATCGCGGATGCCGCGGCCATCGCCGTCGCGACCGGCTCGGGTGCGACGAGCGATTGGGTCGGAGTCGTGAGATAAAGCGACACTCGTTCACCCGCCGGGGTCATGAGGTTGAGGTGCCGCTCGGTCGCGCCGCCCGCGCCCGCGATGACCGTGACGCCCGCCCATTCGAGCAGGGCACGCACCCGCTCGCCGTCGACGTCGCCGCCGAAGAGCGCGTGCAGCACGACCGGTTGGCCGAGGCCCGCGAGTCCGAGGGCCTTGCCAGCGGACGTGCCGCCGATGGTCTCGTACTCGTCGAGCGCGAACTGCATGTGCGGCACCGGCTCGGGCAGGTGGTCGAGGTAGACGATCTGGTTCCACGAGGCGGGCCCCGCGATGAAGACGTGGTCGGTCACGTCGACCATTCTGGCGGGCGTGGCGATCAGACCCGCGATCAGACTCGGGTGAGGTAGGCCTCGATGCGGTCGAGCGCGCCGACCCACACCATCGTCTCGAAGAAGTCGCGGACATTTGGCGTCGGGAAGCCGGTCTGCACGACGGTCACGAGGGTGCCGCCGTCGTGCGGCTCGAACGTGATCTCGACATGCGTCGACATCTCGTCGCCGCTCGGGTCGCTGCCCGTCGACTCGGTGACGAGCCGGTGCGGGCGATCGATCTCGACGAACGTCTGCTCCTCACGGAACAGCGTGTCGCGGTTCGGGCCCCACACGGCGGTCTGCTTGCCGCCGACGCGCAGGTCGACCTCGATCTCGACGATGCCCGGCTCTTCGTCGAGGATCGAGAACCAGATCTTCTGCTTCTCGGCGTCGGTGTAGGCGTCGAAGACCGCCTCGGGACTCGCCGGCAGCTGTCGCGTCAGGCGCAGGCCGATGGTCTCGCCCGTTTCGGTGTCGCTCATGATTCCGTTCCCTCCGTGTCGTGTTTCGTGCCGTGCGTGGTTTCGGGGTGCAGCGTGAAGTACACCTCGAGGCCGTCGAGTCGGCGCTCCCAGAGGCGCTGGTAGAAGCTGATCCAGGCCATGGCATCGTCCAATCGCTCGGTGCCGAGCTGCACCTGCCGCACCCGGCCGACCTTCTCGGTGGTGACGAGCCCCGCGGTCTCGAGCACGTCGACGTGCTTGCGGATGCCGGTGAGCGTCATGCCCGTCGGCGTCGCGAGCTCGGTGATCGTGGCCGGGCCGTCGCCGAGGCGGGTGAGGATGCCCCGGCGCGTCTCGTCGGCGAGGGCCGCGAACGCCCGATCGAGTGCCTGTTGCTGAACCATGTGGTTCAGTGTACAGCACTGAACCAGACAGTTCAATGTCTGATCTCGCGAGGGGCGCCGACGCAGCTGAGGAGAATTGCACCGAGAGCCCGTCTCAGGCGGGCATGTGAACCATTCTCCTGAGTTGCAACCGGGCGCCGCTACATCGTGTCGAGGATCGCCACCAACTGCTCGAACGTCGTGTTGGGGTTGACGATCGCGAAGCGCGTGTTGGGCCGGCCCGCGTGCGAGCTCGGCGTGACGAACGCCTTCTGCCCGTCGAGCAGGCGAGCCGACCAGGCGTCGTAGTCGGACTTCGTCCAGCCCTCGCGCTCGAACACGACCACCGAGAGCTGCGGGTCGCGCACGAGCGAGAAGCCCTCGCGCGATGAGATCTCGCGGGCGATGTCGGCGGCGACGGTGATGGAGTGGCTGATCGCCTCGCGGTAGGCCGCGCCGCCGTAGGTCGCGAGCGAGAACCAGAACGGCAGGCCGCGGGCGCGCCGGGTGAGGTGCGCGGCGTAGTCCGACGGGCTCCATTCGCTCTGCTCGGTGAGCGTGTCGAGGTACTCGGCGTGCTGGGTGTGCGCGCGGCGCCCGGCCTCGGGGTCGCGGTAGATGAGCGCGCACGCGTCGAACGGCGCGAACAGCCACTTGTGCGGGTCGACGATCACCGAGTCGGCGTGCTCGACGCCCGCGAAGCGGTCGCGGGTGAGCGGCGACAGCATCGCGGCGAGTCCGTAAGCGCCGTCGACGTGCAGCCAGAAGTCGTAGTCGGCCTTCAGTTCGGCGATCGAGGCGAGGTCGTCGACGATGCCGAAATTGGTCGAGCCCGCGGTTGCCACGACGGCGAAGACGGATGTCCCGTGCTCGGCCAATGCCGCCCGCACGTCGTCGCCCCGCAGCATGCCGTCGGCGGCGGGCTTCACAGGAACCACGTCGACGTCCATGACGCGCGCGGCCGAGGCGATCGACGAGTGCGCTTCTGCGCTGCAGACGATCTTCCAGCGTCCGCCGGGCGGGGCCGAGGTCGGGGCATCCGCGCCGCCCGCATCGCCGCTCGCCGAAGCCGCGGCCTCGGCGAGCAGGTGCCGCGCGTGATCACGCGCCGCGACGAGCGCCGACAGGTTGCCGAGCGTGCCGCCCTGCACGAACACGCCGCCGGCCGCCGCCGGCAGGCCGAACTCGCTGGCGAGCCACGCGAGCACCTCGTTCTCGGCGTACACGGCGCCGGCGCCCTCGAGCCACGAGCCTCCGTAGAGGGCGCTCGCCGAGACCACGAGGTCGAACGCCGTCGCCGCTTTCGTGGGCGCTGTCGGAATGAACGAGAGGTACTGCGGGTGGTCGGTCGTGATGCAGGCCGGTGCGAGCACGTGCTCGAAGACCGACAGGGCCTTGACGGCGCCGATGCCGCGCTCGGTGATGGTGCGCCCGGCGAGGCGGGTGAGCTCGGCCTCGGAGCTCGGTTTGTCGAGGGGGGTGTCGTCGCTCAGCATGCGGCGGCGCGAGTAGTCGAGCACGAGATCGACGATCTGCTCGGTCTCATGCGAGGTGGTGTGCATGCGGGTCGCGGGCTCGTGCCGTGCGTTCATGGGTGGATCCTCTCAACTGCGCGGCCCCGGGCTGACCGCGGGCCCGGAGAAGAATCGCACATCAGGAGGTGGATCCACAAAAAGGCACCATCAGTTCGCCGTTGTACGCAAGATCATCGTGTTCGACCGTGCTACCACGCACATATGCTGCGTTGACGAGGCCGCACTCGAGGGGAGAAGAAGGAGGATCCCTATTCCACCGCCGGACCCTTGAGGTCGATGCTGATCTGCTCGGCGTCGAGCTCTTCGAGGGCGGCGCCCAGCGCGGCCGCGCTGAACAGCCCCTCGTCGCGCGCGTCGAGCAGCGCGTCGCGTTCGGCGTGGATCATGCGCAGTCGCAGCAGCCGCACCTGCTCGGCATCGATCAAGCGATCGGATGTCCCGTGTCCCGGCCACGGGGCATCCGCAGCTCGCTTCGTGCCGGAGTCTTCGGCGGCGTCCTCTTCGCCGGCACCCTCGTCGGCCGAGGTCAGCCATGCCGCCCGCATGCGCTCGGCGGTGGTGCGCAGGAGCGGGTCGAGGGAGTCGTCATCGTCGAGCTCGTCGAACGCGGCCGCGCGCATGACCTTCTTCAGCTCGTTTCGTTCGGCGACGGTGGCGCCGGGGTCTCGCACGGGGAGCAGCCATCGCACGAGCCACGGCAGGGTGCCGCCCTGCACGAGCAGAGAGCCGACGGCGACGACGAACGCGATGAGCACGAGCATCGAGCGGCTGGGCGTGTCGGCCGGCAGGGTCTGCGCGGCGGCGAGCGTCACGACCCCGCGCATGCCGGCCCAGACCACGATCGCGCCCTCGCGCCAGCCGAGCGAATCGTCGAGGTAATAGTCGATGTCGGCGACCCGGCGGCGCAGCATCGTGCGGAAGCGCTCGGCCTGCGCGGGCGACGGCGCGGGCATGCGCGATGGCGGCAGCGGCAGCGACGTGCCGGCTCGGTCGACGAGCGCCTGCTTGAACGCAGCTCCCCGCCGCGCGCGCCGACCGAGCGCGGCGAGCAGCGGCGCGACGTACGCCGCGCGAATGAGCAGCGCCGCGACGAACGCGATCGCCGCGATGCGCACGGCCGCCCACACCCCCTCGTGTGCGCGCTCGACCTCGTCGACGATGCCGCTGAGCTCGAGTCCCATGACGAGGAACACCGCGCCCTCGAGCACGAGCTCGATCGTGCGCCACGTCTGCGCGTCCGACAGCCGGTGCTGCGGTGACAGGAAGCGCGCCGCGCCGCGGCCCGTGATGAGGCCGGCGCCGACAGCGGCGACGAGGCCCGAGGCGCCGAGCTGCTCGGCAGGGATCGACGCGATGAACGGCATGGTGAACGAGATCACGGTGTTCACGGTGGGGTTCGACACGCGTGCGCGAAGGCGCAGGTTGAGCCATCCGACGATCGCACCGATCACGCCGGCGACCGCCACCGAATAGACGAACGTGCCGACGACGCCCCAGAGCGAGACGGATGCCGCGGCGCCCGCGATCGCCGCCCGCAGCAGCACGAGCGCGCTCGCGTCGTTGAGCAGGCTCTCGCCGTCGAGCATCGCCGAGACCCGTGGCGACACACCGAGCCGCTTGACGATCGACGTCGCGACAGCGTCTGTCGGACTGAGGATCGCGCCGAGCGCGATGCCCATCGCGAGCCCGAGGTCGGGGATGAGCCAGGTGAAGAGCAGCCCGAGCAGTACCGAGGTGATCACCACGAGCACGACCGAGAGCCCGCTGATGGCAGTGAAGTCGCGGCGGAACTCCATGGTCGGCATCGACACCGCAGCCGAGTACAACAGCGGCGGCAGGACGCCCGCGATGATCCACTCGGGATCGACTTCGAAGGGCGGCACCTCGGGCAGCAGGCTCACGCCGATGCCCACGAGCACGAGCAGCAGGGGCGACGCCACGCCGAGTCTCGGGCCGATGGCGGCCGCGCCGGCGATGGCCAGCAGCGCCAGCACGGCGATGACGAGCAGTTCCACTCGCCCGAGGCTACTCGTCGTCGTGGCGGCGGGAAGTCGATCGCCGGGCGCTCGGCGACCACCGGATCAGAGACTATGACTCGCGGGCGCGGGTCGTCAGCGCGATGCGCAGGTACGGAAGATCCTCTCGGGAGACCACGACGGTAACGACCACGTCGGGGCTGAGATGCGCACCGATGGCGTACACCAACGGGTCGGTGTCGATTTCGGACGCGCTGACGCTGCGTCCGTCGATCTCGAGTTCGGCTGTCGGGTCGACAGCCGATTCGGTCACCTCCCAGGCTCGATCGGTCAGCGGGCCCGGCGGGAGCCTCAGCTCCTCACCGAACCTGTTCATGAGGATGTAGTTCGCGTGATCCACGAGTTGGCGGGAAAGTGAGGTGTACTCGGACCGGTCTCGGTTCCAAGTCGTCCGCACGACCTCCCAGAGTTGCGGGTACCGCATGCGCTGGACCCCTTGCACGAGCCAACCAGGACGCGGCCACGGAGGCTCCTCATCGAGGGCAGCACGCGTCCGCTCGTCGAGTTCAGCCAGATTAGCCGGGTCGTCACGATCGTCTGGATTCCTCCAGAGCGTGTAGCTGATCGAGACGGACTGGTTCGAGAGCCCGTCGGAATCGTGACCATCGCTGACCCCGAAGGAGCCGTGATCTTCGACCGTGCGTTGCGGCGTCAGGCCCATCACCGGAAACGCCATCGTGCGCACCCGGGCCCGGATTTCATCCATGGGATCAGGGGCGTCGGGCGGAAGGACTCCAGCGAACTGCATGAACCGAGCTTCCCGTGCGGAGGTCGAACGTTGCAAGGAGGATCGGCGACGGATGCCGAACTTGGCCGAAGTCGACGTCATACTGTTCGAAGTCGGCGTCACCGTCCGAAGTCGGCGCCCCCACTCGCGATGTGGGCGGGGCGTGGTCGAGTAGGCGCATGGGCTTCGATGCGCAATTCCTGGGTGTGCGAGCGGCGATGCCGCGATTCGAAACGACGGATGTCTCGACCGGCATCGTTCGCGAGGCCACGGTCGAGCTCGACTACATGCACTTCGCGGTGCTGCTCGACACCGCCCGCCGCTTCGCGCGCGCGACCGGCGTCAACATCGACGGGGCCGCGCTGCTCGACCTCGATCGCGGCGGCGACGAGTGGCGGCTCGACGAGCGCATTCCCGCCGACTGGCAGGCGGGCCCCGAGGTCTACGCCCGCAACGACCTCGATCGCGGGCACCTCGTGCGTCGCCGCGACCCGGTATGGGGCGCGCCGGCGGTGGCAGCCAGGGCGAATTCCGACACCTTCCACTACACGAATGCCGCGCCACAGGCGTCGGGCTTCAACCAGTCGAAAGAGCTCTGGCTCGGCCTCGAAGACCACGTGCTCGAGCACGCCGCAGCCCACCGGCAACGCCTGAGCGTGTTCACTGCGCCGGTGCTCGGCGAAGCCGACCCGCCCTACCGCGGCATCCAGGTTCCGCTGAGGTTCTGGAAGATCGCAGCGTGGAACGCCGGCACGTTCGACAGCGGAGTGCTGGCCGCGGTGGGCTTCGTGCTCGACCAGGCACCGCTCGTCGACACGGGCGAACTGCACGAGCCCGCACCGGGCGAGGCGCCCGCCGTCGGCCCGTTCCGAACCTTCCAGGTGCCCATCGGCGACATCGCCGTCATCACGGGGCTCATCATGCCCGAACTCGTCGCCGCCGACCGACTGCCGGCCACCATCGCCGCCGCGGGGTGGCGCGAGCTCGAGACATCCGCTCAGATCTTGCTCTGACGACCACATGTCGCAGCCATGATCCACTTAGCATGTGGTGATGTCGATTGCGCAGACGCCCGAGCCGCCCTATACGGCCGTCATCTTCACCTCATTTCGCACCGGTGGTGACAACGGCTATCGCGTGATGTCGCAGCGCATGGTCGACCTGGCCTCGCAGCAGCCGGGATTCCTCGGGGTCGAATCAGCGCGCGAAGGCCTGGGCATCACGGTCTCATATTGGGTAGACGACGCTTCTGCAGCAGCGTGGAAGCAGGTGACCGAGCACGTGATCGCCCAGGAACGCGGTCGCGCGGTCTGGTACGAGGACTACCAGGTGAGGGTGGCCACCGTCAGCCGCTCGTACGGCCCGAGCGGTGCTCGCTGAGTCGGGCTTACTTGCTCCGCCGAGACGAAGAGGGGAGGCTCAGCCGTGCGGTGGGTCTCGACCGTTGGTGGCCAGCACGTAGTCGGCACGGGCGAGAGCTCTCAGCTGGGTTCCGAGTTCCCCGTCGATGGTGTCGAGCACGGGCAGCCCTGCCACCGCTTCTGTCTCAGCTGATTCGCCGTGTTCGCCGCGGGGCAGCGAGTCCAGCAATGTTTGGTAGCGGCGCCTCGACCGCGCCACGTTCCGAGCGCAGTTGGCCGCAGTCACCACCCGCACGGCGGTTCTTCGGCGCGAGAGCTCGAGGAACGCCGTCGCCGTCGCATCCTCAGCATCATGCACGTCCCGCAGCACCGCATAGGCATGCCGGAAGACCCGATCGTTGTGTTGGTCGAACACCGCACCGAGCGCCGCGCCGCCGCCGCGAAGCGCACGCGACCACAACTCGGCCTCCGTCACCTCGCGCTCCATATCCTGAAGTGTCCACCAGCGGCCGAAATGTTGCACCTGACGATCTCGGCCAGAGAGTATTCCCGCATCGTCTGTCAACTCTGAACCGGCTCTGGTGCCTGGCGACGCCCGAGCGCTACTGTGGCGAGCAGAACGGGTGCAATCCCGTAGGAATGGGGAAGACCGTGGGCTTCTGGAACAGTTTCGGGGACATCATCTGGTGGTTCCTCATGATCTTCGCGTTCACGGCGTATCTGTTCGTGCTGTTCGCGATCGTCGCCGACCTGTTCCGCGACCACGAGCTCAACGGCTGGTGGAAGGCGGTGTGGATCATCTTCCTGGTCTTCATGCCGTTCCTCACGGCGCTCGTCTACCTCATCGCCCGCGGCAAGGGCATGGCCGAGCGCAACGTGCGACGGCAGCAGGAGGTGCGCGAGGACTCGGCCGAGTACATCCGGTCAGTGTCGTTCGCGAACCCGGCCGACGAGATCACGAAGGCCAAGGCGTTGCTCGACCAGGGCACGATCTCGCAGGGCGAGTTCGACGCACTCAAGGCGAAGGCGCTCGGCGACAAGTTCTGAGATTCGACCGGCGCCGGCGTGAGGCGCCGAGGGGAGTGCACGACGTTGGTCGAGACGGTGGTCGTGGTCGCGCGCGGAGACGCGCTCGGCGAGGCATACCGGCGCCGCATCACCGAGGTCTACGTGCGCAGCTTCGCGGAAGACTTCGTCGCGTTCTCGCGCGACACCGGCAAGTTGGCCGACGCGTTCGAGCACATGCTGCTGCTCGAACGGTTCTACGTCGCGCTCGTGGACGGGGAGCCCGCCGGCCTCGCCTCGCTCACCGAGGGCGACCAGACCCTGTTCGCGCCGCATTGGCGCGAGATCCGGCGTCACCTCGGGCTGGTGCGCGGGCTGCTCGGCTACGTGGTGATCAAGAGGTGGTTCATGCGCCCCTTCGACGGTGCCCGGCCCGGGCTCGCCGAGATCGGATTCGTCGCCACCGAGCCGGCCCACCAGGGGCGCGGCGTGGCGACGGCGTTGCTGCGCCACCTGCTCGCGCTGCCCGGCTACCGCGAGTATGTGCTCGAGGACATCAAGGACACGAACGCGCCGGCCCTGGCGGTATACGCCAAGCTCGGGTTCACGGTGTACAAGCGTCGCGAGGTGCGCTTCGCGCGGCGCGCCGGGTTCACCGAGCTCGTGTCGATGAAGCTCGTGCAGAACGACGAGGCCGACTGACGCCCTCGCTCTGGCGCCTCATGCCGCAGGGGCCTCGTTCTTGCTCGCGGCGCGCGTCACGGCACGCCTCGCCTTACGCTCGGCCTTCGCTTGCGCATCGAAGTCGGCCATGACCGCCTTCGTCTCGTCGAGTTCGCCGAGCATCGGGCGGACCCACGACATCGACGGGTTGGTGTCGACGAGCAGCAGGCGCACGAGCAAGGTCAGCGGAATCGCGAGGATCGCGCCGACGGGGCCGACGACGACCGCCCAGAACAGCACCGAGAAGAACGTGATGGTCTGGCTCAGCGATACCGCCTTGCCCACGACGCGCGGCTGGATCACGGATTGGATGACGCCGTTGATGACGCCGTAGACCACGATGACGGCGATCACCGTGGGCCATCCGCCCACGAGGGCACCGAAGATGATCGGCGGCACGATCGCGATGAAGTAGCCGATGTTCGGGATGAACGAGCAGACGAACGCCAGCAGGCCCCAGATGAAGGCGCCGGGGACCCCGATGATGAGCAGCGCGATCCAGTTGATGACGCCCTGCGCAAGGCCGAGCACCGTCGTGACGACCATGTACCGGCGCACGTTCGATCCGTAGCTCACGAGCGATACCGCGACCAGCGGCCGGACCGGGTAGAGCTGTTGCAGCAGGGTGGGCACGAACCCGGCGTCCATGGCCATGAGCAGCAGCATCGTGAAGATGATGACGAGGAGCGAGATCCAACCGGTGAGTCCACCGATGAGGCCGCCCAGAAAGCCGATGAGCGACGAAGGGTCGAAGGTCGAGGCGATGTCGTGGAGCTCGTCGGCGTTGATGCCGATCGACGACAGCCAGTTCGCCGCAGCCTGGCCCCACGCGATGATCTGGTCCTTGAACTGCGGCAGCAGCTCGGCGAACTGGGTGAACGCCACGAGCACGGCGTAGCCGAACGCGATCAGCAGCAACGTCACTGCCGTGATCACCGACCCGGTGGCGAGGCCGCGCGGCACGCCGCGCTTCTCGAGCGCGATGCGCAGCGGGTGCACGCAGATCGTGAGGACGAGTGCGAAGAACACCGGGGCGAAGATGCCCCCGATCGCAGCGATGCCGAATGCGGTGACGGCGCCGCCGGCGAGTCCCATCAGGATGTATGCGTTGCGGTGCGGGCTCACGTGAGTGGCGGCCGCAGCCGTGGCTTCGGCCGCAGCCGCTTCTTCGGCGGACTCCGCCTTCTCTGCGTCGCTCTTCGACCGCCTTCTGGCCCACCACATGAGGACTCCGCTCCGCGAGCCGCACAGACTCGCGCTCGTGCTCACACTAGCGAGCCGATGCCGCCGCGGTCATCATCCAGTTCGCGTGACGTCGCACGTCTGCGGTGGCACAGTTGAGGCATGGCGGGCGTCCGCGAGGAGTTGCACACCGACGTGCTCGTCGTCGGCGCCGGCCCGAGCGGGCTCATGGCCGCCGTGTGCCTCGCGAAGCTCGGGGTCGACGTGCTCATCGCCGATGGAAAGCAGGGGCCGACGCGCGAGTCGCGTGCGCTCGCCGTGCAGGCGCGCTCGATGGAGCTCTACGACCAGCTGGGCCTCGTCGACCGGGTGCTCGCCGAGCGTGCGCCGGCGATCGCGGTCGTGCCGGGGGCCGGGCGCCGCGCGTTCGGCCGCGTCGAGTTCACCGGCCTCGGCGCAGGGGTTTCGCCGTACACCGAGATCACCGTGTTCGAGCAGAGCCGCAATGAGCGGCTGCTCGTCGATGCGCTCGCCGAGCTCGGGCGCGAGGTGATGTGGGGGCACACGCTCGAGCGGCTCGAGGTCGCCGGTGAACGCCGTGGCGGGTCATCCCTTCGACACGCTCACGACAGCGCCGTCGTCGCGACGCTCGCCGGGCCCGACGGCGAGGTGACCGTGCACGCCCGCTACTGCGTGGGCGCCGACGGGTCGCACTCGCGCGTGCGCGAGTCGCTCGGCATCCCGTTCGAGGGCGTCACGAACGCCTACACCTACTACATCGCCGATGCCGGCGACGTGACGGGCCTTGCTGATGACGCGGTCAACCTGCGGTTCACCGCCGAGCACTTCCTGCTCACGTTTCCGATGGGTGCAGGCCCGATGGGCGGCAGACGGATGCGCCTGCTCGGCGTCGTGCGCGACGCCGACCTCGACGCCGAAGGGAACCTGCCCGAGGCGAACGTACGGGCGCTCATCGCGCGCGAGTTCGGGGTCGAGTACGCGCAGACGGCGTGGTTCACGACGTACCGCGTGCACCATCGGCTGGCTGCCCGGTTCCGCGAAGGTCCGTGCTTCATCGTCGGCGACGCCGCGCACATCCACTCGCCGGTCGGCGCGCAGGGCATGAACACCGGGCTGCAGGAGGCGCACAACCTCGCCTGCGCGCTCGCCGACGTGATCGTCGGCGGAATGCCCGAGCGCCGCCTCGACCGATTCGAGGGCGAGCGCCGACCGGTCGGCAAGACGCTCGTGGCGACCACCGATCGCGCGTTCGGGCGGGTCACGTCAGAGGCGTGGTTCGCCCGGTTCGTGCGGGGTCGCGCGCTGCCGTTCTTCGCACCGATCGCCGTGCGACTGCTGCCACCGCTGGTCGGCGGCCGCATCTTCGGGTACCTCTCGCAGACACGCATCCACTATCGGATGTCGCCGCACGAGTCGCGCCGCGACCGCATCGTGGGCCGCCGCCTGCCGTGGACGGGTGACAACTACGGCGTGCTGCGCTCGATGACGTGGCAGGTGCACGGCTACGGGGTCTTCCCGCCCGAGGTGCACGCGATCGCCGCGTCGGTCGGCCTCGAGGGCCACGTGTTCGGGCCCGACCCGCACGGGCGGCTCGATCCGGCGCTCGTGTACCTCGTGCGGCGCGACGGATTCGTCGCCGCCGCGGCATCCGCTCGCGCCGTGCCCGGCGGCCCGCCCGCGTTCCGCGAGCAGCTCGCCGGCTGACCGAGCGCGTGACGCGCCCGGCTCGCGGCAGCACCGCCATCGCCACGCAGCGCGAGCGCCCCAAGTCGGATCTCGAGCACACCGCCGAGGCCATGGCCTGACGGGACGACGGAGGCACGGGACATCCGCTCGCCTGTTTCGTCTCGCCGTGCACGCGTGTGCATTCCTGCACATCGCGTGTGCGAGAAGGGCCCTTGCAAGCGTTTGCGTGCGTGGCAGAATCGCCAGAGCGCGATCCCCCAACCGCGCGCTGACTACAAGGAGGTAGTTCCCCATGACAGCCGACACTTCGGTCCCATCGAGCGGATCCAAGGGCTCATCCGCTCCCACCGGCCTGCGCAAGGTCGTCGCCGCCTCGATGGCCGGCACCATCGTCGAGTGGTACGAGTTCTTCCTCTACGCCACCGCCGCGACGCTCGTCTTCAACGTCATCTTCTTCCCTCCGAGCGAGAACCCGCTCGACAACATCATCAAGGCGTTCCTGACCTACGCCGTCGGCTTCATCGCACGCCCGCTCGGCGGCATCGTCTTCGGCCACTTCGGTGACAAGTACGGCCGCAAGAAGCTGCTGCAACTCGCGATCATCCTGGTCGGCGTCTCGACGTTCCTCATGGGCTGCCTGCCCACGTTCGACCAGGTCGGCTACGCCGCGCCGATCATGCTCATCATCCTGCGGTTCTTCCAGGGCTTCGCGGTGGGCGGCGAATGGGGCGGGGCCGTTCTGCTCGTCGCCGAGCACTCGCCCGACAAGCAGCGCGGCTTCTGGGCCAGCTGGCCCCAGGCAGCGGTGCCCGCCGGCAACCTGCTCGCGACGGTCGTACTGCTCACCCTCTCGTGGACCCTCTCGGACGAGGCGTTCCTCGCGTGGGGCTGGCGTGTGGGCTTCTGGCTTTCGGTCGTGATCGTCGCGGTCGGCTACTACATTCGCACCAAGGTGACCGACGCCCCGATCTTCATCGAGGCGCAGGCCGAGGTCGAGGCCGCGAAGAAGACCAACTACGGCGTCATCGAGGTGCTCAAGCGCTACCCCCGCGGCGTCTTCACCGCCATGGGCCTGCGGTTCGGCGAGAACATCATGTACTACCTCGTCGTGACATTCTCGATCACGTACATGTCGGCGCACCTCGGCATGGACACCTCGACGATCCTGACGCTCGTGCTCTTCGCACACGTGCTGCACTTCTGCGTCATCCCGGTCGTCGGCCGATTCAGCGACAAGCTCGGCCGTAAGCCCGTCTACGCGGCCGGCGCCGTGCTCGCCGCCGTGTGGGGCTTCGTGGCCTTCCCGCTGTTCGACACGAAGAACGACTGGCTCATCGTCGGCATGCTCATTCTCGGCCTCATCATCCACGCGCTCATGTACGCCGGCCAGCCGGCGATCATGGCCGAGATGTTCCCGACGCGCATGCGCTACTCGGGCGTCTCGCTCGGCTACCAGGTCACGTCGATCGTGGCGGGTTCGCTCGCGCCGATCATCGCGACCATGCTGTTGTCGACGTACGGCAGCTGGGTGCCGGTGGCGATCTACCTCGCGCTCGCCGCGGGCGTCACGCTCGTCGCCGTCGCGGCGCTGCGCGAGACCGTCGGCACCTCGCTGCGTGCGATCGACGACGCCGACCGCGCCAAGACCGCATCGCTCGCGGAGGTCAACGCGTAGTTCGCGCCACACCTCGTCACGAAAACAGGCACCCGCGCCGGGAACCGGTCGCTGGTGCCTGTTTTCGGTGCCGGGGCGGCGTGTCTTCCTGTTTTCGGAGCGGTCGAGGGGGCCGCGTGTTCAGGCGCGTTCCACCGGGAGCCACAATTCGCAGGTGGCCGTGCTGAAGTCTTCGGCGCGGTCGAGAACGGCGACGATCGAGGGCCCAGGGCGGAGTCGCCAGGGGTTCGACGGGAACCAGTCCGTGGCGGTCGCCGCCCAGGCCGCCTGCAAGGTTGCCGGGTATTCGCCCTCGGTTCGGAACACCGCCCACGTGCCGGCAGGAATGTCGATCGCGTCGAGGTCGTCGGGTGTCGGGGTCGTGTCGGTGACGGCGACACCGTGCAGGTAGGTCAGCTCGCTGCCCTCGGTGTAGTCGGGGTCGACGTCGGCGCTCACTTGAAGCAGACCCGCCGGCTCCGAATCGCTCAGCTCCTTGAGCCGCGCGTGTTCTGTTGCCGGCAGTGACGCGATGTGCGCCTGAATGTGAGGGTTGATGCCCTGGTGGATGAGGGGCACGCGGGCAGCGTGGCCGACGAGCCGGAAGGCCGGTCGATCTGCGATGCGGGTGTCCATGGTGATGCTCCCTTCTACGGTCAGGCGGAACCTGAGCTGCGGTTGTGTGCGAAGGGGGCCGCCGTCTCGGCGCACGTCGCCGGGGCCGACGCCGTGCACGGATCGGAACGCTCGGCCGAATGCCTCGGTCGACCCATAGCCGTAGCGCACCGCGATGCTCAGCAGGTCGCGGTCACCCACGACGTCTGCTGCGGCGAGCGTCATGCGGCGCCGACGGATGTACTCCGAGAGCGGCATGCCGGCCAACGAGGAGAACATCCGCCGGAGGTGGTACTCCGTCGTGCCGAGGCGGGTGGACAACGCGGAAACGTCGAGGTCATCGATCAGGCGATCCTCGACCAGCTCGACCAGTCTGTTCAATTCGGCGATCACGGCTCTCCCTTCGTCATCCACCCTTCCGGGTCGCTTCGAGGGGCACCCTACTATCGCGGTCCGATCGGATGGTCAAGCCCCGGGTAGTGGTGTAGCGGTCGGTGGTCCTTCGATCTGATGGTTTAGGCGCTGAGGGCGAGGGCGGGTTCGGTGGTCACCTCCTCGGGTTCGGCGTCGGGGACGAGGGTGAGGCGGCTCTTGGCGAGGATGTCGAGTCCGAGGTAGCGGCGGCCTTCGGCCCATTCGTCGGTCTGCTCGGCGAGGACGGCGCCGACGAGGCGGATGATCGCGTCGCGGTTGGGGAAGATGCCGACGCTGTCGGTGCGGCGGCGGATCTCGCGGTTGAGTCGCTCGTTCGGGTTGTTGGACCAGATCTGCTGCCAGAGCCCTTCGGGGAACTGCGTGAACGCGAGGATGTCGGCGCGGGCGGTGTCGAGGTGGTCGTGCGCGTCGGGCAGCTTCCCGTCGACGTAGTCCAGGAGCCGGTCGAACTGGGCGTGCACGGCCTTCGCGTCGGGCTGGTCGTACACGGAGTGCAGCATCGCTTTCACGGCCGGCCACATCGTCTTCGGGGTCACGCTCATCAGGTTCGCGGCGTAGTGGGTTCTGCATCGTTGCCAGGCAGCTCCGGGCAGGTTCGCCGCGATCGCGTCGACCAGGCCGGCGTGCGCGTCGCTGGTGACCAGGCGGACGCCGTGAAGGCCGCGGGCGACGAGGTCAGCGAAGAACGTGTTCCACGCCGGCCCGGTTTCCGATGTGGCGACGCGCAGGCCGAGGACCTCGCGGCGGCCGTCAGCGTTGACCCCGGTCGCGACGAGGACGACCGCGTTGATCACCCGGCCGCCCTCACGGACCTTCATCGTCAGCGCGTCCGCGGCGACGAACGTGAACGGGCCGGCGTCGCCGAGGGGGCGGTGGCGGAACTGGTCGACGTGCTCGTCGAGGTCCGCGGCCATCCGGGACACCTGAGACTTCGACAGGCTGTTGATCCCGAGGGTCTTGACGAGCTTGTCCATCCGCCGCGTGCTGACGCCGGCGAGGTAGCAGTCCGCGACGACCGTGATCAGCGCGGTCTCGGCGCGTTTGCGGCGCTCGAGCAACCACTCCGGGAAGTAGGTGCCGCTTCGGACCTTCGGGATCGCGACGTCGATCGTGCCGACCCTGGTGTCCAGGGGGCGGTGCCGGTAGCCGTTGCGCTGCGCGAGGCGGTCCGGGGACGCCTGGCCCCATTCGGCGCCGACGACAGCGTCCGCGTCCGCGGAGAGGAGCGCGTTGACCATGGTCTGCAGCAGGCTGCGCATCAGATCCGGTGACGCGTCGGTGAGGGCTTCGACCAGGAGGCCGGAAGGGTCGACAATATGAGGAGCGGTCATCGTGAGATGTCCTTTCGAGTGGGTTGTAGGAGATTCCTCGAAGGGCCACCACGGTGACCGCGCCCACGTCCAAGACGAGGCCAGCCACCCGGGGCTACACCACTCTATGGGGCACTACTGATCGGATCGCATCCGCCGTCGAGGACCCGGATCCCAAGCGGGGGAGGCCCGCGCAGGTCGACGGCGTCCTCCCGTCCCGGCGTGCCACCTCGGTGGTCAGTCGTGAGGTGGGCGACGCAGTCGCTTGACGTCGGTGCGCCGCTTCTTCGCTTCCAGGCGCCGTTGCTTGGCGCCGCGACTCGGACTGGTCGGCCGTCGTGCCGGTGGCGGCGGCCGCAGCGCGTCGGCCACGACGGCGGCGAGTCGAGCGCGCGCCGCGTTCCGGTTGCGCAACTGCTCGCGGTGCTCGGATGCGGTGATCGTCAGCACCCCGTCGACAAGGCGATTGCTCAGACGCTCGAGGAGTCGATCCCGCTGGAGCGGCGAGAGGACGGCCGAGCCTGCCACATCCCACGCGAGTTCCGCACGGGAGTCGGCGGTGTTCACACCTTGCCCGCCCGGACCGGATGACCGCGAGAACCTCCACGACAGCTCGGACTCGGGGATCGTCAGTCCGGAGTCGACCCGAAGACCGGGACGGTGGGCAGCATGCATGGACCCATCATCCTCTTGCGCTCGAGACGTCTGAAGACAGATCGGTCTGCCGACAGTGTGGAAGGCTGCTGGCATGCCTTCGCCGCAGTCGCTGAGTGAACCCGATCGCCGCCAGGTCGCAACATGGGCAGCGGACTGTGCTGAGCGGGTCTTGTCCGTGTTCGAATCAGAGGCTCCGGCAGATGGTCGACCACGTGATGCCATCGCCCGCGCTCGGGCGTTCGCCGGTGGTGAGCTCGAGGCAGCCGGTGAGATACGCCGCCGGTTCGTTGCTGGTCGGGCCGCGCACGCGGTGAGCTCGCCTGCGGCCGTGGCTGCCGCCCGGGCCGCTGCACAAGCCGCGGGTGTCGCTCACATGGGCGCGCACGCCCTCGGCGCCGCCGCCTACGCGGCGAAAGCGGCTGGGCTGGCCGCGCAGGATCAGCCCGAGGCCGTCCGCGACGAGATCTCCTGGCAACTCGAGCACATGACCGACGAAACCAAGTCCGCGCTTCGGCAGCTGCCTCCGGTCGGAGCGGACACCGCTGGCCCTCTAGGCCCGGGACTTCTCGCGTCGGGTATCCTCGGGTCGATCATTCGGGAGATCCAAGCCGCCATCGGTGATGAATCACCGCAACGGGAAGTCCCGTAGTCGATCGCCTTGCGGAACGGCCCGACTGCGAGCCGCGTGGATCCGCATTTGGTCAGTGCGTAGCGCCCATAGCCGGTCGCTCAGCGGGACGATGCACTGGTCAGCGATCGTAGGCGTCGCGGCGGTGCCCGAGGGTGACGACGACTACCAATAGGACGTCGTCGTGGACGGTGTAGATGATCCGGTAGTTGCCCACATTCGGTGGCCTCGCCGGATTGCGCCGTTTGGGATGCCTTTTCGGCAGCGGGAGTACAGCACATCCCGAATCATCGCACTCGTGCCGGCGCATGCGCCGGCGGGTCGGATAGCAGGAAACCACCTGCCGGTCGGCCTACCAGACGATGCCGCCCCCAACCGAGATGCCGCCCCAGGTGAGCGCGATGAAGATCGCGGCGAACACGACGGGCGCGATGCCCTTGCCGTCGCGCGCGAGCCCCTTGAAGAGGGCGATCACGGCGAGGATTGCGGCGACGATCGAGAGGCCGCCGCCGAGGACCAGCCCGATGAACAACGGAATGGGCATGAGCACGAGGCCGGCCAGCGCGAACCAGAACGCGGCCCACGCAGCCGGATTGGAGCGGCGTTCGACGGAAGAGGACATGCTTCAGTATCTCGTGTCCCCGGTGCGTGCGACGATCCGCAGGACGGGCGATCGGCGGGAGGGCGGAATGCGGGGAGAGGCGACCGTGTTGCACGCGGATCTCGACGCGTTCTACGCCTCAGTCGAGCAGCGTGACGCGCCCGAGCTGCGCGGCCGGCCGGTCATCGTCGGCGGCGGTGTCGTTCTGGCGGCGAGCTACGAGGCGAAGGCCCGTGGGGTGCGCACCGCGATGGGCGGCCGGCAGGCGCGCGACCTCTGCCCCGACGCCGTGGTCGTCCCGCCACGGATGGACGCATATTCGGCGGCCAGTCGAGCCGTGTTCGCGATCTTCCGCGATACGACCCCGCTCGTGGAGGGGCTTTCCATCGACGAGGCGTTTCTCGAAGTCGGAGGTCTCCGACGTATCGCGGGCACGCCCGAGCAGATCGCGGTGCGACTGCGGGAGCGGGTTCGTGCGGAGGTCGGGTTGGCCATCTCGGTCGGGATCGCGCGGACCAAGTTCCTCGCGAAGGTCGCGAGCGCCGTCAGCAAGCCCGACGGGCTGCTGGTGGTCGAGCCCGAGCGGGAGCAGGCGTTCCTGCTCCCGCTGCCGGTAGAACGGTTGTGGGGAGTCGGCGCTGTGACCGCCGAGAAGCTGCATCGGCTCGGCATTCGCACAGTCGGGCAATTGGCCGAGCTCGAAGCCGCGACCGCGGAGAAGCTGCTCGGCAAGGCGATCGGCGCGCATCTGCACGCGCTGGCCCGGCTACGAGACCCGCGCCCGGTTGACAGCACGCGCCGACGCGGCTCCATCGGCTCTCAGCGCGCGCTCGGTAGCCGCCCGAGCGCGGCCGACGAACTGGACCTCATCCTCACCCAGATCGTCGATCGGCTCGCCCGCCGGCTGCGCGATGGCGACCGGGTGTGCCGCACGATCGTGCTGCGTCTTCGCTACGGCGACTTCGCGAAGGCCACCCGATCGCGCACCCTCCGCTCCGCGTCAGACCGCACCGCGGTGCTGCTCGCCGTCGCGCGAGGGCTGCTTGCCGGCGCCCAGCCAGAGATCGCAGAACGCGGCATCACCCTGATCGGCGTCTCGCTGTCGCAGTTGGCACGCGCCGACAGCCTCCAGCCGGAGCTGCCGATCGACTGGGACGACGGGGTGCGCCTCGACACCGTGCTCGACGCGGTACGCGATCGCTTCGGCGCGGCGTCCGTCGCGCGAGCCGCGCAACTCGATCGCGATCCGGGCTGGGCGCCGCCGATGCTGCCCGAACATGAGTGAACACGATGAGCGATGCAGCGACGGGAGACGCAGCTCCAAGTCAGCCAAAAGTCAGGAGCTGTGTTAAGGAGGGCGCTCTGCCGGACATGTCCTCTATGAAGGCACTCGACGAAGGGCAATCGATGGACTCGTTCGATGAGGCGGTGCGGCAGGCTGCACCACCGGCACTTGGCGCTGACCCAGCAGTGGCGGCGCAGGCGGATGCCCTTGCAACGTCGGTCGCGTCGGAGTTGCGTCAGCGGCGGCTCGGGTCCCGGGTCCGCCGGATTCTCGCCGGCTCCGCGCTCAGCCTCGGCAGCATCGGCTTGGGCGTTACCGCTGCGACGGCCGCGCCGGCCGTGATCGATTTCTTCGGCTGGACGCCGGATATCGTCGCCCAACGCAGCTTCCAGCTTGAAGACGGGACGAGCCTCGGTCTCTGCGAAGTATTCATCGGCGTGGAGCCTCACTACGACTACGACGACGTGTCCGACGAGGAGGTCGACCGGCGTACGGAGGAGGCGCGGAAGTTCCTCACCGAGCACGACTGGGACCCGCTCATCGCATCCATCACCACCGCCGAGATCGAAGCCGCGTACCAACTCGAAGTTGAACAACGCGTCGCGTTCACCGACCCGGACAGCATCGCATCCGGCGCAACCCCGCCACCCGCGACGTATTCGATTGCGGCGACACGGGTGATAGCCGACCGCGTCAACGCCGAGTTCCGACGGGCGGGCCATCCGATCGAGAGTGTCTCGTTGCAGTTCGGGGCTGGGCCGTGCGAGGGTGCGACTGAAGGCCCAGCGCAATGATGCGCCGCCAGAACCGATCCACCCGAGAAGCACAGCTCTAGGCCGCGTACAAGGCCAATGCGGCCGACCTGCTGACCTACTTCGGCCGGCGAGTGCCGGTCCAGGCTGATGCCGCCGATCTGCTCAGCGAGACGTTCGTGGTCGCGTGGCGGCGAGGCGATCGGATGCCGGCAGAGCCGGAGCAGGCGCGGATGTGGCTGTTCGGGGTCGCGAGGCGCGTCCTCGCCAACGCAGCCCGTCGCACCGCCCGCCATTCCACCCTCACGGACAAGCTGCGCGCGCATCTCGAGTCGTTGCCGACCGAGCATGTCGACCCGGAAACCCTCGACATCCGTGCGGCGCTCGACGCACTCGCCGACGACCAAACCGAACTCGTGCGCCTCGTCCTCTGGGATGGATTCGCCGTGCCCGAAGCAGCCACGATCCTCGGGATCAGCGAGTCGACCGCCCGCGGCCGATATCAACGCGCCCGCGAAAAGCTCCGCGAACTCCTCCGTGAATACCAGTACGAAGGGAACACTCCATGACCGCCCTACCGATCGACCCGGCCGCCCTCTCCCTCCCGCCGACGCAGCCGATCGACATCACCGACCACCTCCACGACCCGCACGACGAACCCACCGCCTAATAATCTTCTGGAGAGGAGCGCGCCCTCGAACGTCATCCCACAATCGCGCGAGAGGGGTCGTTCTGCGCGGCACCGGCTTGTCCCTACGCGCCGGTCTCGACCCAACTCACCGGTAGGAATGGGCTGTACACGTAGACGACCTTGTTTCCCTTGCGGTTGATCTCGATCGTTCCCCTGCCCTCGTTCATCGCAGTGATGATCTGCGATCGCACACCCTCCCACTCGCGAGAGTCCGTGAAACGAAACTTCGCGTAGTTCGGAGCCGTGTTGCCGATGTACAGCGTGACGTTCTTTGCCATGCGCGCACCCTACCGAGGGCGCCCAAAGCATGCCCGCGATCTCCTGAATGCCGGCGTCGGATAGGCCGGCTACGTCGCGGCCTTGCGCACGGCGTCGTACTCGACGAGCGCGCGGAACGCCGCGGCGACCGCGGGGTTGCGCAGGCTTTCTTCGCGGGTGACCGCCCAGTACGCGATCGGGTGGTGGTACTCATCGGCGAGGATTCGGCGCAGCCGCGGGGCGAGACCGGCGACGTAGTCGGGCATCAGCCCGATGCCGGCGCCCGCCACCGTCGCGGCGAGGTGCGCGAAGACGCTCGTCGACCGCATGCTCGGCAGCGTGAGGGGCAGCTCGTCGACGGCGATGTCGAGCTCGTCGATCTGCAGCGCCGACTCGATGTAGTAGTTCAGGCGGTGCCCCGACATCTCGGCGATCGTGCGCGGCTCGCCGTGCTCGGCGAGGTAGGCCTCGCTCGCGTAGAGGGCGAGGGCGTACTCGAACACCGGGGTCGCGAGGGCCTTGCGCACGTCGGGTCGCCCCACCGCCACTTCGATGTCGACGCCCGAGCGGGTCTGGCGCACGCGCTGGGTCGCGCTGAGCAGTTCGAACGAGAGGCCGGCATTCGCGTTCTGCAGCGGAGCGAGTGCCGGGGTCGCGTAGAGCGCCGTGAACGCGTCGGGCGCGGCGATGCGCACGAGGCCCGACAGGCCCGGCTGGTCGACCTCGACGAGTGAGCGCAGGTCGGCCTCGATGCGTTCGGCGGTGGCCATGGCGCGGGCGCCGAGGGGCGTCGTCTCCCAGCCGCCGGCGGCGCGGGTGAGCACGTGCCCGCCCATCGCGGCCTCGAGCGCCGCGATGCGCCGCGAGACCGTGGAGTGGTTCACCCCGAGCACCTGCGCCGCCGCCGTGTACCGGCCGAGCCGGGCGACCGCGAGAAACGTCATGAGCCACTCGGGGTTCGGGTCGCGTGGGGTGATCACCCACCCATCGTGCATGAATGCACACGCGTCGTGCAAGATTCGAGGGTTTTCGGCGTTGGCTGTGCGTTGAACGCAACCTATGGTGAGGGGGTCGCGGCGTCGTCGGGGGAGGGCGCCGCGTCTCGAACATCACGATGTCAAGGAGGACACGATGGCGACGATCGCATGGATCGGTTTGGGCAACATGGGCGGTCCGATGACCGCGAACCTGGTCGCGGCGGGCCACGAGGTCGTGGGTTTCGATCTCGACGCCGGGGCGAACGAGGCCGCGGCCGCGAACGGGGTGCGCATCGCGACATCCGTTGCCGACGCCGTGAGCGGTGCTGACGCCGTCTTCACGATGCTGCCGAAGGGCGAGCACGTGCGTTCGGTCTACAAGGGTGACGCCGGCGTCTGGGCGAACGCCCCCGCGACCGCGCTGCTGCTCGACAGTTCGACGGTCGACATCGAGACCTCGAGGTACTGCCACGACGAGTCAGCTGCACGCGGCGTGCGATTCGTCGACGCGCCCGTGTCGGGCGGCATCTCGGGTGCTGCAGCGGGAACGCTCACGTTCATGCTCGGCGGTGCGGCAGCGGATGTCGCAGAGGCGAAGTCGCTCGTCGATCCGATGGCCGGCAACGTCTTCGCGGTGGGGGCCGCCACCCAGGGCATCGCCGCGAAGCTCGCGAACAACATGATGCTCTTCATCTCGCTCGTCGCCGCCTCCGAGGGCTCGCAGCTCGCGTCGAGCCTCGGCATCGACCCGCAGACGTTCTGGGACATCGCGCGCGTCTCGTCGGCCGACTCGTGGGCGATGCGCACATGGTACCCGGTGCCGGGCATCGTCGAGTCGTCGGCGGCGAACCGCAACTTCGACGCCACCTTCGCGACGACCCTCGCGCTCAAGGACGTCGCGCTCGCACTCGGTGCCGGCGACGCCGCAGGGCTCAGCCTGCCCGCCGCGCAGCTCGCGCGCGAGCAGTTCGAGCAGCTCATCGCCGAGGGGCTCGGCGGCAAGGACTGCAGCCTCATCGCCAAGCTCGTACACCCCGACGGCGCGGTGGCCGGCTACACGCCCGAGCCCGAGCCTGCGCTCGCCTCCCGCTGATCGAGTAGGCGCGCCAGCGCCGTATCGAGATCACCGCATCACGTCTCGATACGCCTCCTCCTTCGTCGGGCGCCACTCGACGACCGAAACTCCTGAAAGGAACCACCCCATGACCGACACCCTCACTCCCACGGCCGTGAAGACCACCATCCCGCACGTGATCGCGGGCACCCGCGTCGACGACGACGCGCGCCGCGGCCCCGTGTACAACCCGGCGACAGGCGAGCAGACCGCCGAGGTCGTGCTCGCCGACGCCGCACGTATCGACGAGGCCGTGGTCGCGGCATCCGCTGCTCAGATCGCCTGGCGCAACACGGGACTCGGACGCCGCTCGCACGTCATGTTCAAGCTGCGCGAGATCATCGAGCGGCGCGACGTCGAACTCGCGCGCCTGATCACCTCCGAGCACGGCAAGACCGTCGACGACGCCAAGGGCGAGGTCGCCCGCGGGCTCGAGAACGTCGAGTTCTGCGCGGGCCTCATGCACCACTTGAAGGGCGACTACTCCGAGCAGGTCGCGCGTGGCATCGACGTGTGCCGCTCTGGATGGTCACGACCGCGATCGCGGCGGGCAACGCCGTCATCCTGAAGCCGTCCGAGCGCGACCCCTCGGCGGCGGTGTGGCTCGCCGACGCGTTCCGCGAGGCGGGGCTTCCCGACGGCGTGCTCAACGTCGTGCACGGCGACAAGGTCGCGGTCGACGCGATTCTCGACCACCCCGACATCAAGGCCGTCTCGTTCGTCGGCTCGACGCCCATCGCGAAGTACATTTACACACGTTCGGCCGAGCAGGGAAAGCGCGTGCAGGCCCTCGGCGGAGCGAAGAACCACATGGTCGTCATGCCCGACGCCGACCTCGACGCCGCGGCCGACGCGGCCATCTCGGCGGCGTACGGTTCGGCGGGCGAGCGCTGCATGGCCGTGTCGGTGCTCGTCACGGTGGGCGAGGTCGCCGATCCGCTCATCGAGAAGATCAGCGAGCGGATGTCGCGACTCGTCATCGGCGACGGCACCGATCCTGCGTCGGAGATGGGCCCGCTGATCACCCGCGAAGCGCGCGAGCGCGTCGCCGGGTTCGTCGACGGGGCCGCGGGTGAGGGCGCCACGGTCGTCGTCGACGGGCGGTCGCACGAGTTCGAAGGCGACGGTTTCTTCATCGGCGCGTCGCTCGTCGACCGGGTACGGCCCGGAATGCGCGTCTACGACGAGGAGATCTTCGGCCCGGTGCTGTCGGTCGTGCGCGTCGACACCTACGACGAGGCCGTCGAACTGATCAACGCGAGCCGCTACGCGAACGGGGTGGCCGTGTTCACGCGCGACGGCAAGACGGCGCGCAGCTTCGAGTACGACATCGAGGTGGGCATGGTCGGCGTGAACGTTCCGATCCCGGTGCCCGTCGGCGCGTTCTCGTTCGGCGGCTGGAAGGACTCGCTCTTCGGCGACACCCACATGTACGGGCCCGAGAGCTTCAACTTCTACACGCGGCGCAAGGTCGTGACGACCCGCTGGCCCGAGCCGAGCGAGTCGCAGATCGACCTCGGCTTCCCGACCCACTGAGGCGTCGAGCGTGACCAGGCGCATCACCGGGGCGGTGCTCGAAGAGGTCGGGCGGGCCCGTCCGTTCGCGCAGTCGCGGCCGATCGGGGTCGTCGACCTCGAGCTCGACGACCCCGGCCCCGACGAGTTGCTCGTGCGCATCGAGGCGGCCGGCATCTGCCACTCCGACCTCTCGGTGGTCGACGGCAACCGTCCGCGCCCGGTGCCGATGCTGCTCGGCCACGAGGCCGCCGGCATCGTCGAAGAGGTCGGGGCGGGGGCATCCGCTGCGGGGTTCGCGGTCGGCGACCGCGTCGTGATGGCGTTCCTGCCGCGGTGCGGTGAATGCGACGGATGCCGCACCGGCGGCGTCATGCCGTGCGTGCCGGGTACCGCGTCGAACAGTGCCGGAACGCTCTTCGACGGAAGCACCAGGCTGACGCGCGACGGTGATCGCGTGCACCACCACTTGGGGGTCTCGGGGTTCGCATCGCACGCGGTCGTCGATCACCGCTCGGCGGTCGTCGTCGGGCACGACGTGCCGCCCGAGGTCGCGGCGGTGCTCGGGTGCGCCGTGCTCACGGGCGGCGGCGCGGTCGTCAACGCGGGTGCCGCGAAGCCGGGCGACGACGTCATCGTCGTCGGACTCGGTGGCGTCGGCATGGCTGCGCTCATCACGGCGGTCTCGCTCGGGCACGGGCGGGTCATCGGCGTCGACGCGGTGGGCTCGAAGCTCGGGCGAGCCCGAGAGCTCGGTGCCGACGCGGTGTACACGCCCTCGTCGGCCGCCGACGCCGGGGTGCGTGCCGCGCTCGTGGTCGAGGCGGCAGGGCATCCGCGGGCGTTCGAGACCGCGTTCGCGCTCACCGCGCCCGGCGGGCGCACCGTGACCGTGGGGTTGCCGTCGCCCTCGGCGGTGTCGTCGATCTCACCACTCAGCATCACGGCAGAGGCGCGCACGATCGTGGGCAGCTACCTCGGATCGGCGGTGCCCTCGCGCGACATCCCGCGCTACGCCGAGCTGTGGCGGCAGGGTCGCCTGCCGGTCGAGGCGCTCATCTCGTCGTACGTCACGCTCGACGACATCAACGAGGCGATGGACACCCTCGCCGAGGGGCAGGCGATCCGCCAGGTCATCCGCTTCTGACCGCGGTCGCGCGGGGTTGTGCGCGGGGTTCAGCCCGTACGACTCCTGAAAACAAGGACGCAGTTCCGCCTCGGACGGCGTCCTTGTTTTCAGGAGTCGAACGGGCGTACTGCGACTTCCGGATCTCGGGCCCTCCCAAACCCAGAATGTCCGTCGAACCCGACGTATCGTGGAGGCGACGGCTGAGAACGGCCGCCGCACCGTCGACGAGGTCGGGAGGGGTCATGGCTGCCATCGCATGGATCGGATTGGGGCACATGGGCGCCCCGATGGCCGGGCACCTGGTCGCGGCGGGGCATGAGGTGCGGGGCGTCGATCCCGTGCCTGAGGCGAGGGCGGCCGCGGCCGAGCAGGGCGTGCAGGTCGTCGACACGATCGCCGAGGCCGTCGACGGCGCCGACGCGGTGTTCACCTCACTGCCGCGCAACGAGCACGTTCGCGAGGTCTACGGCGGCGACGCCGGCATCTGGGCGACGACCCCGGCCGCGGCGCTGCTGCTCGATACGTCGACGGTGGATGTCGCGACGTCGAGGTTCTGCCACGAGACATCCGCAGCTCGTGGGTTCGCGTTCGTCGACGCGCCCATCTCGGGCGGCATCGCCGGCGCCGCGGCCGGCAGCCTGACCTTCATGCTCGGCGGCGAGGCCGACGCCGTGCGGCGGGCCGTGCCGCTCGTCGAACCGATGGCCGGGCACGTGTTCGAGCTCGGCGGGCCGACCATGGGCATCGCCGCGAAGCTCGCGAACAACCTCATGCTGTTCGTGTCGCTCGTGGGCCTCGCCGAGGGGTCGCAGCTCGCCGAGCAGCTCGGTCTCGACGCGGCGACGTTCTTCGAAGTCGCGTCGGTCTCGTCGGGGGAGTCGTGGCCCCTGCGTACCTGGTATCCGGTGCCGGGTGTCGTGACGACGAGCCCGGCGAACCGCAACTTCGACGCGACGTTCTCGACCGTGCTCGCCGAGAAGGATCTCTCGTTCGCGCTCGCCGCCGGCGACGGCGCCGGACTGCACCTGCCCGGCGCGCATCTCGCGCTCGACCAGTTCGAGCGGCTCATCGACGAGGGCTTCGGCGGCAAGGACTGCAGCCTCATCGTGAAGTACGCCTCGGCCGACGGCTCACTGCCATGGTTCGACCCCGAGGCACCGCCGGTCGGGTAGACCTGCCGCCGACCCGCGACCCGTGATGCTGCATTGATCACCCGTGCTGGGCGATCTGGCGACTCACCCACCGATCGAACAGCGCCCAGGGGTCGTCGACGCCTTCGCTGAGTTCGGTCACATGGGCGACGAGGGCCTCATTCGACTCGAACCACTCGGTGCCCGTGATGCGGTGCTCGGCGAACTGCGCGTGCCGCCGCTGTTCGCGCAGTCGACCACCGCGCTCGAACGCGAGCACCTCGTCATGGGGAAGGCTCGCGAAGCGGTGCCGCGGGTTCGCAGAGGTGCCGATCTTGATGCGGTCGCCGTAGCGAAGGTAATAGACGACATCGACTCGGCCGTCGGCGATGGACCCGTCGGGGATCTCGCCGACCCGCCACTCGCACACCGCGCAGAGCCAACCCGACGGGTACCGCACCCCGAGTCTCGACCCGCACGCCAGGCAGGGGCCCGGGAGCAGGTCGGTCAGGCCGAACTCGCGGTCGACCCAGTCGTGTGATTCGAGCATGTGCGCGGTGCAGAGGTCGAGCGGTGCTCGGGCGACGACCGGTGACGTGCAAGCGCCACCGTCGACGATGATGCTGCACGCCCGTGGCACCCGCGAGGCGGTCGCGTCAGGCTCGCCCGATGACTCGGCACTCATGGCAGTACCGTACGGCACGCCGCAGACATCGGTCCGGGGCATCCGCTCAGCGCGGTAGCAGCCGGGTTGCTCATCGCCCCGCTCGCGGCCTACCCTGACCGCCCGCCGCGGCGCCCTGTTGCCACTCACGATCTCGCTTTGCGGAATACCCCATAGGGGTATATTGTTCGGACAAGTACCCGGTAGGGGTACAAGACAACGGAATGAGGATGCGCGATGGCCACGAACGAGTACCAGGTGACGGGCATGACCTGCGGGCACTGCGAGATGTCGATCCGTGAAGAGGTCGGCCAGATCGCCGGCGTGGAGCACATTCAGGTGAGCGCTCAGACGGGAAAGCTCGCAGTGACGGGCTCCGACTCGGTCGACGATGCCCAGGTTCTGGCCGCTGTCGAGGAGGCAGGGTACTCGGCGGTGCGGGCGCTATGAAGACCGGCGCACGTCTTGGCCTGTACGGGCTCGCGTTGGTGGTGGCGTTCGGCGGCGCATTCGGCATCGCCGCAACCATGGTTCCTGTCGGCGCGGTCGCCGCATGGGAGAAGGGGAGTGAGATGAAGGGTCATGAAGAGGGTCACGATTCCGCGAGCACTGCATCGGCACCTGCTGCCGCAGACGCGTTGAAGGGCCTCGCCCTCGGCGTCGACGGGTATGTGCTGTCGCCGGTTGCGGCGCCTGCAACGGTCGGTGAGTCGGGCAAGCTGAGCTTCCAGATTCAGGATGCCTCAGGGGCACCGGTGACGGAGTACACGACCGCACACGACAGGGACCTGCATCTGATCGTTGCCCGGTCGGACGGCAGCCGGTTCCGTCACGTTCATCCGGTGCTCGACGAGTCGACCGGTACGTGGTCGACGCGGTGGGTATGGGCCGAGGCGGGGAGCTACCGAGTGTTCGCCGACTTCACGACGGCAGGTGCCGATGCAGCGCCGCTGACGCTCACGCGCACTGTTCACGTGGCAGGACAGTTTGCTCCTGTCGCACCGCAGCCGACTCAGGTCGATCAGGTCGACGGATTCACCGTCACCGTGGACGGTGAGATGGTGGCGGGATCGTCGAGCGAACTCACGATCGCCGTCACCCGTGATGGTGAACCGGTCACCACCTTGGAACCGTATCTGGGCGCGTTCGGACACCTCGTTGCACTGCGTGAGGGCGACCTCGCCTTCCTGCACGTCCACGCCGAGGGTGACGACCCCGAGGCTGGCGAGACGGCCGGGCCCGAGATTGTCTTCGCGGCAGAGGCCCCCACAGCGGGCCGCTACTTGCTGTACCTGGACTTCCAGGTCGACGGCGAGGTCCACACCGCCGAGTTCGTGCTCGACGCCGCTCACAGTGACCGCGTCACGGAGGCCGAGAGCGGATCGCATTCGGAGGGGCACTGACCGTCAGGTCCCGCCCGTCAGCAGCTAGCAGAAGGAACGACACATGAGCACATCAGCGCCCCCGAACGTGGGCACAGGCGTCGAGTTGGAGATCGGCGGGATGACCTGCGCCTCCTGCGCGATGCGGATCGAGAAGAAGCTGAACAAGCTCGACGGTGTCACCGCGACCGTGAATTACGCGACCGAGAAGGCGAAGGTCACCGTCCCCGACGGGTACGACCCGACACTCCTGATCGCCGAGGTCGAGAAGACCGGATACACCGCCGCCGTGCCCGCACCCGTGGACGGGAAGAAGGCCGGCGCGGCCACCGGCGATGCCGATGACGCCGACCCCGAGCTGACCTCGTTGCGCCAACGGTTGATCGGCTCGATCGTGCTGACCGTGCCGGTGATCGCGATGGCGATGATCCCGGCGTTGCAGTTCACCTACTGGCAGTGGGCGTCGCTCGCTCTCGCAGCACCCGTGATCGTGTGGGCGGCGTGGCCGTTCCACAAGGCCGCATGGATGAACCTCAAGCACGGCACCGCGACGATGGACACGCTCATCTCCATGGGCACGTCCGCGGCGTTCCTGTGGTCGCTGTACGCGCTGTTCTTCGGCACGGCCGGCGCCACGGGCATGACCCACCCGTTCGAGTTCGCGCTCGCGCCCTCCGATGGCGCGGCGAACATCTACCTCGAGGTGGGCGCCGGGGTGACCATGTTCATCCTCGCCGGCCGCTACTTCGAGAAGCGGTCCAAGCGGCAGGCCGGCGCGGCCCTGCGGGCACTGCTCGAACTCGGTGCGAAAGAGGTCTCGGTCCTGCGCGGCGGCGTCGAGGCGAAGATCCCCGTCGAGGAGCTCCAGGTCGGTGACGAGTTCATCGTGCGCCCGGGCGAGAAGGTCGCCACTGACGGGGTCGTGGTCTCCGGCACGTCCGCGGTGGACGCCTCCATGCTCACCGGCGAATCGGTGCCGGTCGAGGTCGCCGAAGGCGACATGGTCACCGGCGCTACGACGAACGTCGGCGGTCGTCTCCTGGTCCGGGCGACCCGGATCGGGTCGGACACGCAGCTCGCGCAGATGGCCAAGCTCGTCGAGGATGCCCAGACAGGCAAGGCGGAGGTGCAGCGTCTGGCCGACCGGATCTCGGGCGTGTTCGTGCCGATCGTGATCGTGATCGCGTTCGCCGCGCTCGGAGGCTGGCTCGGCGCGGGCTTGCCCGTGACCGCTGCGTTCACTGCGGCAGTCGCCGTGCTCGTGATCGCGTGCCCCTGCGCCCTCGGGCTCGCGACGCCGACCGCCCTGCTGGTCGGCACCGGCCGCGGTGCGCAGATGGGCATCCTCATCAAGGGTCCGGAAGTGCTCGAATCCACCCGCAAGATCGACACCGTCGTACTCGACAAGACGGGCACGGTCACCACCGGCAAGATGACACTGGTCGATGTGGTCGTCGAGCCCGGCACCGATCGGGGCGAGCTGCTGCGGCTCGCCGGCGCACTGGAGGACGCCTCCGAGCACCCGATCGCGCAGGCGATCGCCAAGGGGGCGACGCAGGAGGTCGGCACTCTCGCGACTCCTGAGGACTTCGCGAACATCGAAGGCAAGGGCGTGCAGGGCATCGTCGATGGTCATGCCGTGCTGGTGGGCCGCGAGTCACTGCTCGCCGAGTGGTCGCTGCAGCTGAGTCGTGAGTTGGCGTCCACCAAGGCGCGCGCCGAGGGCGAAGGCAAGACCGTGGTCGCGGTCGGCTGGGACGGGCAGGCCCGAGGCATCCTCGTCGTCGCCGACACGGTCAAGCCGACCAGCGCCGAGGCGATCGCACAGTTCAAGGCGATCGGCCTGACCCCAGTGCTGCTCACCGGTGACAACGAGGCCGTCGCCCGGCAGATCGCCACCGAGGTGGGCATCGAGGAGGTCTTCGCCGAAGTCCTCCCGAAGGACAAGGTCGACGTCGTCGCCCGACTGCAGCGAGAGGGCAAGATCGTCGCGATGATCGGCGATGGCGTCAACGATGCTCCCGCCCTCGCCCAGGCCGACCTCGGTCTTGCCATGGGCACCGGCGCCGACGTCGCGATCGAAGCGTCGGACATCACGCTCGTGCGCGGTGATCTGCGCGGCGCGGTCGACGCGATCCGCCTGTCGCGCAGGACGCTCGGCACGATCAAGACCAACCTGTTCTGGGCGTTCGCCTACAACGTCGCAGCGATCCCCGTCGCGGCGCTCGGCATGCTCAATCCCATGCTCGCAGGGGCTGCGATGGCGCTCTCGAGCGTCTTCGTCGTGGGCAACAGCCTGCGCCTGCGCGGGTTCAAGAGCGTCGCCGAACAGTGATGCGACGACCCCACACCACCCACAGAAGGCACGAAAGGAATCACCCACGATGACGAACGACCTCCAGGCGAGCTCCAGCTGTTGCAGCACCAGCGCGCCGAACCCCGCCGCGGCGGGCAACGGCCAAGAGAATCTGCTCGGCGGCATGAGCGATGACATGACCACGTGCCCGGTCATGGTCGGCAGTCCCGTCAGCAAGAACGCAGCGGAAGCGACCGGTCTGTATCGCGACTTCGAAGGCGAGCGGTATTACTTCTGCTGCGCCGGATGCGGACCCGCTTTCGACTCGGATCCCGCCGGGTACGCCGCCAACATGGCGTAGCGACACGGACGCGGGGTTCGCGGCCCGTTCTCTCGCGTCGCGAACCCCGCCTGCCGCGGGCCACTCTCACTCCTGACCGCGGGCAACCGTCGGAGGCCAGGCGTAGTGTGCCCCACATGACGTTCAACGACGGCCTCGTCACGGCCAACATGTCGATCTCGCTCGACGGCTTCGTCGCCGGGCCGAACCAGACGCTCGATGATCCGCTCGGGGAGGGCGGCGAGCGGCTGCACGACTGGATGTTCCAGCAGCCCGATGCAAACCAGGCCATCGTCGACCAGATCCTTGCGCCGAGTGCCTACATCATGGGGCGCAACATGTTCGGGCCCATCCGCGGCGACTGGCCCGACGACCAGTGGAAGGGCTGGTGGGGCGATGAGCCGCCCTACCACGCACCCGTGTACGTGCTCACCCACCATGCGCGCGAACCGCTCGAGATGGCCGGCGGCACGACATTCCACTTCGTCACGACCGGCATCGACGACGCTCTGGCGCGTGCCAGAGCCGCCGCGGGTGAGGGTCGTGTATCGATCGCGGGTGGTGCGAGCACCGTGCGCCAGTACCTCGGCGCCGGCCACATCGACCGCATCATCCTCAGCGTCTCGCCGATCGTGCTCGGTGCCGGCGAGCGACCGTTCGACGGGCTCGGCGGTGTCGCCTTCAAGCCGATCGACGTGCTCGCCAACGAGCTCGCCACACACATCACCTACGACGTGGTGCGCTGACCGCGCCGTGCGGCAGACCTCGGCGAGCGGCATCCGATCGCCGGCATCGCACTCGAGGTGAGACCGTCGATCGCCCGCGATAAACTCGATTCGGCCGCCGAGCGGGCGGTGAATTCACGGTCGAAGGGCGAACGCGATGGCCTTCTGGCGCAAGCGGCCGAAGCGGCGTTTTCGTGCGTTCGACCGTAACGAACTGCCCGAAGCCCCTCAGCCCACCTTCGACGAGATGCTCGCCGAGGGCCTGATGGTTGCCGAGGCGGCGGCGCGGATGACCCTGCGCAACCGATTCGTCATGCATGCGTTGCGCGGTGACGAGCCGTTCGAGCCCGAGCGGGCATCGGCCGCGGCCCGTGAGGTGCTCTACGAACTCGTGCAAGAGGCCGAAGAGGTCGCCGAACGCACCGCCGACGAGCGCGAGGCGGCGGCGCGCCGCGAGGGCCGCAGCTCTCACGAGCACGACTACCGTCGCGCCGACGGGCCGAACCTGAGGCGCCGCGAGAAGGTGTACGCCGCGGTCTCGACCGAACTCTGGACGCGCCGCAGCGATGCCGAGTACCTCGCCGCCCTCGCCGAACGCGCACGCGAAGAGGCGTGGCAAGAAGTGGCGGGGGCGATCGACGCCCGGCTCGCACGCGAGTGGGGCGAGTGGCCGCAGATCGAGGTCGACGAGACCTACGAGGCAGAGCGCGAAGCCCGCGTGCACGACCTGCTGCTCGACCTCGACCGCGATGTGCAGGCGGCCGAGGCCGAGCGCGCTCGACGGGCCAGGGCGGCCGACCCGTTCGGTGACTACGTCGGCTGAACTCGGCGACGCGGCAGCTCGGCTGAGCTATCCGAACCGGCGGCTCGGCTCGCCGACCGAGTGGCTCGGTTCGCCGACCGAGCGGCTCGGCTCGCCGACCGAGCGGCTCGATTCGCGCGCGTTGCCGAGTTCGTCGAGGAGCGCGCGCACGCGCCGCTCGACATCATCGCGAATGACGCGGACACGCGTGAGGGACTGGCCGGCGGGGTCGTCGAGCTCCCAGTCGAGGTAACGCCGACCCGGGTACACCGGGCACGCCTCGCCGCAACCCATGGTGATGACGAGGTCGGCCGCGCGGACGACCTCGTCGGTCAGTGGCTTCGGGAACTCCGTGCCGACCGGCGCACCGATCTCGTCGAGCGCATCGACGGTGGTCGAATGCACGGCGGCCGCCGGCCTCGAGCCCGCGCTTCGTACGTGCACGCGGTCGCCCGCGAGGTGCTTGAGGATCGCCGCGCCGAGCTGCGATCGCCCCGAGTTCTGCACGCACACGAACAGCACCTCGAGGGGGGCATCTGCCGCTCGTTCGGATCGGGCCGTCGCGACCGCGACCATCCGGTCGGCGGCCCACTGCGCGGTCTGGGCGGCGAGGTCGCGCACGCCGTCGCCGCGTGCGACATCGCCGCGTGCGGCGAGCAGGTCATGGCTCTCGCGTACGTAACGGCCCACGGCCTCAGGCGCGAACACGCCCTCGAACCGGTCGGCGAGTTCGGATGCCACGCGCGCGAGCATCTCGTCAGGCGCGTGCGCCGGCACATCGGCCTGCAGCAGTTCATCGACGCGATCGGTGGCGGACGACGCGATCGAGCACCAGACGCGCCCGCCCTCGGTCGAGCACTCGACGACGCCGTCGGAGACGAGCGCGTTGATGTGCCCGCTCACGGTGGGCTGCGTCGCGCCGAGCAGGTCGACGAGTTGCGCGACGTGGCTGCGCCCCTCGGTGCTGTCGCGAATGACACCGAGCATGCGCAACCGAATCGGATCGGTGAGCAGGCGGATGCGTCGGGCCTCGGTCGATCGATCCATCGCGGTGAGTCTAGTGCCGCGACCGTCACCCGGCAGGCGGGATGTTGTGGTTCTGCCGGAAGGCGTTGCCGGGATCGACTTGGGCCTTCACCCGACGCAGTCGCTCGAAGGTCGCAGGCGGGTACATCGACCGCGTGACGTCGTCGCTGCGCTCTGGAGAGAAGCCGCCGTATGCCCCGCGCGTGAACGCCAGGGCGGCGTCGCTGCCCGCCTTCAGCACCGCGACCTGCTCAGGATCGGCATCGGGAGCGACGATCGCGTTGACGAGGAGCAGCGCCTCGGCCTCGCGATACGCGATGGCGGTGGCTTCGGGCGCGACTCGCGAGAACGCCCCGCCGAGTGCGCGCAGCAGCACCATGGTCGGAACCTCGCGAGCGAACTGCGCGGCGACGACGTCGATCGCCTCGTCGGTGAGTTCGGGCACGAAGCCGTTGCCCCCGACGAACTGGAACGGCGGCTTGCCGGGCGGAGCGTCTTCGAGCAGGTCGCCGTAGGTGACCCCGCTGAGCGACACCGACGACACCGAGGGCAGCGACAGCAGCGGCGCGAGCAGGCGTCGCAACTCGTCTTCGGTGCCGCGCAGGGCGACGGCGAGCTGCGGGCCCGACGGCACCTCGGGGGCGAACGGGGGCATGAGCATCAGCGTCGAATTGAGCTCGTCGGGCCCCGCGCGCATGACGTCGCGCCAGGTGCGGATCACACCCGCGACATCGGTCGTGTCGAACGCGACGTGACCGCCGGCGAGCCCATCGACCGGGGCTGCCTGGAAGACGAAGCGGGTGACGACGCCGAAGTTGCCACCGCCGCCACGCACAGCCCAGAACAGGTCGGGGTGCGATTCGGCGTTGACGGTGAGCACCTCGCCCGCGGCGGTGACGAGTTCGACCTCGCGCAGCGCATCGACCGCGAGACCGTGCGCACGCACGAGCCATCCGATGCCGCCGCCGAGCGTGAGCCCGCCCACACCGACCTCTCGGGTGTCGCCCGAGCTGATGCCGAGACCGTGGGGGGCGAGCGCGGTGGCGATGTCGCCCCAGCGCACGCCGCCGCCGACCGCGACGCGGCCGTCGTCACCGACGTCGATCGACGTGAACTCGGCGAGGTCGACGACCAGCCCGTCTTCGACGGGAACCAGCCCGTGGCCGCCACTGCGGACGGCGATCGCCTGCCCCGCGGCAGCGGCCTTCGCGACCGCTTCGGCGACTTCTTCGGCGGTGTGCGGCCGTACGACCGCGTCGGGCTGCCCGACGCCGGCGAAGACGGTGCGGCCGGCGTCGTATTCAGTGTCGCCGGGACCGTAGGCCCGGCTCGGAACGGATTCTCTCAACTCGGTGAGCAACGACATTTCGACAGTCTGGCAGCGGCCACCGACATGCGGAACCGTGCTCGCTCAGCGCGGAACCCATCCGTATGCATGCGCCGCAAAGCGGTCATCCCTGGCCAGGTCAGGAGAATAGGCCCCATGGTCGCCCGTCAGACGGGATGGGCCCCATTCTCCTGAGCTGCCCACCTCACTCCCCGCTCGGGTGCGCCCCCGCCGCGTCGATGACCCAGGCGTACGCGAACGCCCGCTCGCGCCACGCCGAGTACCGCCCCGACACCCCGCCGTGCCCGGCTGCCATCTCGATCTTGAGCAACGGATCGGCCCCGACCTCTCGCAACTTCGCCACCCACTTGGCGGGTTCGACGTAGAGAACCCGGGTGTCGTTCAGCGAGGTCACGGCGAGGATGCGCGGGTAGTGCCTGCCGCCGTGCGCACCGTCGTGCACGTTCTCGAGCGGCGAGTAGCCGCGCATGTACGAGTAGACCTCTTCGTCGTCGAGCGGGTTGCCCCACTCATCCCACTCGATCACGGTGAGCGGCAGTGACGGGTCGAGGATCGACGTGAGCGGGTCGACGAACGGCACTTCAGCGAGGATGCCCGAGAAGTACTGCGGCGCCATGTTCGCGACCGCGCCCATCAGCAGCCCGCCGGCGCTGCCGCCCTGCGCGACGAGCCGGTCGGGGGCCGTGATGTCCTCATCGATCAGGTGCCGCGCCGCGGCGATGAAGTCGGTGAAGGTGTTGCGTTTCTCGAGCTTCTTGCCGTGCTCGTACCAGAGCCGGCCCATCTCTCCGCCGCCACGCACGTGCGCCACGGCGAAGATCATGCCGCGGTCGAGCAGCGACAGCCGCGGAATGCCGAAGCCGGGGTCGATCGAGTGCTCGTACGATCCGTAACCGTACAAGAGGGTTGGCGCGGGATCGCCGAGGGTGACGAGGTCGTGGCGGTACACGAGCGAGATCGGCACCCGCGTGCCGTCGGACGCGGTCGCCCATTCGCGGCGCTGCGCGTAGCGGGTCGCGTCGTAGTCGCCGAGCACGGGCTGGCGCTTGCGCAGCTTTCGCTCGCCGGTCGCCACCACCACGTCGAACACGGTCGACGGCGTCACGAAACTCGTGTACCCGATGCGCAACGTCGGCTGTTCCCACGCGGGGTTGCCGCCGACGCCGACCGAGAACAGCGCCTCGTCGAACGAGAGCTCGTGCAGGGTGTCGTCGGGTGTCGCGTCGGCGGGGATGCCGGCGGGCGGCACCGTTGCGATCGCCACGCGCGGCAGGCCCTCGCGCCGGTACTCGACGGCGACGAAGTCGCGGAACGCATCGACGCCCTCGATTCGCACTGCGGGATTGTGCGGCAGCAGCATCCGTCGTGCCCCCTGCGGGTCGGATGCCGCAACGCTGACCAGCTCGAAATTCACGGCGTCGTCGTTGTGCACGATGAGCAGGCGATCCCTGCCGCCGGCGACGACGTGCTCGACGTCGTATTCGACCCCGTCTTTGCGAGGCCACACCACGGCGAACTCGCCCGTCGGGTCGGCGGTGTCGAGCAGCCACGACTCGCTCGTGACGTTCGACCCCGCCTCGATCATGAGGAACTTGCGGCTGCGGGTGAGGCCGACGCCGAGCCAGAATCGTTCGTCGGGTTCGTGGAAGACCGAGACGTCGTCGGATGCCTCGGTGCCGACCTCGTGCCGCCAGATCGTGTCGGGACGCCAGGACTCGTCGACGGTCGCATAGAAGAGGTAGCGGCCGCTCGGGTCGAACACCGCGCCCGCCGCGGTGCCCTCGATGACGTCGGGGTAGACGCGGTCGGTGCCGTCGACGGCCCGCAGGCGGATCGTGTAACGCTCGTCGCCCTCGACGTCGACGCCGTAGAGCATGGTCGAGCCGTCGGCGGTGACGTCGAGGCTGCCGAGCGAGTAGAACTCGTGCCCCCGGGCCTCGACGTTGTCGTCGAGCAGCACCTGCTCGCCGGGCAGCGGTGCGCCCGAGTCATCCGTCACCGGGGGTTCCCAGTCGTCGGGGGAGGCGACGGGAATCCGGCAGTGGATGCCGTACTGCTGCCCCTCGACCGTTCGGGTGTAGTACCACCAGTCGCCCTCGCGGCTCGGCACGCTGAGGTCGGACTCTTTCGTGCGCGCCTTGATCTCTTCGAAGAGCTGCTCCTGCAGGATCGCGAGGTGCTCGGTCTTCGCGTTCGTGTAGGCGTTCTCTTCATGCAGGTGCGCGACGACCTCGGGATCGTCCTTCGCCCTCAGCCACTCGTAGTCGTCTACGTAGACGTCGCCGTGGTGCACGCGTTCGATCGGTAGCTTGGCGGTCTTCGGCGGAGTGAGCACGTGTCCACGCTACTCGCCGGTGTCGCCGGTCGAGTAGCCGCGCCGGCGGCGTATCGAGTAGACCACGCACTCAGCGCTTCAGTCGGGCACTGAGCGCACCACCCGCGCAGGCGAACCCACGACGATGGAATTCTCGGGCACGTCCTTCGTCACCACCGACGCGGCTGCCACGACCGAATTGTCGCCGATCGTCACGCCCGCGAGCACGGTCACGTTCGCGCCGATCCAGACATTTCGGCCGATGACGATGGGGGCCGGGTGCATGTCGGCGCGGCGGCTCGGGGCGAGGTCGTGGTTGAGCGTGGCCAGCACCGTGTTGTGCCCGATCAAGCAGTCATCGCCGATGATCACGCCGCCCTGGTCTTGGAACCTGCATCCGGAATTGATGAAGATGCGCTTGCCGAGGGTGATGTTCTTGCCGAAGTCGGCGGAGAAGGGCGGGAACATCGTCACAGATTCGTCAACGGGCCTGCCGATCAGCTGGGCGAGCAACTCCCGCACCCGCGCCGGTTCGTGATACCCGCTGTTGAGTTCGCTCGTGATGCGCAGGGCCTCCTGGCTGGTCCGGTGCATGACCTCGTGCAACGGCGAGTCGCCGGTGATGGTGTCGCCGGCGTTCAACGCCTGAAGCAGATCGTCGAGTTCCATGGTGTCCTCTCAATCATCGGAGTGAGCGCGAGTCCACGCTATCCGCCGATGTCGCCATGGGTGCCGGTGGATGTGACGACTCGTGGAGCCGATCACTCCGTCGGTCGAGTAGCCCGCGAAGCGGGCGTATCGAGACCCAGTGCGAGGTCTCGATACGGCGCTGGCGCGCCTACTCGACCGACGGTTACGTGCAGTTCGGGAAACGGGCTTTGGTTAGGCTAAGCTAACTCGTCCCCTTCTCCGCATCACGTAGGAGCACTCCCGTGGCCATTCGATCCGAGCTCGCCGGGCTGGCGCTCGCGCGCGGCCGCATGCAGGATGTCGCGCTCCTGACCGATGACGGCGAGCTCACCTTCGGCGGGTTGCGCGACCGCATCGACGCGCGACGTCTCGAGCTCGGCGTGACGCGGCGGCTCGTGATGATCGAGGGCGCCAATGCGCTCGAGCCGATCGTCACGTACCTCGCGGCACTCGAGGCGGGACATCCGATGCTCTTCGTCGACGGCGACCCGCAGCGGTCGGCGCACCGCGACGCGCTCGTCGCGCGCTTCGATCCCGACGTCATCGCGTCGCCCGCCACAGGCGCGTGGCAGCTCGACGAGCGACGCGTCGGCTCGCGGCACACGCTGCATCCCGAGCTCGCGATGCTCGCCAGTACGTCGGGCTCGACCGGCTCGCCCAAGCTCGTGCGCCTCTCGCACGAGAACCTGCTGAGCAACGCCGTCGCCATCGGCGACTACCTGAACCTCGGCACCGCCGACCGGGCGATCACGACCCTGCCATTGCACTACTGTTACGGGCTCTCGGTCGTGAACAGCCACCTCGCGGCGGGCGCTTCGCTGCGCCTCACCGAGCGGTCGGTGGTCGACGACAGGTTCTGGAACGAGTTCGCCGAAGCCGGGGCGACGTCGTTCGCCGGTGTGCCGTACACCTTCGAGATGCTCGAGGCGGCGGGCTTCGCCGAGCGCGACCTGCCGACACTGCGCTACATCACGCAGGCCGGCGGTCGGCTCGACCCCGAGCGCACGCGGCGGTTCGCCCGGCTCGGACGCGATCGCGGATTCGACTTCGTCGTCATGTACGGGCAGACCGAGGCGACCGCCCGCATGGCGTACCTGCCGCCGGCGCTCGCCGAGAGCGCGGCGGGCTCGATCGGCATCCCGATCCCGGGCGGGCGATTCAGGATCGACGCCCCCGCGCCTGCCGCGCCCGCCGCACTTGACCGCCGAGTCACCCGAAATGGTCGCCCCCGCCCGACGGCAGCGGCGATTCGGGGTGACTCGCCACACCGAGGTGACGCTCCCGCCGGCGAGGCGGTCGGCGAGTTGGTCTATGAGGGGCCGAACGTCATGATGGGCTACGCCGAGGAGCCCGCCGACTTCGCGATGGGCCGCACGATCACCGAGTTGCGAACCGGCGACCTCGCGCGACGGCGCGATGACGGCATGTACGAGATCGTCGGACGCAACAACCGCTTCGCGAAGATCTTCGGGCTGCGCATCGATCTCGACCGTGTCGAACGGCTGTTCGCCGACGAAGGACTCGCCGTGCGTGCCGTGAGCGCCGATGAACAGCTGCTGCTGTTCGTGCTCGCCGACCGGTACGTGCACCGCGTGCATGCGCGCGCGGGTTCGCTGTTCGGTCTCCCGCTGCACTCGATCCGCGTGCACGCCATCGCCGAGTTCCCCCGCACCTCGAACGGCAAGCCCGACAACGCCGCACTCGTGCGTCACGCCGAACTGCTCGCGCACGCGGCATCCGACCCTGCCGACTCGGGCGGCGCCGACACGACGCCCGAGACGGCCCGGTCGCTCTTCGCTGAATTGCTCGGGCGACCGGATGCCTCGCATGACGACTCGTTCGCAGGGCTCGGCGGCGACTCGCTCAGCTATGTCGAGGTGTCGCTGCGGCTCGAGCAACTGCTCGGCGCGCTGCCGCGGCAGTGGCCGACGATGTCGGTGACCGACCTTGCTGGGCTCGCCGCGGAGCGGGCGGCGGCGACTGCCGCGGCGGCGCCCATCCCGAAGGTGTCGGCACCGACGGGCCGTGGTCGGGTCGCGTCAGGTTCGGTGGCCGACAGTGCTGACTCGGGTCGCCGACGTCGACGGATGCCCCGGCTCGAGACCCCCGCGGTGCTGCGCGCGATCGCCATCGTGCTCGTCGTCGGCACCCACTCCGACCTGTTCGTCGTGACGGGCGGTGCGCACCTGCTGCTCGCCGTCGCCGGCTACAACCTCGCACGGTTCCAGCTCGCCGACGTGCCCGGGCGCAATCGCGTGACCGGCCTACTCAAGAGCACCGCCCAGGTGGTCGTGCCCGCCGCGCTCTGGATCGGCGCCGTAGGCCTCATCACCGGCGGATATGCGGCATCGACCGCACTGTTCGCGAACAACTTCGTCGGCGGGGCGCGCTGGGACGACCAGTGGCAGTTCTGGTTCCTCGAGGCGATCGTGTGGGCGATGCTCGCGCTCGCCGCGGTGTTCGCGGTGCCGCAGGTCGATCGGCTCGAGCGGCGACATCCGTGGGCCTTCGCGCTCGGGGTGCTCGCGCTCGCCGCGGCCGCGCGTGTGCTGCTGCTCGGCGGAATCCGCGCCGAGGGCACCGAGCGGTACGCGATCGAGACCGCCGTGTGGTGCATCGCGCTCGGCTGGGTCGTCGCGAGGGCCGCGACCGATCGCCAGCGCATCGTCGCGACGGTACTCACGCTCGTCACAGTGCCCGGATTCTTCGGCGACCCCGCGCGCGAGGCGGTCGTCGTCGTCGGCGTGCTGCTGCTCATCTGGGTTCCGCGCATCCCCGTCGCACGCCTGCTCGTGCCGGTCATCGGTGCACTCGCGGGCGCGTCGATGTTCATCTACCTGACGCACTGGCAGGTCTACCCGCCGTTCGAGGACGAACTGCCGCTCGTGGGCACCGTGCTGTCGGTGGCCGTCGGTGTTCTCGTGTGGAAGGGCTACACCTTCGTGGTCGCGCGCGGGGGCGGGTGGCTCAGGCGACGGCGGCGACCCGCAGGAACGCGAGTGCTGCCGGGCTCGGGTTGAAGTCGCTCCAGGTGAGGTACTCGATGCGGGTCGGGCCGTCGGTGACCGGGATCGTGACCAGGCCTGAATTGGCTGGAACGACTGCCGGGGCGAGCAGCGTGATGGCGAGATCGTGCCTGACCAGGTCGAGCATGAGGTCTGTGCCCATCGCCTCGAATGCCACCCTCCTGGGCACACCGGCCGACGCGAACGCGAGGTCTGAGGGCGCGCGGCCCGGAGTGCCTGCAGGGAAGTCCACGAAGGTCTCGTCGGCCAGATCGCTGAGTCTCAACCGACGTCGTTCGGCCAGGCGGTGCCCAGGGCCGAGCACCGCGACGAGGCGTTCGCGGGCAAGCACCTGGGTCGCCACCCCCCGCGGCAGCGTCGCATCGGGCAGACCCAAGACGGCCACGTCGATGCTGCCCTCGCGGATCGCTTTGATGAACTCGTCGCTCCCGCCTCCGCGAAGCCGGATCTGCACGGTGGGGTGCGCGCGATGGAACTCACCGAGCGCCGCTGGAATGTCGATGGCGGTGACCGTCGGGATGACCCCGATGGTCAGTGTGCCCCGAATCTCGCCGGTCGCAGCGGCAGCGTCGGCGACTGCGCGATCGGCGGCGTCGAGCGCGGCGCGTGCTGCGGGCAAGAACGCGGCACCCGCGTCGGTGAGCTCCACCCGGCGGCTGGTGCGGGCGAACAACTCCACGCCGAGCTCCTTCTCGAGAGACTTGATCTGGTGGCTCAGCGCGGATTGCATAACGAAGCACTTCTCGGCGGCGCGGGTGAAGTTGCGCTCCTCGGCGACGGCCAATACATAGCGCAATTGCTGCAACTCCATCCATCTATCGTGCACCACGATCGTTGGAATGAAAAGCATGTGTTGGACTCATCAATGCGCCCGCGTCAGAGTGGAGTTATGAGCACAACTGAGATGGCCGTTTCGCCTGCGAAGGCAATACCGGGGTCCCGCGCCACGGTCACGATGTCGACGGCGTTCGCTCCGGCGGTGTGGGGAACCACCTACATCGTCACCACCGCGATGCTGCCGCCCGATCATCCGCTGTTCGCCGCGCTGATGCGCTCGCTGCCAGCGGGTCTTCTCGGGCTGCTGCTCGCGCGCACGCTGCCGCACGGGGCATGGTGGTGGAAGGCCATGGTGCTGGGCGTGTTGAACATCGGGCTGTTCTTTCCCCTGCTCTTCATCGCCGCCGAGCGGCTTCCCGGCGGCGTTGCCGCGACGCTGGGGGCAATCCAGCCGATCCTGGTCGCATTCCTCGCAGTGATCGTGCTCTCCGAACGGCTGTCGTTGTGGCGGCTGGCCTGGGGTGTCGTCGGCGTGATCGGTGTCGGAATGGTCGTCCTCGGCCCGGGCGCGGCCTTCGACTCGGTCGGCATCGCCGCGGGCATCGGCGGCGCCGCCGCAATGGGCACCGGCGTGGTGCTCACCAAGCGTTGGGGTCGCCCGCCCGGAGTCAGCGCGGTCGGATTCGCCGGATGGCAACTCACCGCCGGCGGCCTCGTGCTTCTGCTTCCGACTCTGCTCATCGAGGGCCCTCCGGTGAACGTCGACGCTGTCGGCGTTGGGGGTTATCTCTGGCTCGGGCTCGTCGGCGGACTCATCGCCTACACGCTGTGGTTCCGCGGCGTCGGCAGTCTCCCGGTCACGGCGACCGCCCTGCTCGGCCTGCTGTCGCCACTGGTCGCTGCGGTGCTCGGTGTTGCCTTCGCAGGCGAAACACTGAACGAGATCCAGCTCGCAGGCTTCGCTCTCGCACTCGCGGCACTCGCATGCGGGCAACTCACTCCGCGATCGCGGTCAGCCGCGTCTGGCTGAGTGAGGCGTAGCGCGTGCACGTCGGCGCTCGCAGAGTGACGCGAGACGCTCGACCCGGTGCGACAATCAGGGCATGACCCGCGAGACGATCACTGCACCGGATGCACCTGCCCCCGTCGGTCCGTATTCACCTGCCGCATCGGCACCGGGAAGTGAGCTGGTGTTCCTCTCCGGCCAGACACCGATCGATCCCACCACCGGTGGTCTCATCGAGGGCGATGTCTTCGTGCAGACGCAGCAGGTGTTCGCGAACCTCGATCAGGTGTTGGGCGCTGCCGGGCTGTCATTCGCCGCTGTCATCAAGGCCAATGTCTATCTGACGAGCATGGATGATTTCGCTGCGATGAACGAGGCGTACGCGACGGTGTTCCGGGCACCGTATCCCGCCCGCACCACGGTCGCCGTGGCCGGGCTGCCGCTGGGCGCGAGGGTCGAGATCGAGCTCGTCGCGTCGTCCCGCAGCTGATCGACGAGACCACTGGCTCCGACCTCATTGCAGTTCAGGTGACGGCGGCTGTCTGCCGTACGGCGGTCGGTGATGTCGCTCGACTGAGCCTGGGAAACGCGCCGAATCTCACAACCCGTCCACGGCAAGCATGTTCGTGATGAGAGCGATCATCAGATCTTTCTCCTTCGGGTCGCTCATCGCCACCATCAGCGTGATCGCGGCGAGGGCGTTGTTCGTGATCAGAAGGCGACCACCCGGCGTGAGTGCGTCGTTCCGGCTGAGGAAGGTGACGAACAGCGCTGCGGCGGTGCGCTTGTTACCGTCGCTCAGCGGGTGATCTTTGATGACGAGGTAGAGCAGGTTGGCGGCCTTCTGCTGCACGCTCGGGTAGAGCTCTTGGCCGGCGAAGCCTTGGTAGATCGTCTCGATCACCCCGCGCAGGCCGTCGCCGCGTTCCCGGCCGAAGAGTACGTCTCGCGGAAACTCGGCACGGACGGAGTCGATCACCTCACGAGCTTCCTCATGGGTCAGACGCCAACCCGGAGCGCTGCCTTGCGGTGTGTCGAGCGCACCCTCGTCGTATCGACGCAGCAGTTTGAGACTGGGCAGGTAGCCCGTGAGCACGTCGGCGACGCCGGCAACCAGTTCATCCGTGGAACGGCCCAGAATCTGCACGATGGAGCCGAGTTGCTCGAGCCGGCGCTCGTTCAGGGCGGCACCCTCGACCACATATCGCTTCAGCACGTCGTTCGCCCAGCGGCGGAAGTGAACGCCCTCGGTGGACTTGACGCGGTACCCCACCGATATCACCATGTCGAGGTTGAAATGCTCCACTGCCCGTTCGACGATGCGGTCGCCCTCCTGCTGAACTGTCGCAAGTTTTGCGACAGTTGGGACACCAGCAAGCTCTTCACGTCGGGAGTTCGCGATGTGCTTTCCGATCGTCTTCACGTCCCGACCGAACAATGAGGCGAGCTGCTGACGTGTCAGCCAGACAGTCTCACCGTCGGTGCGCACCTCGAGGGCGAATGAGCCGTCGCGAGACCGGTAGAACTGGACACGTGGTTGCACGGCATCGTCCATAGATCCGTCTCCTCCGCCGCGGTCAATCAGTGTAGACACAGTATTGGCTGCCGCCCACAAGAGCGGTCCCGCAGAATGGGGTTCAGGCGACGGCGGGCTGCGTCGCGTCGCCGGTGACGTCGCCGGCGACCTCGTCGGCGACGTAGGCAGCGTCGTGAGACGGGTAGAGCACGGCGCCGCCGTCGACGCGAATCGCCACCCGCGACCCCGGCCTCAGGTCGCCGATCTGGTGCGGCGGCACGCGAAGCGTGATCACTGCGGGGTGCTCGGCGCCGGACGCGCCGGCGAGCAAAGACACCTCGGCGAGCGATCCCATGGGACGCACCTCGTGCACGATGGCGTTGGCCCCCGGGGCATCCGTCACCAGGTCGATCTGCGCCGGACGCACCATCGCCAGCGCGACCCGCGAACCGTTGCTGCGGTCATGCCGCACGCGGATCGTACCCAGCGCGCACTCGGCCACGCCGTCTCGGGGCTTGGCGGGCAGCAGTACAGCTGCCCCCAGGAACGCTGCGATCTCGGCCGTCTCGGGGTCGTCGAACACGGCCGACGGCGAGCCGGCCTGTGCGAGGCGGCCGTCGACCATGACGCCGATGCCGTCGCCGAACGAGAGCGCCTCGTCTTGGTCGTGGGTGACGAGCACCGCGGTCGTGCCCGACAGCTCGAGCGCGTCGATCACGGCGCGCCGCGTGTGCTCGCGCAGGCCGGTGTCGAGTGCGCTGAAGGGCTCGTCGAGCAGGATGATGCCGGGGCGTGGGGCGAGCGCGCGGGCGAGCGCGACGCGCTGCTGCTGGCCGCCCGAGATCTGATGCGGGTAGCGGTCGGCGAGTACCGGGTCGAGCGCGGTGAGCTCCATGACCTCGCGCACGCGAGCGGTGCGGCCGGCGCCGCCCCCGCGCGGGAGGCCGAACGCGATGTTGCCGGCCACGGTGAGATGCGGGAACAGCGCTCCGTCTTGCGCGACGTAGCCGATGCCGCGCCGGTGGGCGGCCACCGAGGTGCCAAGCGCCGCGAGCGTGCGGTCGCCGAGGGTGATGCGGCCTTCGTCGGGCTCGGCGAATCCGGCGATGAGCCGCAGCAGGGTGCTCTTGCCGCTGCCCGAGGCCCCGACGATCGCGGTGCGCGACCCCTGTGCGACGTCGAGCGAGATGGCGTCGAGCACCGGGGTGGAGCCGAAGCACTTCGAGACGCCGATCACGGTGAGATTCATCGGGCACGTCCTCGGGTCTGGGTGAACATGAGCGCGACCGCGGGGATCGACAGCAGGATGAGCAGCAGCGCGTACGGGGCCGCCCCCGGGTAGTCGATCGACGACGCGGCCGACCAGAACTGTGTCGCGAGCGTGCGGGTGCCGGTCGGGGCGAGCAGCAGCGTCGCGGTGAGTTCGTTCGCCGCACCGAGGGCGACGAGTGCGCCGCCGGCTGCGATCGCGGGAACCAGCAGCGGAACAGTCACCCGCGAGCGCGCCACGATCGGAGACGAGCCGAGGGAACGGGCTGCCTCTTCGAGCGACTCGGGCACCTGGGCGATGCCGGCCCGCAGCGACACGAGCGCCCGCGGCAGGAAGACGATTACGTACGCGGCGATCACGGTCGCCGGCGTCTGGTACAGCCCCGGCACCAGCCGCAGCGTGACGGTGACGAGCGCCAGCGCGACGATGATCGCCGGCAGGCTGCTCGCGACGTAATAGGGACCCTCGAGCCACTTGCTGAGCCGCCCCGGGTACCGGCCCGACAGCCACGCCACCGGGAACGCGACGACCACCGCGCCGATCGCGCCGCCGCCGGCGAGCAGCAGGGTCTGCAGCAGGGCGGCCGGCATCTCGGCGAAGACACCGGCGTCGGATGCCCCGAGCCAGCGCACGACGCTGACGAGGGGCACGATCGTGGCCGCCACGCCGAGCACGACGAGGGCCGCCAGCGCGATCGGCTTCGCGCGCCCCAGCTTCGTGAGCTCGGGCGGCTGCGGGCTGCCGCTGCCGACGCGCGCGTACCGATGGCGCCCGCGTGCACCCGCCTCGATGACGAGCAGCACCAGGCAGAGGGTGGCGAGCACCACTCCGAGCGCCGCGGCCGACGAGCCCGCGAACGTCGACTGGTAGGCGACGACGATCGCGGTCGTGAACGTGTCGAACCTGATGAAGGCGAATGCGCCGTACTCGGCGAGCAGGTGCAGCGCGACGATGAGGCCGCCGCCGAGGATGGCGAGCCGAAGCTGCGGCAGGATGACCCTGCCGAACACGGCCCACGAGCCGAGCCCGAGCGACCGGGCAGACTCCTCGAGTGCGGGGTCGAGGCCGCGCATCGTCGCGAGCGCGGGCAGGTAGACGAGCGGGTAGTACGCGAGGGTCGCCACGAGCAGGCCGCCCCACAGGCCCTGGATCGACGGGATCGCGCTGGCCCAGCCGTAGCTGCTGACGAACGCGGGGATCGCGAGCGGCGCGACGAGCAGCACCGAGAAGTAGCGCCGGCCCGGCAGGTCGGTGCGCTCGACGAGCCAGGCGCCGCCCACGCCGAGCACGATCGTCGTGGGCACACCGAGCACGAGCAGCAGCACCGTGTTGACGAGCAGCTCACCGACCCGGGGCCGGAAGATGAGCGGCGCCAGGGCATCCCAGCCGAGCTCGAGCACGGTGGCCACGACGTAACCGACCGGGATGAGCATGCCGACGGCGAGCACCACGACGATCGCGATGAGAGATGCGGGCGGTCGCGGGGTACCGGCGCCCGACCGGCCCGCGTCGCGGGTCGGGGCTGCGATCGCCGTGCCGGTCAGAGCAGCCCCGCCTCCGTCATGAGGTCGATGACCTCGGGTCCGTTGAGGGTCGACGGGTCGATGACGGGTGCGTCGAGGGTGTCGAGCGCAGGCAGCGGCGACTTCGCGGGCACACCGCTGGCGACGGGGTACTCGAAGCTGTAGCCCTCGCCGAGGATCTGCTGCCCGGCCTCGCCCGCGAGGAACGCGAGGAACTGCTGCGCCTCGTCTTGATGGGCGCTCGACTTCAGCACGCCGCCGCCTGACACGCTCACGAACGCCCCGGGATCTTGGTTGCCGAAGTAGTGCAGCTCGGTGTCGCCACTGTTCTCCTGCGTGCCGTCTTGATCGCGGAACCAGTAGTAGTGGTAGATGACCCCGCCGGGCACCTCGCCCGCGTTGACGGCCTTCATCGTGGCGATGTTGTTCTGGTAGATCTCGGCGTTCTGCTTCATGCCGTCGAGCCACGCCGAGGTCGCCTCGGCACCTTCGAGTTCGAGCACGGCAGAGACGATGGCCTGGAAGTCGGCGCCGCCGGGCGCGGCGCCCCAGCGACCCTGCCACTGCTCATCCTGCAGGTCCATGAGCGACGCCGGCAGCTCGGACTCGTCGAGCAACTCGGGGTTGTACACGAACACGGTCGAACGAGCGGCGATGCCGGTCCACAACCCGCTCGACGGGCGGTACTGCTCGGGCACGAGGTCGATCGTCGCCTGGTCGATGGGCGCGAGCAGGCCGGCGTTCTCGACGAGCGACATGGCGGGCGAGTTCTCGGTGAGGAACACGTCGGCCCGCGACGCCTCGCCCTCTTCGACGAGCTGGTTGCCGAGCTCGCTGTCGTTGCCGTTGCGCAGCACGACCTCGATGCCCGTCTCTTCGGTGAACGCCGCGACCCACTCTTCGGTGAGCTGCTCGTGTTGGGCGTTGTAGATGACCAGGGCGTCTTCAGACGGAGCCTCATCGCCGGGCGTCGTCGAACCCGCGCATCCCGTCAGTGCGAGCGCGGCGACGGCCAACGGCGCGATGGACAAGACGATTCGGCGGGATCTCATCGAGGTCCTTCAGGTCATGGGCAGGAAAGGCTATCCTAACCTGCCGGCGGCCTGTGCCACTACGGCGAGGTCGACCTCACTCGGTGACCTCGACCTCCGAGACCTCCCACTGGTCGCCGCCGAGGCTCTTGATGACGCCGCGCACGCGCTGCCCGTCGCGCTCGGCCTGGAACGCGGTCACGCCGGGCTCGCCCGGTTTCTGCACCACCTCGGCCGAGAAGGTCGGCGAGGTGTAGCCGATCTCCTCGAGCGCCTTGCGGCGTTCGCCCTGGTCCCACGCGCCGGGCATGATCGCGAACATGCCCACGGCGGCCAGCACGGCGAGCAGGAAGAGCGACGTGCCGAGTTCGCGGACGCCCTTCGCGTGGCGGCGGGTGCCGAGACTCGAGATCACGACGCCGGCGATCGCGATGACGACGGGGATGACGAGGGGCCATGCGTTCCATGGCGGGACGGTGACGATCTCGTTCATCGGCTCGGTCGGCTCTCATCGCAGCGGCACGCGTAGGGGCGACGCCGATCGCTGAATATTACCGTTTCGCCGTATGCGCGTCGAGGATCGATTCGCGAATGCAGGCGAGTGCTTCGGCGAGCAGGGTGTCGCCCGGGCTCGCGTAGCCGAACACGATTCCCTCGCGCTCGTCGCCCGGCACGGCGGAGTAGTCGGCGAGGGGTGCGACCGCGATGCTCGCGTCAGCGAGGCGGGTGACCACGGCATCGGATGTCCCGGCCGCGTCGAACTCGATCACCGCATGCAGCCCGCCGTCGAGTCCTGAGAGCCGCGCGCCGGGCAGTTCGCCGAGCGCGGCCTGCACGAGCCGGCGCCGGTGCGCGTAGTCGCGGCTCGTGACGGCGATGTGTCGCCGCACGGCACCGCTCGCGAGCAGGGCGGCCGCGGCTTCTTGGGCGACGCCGGGCACGGGGCATTGCTCGGCGTCGCGCAGCTCTGCGATCGCCTCGCGCAGACCGGGGTTGGCCGGCAGCACGAGGTACCCGAGGCGCAGCGCCGGGGTGAGCACCTTCGAGAAGCTGCCCACGAGCACGACCCGGCCCTCGTCGTCGAGCGAGGCGAGCGCGGGCAGCGGCGGCCCGAGGTGACGGAACTCGCTGTCGTAGTCGTCCTCGATCACGAGGGCGTCGGCGTCGCGGGCCCAGTCGAGCAGCCCGAGACGGGCCGCGACCGGCAGCCGCCCGCCGAGCGGGTACTGGTGGCTCGGCGTGACCATGACGGCGTCGGCGGGTCGCGGCATCCGGCGCAGGTGTTCGAGCGAGATGCCGTCGACGTCGACCGGCACCGCGGTGGTCTGCACCCCGCGGTGCTCGATGACGCGCCGCCCCGACGGGTAGCCGGGATGTTCGACCGCGATCGTCGGCGGCCCGCCCCCGCGCAGTCGAAGCGTCGCCGCGATGAGCGACAATGCCTCGCTCGTGCCCGCCGTGACCACGATGTCGTCGGCCGCGCACACCACGCCGCGCGCGTGCCGCAGGTGGTCGGAGATCTCGGCGCGCAGGCGGGGCACCCCGAACCGCGGCGGCGAGTCGTTGGACACCTCGAGTGCTGCTGCGCGTCGCCACGCCGCTCGCCACGCGCGGGCGTCGAGCCGCGCCGTCGACGGGCGCCCGGGTCGCAGGTCGATGCGCGGGGCCGGTGCCTCGGGCATCGCCGGCGCATCCTCGCCCGCCGCAGCACCCGCTCCTCCCGCCGAGTCACCCCGAAATGTCGCGGGCGCCGCGGCGGAGCGACCATTCGGGGTGACTCGCGAGAGGTCGGGCGCGGATGGGTCGGGCGCGGATGGCCGATCGGCGGATGTCGCGGGGTGCGCGGCGTCGCGGACGATGTGCGCGGCGCCGTCGCGGGCGAGCTGGGCGACGCGCGTGGCCGCTCCCTGACGCATCTCGAGGTAACCCTCGCCGGCGAGCTGTTCGTAGGCCGACACGACCGCGCTGCGCGAGACGCCGAGCTCTGCCGCCAGCGCTCGCGTCGACGGCACAGGGTCGCCGGGCCGCAGCACGCCGCCGAGGATGCCGCGACGCACGCCCTCGACGAGCTGCACGCCGATGGGGGTGCCGGCGGTGCGGTCGAGCACGAGCAGTGGGCCGTCCATGTGCCTCCCGCCGGGACATCCGATCGTGAACTGGACTGGTCAGTCACGCGCGAACTGGACTGTTCGCACGACCAGTGTACGGCGAGACTCGCAGTGTGACCATCATCGAATCCCCCGCCCCCCGCCGCATCCGCCGCCTCGCCGAGCGCCAGACCACCGACCGGTCGGCCCTCTTCGAGCTGCTCGACACCGAACTCGTCGGGCACCTCGCGGCGGTCGTCGACGGCATGCCGGTCGTCGTGCCGATGGGCTTCGCGCGCGATGGCGAGCACGTGCTCGTGCACGGGTCGACGGGTGGCGGATTCGCGCTGCGCGCCGCCGCAGAGCACGCCACCGTCGCCTTCGCCGTGACCGCGCTCGACGGGCTCGTGTACGCCCGGTCGCTCTTCGACAGCTCGATGAACTATCGCAGCGCGGTGGCGTACGGCGTGCTCGAGCCGGTCGCCGACGACGAGGCCGAGGCCGCGCTGCTCGCGCTCGCCGAACGGCTGATGCCCGGCCGCTCGGCCGAGGTGCGGCCGACGAGCCGCAAAGAGCGCGCGTCGACTCGCGTGCTTCGGCTGCCCCTCGACGATGTCGTGATGAAGGTGCGCGCCGCAGGCGCGAGCGAGGCCGTCGACGATGGCGAGGACCACTCGGTGTGGGCCGGCGTCGTGCCGCTCGCGCGGGCCTGGGGCGAGCCGGTGCCCTCAGTGCTGACCCCTGCGCAAACCCCGGTGCCCGGTTCGGTGATCGCCCTGACGACGGGCGCGACCCGAGACCACAGGCTTTCGTGATGGAAAGGAGGTGCCCCATGTTCGCAACAATGATCGTGCTCGGACTGATCGCGGCCGCGTCGCTCGTCGCCGGTGTCGTGCAGTTCCGCCGTGATGGTTACCACCGCACGCCCACCCGGCTCGCCTGAACCGGCCACCCCGTCCCGGCGCATCTGAGGCGCTTACGCCGCGCGGGCTTCGGAAATAGGGCGATCACCCGATGAGCCTCAGGCGCCTTAGCGAGCACGCTGAAGGCATCCGATCGCAGAGGTCGGGGAACACAGGAGGACACCGTGCAGTACTCAGCAGACTTCGTCGCCCTGCACTCGCATCACGCGAACGTGCAGGTCGCCGAGCGGCAGATGGCGTTCCGACGCGCTGCCGAAGAGCGCGGCTCGGGCGACGCGGGGGCGTCGCCCGAGCCCGCGGGCCGCCGCCACCGCGCCGCACGCCACGCGCCGCGTCTCGCGCTGCGGTGAGCGCACTCCCGGGACATCCGCAGACCCCGGCGATCGTCGAGGGCGGTCTGCCGTGACGATTCAGCCGACGGCGATCACGGATGTCCCTGCCCGTGCCGTTGTCAGTGGGGCGTGGCACCATGAGAACGTGACCACGTCAGCACCGGCGATGATCGGTCGAGACGCAGACCTCGCTTGGCTCAACCAGCGCCTCGACGAGGTGCGCGCCGGCGCGCCGTTCACCGTCATCGTCGGCGGTGAGGCGGGCATCGGCAAGACCCGGCTCATCCGTGAATTCCAGGCCGGCCTCCCAGACGACGTCCGGCTCCTCGCGGGGCAGTGCGTCGACCTCGGCAGCGTCGCGGCACCCTATGCGCCGGTCAAGACCGCGGTGCGCACGCTCATCTCCGAAGAGGGCGCCGAACGCGTGCTCGAGGCCGTCGGCCCCGGCCGCGTGGCGCTCGTCGCGCTCCTGCCCGAGCTCGCGGCGTCCGACCCTGTCACGGCCCTGTCTGCGACGCCCCCCGTCGGCCCGCAGTCCTCCTCGGGCGTCGCCACCGGCCAGTTGCACGAGGCCATCGCCGTACTGCTCGAGACCTTCTCGCGCGCGCGGCCGATCGTGTTCGTCATCGAAGACCTTCACTGGGTCGATGCCGCGACCCTCGCGTTGCTCCGGTTCCTCACGCGCGCACTCGGCTCGAGCCGAGTGCTCACAGTGCTCACGTATCGCACTGAAGACGTGACGCGGGGGCATCCGGTGCGTGACTTCCTCTCCGAGGCCGAGCGCGACCGCTGGGTCGAACGCCGCGAACTCGGTCGCCTCACCAAGGCCCAGGTGCGCAAGCTCGCGAAGTCGCTGATCGTCGACGAGGCGCCGAGCAACAGCGCACTCGAGACGGTGTTCCGGCGCAGCGACGGCGTGCCGTTCTTCGTCGAAGAACTTGTCGGCATCGACGGATGCCGCGACGAGGGCTTCGTGCCCGACACCCTGCGTGAGCTGCTGCTCGCCCGCTACGAGCGGTTGCCCGAGCCGGCGCAAGAACTGCTGCGGCTCATCTCCACCGGCGGCGTGCGCGTCTCGCACGCACTTCTCTCCGAGGTCTATACGGGCGCGGCCGACGAACTCGACGCCGCCGCGCGCCAGTGCGTGCTCTACGGCGTGCTCACCATCGAGGGCGACGACTACGCATTCCGGCACGCGCTCGTGCGCGAGGCGGTCCTCTCCGACCTGCTGCCCGGCGAACGGGCGCGATTCCACGCACGGTACGCGGCGGCCTATGAGCAGGCGGCCGCCGCGGGCACGCGTCGGCTCGCCGCCGAAATCTCGTATCACTGGCTCGGGGCGCACGACGCCGCTCGGGCATTCCCCGCCACGATGCAGGCGATGCGCGAGGCGCGTGCTGCCGCGGCGTACGCCACCGCCGCCCAACTCGGCGAGCGCGCGCTGTCGCTCTGGGACGTCGTGCCCGACCCCGTGTCCGCAGCAGGAATGGGCAAGCTCGAACTCATGGGGCGCACCGCTTCGCACCTCCGCAACGCGGGCGAGGGTGAGCGCAGCCTCGCGCTCGTGAAGGCCGCCCTCGCGGAGTGCCCGCGCGACGACCCGCAGTACCCGCGGCTGCTCCGCGACAAGGGACTCTATCTGGCCAACGTCGGCAAGCCGGGGTCGGTTGAAGTGCTCGAACAGGCGCTCGCCGCGCTCGACGCACGGGGCGACGACGGTCCGAGCGAACTACGGGCCACGACGCTCACCGCCCTCGCCGGCCGCCTCATGATCGACGGTCGTCTCGACGACGCGATCGAGTACGCTGATCGGGCGCTCGAGGTCGCCGAGGCGATCAAATCGGCACGCTACTCATCGATCGCGACGAACATCGCCGGCATCAGCCGCGCCGACCGCGGTGACGTCGAGGGTGGTCTCGCGATGCTGGAACGAGCGCGTGGGCTGGCCGATGGTGACGGCGCCGCGCTCCTGCGGTATTGGGTGAACGCGTCCGACCAGCTCTACCTCATCGGTCGCTATCCCGAGGCGGTCGCGCTCGCCGAAGAGGGCCTCGCGGCGGCTCGCGCACAGGGCGTGGAGCGCAGCTCGGGGGTGATCCTCGCCTCCAACGCCGTCGATCCGCTCTTCGCCCTCGGCGAGTGGGAGCGCGCAGAGAAGCTCATTGAGCGTGCCCTCGCGCTCGATCCGACCGCCCCGTTCGCGGTCTACATGCAGCGCGCCCGCATCTGGGGAATGCTGTGGCGCGGCGACACCGAGCGAGCCAACGAGCTGTACCGCAGCGTGCGGCCCACGATTGCGGCCATCATGGAGGTCGAGATGCAGACGCGGCTCGGCGCGGGCCGGGTGGCCACCGAACTCGCGCTGGCCAACGACGACCTCCCGGGCGCCTGGCGAGAGGCGCGCGGCATCTTCCACGACAAGCAGAGGCCCCTCGCGGGTTATGCCCTGCCGTACCTCTGGGCGGCAGCGCGCGTGGTCGCGGCGGTGCGTGCCCGGCGTGGATCGGTGACCGAGTCCGACGCCGCCGAGATCGACGAGGCCGTGCCGCGGTTCCGCTCGCTCCTCGAGCAGCTCGCGTACTGGCCGACGCACGCGGTCTGGGCACCGCTCTTCGAGGCCGAACTGGCCGCGGCCGTCGAAGGTGCCGGCGCCGGTGTGCCGGGCACAGACATCGCTGCGTGGCGCAGCGCCGTCGAGGCGGTCGCCGCGCCCGCCGCCCCCGGGTTCCTCGCGCCCTACGCCCTGCTCCGTCAGGGCGAGGCCGAGCTGGCGGCCGCCGATCGCGCGGCCGCGCGCACGTCATTGCAGGCGGCACTCGAGCTCGCCGAGACAGGCGGTGTCACGGCCGTGCACGATCGCGTCGCACGGCTGGCGTCGACGGCCGGCATCGCCCTCGACGGGGTGGGCGGCGGTGCGGGCCTCGCGGTCGCCGCCGGTGGCATCGCCGGTTCTGTGGCATCCGACGCCGACGTGCTCGCGGCAGCCGAGCTCACCGCACGTGAGCGGCAGGTGCTCGAGCTGCTCGCCGAGGGGCTCAGCAACCGCCAGATCGGCGAGCGACTCTTCATCAGCGCCAAGACCGCGAGCGTGCACGTCTCGGCGATCCTGCGCAAGCTCGGCGCGGCGACCCGCACCGAGGCCGCCTACCGTGCGGGTGCGCTGCGCTGAGCACGCAGGTCGGAATCGGCGCGAGAGTGCCGTTTCGGCGGCACCGGTTGCGCACTCCTGCGCCGATTCCGTACTTGGTTGCGCAAGTCCGAGTCCGCGCCCGCGCCCGCGCCCGCGCCCGCGAGTCGCCGAGTCACCCCGAATCGTCGCTCATCGCGTTCCGAGGCGACGATTTCGGGTGACTCGCGGAATGGGGTCTGGCACTCCGAACGGTGCTGCGTTGCGACATCCGCTCGCCCTCACGGTATCGGCGCCGATAGCCTGAGCGCCATGGACGCGGGCCACGGTGATGAGCAGGCGGATCGACGCCGGCGCACGACCCCCGCCGGGCGCACGACCCCCGCCCAGCCGGCAAGTCTTGCCGAGGTCGCCGCCGCGGCCGGGGTGTCGCCCTCCACGGTGTCGCACGCCCTGAACGGAACCCGTGCCGTTCGTACCGAGACGCGCGATCGTGTCGTGCGGGCGGCCGAGCAACTCGGGTACGTGCAGAATCGAACCGCGCGCGCGAAGCGCCGCACGGCAGTCGTGGGACTGGTCTTCGACAACCTCGCGGGGTCGCCGTTCGCCGGGCGCATCATCGGTGGGGCGCAGGAGGTGGCGCGCGAGCGTGGCACGCTGCTGCAGATCGTCGATGCCGGCGGAGATCCCGAGTTCGAGATGCACCATCTGCGCTCGTTCGCCGAGCGCGGGGTCGACGGGATCCTGATCGCGCGCGGCGCTCACGAAGAGGTCGAGCGCCCCGACGGCATCGGTGACGTCCCGGTGGTCCTCGTCGACGCGGTGCCCGCGCCCGGGTGGCCGGTGCCTTCGGTCGCTCCCGACGAGCACGCGATCGCCGAGGCCGCCGTCGCCCACCTGCTCGCGGCCGGTCATCGACGGCTCGCATTCATCACCGCCGAGGGTGACACGCCCGTCACGCGGGGGCGCCATGCCGGATTCCGCTCGGCGATCGAGTGGGCCGGGCTCTACGACCGGGACGCGGTGGTCGAGCGCACCAGTCCTGATGCGGCGGGCGGCCGGCGCATGGGTCGGCGGCTGCTCGACCACCCCTCGGGCGACCGCCCGACGGCCATCTTCTGCCACAACGACCAAGTGGCCATGGGTGTGTACCAAGCGGCCGAGGCGGTCGGGCTCGAGGTGCCGCGCGATTGCTCGGTCGTGGGGGTCGACGACCTCGAGGTCGTTGCGGCGGCGCTCGATCCCGGCCTCACGAGCGTGGCGTTGCCGCACCGCGAGATGGGCCGGCGAGCGATGGCTGCGCTGCTCGAGTGCATCGCAGGCAGGGCAGCGGATGTCTCGGGGCCGGTGCTGCTCGCGGGGGAACTCGTCGAACGCCGTTCGGTGGCACCGCCGAGGCGGCTCATGGGTTGGTTGAACCGGCGCTGAGCAGCCGGACGGCCCGGGCGGCCGGACGGCCGGACGCGGCCAGACGGCCGATCAGCCGGATGCCCGAGTTCAGCGAGCGGGAACCTCGCGGCGGGACCGACGCAGGCCGAGTTGGTACGGCAGGCCGAGGCCCGCCGCCGCGAAGGTCCTGCCGAGGCGCCGGTGCCACGACGGCCCGGGCAGTGGCGGAAGGCCGCCGTCGAGTTCGCCGATGTCGAGAAAGTACGCACGCACGGTTCCGATGCCCTCGAGCTCTTGCGAGATCTCGTGCGCTTCACCGGGGATCGACGCCTCGCCGGCAGAATAGAGCTGTTCGGAGAGCAGCACGTACTCGGGGATGTCGACCGGGTTCTTCAGCATGCGGTGCACGTGGATGACGTCGATGCCGACGAGTTTGTGCCGCTTCTGGATGGTCTGGGTGGCGACATCGCCGATGTGCGCAACGAACTTCAACTTGAGATTCTCTGCCTCTTTGCAGCCCGCGCAGGGGCAGAGGTTCGTCGCCACGTTCTGGCGCTCGAGATGGAATGCCCGATGCATGGCGACGGCGGCCTGCAGGATCTCGGTGACCGTGGCCTCGTCGCCGCGCGAATCGGCCTTGCGCGAGAGGAAGGCCGCATCGCCCTCGATCTCGATGAGCTCGTAGCCGGGTGCGGCGTCGATCATCTTGTCGAGCATGCGCGCGGTGTTGACCTCGGCGTGCGAGAGGCTGAACCGGTGCGTGCTCATGTAGTCGGTGTAGCCACCGATGTCGGCGATCAGCAACACGGCTCGCCCGGATTCCATGCCCTAGGTTCCCACCTCAGCCGGTGCTCCACAACGGGGGGATGCGCTCATTGCGACGCCGCCGGAGGTTCGTCGGACGGTTCCTCGAACGGCTCCCTCGGCTCGTAGCGCTGCAGCAGGTCGTCGACATCGGTCGCAGCCTGCTGGGCGCTCGGCGTGTAGCCGAGGATGACGGGCAGGAATCGGTCGGAGCTCAGCGCCCGCAACCGCAGGGCGCTCTTGGCCACCACGGTCGCGGTTCGGCGCGTGCGGCGCAGCAGCGCGATCTCACCGAAGCCCTCACCCGGTCGCAGCGTCGCCACGACGTGTCCGTCGCCGACCACGTCGACCTCGCCCGACTCGATCAGGTAGTACCGGTCGCCGATATCGCCCTGCGTGAAGACCACCTGCTCGGCCGGCACGACCACCGGCTCGAGCCCCCGGGCGAGCTGCTCGACCGCGGGCAGCGGAAGGGTGCCGAACATCGACACCTTCTGCAGCAGTCCGATCTCGGTGTCGAGCACGTCGACCGACCGGTCGAGCGATCGCAATCGCCGCCAGGAGACGACCGCCAGTACCGGGCAGAGCAACCCGATCGCGATGAGCGCGGGCTGGATGCCCAGCCACTCGACCAACGACGCGGCGACGACGGCACCGATGCCGATGAACACCGCCACGAGGCTCTCGAGCACGCCGAAGACACGGGCGAGCACCTCGTCGGGAGCCATCCTGGCGATCAGCGTGAAGCCGGCGAGATCGATCAGGGCGTTGCCCACGCCGATGAACGCCAGCACGCCCAGCGCCGCCGACTGGTGCGGGACGATGGCGACGAGGGTGAGCGGCAACCCCCAGAGGCCGACCCCGACTGCGAACCAGGCGCCCAGTCGTCCCGATCCGACGAGCAGCGACGCCGCGAGCGACCCGAGCACCGCGCCCACACCGACCGCGGTCATCAGCGCGCCGACGCCGGGCTCTCCGGTGCCCAGCAGCTCGATCGCGACCACCACCGAGAACACGGTGAGCGCACCGCGGGTGAGGGCCTGCGCCGCAGCGAGGCCGAGGATGAGCGTCAGGTCGCGGTTCTGCGCGACCGTGCGCACGCCCTCGACCGCCTCGCGTGCCAGATTGGGGCGGCTCGGCGCGGGCGGCCGCGGCGGGGCGTCGTAACGCAACCCCACGAGCAGGGCCGCCGCCAGCAACGACGCGCCCGCCGCGACCCAGAACACGACGTCGACCCCGGTGAACTGCAGCAGGATCGCCGCCACCAGTGGGCCGACGAGCGTGGCCGCCGAGTCGAGCAGACCCCGCACCATGTTGGCGCTCGCGAGCTCGTATCCGGTGCGGCACAGCGACGGCAGCAGGGCGGAGTGCGCCGGGCGGTAGAGGGTGGCTGCGACCGTCGACAGCACGGCGAGCGCGTAGATGACTGCCGATGGTCCTGAGAATGCGACGACCATCGCAGCCGCGGCGGTCGCGGCGCCGCGCACGACCGACACGAGGATGAGCACGCGCTCGCGGCGCCCGCGGTCGGCGATCGGCGACAGCAGCGGGGCGAGGATCGCCGACGGCACCATGCGCAGCAGGCCCACGAGCCCTACGGCCGCAGCGCCGCCGTCACGGTAGGCGACGATGCCGAGCGCCACGGTGAAGGCCCACTCGGCGGTCCACGCGCCGAGAAAGCTCAGCTGCGCGCGGCGCAGGTTGCGGTTGCGCCAATTGCTCGTGAAGGCGGCGCCGGCCATGCCGAGCCTGCTGCGGCTGCCGTCGACGCTCATGGGGAAGACTCTAGGGTCAGGGTCCGCCGCCTACCACCCCCACAGTGCGGTACCCGGCGACCTCGAGGTCAGCTGCGAAGACAAGGTGCGGTTACCGCGGGAACGGCGGATGTCCCGGGGTCGGCCGGCCCCGGGACATCCGTTCGCCCGGCGGAGCGGGGCGCGATGGTCAGCAGCACCGCACCCCGCCTGCCGGCTCAGCCGGCGACGCGCACGATGAGGCTTCCCCCGTCGGTCGTCCCCGCCGAGTTCTCGAGCTCGACCGAGTACCGGTGCTCGCCGGGCGCGGCATCCGTGATCGAGAACTCGACGACCCGCTCGCTCTCGGCCGAACGGTACACGCGTCCGATCACCGAGCCGTCCTCGACGAGCCGCACCACGGTCGTGGGCTGGCCCTTGGCGACCTTGACCTTCACGACGTAGTCGCCGTCGGCGTCGGGCCCGCTGCGCGGGCCGGTGAGCGCCGAGACCTCGGCCGCCGCCGGCGCGCCCGTCGCATCGTCGACACCCGCCTCCTTGTACATCGCGCCGTGCAGCGGCGTCACCGTGAGAGACTCGAGCGTCGCGCCGTCACCGTCGGCCCAGAGGCCGATCGCGTCGGCACCCGCATTCGGGAACACCTGATCGGTGATCGTCGTGCGCCCGTCGGCCGTGAACACCTCGACCGACGAGCGGTCGACGTAGAGGCTCAGCGCGATCGTGCCGTCGTCGCTGAGCGCAACCGGTGCGTCGTCGAGCGAGGCGAACGCCGGGTGGAAGCCCGTGTTCCCAGAATCGCGTCGGTCCACGAAGAGCCGGCCCGATGCCGCGTCGTACCCGATGCGCGTCGACGCCTCGTCGTCGCCGAGCACGCTCAGGCCGACCGCCTCGGCGTCACCGGGCCGCAGCACCGCGTCGATGCGCACCACATCGCCCGACACGGGCAGCGTCTCGGCGCCGTCGGCGATCGGTCGCGAGGCATCCGTGTACGCCAGATCGGTCTGCTCGAGCTCTGCGAACTCGGGCACGACCTGCTGCGCCAGACGCGGCCCCTCGGGCGTCGACAGGAGTCGCACGTCACGGGGCAGCGTGTTCGCGCTGCGCCACGAGCCGGTCGGGATGTCGTTCGCGTAGTCCCAGTTGTTCATCCAGCCGAGCGTTACCCGGCGCCCGTCGGGCGCGTTGCCGAACGACACGGTGGCGTAGTAGTCGCGCCCCCAGTCGAGCCAGTCGTACGCCTCGATGCGCGGCTCGGCCGCGACATCAGAGAACATCACCTGGTCGACGAGCACGTGGCCCCAGCCGAACCGGTTGTTGTCGACGATGCGAACGGATGCCTCGTGCCCGGCGAACTCCGCGACGTTCCAGCTCACCCAGTCGAGGTTCTCGCTGTTGCGCCCGGTCGCGGTGCGCACGACCTCACCGTCGACGACGAGGCTCACGCTCGTCTCCTCCGAGCGCGGCAGCGCCGGCTCGGCGCCGAGCACGAGGTGGTCGACCGTGAGGTGACCCCAGCCACCGGTCGCCTCGTCGTGAATCTGCAACTGCGCGTCGCTGCCCGCGAACTCGGCGACGTCCCACGACTGCCAGTTCAGCGCGCCACCCTCGGGGCCGTACGCCGTGCGCACGACCTCGCTGTCGACGAGCAGCCGTGCCTCGAGCGTGCCGTCGAAGCGCTTGCCGCCGCCGAGGAGGAACGACAGGTGGTTCTCACCGGGCTGGATCGTGAACGCCGGCGAGGTGAGGTCACCCAGGTTGGTGTCGCCGTACGGCCCGGACTCGAACGTATTGATGCGCTTCTGGCCGATGTAATAGTCGCCGCCCTGCGTCGACGGGCTGCGGCTCGGGTCGATCGCGAAGTCACCCGTCGCCGCCCAGCCAGTGTCGGCGAGGGTCGTGCCGTCGGGGAACTCGAAGCCGTCGAACAGCAGCCGCCCGGCGGGCGGCTCGTTGCCGAGCTGGGTGCCGTCGACGTGCGGGTGGTTGCCGCCGCCCACGAGCAGGTTCACGAAAGGCTTGTCGATGGTGAACGTCGGCGACTCGAGCGCGCCCACCGGCCAGTCGAAGTCGTTGAATCCGTTCACGAGGCCGACGCCGATGAAGCCCGACACGGTGTTCTGACCGGGCAGCGTACCTGGTGCGGGGGCAGTGCCCCACGGCCCATTCGCCCAGTTGCCGGGCTCGTTGCCGACAGCCCAGTCGCCCCACGTTCCGTCATCGAACCCGGCGAAGAGGTCGCCGGCCGGCACCGCGCCATCCGCCACCGTGCTCTCGGACGTGAAGGTGGTGCCGTCGAACTCGCCCACGAAGTACTGGCCGCCCGAGCCACCGGCGACGGAGCCGGGGTTCAGGTTCACGACCATGACCCACTTCGTGTTCGCCGGGTCGCCGTCGACGGCGAGCGGGAACAGGTCGGGGCACTCCCAGATGCCGCCGGCCGCGTTCGCCGGGCCGAAGTCGCTGAGGTGGGTCCAGGTCTTCAGGTCGTCGCTGCGCGAGAGCACGACCTTGTACTGCAGCGCCTCGACGGCCGCCATGACCCAGTACGACTCGCCGGTCTCGGGGTTCGTGTAGCGGAAGACCTTCGGGTCGCGGAAGTTCGCGGAGGCGCGGTCGTACACGGGGTTGCCCTCGTACTTCGTCCAGGTCTGCCCGTGGTCGAGGCTGTAGGCCAACGACTGCGCCTGCCGGCCTGCAAGGGTCGGGTGCGCAGGCGTGTACGCGCTCGTGTAGACCGCCACCATGGGCGGGTTCTCGGCCGTGCCGAAGCCGCTCGTGTTCTGCTCGTCGATCACGACCGAGCCCGAGAAGATGTCCTCGATGGCGGTGCCGTTCTCATCGAACGTCTGCGGGATGGTGAGCGGCTGCTGCTCCCAGTGCACGAGGTCGGTGCTCGTGGCGTGCCCCCAGCTCATGTTGCCCCAGCGGGTGCCCGACGGGTTGTGCTGGAAGAACAGGTGCCATGTGCCGTCGTCGTACACCATGCCGTTGGGGTCGTTCATCCAGTTCCGTTCCGGCGAGAAATGCAGGTACGGCCGGTACTGCTCAGCGGCCGGGTCGGGGCTCTCGTCGGCCACCGCGGGAATGGTGCCGGCCAGGCCCGCCGCGAACCCGGCTATGACGGCGGCGGTCAATCCTGTGCGCCATCGTGACGTACCTTTGCGCCACGGTGATTTCGTGGTCATATCTTTTTTCGCCCTTCATTGCGCGAGTCACAGTCACGCCGGGACATCGTTGTCAGTCAACGGCGGCGATGTTACGCAGTGTCCGGCGGACAATGCAAGGCTTCGCGAACATCACGTCTGCGAAGCCCCACCGGGGGCGGCGGGTCAGCTCGGATACGGGTTCGTCTGCGTCGGGACCCGCAGCAGCGCGCCCTCGTGGCGCACCGTAGCGGCCGCGATCGTCATCGCCTCGCGCAGGGTCTGCGCCCAGGCGTCGGTCGACTGCGGCACGCCGTGAACCGCGATGTGATGCACCACCGCAGAGAGCGTGGCGTCGCCGGCACCCATGGTGTCGACGACGGGCCCAGGCAGCGCAACGATGTTCTCGTGCACGCTCGCGTCACCGGCGTGCACCGTGGCACCGTCGCTCCCGGCGGTCGCGAGAATCGCACCGCGTGCGCCGCCCGCCCGCAGTCGCTCGACGAAGGCATCGAGGGTATCGCCGAGCAACAGGGCTGCGTCTTCGTCGCCCACCTTCACGAGCAGCGACCGTGCGGCGAAGTCCTCGAAATTGGCGAGGAACGCGACCCGGTCGGCGAGCATGCCCGATCGCGGATTGCCGTCGACGACGAGGCGTTCACCGGCCCGTTCGATCGCGCCGACCAGCGCGGCGTACTGCTCGCCGTCGTCGAACGGATAGCAGCTCACCACGACGAGGTCCGCATCGTCGAGTGCCGTGCGGGTCGCGTCGTCGAACCGGATGCGCCGCCGCCTCGCGGCCTCGTTGAATTCGTAGCGCGGCTCGCCGCCGTCGGACCGGTCGGACACCGCCCGCGAGGTGCCGTGTTCGGACGGGCTCTCGACCAGGTGCACGCCGTAGTCGTGCAGGTAGGCGCGGATGCGCTCGGCCGGCTCGTCGGCACCGAGCATGGCGATGAGCGTCACGTCTTCGCCCAGCAGTGCGAGGCCGACGGCCACGTTGAGGGCGGCGCCGCCGACGAACTCGCGCGACCCGTGCGGATCGCGGAGTTCGTCGATCAGGGCATCGCCGACGACGGTGACCCGTCTCGGCGAAGGGCTCGCCACGGTCATGCGATCAGCCTTCCCGTCGGCGGCGCGATTTCGCCGGAACCGCGTTCGATCAGTCGCGTGGGCACGATCGTGCGGGCGGCAGGGGAGGTGTCGCCGTCGAGTCGGGCGAACACGCGCTCTGCGGCGATGCGCCCGATCTGTTGCGGATCTTGTGCGACGACGGTGATGCCGGGGTCGAGCAGGTCGGCGAGCGGCAGATCGTCGAACCCGACGAGCGCGATCTCGCGGTGGCGCCCGAGCTCGCGTAATGCGTGAATGACGCCGAGCGATACGAGGTTCTGGCTCGAGAAGACGGCGGTCGGCGGATTCGGGGCATCGAAGAGCGCCAGGGTCGCAGTGCGCGCCGACTCGGCGTCGTGCAGTCCTTCGATGACGGGCAGGTCACGCGTCGCGACGCCGGCGCGGCCGAGTTCCTCGAGAAAGCCGCGGCGACGCTCGCGGGCGGTCTGGATGACGGGTCGGTCGCCGAGGTAGGCGACGCGGCGGTGCCCGTGCTCGAGCAGGTGCCGGGTTGCGAGGGCGGCACCCTCGGCATTGTCGCTGACGACCGAGTCGGAGGTGATGCCGGCGGGCTCACGGTCGACGAAGACGACGGGGGTGCCCCGGCGGAGCTCGGGTGCGAGGTAGTCCTGGCTCTCGGTGACCGTCGTGAGGATCAGCCCGTCGACGCGCCGACGGAGGAATGCCGACACCGCCTCCTGTTCGCGCGTGGGGTCGTCGTCGAGGCTCGACGCGAAGACGGCCACGCCGCGGGCGAGCGCGGCGTCTTCGACGGCGCGGTGCACGGCGCCGGCGAACGGGTTGTCGACGCTGCCGACGAGCAACCCCAGGGTGCGCGTGCGCCCGTCGGCGCGACGAAGGTTTCCGGCGTGCACGTCGGGTTGGTAGTCGAGGGTACGGGCTGCGGCATTGACCTTCGCGATCGTCGCGGCCGAGACGTTCGGCTCGCCGTTGATGACGCGCGAGACGGTCTTCACACCGACCCCGGCGAGGGCGGCGACATGCCGCATCGTCGGGCGGGAGCGTGCGCCTTCTGCTGCGGAACTCGAATCTGACAACGGTGTCACGGTGTGTTCTCCAATGTGCAAGATGGACTTGACTATACACATCATCATGGTCTAAACCTGTCTATGACATCGTTGTCAGGGTGACAACGGTCACCCACACCAGAGGAGATTCATCGATGAATCGCACAGCTCCCGCGGCGTTCCGTCGCCGCATGATCATGGTCGGCTCGCTCACCGCGGCCGCTGCACTCGCCTTCACCGGATGCGCCTCGAGCGGATCCGGATCGGGCTCCGACGCGGGCGGTGACGACCCCATCGGCGTCTCGCTCATCGTCAAGACCACCACCAATCCGTTCTTCGTCGCGATGCAAGATGGCGCTGAAGCGGCGGCCGCCGACCTGGGCGTCGACCTCACCATGGCCGCCGGCAAGGAGGACGGCGACGAGGACACCCAGATCCAGGCGATCGAGAACGCCATCTCGAAGGGCGACGCGGGCATCCTCATCACGCCGAACGGCCCCGCCGTCGAAGACGCGCTCGTGAAGGCCCGCGACGCCGGCCTCTACGTGATCGCGCTCGACACGCCGCCGGGCGACCCCGAGTCGGTCGACATCACCTTCGCGACCGACAACTTCCAGGCGGGCCAGGAGATCGGCAAGTGGGCCGCCGCGAAGCTCGACGGTGAGAAGGCCACGATCGCGCTCGTCGACCTGTTCGACGACAAGGTCGTGTCCGTCGACGTCAACCGCGACCAGGGCTTCCTCGACGGCATGGGCATCGACACCGCCGACGCCGCGGCCAATGGCGACGAGGAGGCCACCGGCACGTACAGCGGTGGCGACTACGAGATCGTCGGCAACGAGGCATCCCAGGGTGCCGAAGACGGCGGTCGCACCGCGGCCGAGACGCTGATCTCGAAGAATCCCGACATCAACGTCGTCTACACGATCAACGAGCCGGCGGCCTACGGAGCGTATGAGGCGTTCAAGGCGGCCGGAGCCACCGACGACCTCATCGTGGTCTCGGTCGACGGCGGTTGTGCCGGAATCGACGCGGTGAAGGAGGGCATCATCGGCGCGACGAGCCAGCAGTACCCGGTGAAGATGGCCGAACTCGGCGTGCAGGCGATCTTCGACCTGGTCGAGACGGGCGAGGTCCCCGAGAACAGTGCGGGCCTCGACTTCTTCAACACCGGCGTGGCGCTGGTGACCGACGACCCGCAGGACGGCGTCGAATCGATCGACACCGCCGAGGGCGGCGAGATCTGCTGGGGCTGAGCTCTCGGCACCACACGTGATCGGTGCGGGTCGGTGACGAATGCAACGGGCTGCGCCCCGAGCCTCCGAACTCTCCCGGCCCGCACCGCATCACCCCGACACAGTCCCATCTGAAGACGGAGAACCACAACGTGAGTCAGCACACGACCGACCCGGCGCCCGGCGCGTCGGGGCAACGCGCAGGCGAGCCGCCCACCGCGGCGCTCGACCTGGCCGAGGAGTTCCTCGACCGCACCACCCCGCTCAGCCGCATCCGCAACGTCCTGCACCGATACCCGGCGATCAGCCCGGCCATCGTGCTCGTCGTCGCAGTGATCGTGTTCGGGCTCCTCAATGACCGGTTCCTCGATCCAGCGAACCTCTCGCTCATCACGCAGCAGGTCGCCGTGGTCGGCACGCTGGCCGTTGCGCAGACCCTCATCATCCTCACCGCGGGCATCGACCTGTCGGTCGGCGCGGTGATGGTGCTCAGCTCGATGGTGATGGCGCAGACGACGGTGCAGTTGGGCGTCCCGGCGATGATCGGCCTCTTCCTGGGCCTCGTCGTCGGCCTCGCCGCCGGCGCGTTCAACGGGTTCCTCGTCACGCGCCTGAAGCTGCCGCCCTTCATCGTCACCCTCGGCACGCTCAGCATCTTCGTCGCGCTCACCCTGCTCTACTCGGGCGGCGCGACGGTACGCGGCGGCGAGATGCCCGAGCTGCTCACCGCGATGGGCGCGACGTTCAACATCGGTGGCGTCAACTTCACGGTCGGCGTGCTCATGATGCTGCTGCTCTACGTCGTGGTCGCGCTCATCCTGTCGAAGACCGCGTGGGGCCGCCACGTGTACGCGGTCGGCGACGACCCCGAGGCCGCCCGCCTCGCCGGCATCAGCGTCAACCGCGTGCTGATGAGCGTCTACCTCGCGGCCGGGGCGATCCTCGCGCTCGGCGCATGGATCCAGATCGGACGCACCAACGCTGCCTCGCCCAACGCGGGGGCCGAACTCAACCTCGACTCGATCACCGCCGTCGTCATCGGCGGCACAAGCCTCTTCGGCGGTCGCGGCACCGTGTGGGGCACCCTGCTCGGCGCGCTCATCGTCGGCGTATTCCGCAACGGGCTCTCACTCGCCGGGCTCGACGTGCTCTGGCAGACGTTCGCGGTCGGCGTGCTCATCATCGTCGCCGTCTCCGTCGACCAGTGGATCCGAAAGGTACGCAAATGACCGACACCATCGCATCCGACGCTCCGGGCGCCTCGCCTGACGAGACGCCGACGCCGATCCTGCGCGCCCGACGGCTCGTGAAGACGTTCGGCCGAGTCGTCGGCCTCGACGGGGTGAGCCTCGAGCTCTACCCCGGCGAGGTGCTCGCCGTCATCGGCGACAACGGCGCCGGAAAGTCGACGCTCATCAAGTGCCTCACCGGCGCCGAGATCCCCGACGAGGGCGAGATCTTCCTCGACGGCAAGCCGGTGGACTTCAAGCGCCCGCAGGACGCTCGCGCCGCCGGCATCGAGACGGTCTACCAGAACCTCGCGGTCTCGCCCGCGCTCGACGTCGCAGCGAACCTGTTCCTCGGCCGCGAGAAGCGCAAGAAGGGCATTCTCGGCTCGGTCTTCCGTGTGGTCGACCAGAAGGGCATGCGCGAGAAGGCTCGCGCCGAGCTGAGGGAGCTCGGCATCACGACGCTGCAGGACGTCACGGTGCCCGTCGAGAACCTCTCGGGCGGCCAGCGCCAGGCCGTCGCCGTGGCACGCGCCGCGGCGTTCGGGTCGAAGGTCGTCGTGCTCGACGAGCCCACTGCGGCCCTGGGAGTGCGCGAGTCGAACCAGGTGCTCGAGCTCATCAAGAACCTGCGCGACCGCGGCATCCCGGTGATCCTCATCTCGCACAACATGCCGCACGTCTTCGACGTCGCCGATCGCATCCACATCCAGCGACTCGGCAAGCGTGCGGCGACGATCACGCCCGAGTCGCACTCGATGACCGACGCCGTCGCGATCATGACGGGTGCGGCTCGCGCGTGAGATGGTCGAGCGCCGAGGGCAGGGTCGAGCTCGTCGCCCGCTTCACCGCCCTGCCCGGACGCGAGGAGGAGGTCGCACGCCTCCTCCTCGCGCTCGCTGCCAACGTGCGCGAAGAGCCCGGATGCCTCGCCTTCGAGGCGTACCGCGTCGGGCCGGCGCCCTCCGGGTCGGGCGCGACCGCCGAGCCTGTGCCGGCCGGCACCGGGTTCGTTGTGCTCGAGGCCTACCGCGACGAAGCCGCATTCGCCGAACACCTCGCCGCCGAGCACGGCGCCGAGTTCAACGCCGCCCTCGCTCCGCTCATTATCGAGGACGGATCGGTCCTCACGTTCATGTCGCTCCTCGGCTGACCCGATCCGCGCATCGGCTCGCGCATCGACGACGCTGGTCGCCCGGGAGCGCGCGCGGCCATAGGCTCGTAGGACATGAATCACGAGCACGCCCGAGCATGAGACCCGGCCCCCGACGCAGCCTCACCCACGCTGAGATCCTCGATGCCGCCTTCGACCTGCTCGAGGCCAAGGGCTTCGCGGCGGTCTCGGTGCGGGGCGTCGCCGGCTCGCTCGGCATCACGCCGACCGCGCTCTACACCTATTACCCGAGCAAGCGCGCGCTGCTGCGCGGCATGATCGAGCACCTGCTCGCGCGACTCGACGTGGGCGCCGATGAGCACGTCGCAGTCACCGGCGCGACCACGGTCGACGCGGTGCGCGCCCGTGTGCTGCGCATCGCACTCTCGCTGCGCGAACTGCTGGCGGGGCACGCGGGCGCCCTCGAACTCATCATGAGCGGCCCCCTCGACGGGCCGAACGCCATGCGGCTCGACGAAGCCCTGCTCGAGTCGTTCGCGACCGCCGGGCTCGCGCTCGACGACGCCGCGCCGGCCGTCTACGCAGTACGGGCGTACGCGTTCGGATCGATCGCGCTGCAATCGGCCGAGGTCGACGTCGAAGCCGACGCTGCGGCATCCGAACCGCTGATCAAGACGGATGTCCCGGGCGCGGCCCTCTGGACCGATCTCGCGCGGTTTCCCCTCACTGAGCAGGCGGCCACCGTCACGGCGCAGCGTAACTCGACCGCGCAGTTCGTGTGGGGCGTCGAGAGATTGCTCGACGGCCTGCTCGCCCGCGGCTGAGTGCTACCAGCGCTGGCGCACGTACTCGGCCCATCCGGTGAGCGCCTCGACGGTGATCACCTCGCCCGAGTCGGCGGTCACCACGCCCCGGTAGGTGCCGAAGCACTGGTGGGTCTCGGAGTGGATGACCCCGAGCGCGGTCTTCGAGAAGCGGTCGTGGAACGGCTCGAACCGCAGGTCGACCCGGTCGCCGGTGATCGACCAGGTTCGAAGCCAGTCGGCGTCGTCGAAACGCCATTCGAGTTCGCCGCCGAGCTTGTGCACCCGGCCGTCGAGCGTCAGGGCGTTCTCGGTGCTGCCCGTGCCGTCGGTCCACAGGCCGCCGAGCTGCAACCCGATCGTGCGCCCGTGTTCGCGACCCGACCCCGCGCCCCAGTGCCAGTTCATGCGGTACGGCCAGCGGCCCCTGCCGTGGTCGAGCGTCGCCCAGCTCTCGCCGGCGGGCAGCTGGTGCACGACCCCGTCGATCGTGATGGTGCCGACGGCCGGTCGGGCGACGTCTTTCACCGTGTACTGGAAGCGACGGTCGTTCCACGGGACGACGACGCCCATCGCCTCGTGGCCGTCCGGGCGTTCGGCGAGCACGTCGACCTGCGCCCGGGCCGTCGTCGCACGGATGCGCGTGCCGCCGATCTCCTCGGCGATCACGGTCTCGATTCCGGGCACCGACGCGGTCGCGGGGCCATCGCCGAGCGAACCGGGAAGCGAGACGCCGCGTGAGAGGGGGGTGATGGCACCCAGGTCGACTTCGGCGAGCGTTCGGCGATCGAGCACCCACACCTGGCTGAGCGTCGCGTAGTCGAGCATCGCCACCGTTACGGCGGCGATGACTTCGGGCGTGGTGATCGCCCAGTACTCCCACCGCTTGTTGCGGAGCCGGCCCGTGCGCCCGTGCCCGATGCCCGAGGTGTCGTGCAGGGGTGTGCGCGTCCAGCCGACGGCGTCGGGGTTCAGCGTTCCGTCGGGGCGGGTCAGGGCGACCGGCACGGTGATCTCGCGTTCGTGCGTCAGTCGGGCTGCGGCGTCGTTCACGCCCTACCTCTCTTCATGTCGCCCCGCCGCCAGTGTAGGGGAGCAGCGATGCGGAACGCGACGAGGCGGAACGCGACGAGGCGGAACGCGACGAGGCGCCGACCCCAGGAGGGGCCGACGTCTCGTCGGTCGCGTTGCTCGGTGATCAGCCCGCGGTGGGCGGAGTGATCTCGATGAGCGCGGCGCGGTTGCCGTCCATTGCCTTCTTGACCTTGACGACCGTGCCGTAGCCCACGCCCGAGTCGGCGGGGTCGCCCGAGCCGAACGGACCGAGGCCGATGTCGAGGCCGTCGTACGCCGGGAGGCGGTTGCCCTCGAGGTCGTACAGCGGCGTCGTGTACAGCGCGTTGCCGATCGACGGGATGGCCGTCGAGGCGTCGCGGTCACGGTAGAACAGCGCACCGTCGGACTCGCGCAGCGCGAATCCGGGCACCCAGCCCTGGTCGTCGGTGAAGGTGCTCACCGGCTCCTGGGCCGCGATGTCGGTGCAGTACTCGGTCAGCGCGGCGTCGGTGATGCACTCCGTGAAGGGGTACGTCTTCGTGAGGCCGAACGCCGCGTTCGAGGACTGCGCACGCGACGGCATGATGTTCAGCGTCGACGGGTCGACCTCGGCCGCCGCACCGGTGCGCTGCAGCGGGTTGAAGTGGCTGTCGACGATCAACAGGCCACCCTTCGCGCCGTAGCTCGGCAGTGCCGCCTCGTTCGTCGTGATCTGGTTCGAGCTGCCGTACGTCGTGTCGCGGTACCAGACGAGGGCGCCCGGCGCGTTGTACGCGAGCTTCTCGACCTTCCACGCACCGGCGCTGTACACCGAGTTGTAGGCGTACTTGAGGCCCTCGTCGAAGCCGTCGAAGTTGCGCCACTCGACCAGGTAGTACTGCGCCTTGACCGAGGTGCCGGTGTCGGTGCGCCAGCCCGGGCCGGTCGTCGTCGTGAACGACGCGACCTCGGTCGTCCAGCCGTTGTCACCGGTCTCGACGTCGTCGCTCCACGTGGTCTGGCCGCCGCCGGTCACCGCGAAGTCGTCGCTGAACCAGCCGCGGTCCTGGTACGCGGCGTCCGTGGCGAGGCGCAGGCGCACCTGCACTGTGTCACCGGCGTACGACGACAGGTCGATGTAGTGGTGCGCCCAGCCGTGCGAGTCACCCGTGAGACCGTATTTCTTGTTGCCGTAGTCGGCCATGCGGCCGTTCGGGTCGGCGTAGCCGTCGACCGTCGAGACCTCGGCACCGTCCTCGCCGTAGACCTTCTGCTCGGTCCAGGTCGCGCCGCCGTCGGCCGAGACCTCGACGAAGCCGTAGTCCCAGTCGGCCTCGATCACGTAGTTGTTCCACATCCAGAACTTGGCGTCCTGGGCGTTCGGCACGTCGACCGTGCGGCCGAGCCGCAGGTCGGCCCAGTCCTGGTCGGCCCCGGTGTACCACATGTTCTCGCCGCTGTGCGGCTGCGCGAGGGTGATCACCTTGTCGGGCAGGTTGATCTTGACGCCGTCTTCGGTGCCCTTCTTCGGCCGCGAGTTCTGGCCGACCTTCACGGCCGCCGTGTCGTCGCCGGGGTTCACGACGACGGGGTCCGCCCAGCCGAGCACCCACTTGTCCCAGAGGCCCATGTGCGTGGGCATCGACTGGAAGATCGGTCCGGAGTGAGAGCCCGACGACATGAGGTCCCAGAAGTCGACATCGGAGTCGCCGACACCCGAGGTGTCGTACAGGTCGGGCAGGCCGAGGTCGTGGCCGTACTCGTGCGCGAACACGCCGACGCCCGAGTCCTCAGGCTGCACGATGTAGTTCGAGAGCTGCAGGTCGGTGCCGGGGATGTCGGCGCCGCCGGCGACCGCCGACGAGTGGGCCCAGAGGGCGTAAGTGCCCTCGGCGCCGCCGCCGCCCGACTTGTCTTCGCCGGCGTGCACGAGCACGACGTGGTCGATCACGCCGTCGGGCTCGAGCACGTTGCCGTCGCCGTCGCGGTCGCCCTGGTCCTCGATGTCGTAGTCGGCCCACGGGAAGTCGGGCTGAGCCTCGGCGAGCGCCGCGACCGCGTCGATGGGCAGCTGGCCCGGGCCGAGCGGGTTGTCGGGGTGGCCCTGCATGTCCTGGATGGCGCCGGCCTCGTAGACGCCCGCCTCGTTCTGGAAGCAGAGGCTCGCGCCGTACCAGGCCTCGGAGTGGGGCACCGTGATCCACGGGGTCGCCTCGCCGGTCACCGTGTAGGCGCCATGCGACATCTCTTCGTACATGGCCTTCATGGTGTAGCCCGAGATGTCGAATCCGGGCTTGCCATCAGGGCCGGTGAGGTCGGTGCGCACGCGCTCGGTGATGCCCTCGTCAGTGAAGAGCATCTTGTTGAAGTGCTCCGACGAGAAGTCCTCGAGCCACATCGAGTTGTTGTCTTCGAGTTCGTAGTCGGCGGGGTTCGGAATGTTGTTGTGCAGCGGCCCGCTCTGCACCTCGCCGGGCTTGCAGTCGGTCGCACCGAACTCGGTCGGCACCTGTACGCCCGAGAAGTCGTCGTTCGCGTTCTCGTTGAACTCGACGAGGATCGTCAGCAGCTTCGCCTCTTGCGTCGTCTTCGACTGCTTGAGCTGCTTCTGTTTGATCTCCTTGGGGCTCTGGCCGGTCTCGATGGACTTCGACTCGAGCTTCGCGAGCCCCTGGGCCGCGATCGGGTTGCCCTGCCCGAACTTGCGGTCGAGCGCGTCGGCTTTGGCGATGGCCGCATTCGCGTCGACTGCCGCTTCCGAGCCCGCGACGGCCTTGCCGTTCACGTCGACCCCGACCTCTTCGTCGGTGCCGAATGCCTCTTCGGCGCGCGGAGCGACGTAGTTCATGTAGTACTCGGAATCGCTGATCACCGGCGGCGACACCGGCGACTCAGCGGCGACCGCAGTGCTCGCTCCGAACGCCACCAGACCGGTGGCGGCGAGTGCGAACACTGGAATTGCCGCGACCGCGCGCTTGCGCGCGCGGGGCGTGAATCCAGACATGCTTCTCCCTTCGAATGCCCAGCGGAGGTGACCGCGGGACACGCACGGCGCCCGCCGGTAGACGGACGTAAACGGCATCCTGCCCCGAACAGGGGGGTCGAGGGAAGCCCAAATGGAGAATTCTTGCGTGAGGATGCCTCAGTAAAGGCCGTGATCAAGCACAACCTGCGTGATCACGCCTGAAAACGCTCGAATCTGCGAAGATCGTGGCGGAAATCCGCGTTGGCGGCGATGCGACACCGGCGCAAGCGCGGTCGGGGTCACGTCACGAGCAGGCGAGACGGATGACCCGGCCCGCAGCCGCGGCATCCGCTCGCACTCACAGCGCCGAGCAGGCGTGGATGACCCGGCACGGACCCCGGGACATCCGCTCGCGCTAACCGAGCAGCAGGTTGCGCAGTTGGTCGGCCGAGTGCACCACGGCGAGGGCGTCGCCGGCCTCGGCGGGCGAACCGTAACCCCACTCGACGAGGATCGTCGGCACGCCGTTGGCGAGCGCACCGAGTGTGTCGTAGCCACGGTCGCCGACCATCACCGAGTTCTCGGTGTCGACGCCGGCGACCTGCAGGCCTCGTAGGGCGTGCGCGACGACGTCGGCCTTCGTGCTGCGCTCTTCGTCTTCGCTTGCGCCGGCGATGACGGTGAAGTACTGGGTCAGGTCGTTGTGTTCGAGTACCGCACGAGCCATCGACTCGGGCTTCGAGGTCGCGAGCGCGATCGGAACCCCAGCGGCGTGCAGCCGCGCGAGCACTCCGGCGACGCCGGGGAAGACGGGTGATGCGAGCAGGCGCTCGCCGTAGTGGTCGCGGTAGACGCCGAGCGCCCGCCAGGCCTCGGCGTCGGTGAAGCCGGCGGTCATGCGCAGGCTGTCGAGCAGCGGCGGGCCCACGTAGGAGCGCAGGACGTCGTCGGCGGGGACGGGGAGCCCCAGCTCGGTGAAGGCGTGCTCGAGGGACGCCATGATGTCGGTCGCGGAATCGACGATCGTGCCGTCGAGGTCGAAGAGCACGGCCGACCACGTACGGGTGGGGGTGAGGGTCGGGGAAGTCACCGTGACATCATATGGGCCGCCACCGCACATCGGCTGTGTTGCGGCTGGGCGACTTCTGGGCGGCTTCCGCACACGACCGGACACCACTTGGGCCCACGCCGTCAGAAGAGCCGCGCATGCCCGTCGTCGACACCGCGCATGGCGTCGTAGTCGAGCACGAGGCAGCGGATACCCCGGTCTTCAGCCAGGGTGCGGGCCTGGGGCTTGATCTCCTGTGCGGCGAACACCCCGGTCACGGGCGCAATGCGCGGGTCGCGGTTCATGAGCTCGAGGTAGCGCGTGAGCTGCTCGACGCCGTCGATGTCACCGCGCCGCTTGAGCTCGACGGCGACGCTCGAACCCGAGGGGTCGATCGCGAGGATGTCAACCGGACCGATCGCCGTCATGTACTCGCGACGCACGAGCCGGTGGCCCTCGCCGAGCAGTTCGATCTGCTCGGCGAGCAGCTTCTGCAGGTGCGCCTCGACGCCGTCCTTGACGAGCCCCGGGTCGATGCCGAGCTCGTGAGACGAGTCGTGCAGCACCTCGTGGATCGACACGATGAGCTCGTCGGCGGTCTTCTGGTGCACGACGTTCCAGATCTGGGTGACGCCGGCCGCGGCCTGGTCATCGTCGGGCTCGGCGGTCGTGAGGGTGCACGGCGGGCTCATCCAGTTGAGGGGCTTGTAGCTGCCGCCGTCGGAGTGCACGAGCAGGCTGCCGTCGCCCTTGACCATGAGCAGCCGGGTGGCGAGCGGCAGGTGGGCGGAGAGCCGCCCGGCGTAGTCGACGGAGCAGCGGGCGATGACGAGACGCACCCGGCGAGTCTACTTGCGCCGGCCTCCTCCCGCCTCGCCGCGCGGCGTACCACCCCCGGAACCGAAGCGGTGCGGATGGGTGGGCCAGTTCAGTGGCGCGCTCGCGGGCCCGTTCGCTCACGAGCCGCGGGCGCCGCGAGCCCCGCCAGTGCCATCAGTCCGAGCAGCAGGACGAGACCGTTGAGGATCCCGAACACCTCGCCGAGGAACCCGATGAGGGGCGGGCCCACCAGGAACGCGCAGTACCCGATCATGGCGACTGCGCTGACGCGAGCCGCGGCATCCGCTCGGTCTGGAACGTCGGCCGCAGCCGACATGCCGACCGGGAACGCGAGCGAGCAGCCGATGCCCCAGAGCACCGTGCCTGCGACGATGAGCCACGGCTCGCTCGCGAAGATGAACAGCGCGAGGCCGACGACGCCGATGATCGACATGCTCCGCAGCATCGCGACGCGGCCGAACCGGTCGATGAACGGTCCGCCGGCGACGCGGGCGCTCGTGATGGCGATCGTGAACACCGTGAACATGGCCGCGCCGGCGGTCTGGTCGAGGCCGTGCCCGTCGACGGCGGCGATGGCCAGCCAGTCGTTGGCGCTGCCCTCGGCGAACGACATGCCGAGCATGACGACGCCGATGAGCAGCAGTCGCGGGTCGGCCCAGACGCGCAGGCTGCGCCGCAGTCGAACACCCCACGGCTCGCGCGCCGTGTCGGTGTGCGGGTCGTCGCCCAGTTCTTCACGCACCGGCACGAACCGCACGGCGATGATCGCCGTCACCGCGATGAGTGCGGCGATGATCGCGAGGTGCGTCCACACCGGCAGTGCGATTGCGGATGCCGCGACCGCGAGCACCGCGCCGGCGACGGTGCCGAAGCTGAAGAACGCGTGCATGAGCGGCATCACGGTTTTGCCGAGCTCGCGTTCGGCTTCGGCCCCCTCGACGTTCATCATGACGTCGACCGAGCCGTTGCCGAATCCGAACAACGCGAGGCCGACGACGACGAGCGTCACCGACGGCGCGATGGAACCTCCGATGCCGATCAGCACGAGTCCCGCCGAGACGAGCAGGAGCACCCCCGACATGCCGAGCCGGGCACCGAAGCGGGCCATGATCCAGGGTGCGCCGATGAGCCCGAGGACCGAGCTGATCGACATCGCGAGGATCACGAGGCCCACGCCCTGCGTGCTGACGCCGATCTCGTCGCGGATCGCCGGAAGCCGCGCGACCCAGCTCGCGAGGCTCAATCCCGACAGGAAGAAGATCGTGAAGATCGCGTTGCGCCACCCGACGAGTTCGCGGGTCGGGCGCGCGGCGGCGGTCGGCTGCGGGGTTTCGGTCATGCTGGCTGCTTCTGGGGTCGGATTCTTCGCGTGGGGTGCGACCGCCAGGCGGCGGATGCCGAGGTATCGAATCGATTCGATTCTCGTTCGAACACTTTATCGACGTGGGGATTCGCCCGCAAGCCACTGCCGGGCGCCCGAGATCGCACCAATCGTCCCGCATCCGCGCGTGGCGCTTGCGGGACGCAGGAAAGCCGCGCCGCATCTTCGGCGATCGCCACAACTTCGGAGCGAATCCTCGCTCCCTCTCCGAAATCGTGGTGATCTCCGCAGTGGCGGTGGGCCCGCCCGCGGCGCCCGCCACCGCCGACCTCACTTCGCGCCGATACGATGGCTGAGTCATCCGGCACACCCACCGGACCACCCGCACGCGCCGCCGCACCCAGCGATTCGTGCGCCGAAGACAATGGAGTTCTCGACGAGATGAAGGCCCTCTACAAACCCGCCCCCGGCGCAGGACTCGAGTACGTCGACCGGCCAGAGCCCGAGCCGGGCCCCGCCGAGGTGAAGATCCGGGTGCTGCGCACGGGCATCTGCGGCACCGACCTGCACATCGAGAAGTGGGACGACTGGGCGGCGTCGACGATCGCCGCGCCGCTCGTTCCCGGCCATGAGTTCTACGGTGAGGTCGTCGAGGTCGGCGAACTCGTGCATGACGTCGCCGTCGGCGACCACGTGTCGGGCGAGGGGCATGTCGTCTGCGGCATGTGCCGCAACTGCCGCGCGGGGCGTCGCCAGATGTGCATCCGCACCCAGGGCCTCGGCCTGCACCGCGACGGCGCGTTCGCCGAGTACGTCGTGCTGCCCGGCGAGAACGTGTGGGTGCACCACTCGCCCGTCGATCCCGAGGTCGGCGCGATCTTCGACCCGTTCGGCAACGCCGTGCACACCGCCCTCGCGTTCTCGGTCGTCGGCGAAGACGTGCTCGTCACGGGTTGCGGCCCGATCGGCCTGATGTCGATCGCCGTCGCGCGCCACGTCGGCGCGCGCTTCATCGTCGCCTCCGACGTGTCGCCGGCGCGGCTCGAGCTCGCGCTCGCCATGGGCGCCGACGCCGTCGTCGACGTCTCGAGCGAACGCATCGCCGACGTGCAGCCGCGGCTCGGCATGCGCGAGGGCTTCGACGTCGGCTTCGAGATGAGCGGGTCGCCTCGCGCGTTGCCCGAGATGATCGAGAACATGAATCACGGCGGTCGGATGGCCCTGCTCGGCCTTCCCGCCGAGCCGTACGCCGTCGAGTGGGGCAAGGTGGTCACCCACATGCTCACCCTCAAGGGCATCTACGGTCGCGAGATGTTCGAGACGTGGAACTCGATGAGCGCGATGCTGCAGACGAGTTCGCAGCTGCGGTCGCGGGTGGCCTCGATCATCAGCGACCGCTACCCCGCGCGTGAGTGGCGCGCGGCGTTCGACGCGGCCGCCTCTGGCGGCGTCGGCAAGGTCATCCTCGACTGGACGGAGCTCTGAGCATGTACGCAGATGTGAAGGCGCAGCTTCGCGCCGAACTCGACGAGATCGAGGCCGCGGGCCTCACCAAGCGCGAGCGCGGCATCCACGGCCCGCAATCATCGCAGATCGAGGTCGCCGGGCGCGAAGTGCTGAACTTCTGCGCCAACAACTACCTCGGGCTCGCGAACGACCCGCGCATCGTCGAAGCTGCGCACCGCGGCCTCGACGAGTGGGGCTACGGTCTCGCGAGCGTGCGGTTCATCTGCGGCACGCAAGAGCTGCACCTCGAACTCGAGCGCCGGGTGTCGGCGTTCCTCGGCTACGACGACACGATCCTGTTCTCGTCGTGCTTCGACGCGAACGGCGGGGTGTTCGAGGTGCTCTTCGGCGCCGAAGACGCGATCATCAGCGACGAGCTCAACCACGCGTCGATCATCGACGGAATCCGCCTGTCGAAGGCCGCCCGCTATCGATACAAGAACCGAGACATGGCAGACCTCGAGGCGCAACTCGTCGCGGCGGCGGGTGCGCGCCGCCGCGTGATCGTCACCGACGGGGTCTTCTCGATGGACGGCTACATCGCCCCGCTCGCCGACATCTGCGACCTCGCCGACAAGCACCACGCCCTTGTCTTCGTCGACGACTCGCACGCCGTGGGCTTCGTGGGTTCGAACGGACGCGGCACGCCCGAGTACTGCGGCGTCGAGGGCCGGGTCGACATCACGACCGGCACGTTCGGCAAGGCCCTCGGCGGAGCATCCGGCGGTTACGTGGCCGCACGCGCTGAGATCGTGGCGCTGCTGCGTCAGCGCGCTCGGCCGTACCTCTTCTCGAACACGCTCGCGCCGGCCATCGTCGCGGGCACGTTGCAGGCGCTCGAGCTGCTCGAGTCGTCGGGGTCGCTGCGCGAGAAGCTGCAGGCGAACGCGGCACTGTTCCGTTCGCTCATGGAGGCCGAGGGGTTCGACCTGCTGCCCGGTGAGCACGCGATCGTGCCGGTCATGTTCGGGGACGCCGCGCTCACGGCGCGCATCGCCGATGCGCTGCAGGCGCGCGGGGTGTACGTGACGGCGTTCTCGTACCCGGTGGTGCCGAAGGGCAAAGCGCGCATCCGCGTGCAACTCTCGGCGGCCCATTCAGGCGACGAGATCCGTCGCTGCGTCGAGGCGTTCGCTGCGGCCCGCGACGAGGTGGCCGCGGCGGCCGAGTAGGCGCTTCGCGGCGCGACCCCAGTTGGGACATCCGCTCGTCCTTGCCGCTCGCCCGCGCCCTCGCACGCCCCTCGCACAACTCAGGAGAATCGGCCCCACCCCCGCCCAGGCCGGGGGATGGGGCCCATTCTCCTGACCTGCGGCGGCCGGGAGCGAGTTCGCCGACGCTCGGCGCGCATCGGTGAAAGCATTCCGGGCCTGCTCGAATCGATTCGGCCTAGAATCGGGCGCATGCAGTCCGATGCGCCCGCACGCCCCACGCTCGCCGACGTCGCGGCCCGCGCCGGCGTGTCGGCATCGACCGCCTCGCTCGCGTTCAGCGGTTCGGGTCCCGTTTCGGATGCCACGAAGGAGCGCGTGCTCGCCGCCGCCGCCGACCTCGGCTACGCAGGACCCGATCCTCGCGCCCGGTCACTGCGCCGCGGACGCTCGGGCATCGTCGGCGTCGTGCTCGAGGAGCGGGTGCGGGCTGCGTTCCTCGATCCGGTGAAGATCCAGATGCTCGACGGCATCACCGAGGGCATCGCCCCGCTCGGCGCGGGCCTGCTGCTGCTCACCGACACGGGCGAGGCGGGCGGCAACGCCGTCGGCATCGAGAGCGCGCCGGTCGACGCGGTCGTGCTCGTGGGTTGCAGCCCGCGGCTCGGCGTCGCCGTCGAGGTGCTGCGCCGGCGCGGCATCCCAGCGGTCGCCATCGAGGGCGCGGCAGGCGAGGGCGTTCCCCAGATCTCGATCGACAACCGCGCAGCGACGAGGCGGGGCGCCGAATACCTGCGCGAACTGGGGCATGCGGATGTCGCGCTCGTGACACTCCCGTTCGACGCAGACCGCACCCGTGGCCCGCTGACTGTCGAGCTGATCGCCGCGAGCACCGCCGACACCGCGAGCGAGCGGCTCGCCGGCGCGCGCGAGGTGTTCCCGGACGCCACGGGACGCGCCGCGGCCGCGAGCTCGATCGAAGAGGGCCGCGAGGCCGGGCTCGCCCTGCTGGCCGACCCGGCGACCCGCCCGAGCGCGGTCATCGCCCAGAGCGACCTGCTGGCCGCCGGGGTCATCAACGCCGCAGAAGAACTGGGCATCGCCGTGCCCGCCGAGCTCAGCGTGCTCGGATTCGACGGCATCCGCGTCGACGGATTGCAGCACGACCTCACGACCCTCGCTCAGCCCTCGGTGTCGAAGGGCCGCGCCGCGGGCGAGGCGGTCGTGCAGCTGCTCGCCGGAGAGCCGGGGGAGTCGGTGTGCTTCACGAGCACCCTGCACGTCGGCGACACGACCGCCGTGCCCCATCCGGCTCGTGCATCGCGCGCGACTCGCTGACTCGGCAGGCCCCACGACCGCCGACGCTCAGGCGAGCGCGGCTCGGACCTCTCGCGAGGAGAAGCTCGACGTGGGCAGCGCGCTCGTCCTCGCCGAGATCACGTGACCCGTCGGGTCGAGGACGAAGGTGCCGCTGTGCTGGAGGAAGAGGAACCTGCCGAGTCCGATCGATGAATGCTGCGCTCCGGAGGCGAGGACGGGCAGTGATGTGCGGCGGGCCACCGCGGCGGCTTCCGACGCTCCGCCCGGTGTGACGACGATCGCCACCGCATCGGCGAGTGCGCCGCGCTCGGCGAGCCGCTCGAGCTCCCGGATGTGCGAGTGGCAGACGGGGCACGTGTGGCTCCGCATGAAGAACACGACAGCCGAGCGCCCCGCGATGACATTCGACAGCGGATGCGATTCGCCGCGCGCGTCGACGAGGTCGAGGTCGGGCAACCGCGTGCCTTTCGCAGGGATCGCAATGTCTGTCATGTCCTGGTCCGTTCTGAGATGATGGGGTGGCAGGGATAAGGCAATCGCCTTGCCTTTATTGTCAACCACATTGCCTAATCTGTCAATGGAGTTGCCTATGTACGGGGATGCGCTGCGGGAGTTCGCCGCGGCGAGTGGCGATGGCGTGGCGCAACTGCTCGCCCGCGCCTCGGGCATGACGATGGGCAGGCTGCTTCACCGGCTCGCCGAGATGGGACATTCGTCGGTGCGGATGGCGCACGTCGCCGTCTTCTCGAGCCTCGATCCCGATGGCACTCGCATCAGCGACCTCGCGGCCCGGGCGGGCATCAGCCGTCAGGCGATGAGCGTCCTCGTGCGTGACCTCGAGGCGTCGGGATACGTTCGGAGCGCTCCCGACCCCTCCGACCGCCGCGCGATCATCGTCGAACTCGATCGACTTGGCGCGGAATTCTGTCGGGCAGCCGTCGTCGCCTCGGCAGAGCTCGACACCGATGCCGAAGCGACGGTCGGAGGCGCCGAGCTCGAACAGGTTCGCCAGGCGCTCAAGGCCATCATCGGCAGCGCGGCGACTGGACCTTCGACCCGTTGAGCTCGGATGCGCCGCGGGCGAGCCCGAGGCGCGGTGCACGAGTCAGGCGCGCGTTCCGTGGCGCTCGGCCAGGAAGTCGGCGAAGGTCTGGCTTGCGGAGGCGGGACCCGGCACGAGGTTGTATCCGGCCGAGTAGCCGGCGAAGACCCGACCGGGGAGCGAAACGGGCACGATCCTGCGCTGCACCGATGCCGCGCGCTCCCATTGCCGCGCGAGGTCGACCGCCGGCAGTTGCTCGGGACCGCCGATGTCGGGAACGCGACCCGCGGCCTCCGCGACGGCGAGCTCGGCCAAGCGCGTTGCGACGTCCTCGGTCGCGATCGGCTGGAACGAGAAGCTCGGCGCGAAGACGACCGGCAGATGACGCTGCATGCTGAACAGCCTTGCGACGAGGTCGTGGAACTGCGTCGCCCGCAGGATCGTGTGCGGCACGCCCGACGACGCGAGCAGCTGCTCGATCGCGAGCTTCTCGCGGTAGTAGCCGAGCGAGATGCGGTCGACGCCCACGATCGACATGTAGATCACATGACGGACGCCGGCGGACCGGCACGCCTCGAGCAGGGTGCGTGTCAGCGCGACGTCGCCTCGGCCGTTGCGTGTGGCGAGGTGCAGCACGGTGTCGATGCCGTCGACCGCCTGGCGGATGCCGACGCCGGTGCGCAGGTCGCCGACAGCGTGGCCTTCGCCCTCGCGGCGGCTCAGCACCCGCACGTCATGTCCGTCGGTTCGAAGCCGCGCGACCGTCGGGAGGCCGAGCTTGCCGGAGCCGCCGGTGACGAGGAGTGCGGTCATGGTCGTCTCCTTTCAGGCGGGCGCGCCCGTCACCATCCAAGCCGAACCGCGCGCCCGCAGCCAGAGCGTGACGGCCCGCGCTGCGAGGTACCCGATCGCGAACGCCGCCATGAGCCATGCCGGCCCGGCCGCGCCCGGCGGTGCGACGGCGACGACCCACAGCGCGAGCGGCACGAACACGGCGAGGTTGACGAGGCCCGTCCAGGCGAGGTAGCGCGCATCGCCGGCGCCGATGAGCACGCCGTCGAGCACGAACACGAGCCCGCCGAGCGGCGCCGAGAGCCCGAGCACGACGAGCGTCGGCGGCAGCAGCGCCTGCACCCCGGCAGAGCTCGTGAAGAGCGCGGGCAGCACCCACGCCGTCGCGATGACGAGTGCCCCGACCACCACGCCGCCGCCGACGCCCCATTGCAGGCAGCGTCGCAGCACGGCCCGCACCCGGGCGACGTCGCCCGCACCGAGTCCGAGCCCGACGAGCGCCTGCGCGGCGATCGCCAGAGCGTCGAGCGCGAACCCGATCGTGAAGTAGAGCGTGATCGCGACCTGGAACGCGGCCAGTTCGTCGGATCCGAGCGACGTCGCCGCCCAGGTGGCGAGCAGCAGCGCCGCTCGAAGGCTCGCGGTGCGCAGGAACAGCCATCCGCCGGACCGCGCCCCGCGCAGCACCCCTGCATGATGCGGCCAGGGGCTCGCCCCTTCGCGCGCGGCATGGCGCGCGACCACCACGAGATACACGAGCACCATGCCCCACTGCGCCACGACCGTGCCCCACGCCGACCCGGCGATTCCCCACCCGAGCACGTAGATGAACACGTAGTTCAGCGCGATGTTGGCGGCGAACCCGATGCCGGCGACCCACAGCGGCGTGCGCGTGTCTTGCAGGCCGCGCAGCAGCCCCGTCGCTGCGAAGACGACGAGCATGGCGGGCAGCCCGGCCATCGAGATCGAGAGATACACGGATGCCTCAGCGGCGACGTCGCTCGCGGCGCCGAACACCCCCACCAGCAGGGGAGCGGCGAACCAGCCCGCGACGGCGAGCACCGCGCCGAGGCCGAGCGCGAGCCAGAGCCCGTCGATGCCCGCAGCGACTGCGCCGCGGCGATCGCCGGTTCCGACCCTACGGGCGACGGCGGGCGTCGTCGCATAGGCGAGGAACACCATGAGCCCGATGATGGTCTGCAGGATCGCGCTCGCCAGCCCGAGCCCCGCGAGCGGCGTCGCGCCGAGGTGGCCGATCATCGCCGTGTCGGCGAGCAGGAACAGCGGCTCGGCGATGAGCGCGCCGAGGGCGGGCACCGCGAGCCGCAGGATGTCGCGGTCGACGGAACGGGTTGCATCGGTCATGCTCATGTCGCCTCGAGCCTATTCGCGCCCACCGACGGTGAATCGCGGGGCTTCGTGCGATTCGACGACGTGCAGACCCGTCGCGGGGCGGGCGTCGGCGAGCGCGGGTCGCGGCATCCGTTCGCGCGGTCGACCGCCATGCGGCATAGTGTTGCGTCGTGAGTACCGGTGCGCGGTTGCGGCCAGGGCGACGGATGTCCCGTGGCAGTGCCGCTCGACTGCACCCCGAGCAGGCCGTCGTGGTCGGTTTCGGCGGCGCCATACTCGTGGGCACTGTGCTGCTGATGCTGCCGATCTCGACTGCGGCGGGCGAGTCGCCGTCATTCGTCGATGCGCTCTTCACCGCGACCTCTGCGGTCTGCGTGACGGGCCTCACCGTGCTCGACACCCCGACGTTCTGGAGTCCGTTCGGGCAGGTCGTCATCATGCTGCTGATCCAGCTCGGCGGGCTCGGCATCATGATCTTCGCCGCGCTGATCGGCCTGCTGCTCGCGCGCCGCATGTCGGTGCGGTCGCGGTTGAACACCGTGAGCGAGGCGAAGGCGGTGGGGTACGACGACGTGCGCGGGCTCGTGCGCGGCATCGTGCTGATCTCGCTCACGATCGAGGCGGCGACGTTCGTGCTGCTGTTCCCGCGGTTCCTGCTGGGATACGGCTACGGGGTGGGCGAGGCGGCGTGGCATGCCGCGTTCCACTCGGTGTCGTCGTTCAACAACGCGGGTTTCGCGCTGTACACCGACAACCTCATCGGGTTCGTGAGCGACCCGTGGATCTGCCTGCCGATGGCGGGTGCGATCATCCTCGGCGGGCTCGGGTTCCCCGTGATCATGCAGCTGCGCAAGGAGTTCACGCGGCCCCTGCACTGGACGATGAACACCAAGCTCGTGCTGACCGGCACGGTGACCCTGCTCGTCGCCGGCACCGTCTACATCACCGCGCTCGAATGGAACAACCCCGACACGCTCGGCGCGCTCGACCCCGCCGCCCGGGTGCTCGCGGGGTTCTTCCACTCGGTGCAGACCCGCACGGCGGGCTTCAACGCGGTCGACATCGGCCTGATGCACGACGAGACCTGGCTCGGCATGGACGTGCTGATGTTCATCGGCGGCGGGCCGGCCGGAACCGCAGGTGGCATCAAGGTGACGACGTTCGCGGTGCTGTTCTTCATCATGATGACCGAGCTGCGCGGCGAGGGCGCCGTGAACATCTTCGGCAAGCGCCTCTCGCGGGCGGTGCACCGTCAGGCGATCACCGTCGTGCTCATCGCCGTCGCGGCGGTCGTGATCGCGACGGTGCTGCTGATGATCATCACCGGGCTCGACCTCGACCGGCTGCTCTTCGAGGCGGTATCGGCGTTCGGAACGGTCGGACTTTCGACGGGAATCACTCCCGGCCTGCCCGACGCAGCGAAGGTCATCCTCGTGCTGCTCATGTTCCTCGGCCGGCTCGGCCCGTTGACCCTCGGTTCGGCGATCGCACTCCGCGATCGCCGCATCCTCTACGAATACCCGAAGGAGAGGCCCGCAATTGGCTAGATTCGCGATCTTCGGCACCGACACGTCGCGGCGCATCGCCGAGGCCGACTCGGTCGCCGTCATCGGCCTCGGCCGGTTCGGCAGTTCGCTGGCGCTCGAGCTCATGGCCGGCGGCACCGAAGTGCTCGGCATCGATGTCGACGAAGACCTCGTGCAGGCGCTGAACGGCCAGCTCACGCAGGTCGTGCGCGCGGACTCCACGAAGGAGGAAGCCCTTCGTCAACTCGCCATCGACGAGTTCGACCGCGTCGTCGTCGCGATCGGCGACGACATCTCGGCGTCGATTCTCACGTGCTCGGTGCTGCTGAGTCTCAAGATCCCGGTGATCTGGGCGAAGGTCGGCGATGATCGCCACGGCCTCATCCTCGAGCAGCTCGGTGTGAATCACGTCATCTACCCCGAGAAGGACATGGGTCGCAAGGTCGCGCACCTCGTGCGTGGCGCCGCGCAGGACTATGTCGAGATCGAGCGTGGTTACGTGATCGTGAAGGCGTCGCCGCCCGCCCGACTCTGCGGCATACCGCTCGGCACCACCGGACTGCGCAAGGAGTTCGGCGTGACGGTGGCCGCCTACAAGCACCCCGGGGCCGAGTGGACCAATGCAGACGCCGACACGGTGCTCAGCCCCGACGACACGATCCTGATCGTCGGTCCGACGCGGAAGGCCGAGGGGTTCGCCCAGCTTCGCTGAGCTGCGTGTCGCCTGCCGCGCTTAGGCTGTTCGAATGACCGACGTCGCATTGCCCTCAGGAATCCAGCACGACGAGCTCGACCAAGCCGTGCGGCCGCAGGACGACCTGTTCCGCCACGTCAACGGCAGGTGGATCGAGCGCACCGAGATCCCCGCCGACAAGGCCAGGTACGGTTCGTTCCTCGTGCTGCACGAAGAGGCCGAGCAGGCAGTGCGCGAGATCATCGAAGAGGCGCAGCAGGCCGAGCCCGGCACCGAGGCGCGCAAGGTCGGCGACCTGTACGCGAGCTTCATGAACGAGCAGCACGCCGAGCTGCTCGGCGCCACGCCGATCGCCGCGCAGCTCATGGAGGTGTCGCTGGTCGACTCGGTCGAGTCCCTGCTCGAGATCCTCGGCCGCCTCGAGCGTCAGGGCGTCACCGGGTTCGCCCAACTCTTCGTCGACAACGACCCCGGTGATCCCGAGCGCTATCTCGTCTTCGTCGAGCAGGGCGGCATCGGCCTGCCCGACGAGAGCTATTTCCGCGAAGAGCGGTTCGCCGGCATCCGCACCGCCTACAACTCCCACCTCGAGCGCATGTTCGGCCTGGCGCGGCTCGCCGACCCGGCCGACCGGGCCGTGCGGGTCTTCGACCTCGAGACCGCGATCGCCGCCGCCCACTGGGACAACGTGGCGTCGCGCGACAGCGAGAAGACCTACAACCTCACCGGGTGGAACGACGTCGTCGCCGCGTCATCCGTCGACCTGAACCTGTGGCGTGACGCCATGGGCGTGCCGGCCGGCGCCTTCGACGAGCTCGTCGTGCGCCAGCCCTCGTTCGTGACCGGTCTCGGCGCGCTGCTCACCGAAGACCGGCTCGCCGCGTGGAAGGACTGGCTGGCCTGGCAGGTCATCCGCTCGAGCGCCGCCTACCTCTCGAACGACTTCGTCGAGGCGAACTTCGACTTCTACGGTCGCACCCTCACCGGCACCCCGCAGATGCGCGAGCGCTGGAAGCGCGGCGTCTCGCTCGTCGAGGGCGCCATGGGCGAGGCGGTCGGCCACATCTACGTCGAGCGGCACTTCCCGCCCGCGGCGAAAGAAGAGATGGACGAGCTGGTCGCCAACCTCGTCGAGGCCTACCGCCAGTCGATCGACGCCCTCGATTGGATGGGCGAGAAGACCCGCGCCCGCGCGCTCGACAAGCTCGCGAAGTTCACGCCCAAGATCGGCTTCCCGGTGAAGTGGCGCGACTACTCGAGCCTCGAGATCGACGCCTCCGACCTCGTCGGCAATGTGCGGGCGACCGCCGAGTTCGAGTTCAATCGCGAGCTGGGCAAGATCGGCAGGCCGATCGACCGCGACGAGTGGTTCATGACCCCGCAGACCATCAACGCCTACTACAACCCCGGGTTCAACGAGATCGTGTTCCCCGCGGCGATCCTGCAGTACCCGTTCTTCACGCCCGAGCGCGACGCGGCAGCGAACTACGGCGCGATCGGCGCGGTCATCGGCCACGAGATCGGGCACGGCTTCGACGACCAGGGGTCGAAGTACGACGGCGACGGCCGCCTCACCGACTGGTGGACCGAAGACGACCGCGCCGCGTTCGAGCAGCGCACGAAGGCGCTCATCGCCCAGTTCGATGCGCTGGTTCCGGCGCAACTCGCCGATGGCGCGGCGGTCGACGACGACGCAGCCGACGACGCAGCCGACGCCTCCGTCGAGACGGGCGATACGAGCGGGTCCGATGTCCCGTCCGCGACATCCGCTCATCACGTGAACGGTGCCCTCACGATCGGTGAGAACATCGGCGACCTGGGCGGTCTCGCGATCGCGTGGAAGGCGTACGTGCTCTCACTCGGCGGGTCGGTCGACGAGGCGCCCGTCATCGACGGGCTCACCGCGGCGCAGCGCTTCTTCCTGTCGTGGGCGCAGGCCTGGCAGATGAAGGGTCGCGACGAAGAGGTAATCCGCCTGCTCGCGATCGATCCGCACTCGCCCAACGAGTTCCGATGCAACCAGATCGTGCGCAACATCGACGAGTTCTACTCGGCGTTCGACGTGAACGAGGGCGATGAGCTCTGGCTCACCCCGGCCGAGCGCGTGACCATCTGGTAGGGGTCGTCCCGCCGCGCCGGTCGTGCGTCAGCGGTGGCGCCGACGCGACATACACTGGCTTGGGAGTGATTCCCGATCCCGCCCTCCGACCATCGTGTCGAGCGGTGACGATCCGGGTTTCGACCGCAATGCAAGAGTCCAGTCCATCCTTCTCGAGCGCGCCGCGGGCAGCGGTGGGGGAGCGCCGAGCCCCCAGAGGAAGAGCGTGCAAACACCGTGGTGACGTCGTCGCAGGGTTCCGAGCGCCGCGCACGACACACCAGCTTCCGTCACGGCCGTCACCGCACCGAAGAGGCGAACGAGGACTTCACGCGCGGCTTCAACGCCCTCGGTGAGCTCGCGCTCGCGGGTGTGCAGGTGTCTGCCCGGGCGACCGACCTCGCCACGGGCAAGGTGCTGTTCTCGGTCGACGACCACGTGGTCATGCCCACGGCATCGATCGGTAAGGTGCTGCTGCTCGTCGAGGTGGCGTCGCGGCTGGTCGGCACGGGCGCCGAGGCGTTCACCGTGCTCGAGCGCGATCCGCGCGACGCCGTCGGCGACTCGGGCATCTGGCAGCACCTGCAGTCGTCGTCGCTGCCCATCGCCGATCTCGCCGCACTCGTCGGCGCCACGAGCGACAACCTCGCCACGAACGTGCTCATCCGCCACATCGGCCTCGAGTCGGTGCGCGCCCGCACCGAGACACTCGGGCTCACCCGCACCGCGCTGCTCGACCTCGTGCGCGACCACCGCGGCCCAGACGACGCCCCGCAGCTCTCGATCGGGTCGGCGAAAGAGCTCACGTGGCTCTTCGCATCGCTGGCCCGCGGCGAGATCGTGTCGCCCGAGGTGTCGCAGCGCGTCGTCGGTTGGCTCTCGCTCAACGCCGACCTGTCGATGGTGGCCTCGGCATTCGGGCTCGACCCGCTCGCGCACCGCGCACCCGATCACAGCGTGCTGCTCATGAACAAGACCGGCACCGACCAGGGCGTGCGCAGCGAGGTCGGCGTGCTGCGTGGGCCGCGGGCGAGCGTGTCGTACGCCGTGTCGATGTACTACGCCGACACGATGCTCTCGTCGCGTCTCGCGGTACTCGACGGCATGCGCCAGGTGGGCAGCGACCTGCTCGAGTTCGTGCACTGAGCCGAGACCACGGCGCCAGTCGCGGCATCCGCGTGCGCGCCCACGCCACGCCGCGCGCCCGCAGGGATCGAGTGGGCAGATATCGCCCTTCGTCCCCCCACGGGAGAGCAATCTCTGCCCACTCGACTGTCTCTGCCCGGTTGTGGCGCGCCCGCAGGGATCGAGTGGGCAGGTATCGCCCTTCATCCCCCCACTGAAGAGCAATCTCTGCCCACTCGATCTGAGCGGCGGTCGCGAGCGAGGCTTCAGGCGCTGAGACCCGCCACCCCGTCGACCACGGCGTCGATCGTCTCGGGTGCGGCCAGAATGCGGAAGTGCCCGGCCACCGGCACCTGCACGTTCATCGCTCCCTCGAGCGCGCTGCCCTCGGGCACGTGCGGATCGAACGTGCCGAACACCGACACGATGCGCGAGTTGACGGATGTCCCGTCGGCGAGCTCGACGATCGTCGGGCTGCCGGGGTCGAACTCCCGCAGCACCGGGTCGAGCAGGAACCGGGCGAGGCGCGACCCGCCGAACGGCGTTGCGACCGCGACGACCCCGCGCAACCCGATCTGCGCCGCGGCCTCGGTGAGGAGCATCCGCTTGCCGACCAGCCCGCCCTTCGAATGGGCGACGACGACCCATCCGGCCGCTGGCCGCTGCACTCGCTCGAGGGCCCGCACGGCACGGTCGGCCGTCTCGCCGATGCCGAGCAGGTTGGCGCCGAGTCCGTGCACGACGCGCACACGGTGGCCACGGGCGCACAGCGCGTCGCCGATGGGCCGCAGGAACGACCAGTGCTCGTAGACCCCCGCGAGCAGCAGCACGATGGGCCGGTCGGCGTCGCCCCGGCTCCAGGCGGCCGGCGGCTTCGGGTGCGTGATCTGCCCGAGCGCGGCGAGCTGGCGCCTCGCGGCATAGAGATAGTCGAGCGCCCACCAGCGGGCGGCATCGACGCGGGTCATCCGCAGATCGCCAACCGAATCGGTCGCCATTCCCGAAGTCTAGGGCGGAGACTCCGACACTGATGCTGATTCCGCATCAGTGACGGAGTCACCGGGATGGCATCGCCGTGCGCGCGATCAGTCGATGATTCCGGATGCCGCGAGCCGGGCCACCACCTCGGCGCCCGCCGGTGGGCAACGGTGCGCGTCGGCGGTGGTCACCCAGTGCAGCGCGTCGACCTCGGCCGAGGCGAACGGCACGGCGTCGGTCTGGGCGCGGAACACCCGCATGCGAACGAGCCGGCCGTCGGGCTCGCCGTGCGCCTGCACGACGACCTCGAAGAGCTCGTCGAGCTCGGCGGGGTCGAGCACGAGGGCGACCTCTTCGAGCGCCTCGCGTGCGGCGGCCTCGGCGGCGGTCTCACCGTCGTCGATCTTTCCGCCCGGCATGTAGTACACCGCGCGGTCGCGTGCCGTGACCATGAGCACGCGCCGGTCGCGCACGAGCGCGATCGCCGCCACGAGCAGGTCGGGCATCTGGGACATCCGTTCCACCATAGGCGGCGTCGCCGCTACGCTGGCTCGCACGTGCCGAGCACCGCCGATCGCGAAGGAGCGAGCCCATGGCCGACGACGACAACCGCGGCTACGGGCGCGCCACCCAGTCCGAGGTCTACCGGGCCGGCCTCTCGGGCACGCGCCCGGCCGTGCCGGTCGATGTCGTTGCACTCGAACGCGCCGCACGCAAGGCTGTGTCGGCCGAGGCGTTCGCGTACCTCGCGGGCGGGGCCGGAGCCGAGGCGACCATGGCGGCCAACCGCGCGGCGTTCGGCCGCTGGCAGATCTGGCCACGGGTGCTGCGCGACGTCTCGTCGCGCGACCTGTCGATCGAGCTGCTCGGCCGGCGCCGGGCGACGCCGTTCGTGCTCTCGCCCATCGGGGTCGCCGAGATGGCGCACCCCGACGCCGACGTCGCGGTCGGCCGTGCGGCGGCAGCACTCGACGTGCCGTACGTGCTGTCGAACCAGGCGTCGCGCCCGATGGAGGAGGTCGCCGCGGCGATGGGCTCGCGCTCGCGGTGGTTCCAGCTCTACTGGAGCTCCTCCGACGACCTCAACGCTTCGTTCGTGGCTCGCGCCGAGCGGGCCGGATGCGAGGCGATCGTCGTCACCCTCGACACGCACCTGCTCGGCTGGCGCACCCGCGACCTCGATGCCGCCTACCTGCCGTTCACGCGCGGACAGGGCATCGCGCAGTACACGAGCGACCCGGTGTTCGCCGAGCTCGTTCGCGAGCGGGTCGCGCGCGGCGGTGGTTCGGGCCCGCGCCCCAAGGTGACCCCCACACTGCTCGCCTCGGCGTTCGCGATCGCCCGATCGGGCGCGCACACGCGCCTCGTCGACGGCGGGGTTCGCGAGGCGCTGCGGTCGCCGTTGCCACGGGCCGCCGTCGAGACGTTCCTCGACGTGTTCAGCGACCCATCGCTCACCTGGGACTCGCTCGCGAAACTGCGCGAGTACACGTCGCTGCCGGTGCTGTTGAAGGGCATCATGCATGCCGATGACGCGGCACGGGCCCTCGACCACGGCGTCGACGGCCTCGTGGTTTCGAACCACGGCGGTCGCCAGATCGACGCATCGGTCGCGACGCTCGACGCCCTGCCGGGCGTCGTCGAGCGGGTCGGTGGCCGGGTACCCGTGATTCTCGACAGCGGGGTGCGGGGCGGAGCCGATGCGTTCACGGCACTCGCGCTCGGCGCGACCGCCGTCGGCATCGGGCGGCCCTACGCGTTCGGGCTCGCGATCGCCGGATCCGACGGGGTGCGCGAGGTGGTGCGCAACCACATCGCCGAACTCGACCTCACGATGGGCCTCGCGGGGCACCGGTCGGTCGCCGAGATCGGGCCGGACTCGCTGCGCGCGGCCTGAGCCGGGACATCCGCGCTTGCCACCGCCCGTAGGATGGTGACACCGTGTCGTTTCCGGGAATCCCCCGATCTCTAGGACCATTGGAGCCACCGTGGCCGCACCCAGCCGTCTCGAATCCGTCATCGCGCTCGCCCAGCACCGGGGCTTCGTCTTCCAGGCGGGCGAGATCTACGGCGGATCCCGCTCAGCGTGGGACTACGGCCCCCTCGGTGTCGAGCTCAAAGAGAACATCAAGAAGCAATGGTGGCGCTACATGGTCACCAGCCGTGACGACGTCGTCGGGCTCGACTCGAGCGTGATCCTGCCCAAGCAGGTGTGGGTGGCCTCGGGTCACGTCGGCGTCTTCACCGACCCGCTCGTCGAGTGCCTGCACTGCCACAAGCGGTTCCGCGAAGACCACCTGCTCGAGGCGTTCGAAGACAAGAAGGGTCGCGCGCCCGAGAACGGCATGGCCGACATCGCCTGCCCCAACTGCGGCACCCGCGGCCAGTGGACGCCGCCACGCGACTTCAACATGATGCTTCGCACCTTCCTGGGCCCTGTCGAAGATGAGGGCGGCCTGCACTACCTGCGGCCCGAGACGGCCCAGGGCATCTTCACGAACTTCGCGAACGTGCTGCAGGCTGCTCGCATGAAGCCGCCGTTCGGCATCGGGCAGATCGGCAAGTCGTTCCGCAACGAGATCACGCCGGGCAACTTCATCTTCCGCACGCGCGAGTTCGAGCAGATGGAACTCGAGTTCTTCGTCGAGCCCGGCAGCGACGACCACTGGTTCGAGTACTGGCTCGACTACCGGTGGGACTGGTACGTCGACCTCGGCATCGACCCCGAGAACCTGCGCAAGTTCGAGCACCCCGAAGACAAGCTCTCGCACTACTCGAAGCGCACCGTCGACATCGAGTACCGCTTCGGGTTCACGGGCGGCGAGTGGGGCGAGCTCGAGGGCGTCGCGAACCGCACCGACTTCGACCTCACCACGCACTCCGAGCACTCGGGCAAAGAGCTGTCGTACTTCGACCAGTCGAAGAACGAGCGGTGGATTCCCTACGTCATCGAGCCGGCGGCCGGACTCACCCGCTCGCTGATGGCGTTCCTCGTCGACGCCTACGACGTCGAAGAGGTGCCGAACGCCAAGGGCGGCGTCGACACCCGCACCGTGTTGCGCCTCGATCCGCGCCTCGCGCCCGTGAAGGCCGCGGTGCTGCCGCTGTCGCGCAACGAACGGCTCTCGCCGCTCGCGCGCGAGGTCGCCGCGTCGTTGCGCAAGCACTGGAACGTCGACTTCGACGACGCCGGCGCGATCGGCCGGCGCTACCGCCGTCAAGACGAGATCGGCACCCCGTTCTGCATCACCGTCGACTTCGACTCGCTCGACGACGACGCCGTGACGGTGCGCGATCGCGACACCATGCAGCAGCAGCGGGTGCCGCTCACCGAGCTCGAGGGGTACCTGGCCGCACGCCTCGTCGGCGCATAGTCGCGCTGGTGCCGTACGGTGCCCGTGCGGCCGCCGTGCGGTGTCGGGTGCGCCGCACGGCGTGACGTCATGAATCCGTAATCTGTCACCGGCGCGGGCCGAGCCGTGGCTCGCTAGCGTTGAAAGCAGGCGACCGTCGAGTCGTCCGCGAGCGGGAGTGGATCATGTACGCACGAACGGGCGGTGTCGTCGCAGTACTCGTGGCCGGGCTCGTGACAGCCCTGGCGCTGTCGGGCTGCGCCGGGCCGATGACCGATGCCCCGGGGGCATCCGCGTCGAGCGAGCCGACCGCCCCCGTCGAGTCGACCCCGCCGTCGACGCCCGAGGGCGGCGACGCGGCATCCGAGTCCCCGGCTGCAGCCGCGCCGGCGGCGCCGGGCGCCTACGTCGACTACACCGACGGTGCCGTCGAGACGACGGCGGGTACGAAGGCGCTGTTCTTCCACGCGAGCTGGTGCCCGCAATGCCGCGCCCTCGAAGACGACCTGAACGCGGAAGGCGTCCCCGACGGGCTCACGGTCTTCAAGGTCGACTACGACAGCCGCACCGACCTGCGCCAGCGCTACGGCGTGACCCTGCAGACGACGATCGTGTTCGTCGACGACGCCGGTGAGAAGATCTCGAGCGCCGTGCTCTACGACGAGCCGTCGGTCGCGTCGCTCGTCGCCGCGATGCCGGGCTGATGACCGTCTCACTCGTACTCGCCCTCGCCGCGGGTGTGCTCACTGTCGCCGCCCCGTGCGTGCTGCCCCTGCTGCCCGTGATCGTCGGCGGCTCGATCGTGCGCGGCGGAGACGAGCGGCGTGCCAGATGGCGCCCCTATGTCATCGCGGCGTCCCTCGCCGTGAGCGTGGTGGTGTTCACGTTGCTGCTGAAGGCGACCACCGCGCTGCTCGGCGTACCGCCGCAGGTGTGGCAGGTGATCTCGGGCGCGATCGTCATCCTGCTCGGCATCGACCTGTTGTTCCCGTCGCTGTGGGATCGAATCTCGATGGCGCTCGGGCTGCAGTCGCGCAGCGCCGCGATGCTCGACCGCTCGGTGTCTCGGCAGAGCTTCGGCGGCGACATCCTCACCGGCGCGGCCCTCGGCCCGGTGTTCAGCAGCTGCAGCCCCACCTACGCCCTGATCGTCGCGGCGGTGCTGCCGGTCTCATTCGTCGAGGGACTCGGCTACGTGGTCGCATACGCGATCGGCCTCGCCGCGATGTTGCTGCTCGTGGCCCTGCTCGGTCGTTCGCTCGTGCGCCGGCTCGGGTGGCTCGCAGACCCCCGCGGATGGTTCCGGCGCGTCGTCGGCGTCGCGTTCATCCTCGTCGGCGTCGCCGTCATCGTGGGGTTCGACAAACAGCTGCAGACGCTCATCCTCGACCTCGGCTGGTACGAGCCGATCGCACGGCTCGAGGAGCTCATCGGCGTGGGCTGAGCCGTCGCCCGAACCGCTTGGATGCCGCGCTGCGCCCGAACCGACTGGATGCCGCGCGGCACGCGCCACGCGGCATCCGTCGTTGTGGCTACCGCAGCGGAATCACCGGGCACGTGAACGACGCGACCACCCCGGTGTCGATCGCGGCACCGGCGCCGATCGCCGTCATGAGCTCGGCGTCGTAATCGAGCACGCCATCACCATCGGCGTCGCCCGCGTCGACCGCGGCCTCATATCCGCCGGGGAACGAGAGTGCGTGCACCGTCCAGCGCCCGCCGTTGTAGTCGCGGTCGCCGGGGGCGGCGGTTGCGACGTTGAGCTGCGCGCCGCCGAAGTCGTAGATGACGTCGAACGAATGCGCGGGGCCGCCGGTGCCCGAGAGGTCGTTCGGCGTCGCGACCGTGCGGTACTGCGAACCATCGACGAAGAACGCCGGGCCGGTGACGCCGCCCGCCCCCGCCGCGTTCGCCGCAGTAGGAACCAGCACGAGCGCCGCGACGGCGGCAACGGCGAGCACGGTGCGTGAGAGCAGTCGTTTCATCAGGATCTCCTTCCACCGGACGAGACCGGCTGAGCGACCGGCTGGTGGCCGGGCAGCCAGGTTGGGCTGCCCTGCAAGTTCAGCGCGCCGCGGTCGCGAACACCATGACGGCGCCCTTACCGTGTTCTTACAGGCTCGTGACGGATGCCTCGCGGATCCAGTCGCCTCGACCAGGCCGGTGCGCGCGGGCTCTACGCTGGGCTCGTGACACGTGTGCTCGTGGTCGACGACGACGCCACCGTCGCGGACGTGGTGGCGGCGTACCTCGAACGCGCCGGACTCGACGTCGCCCGCGCCGCCGACGGCGTTTCAGCACTCGCCGCGGCCGAGGCATCCGCCCCCGATGCCGTCGTGCTCGATCTCATGCTGCCGGGTCTCGACGGCATCGAGGTCTGCCGCAGGCTGCGCGCCCACCGGCCGCATCTGCCCGTGCTCATGCTCACCGCCCGCGGCGAGGAGGACGATCGGGTGCTGGGGCTCGAGGCGGGCGCCGACGACTACATCGTGAAGCCGTTCAGTCCGCGCGAACTCGTGCTGCGGGTGCAGGCCGTACTGCGGCGCACGGCCGGTCCCCGTGCGTCGACGGTGCTCGAAGATGCTGGGCTCTCGCTCGACCCGGTCGCGCATCGCGCCTGGCGCGACGGCCATGAGCTGCAGCTCACGGTGCGCGAATTCGATCTGCTGCATTGGTTCCTCGCACACCCCCGCGTCGTGCACGACCGCGAGACGCTCTTGCGCGAGGTGTGGGGTTGGGAGGTCGGCGACCTGTCGACCGTCACCGTGCACGTGCGCCGGCTTCGCGAGAAGATCGAGGCCGACCCGGCCAGGCCGCGCCTGATCGCCACCGTGTTCGGGGTCGGCTACCGCTGGGACGGCGACGCATGAAACTCGACATGCTGCCGGCTCTCGCCGTCGCCGCGATCGTCGCGGCGGCCGTCGGGCTCGCGGGGGCCGTCGTGGTGCTCGCGGTCGCACGGCGGCGGCCGGCGCTCGCCGCCGTGCTCGGCCCGCTCGCGGTGATCGCCGCGCTCGCCGCCGGGGTGGCGACGAGCGTGCAGACCATGGTGTTGCCCGACTCGGCCGTGTCGGCCGTGCTGTGGCTGCTCGCTGCCGCCGTGCCCGCGGCGCTCGCGGTCGGGCTCGTGCTCGCCGTGCGCACTCACCGCCTCGGGGTCGAGCGGGCCGCGGCTCTCGCCGCCCGAGAGCGTGACGCGGCCGCCGAGGCGCGTCGCCGTGAAGTCGTCGCGTGGATCTCGCACGACCTGCGCACCCCGCTCTCGGCGGTGCGCGCCCTTGCGGAGGCCGCGGAAGACGCGGTCGCCGAGCCGGCCGATGCCCTCCGCGGCATCCTCACCGAGAACGCCCGCATGAGCGCGATGGTCGACGACCTGCTCGCCTATTCTCGACTGCACTCGCCGGGAGTTCGGCTCGAACGGGCACCGACCGACGTGGGCGACGTGGTCTCGGACGTGCTCGCGTCGACACGTCCGATCGCCGAGGCCGCGTCGGTCTCGCTCACCGGTGCGGTCGCAGGCGCGGGCATCGTGTCGGCTGACGCCGGCCTGCTGGCACGTGCGGTCGAGAACCTCGTGGTGAATGCGATCCGGAACACACCCGCCGGCGGCACCGTTCGGGTCGACGTCTCGCCCGGTGCCGGCGACTCGGTCGCCGTCGCCGTTGCCGACGGGTGCGGCGGGATTGCCGCAGCCGACCTCGCGCGGGTGTTCGAGCCGGGGTGGCGTGGTTCGTCGGCACGCACTCCCGGCCCCGGAGGCGGAACCGGGACCGGTCTCTCGATCGTGCGGCGAGTCGCGGAGCTGCACGGCGGAGGTGTGTCGGTCGAGAACCTCGACGGCGGTTGCCGATTCATCTTGCGCATCCCCGAGGCGGGCGGCGGGTCGGATCCGTCCGGGGGACGAGCGATCTGAGCATGGGTGTGACGGCGTGCGCTGACGGCGGCGCGTGGAGTTCACCCCCGGTGATTGAGACGAACCGAGCCCGGCGCAAGGAACACTTCGACCCCGGGGCGTGCGATCGCTCGGCTCGCCGGGTATCTACCCCGTCCGGGTGGTGGGCAGAGTTCTACCCGGTGGCGTGGAGCGGTTGTCGGTTCGGTGCGTGCGGGTTCGCGTGTGCGTTCGCGTGGGCGCCTATGACGGGCAGTCGCGTCGGGTCGATGGGGTTGATGATGTCGGTGGGGGTCTTGGGTCGCATCAACCGGGGTGTCTGTTCGGGGTCGATGCCGGGTGGTGGGATGAGCCAGTAGGTGGTGCCGTCGCGGCGGACTTCCCAGCCTTGGTTGTGGTGCCGCAAGTGGTCTCTTCGGCAGAGGAGGATGCCGTCGGCGAGGTCGGTTCTGCCGTCGTCGCGGGCCCAGTGGTCGATGTGGTGGGCTTCGCACCAGGACGGGGGCCTCGTGCAGTCGGGGTCGAGGCAGCCGCCGTCGCGGACGGCGAGGATGGTCTTCTGTTTCGCGGTGAAGAGGCGTTCGTCACGGCCCAGGTCAAGACACTCGCCCTGTTCCCCGAATCGGATCGGCAGGTACCCGGCACAGAGCCCGGTGTGCACGTTGGTGAGGGGGATGCGGTCGGGGTGGCCCTCGATCATGCCCGACCCGTGCCCGGTGGTCAGGGTGTGTTCGTTGACCACGATACGCACCGAGGGTTTCTGCAGGTTCAGCACCCGGCCCGGGTCGACGCTCGCGCCGGCGTGGAGCAACTGGACGAGCCCGTCGGCGGCGTTGCGTTCGCGGGTCGCTTTCGCGTCGGCGTAGGCCTGGTCGCCGTGTACCGGGTCGCCGAACCCGCGCCGCACCTTGGGTTCGATCAGGCGGGGGTGGGTGAGCTGGTCGAACACCGCCTTCACGTACATGCCGGCTTCGGGTTCGAGTTCGAACTCGCCGCGCACCATGCCGTCGGGTTTGACCCAGGCCCGCCAGAACTGCGCGACCTGCTGCGCCTCGGCACGAGCGGTCACCCCTGCGGTGTCGATGCGGTCGCGGGCCTGCCGGGCGGCCCGCCGCGCCGCATCAGCATGCACGGTGCGGCAGAGGGGGATCAGGGTCTCGAGTTCGGTTCGAAGGCACCCCTCGTCGGCGTCGCCGCCGGGTTCGCCCAGGCCCGAGCGGATCGCGTCGGCCACCGCGACCGTCAGCAGCCCGGTGACGACGGCGTCCCCGAGGGCTGCGAACCACGGCGGCGCCACCTCGGGCAGCACGGCCGCGATGTCGGGGTCGTCGTGGCGCAGGCGGTCGAGTTCGGCGGCGGCCTCGACGTCGGCGACCATCTCACCCACCGCGACCAGCGCGGCCGCGTCACGCTTCGACGACCTCGTGATCGACTGCAGCATCGCCCCGGCCGAGGTGTGCCCGTCACGCCGCGCCAACCCCTGCTGCCCGAACCCGGCCCTGGAGCGGCGCGCGAGTTCGGCCGCGGCGAGCGCCTGATGCCGCTCGACCTCGTGCCGCAACACCGAGATCGTCTCGAGCGCGACCACCAACGCCCGATCATCGGCCGCGTGAAACACCGCCGGCGTCAGCCCGAACGCCCGCAACCCACCGGTGATACCAGCGAAGTCAGGCAACGTCTCGGACATGACCACATCCTCCCAGCAGCCACCGACACTCGAACGAAGATTCGACAACATGTGAACAACCCTGTGGACAAACCGCGTTGTGGAGGAGGGCGTCTACCCCCGCCCAGCCGCCCACTCGCGGCGCAGGATGCCGTAGATCGCGGTATCGGTCCACTCGCCGTCGTTGTATTCCTCTTCGAGAATGGTCGCTTCGCGGCGCATGCCGAGTCGTTCACAGAGGGTGGCCGATGCCGCGTTGCGCGCGTCGAGGAAGGCCGTCACCCGATGCGGGTTCAGGGTCGCGAACGTGAAGTCGACCAGCGCTCGGGCTGCCTCGCGCGCGTACCCGCGCCCTTGGTAGTCGGGGTGCAGCACCCATCCGACTTCGAGCTGCGCGTGCTGCGTGTTCGACACGCGCACCATCATGTCGCCGATGACCCGCCCGGCGCCAACGGCCGAGCCGGCATCCCCAGCGCTGACGGCCGAGCCGGCGTCCCCGGCCGAAGGCTCGCCGGGCAGCACCAGCGCGAACACCATGAAATCCTCATCAGCCCCGAGCACCCTGCCGGCCGCGCGTTTCGCGGTGTGCTCGTATGCCTGCTCGCGATCGCGCGCGGGCCATGGCAGGAACCGAATCACCTCGGGCAGCCGCTGGTACTCGAACACGTCGGCGGCGTCTGAGGCTTCGAGCGGGCGCATCACGAGACGTTCGGTGCGCAGCGGCTCATCGGTGAGCACGGTCGCGTCATAGGGAAAGCGCAGCGCGGGCGGGCCGTCGGCCGCCGCGAGCGCAGCGCGATCGGAATCAGTCACGGATCCGGCGGAGTCATGCATGTCGGGAAGCGTATCGCCCGCCGACGACGAGCCGGCGGAGTCATGCATGTCGGGAAGCGTATCGCCCGCCGACGACGAGCCGGTGCGACGAGCCGCCGACGACGAGCCGGCGCGATCGAGCCGGCCTGACCGACTCAGCGCCGCTGCCCTGCCGGATGACCCGACTCGGCCTCAGGCAACGACCCCGCGTCATCTGCCGCCGTCTCGGCGACCACGCCGAAGACCGCAGCCACGCCGTCGATCCAGGCACTCTGATCGCCCGCCCGCGCGTGTTCGCGCGACCGCACCATGGGCTCGTGCAGCAGCACGCCGGCCATGTGGCGCAGCGCCGCCTCTGCGCGTCCGTCGTCGTCGCCGCGCGAGCGGGCGCGTGCGATCTCGGCATCGAGGATGTCGCTCACGTGCTGCCGCAGCGCGACGACGGTCGGCGTGACGTCGTCGGCCTCGCGGGCCTCGCGAAAGCTGCGCGCTGCCTTGCCGACGAGCTCGCGGGCGGCATCGGTGGCGCCGAGCTCTTCGAGCGGTGCGTGGATGCGGATGGTCTCGAGGTCGAGCAGTTCGACGCCGGGCACTTCGACGACGTCGGGGGCGACGTTGCGCGGCATGCCGAGGTCGATGACGAGTTGCTGCGCATCGGCCGCGGCCGAGGGCGTGGGGCACCACGCCCTGAACGAGGACAGCACCGGCGCCGAGGTGCGGTGGGCATCGATGAGCATCGCCCGCCCGCCCTCGAGCAGCACGCGGTCGACGACCTGGTGGTCGGCGGTGGTGCACGTGACGATGACGTCGGCGGCAGCGGCGGCGAAGGCGAAGTCTGCGTCTGAGACCGCCTCGATGTCGTGGCTCGCCGCGAAGCCGGCAGCCCGGCCCGAGGGGGAGTACACGCGCACCTGGGTGACGCCGCGATCGCGCAGCGCGGCGAGGGACGCGCCCGCGAAGTTGCCGGTTCCGACGAGCAACACGCGCGCAGCCGACCAGTCGGTGACGCGGCTCGAGGCGAGGTCGAGCGCGAGGCGCACGAGCGAGCGGCCGGCGCTGCCGATTCCGGTCTCGTTCTTCACCTTGCGCGACGTCTGCGAGGCGCGCTGGAACAGTCGCTCGAGGTCGGGAGTCGTGGTGCCCTCGGCGCGCGCCTGCTCGAGCGCCCGGCGCACCTGGCCGGCGATCTCGCCTTCGCCGACGACGACCGATTCGAGCCCCGATGCCACTGAGAAGAGGTGCCCCGCGACGGCATTGCCGTGCACGAACCCGAATGTGGCACGCAGCTCGTCGGCCTCGAGACCGGCGACGTCTCCGACCGCGCGGATCGCCTCGTGCACGGCACCGACCGGTGAGGTGCCCTCGGGCATGTTCAGGTCGAGATAGGCCTCGAACCGGTTGCAGGTGGCGACGACGACCGCACCCTGGAGCGCGTCGTGACGGTCGACGATGCGTGGGGCGGCGAGCTCGGCGTGCGCCGAAAGACGCTCGAGTGTGTCGAACCCGGCGTTCTTGTGGCTCGCGGTGAGGCAGATGAGCACCCAGCGATTCTACCCTCGGTCGAAGGCGAGGAATCCCCGGGTTGACACTGAGCGTCACCCGGCGGGCGAGTACACCTGCCCCGATCGGATGATCGGAATCGCCCCGGTGATCGGTGGCGGCTCGATTCCCTCGGCCTTCAGGGCGTCGCGGTGCATCGACTTCCAGCTGCGAACGACGGCGAAGAACGGGGCATCCGACAGCGCGTACGAACCGGCCCGCGGCGCACCGAGGATGATCGGCAATTCGACGCTCGTGCCGCCGCGCCGCACCCGCAGCACGAGCACGGACACGACCGAGCCGCCGACGATCATCGAGTCGGCGCGGATGTTGCGCACCTCGCGCCACGGAAAGTGCATCGCTCGGCGGGGACGACGGCCGCCGTTCCAGAACGCGACGCCGAGCTCGTCGGTGACGATCGAGTAACGCGCGGCGAGCTTGATCTCGTGAGGTTCGCTGACGCGCAGCTCGTTGAGGCGCGCGACGAGCATGCGGGTTCGGATGCCGCTGCTCACGTCTCCTCGAACGCTGGACTCGAGGGCACGCCGACGAGAGCGGCCGCGCGCGCCCGAGGCCATGCGCACGATCGCCCAGATGGCGACGCCGAGCGCGACCGCGGCGACGACTCCGGTCGCCATGTCGGCGCTCGGCCCGGTGGGCATGAGCGCCATGAACCGCTCGAGCCGGGCGCTCTCGAGCATGAGGCCCGCGATCACGAGCGCGGCGAGCGTGGCGACGAGCAGGATGAGCTTGACGCGGTGCGGGGATGCGGCGTTCATCGGGTGGCTCGCTCAGGTTGCAAGACCATGGGTACAGGGGCAAACGACGATGTTCGGCTCATGAGTTCTCCGTGGGATGCGGAGGCGCGCCGTCTCGGGATGTTGTACAGCGCGTCGTCGTGCTCGGGGGCGCACAACGACTCCGACCTTAGCGCGCGGCGCGGTGCGGGTGGAAGAGTGCCGCGCGATGCGAGCGGAGGTCGGTGAAGATCCTTCCGATCCGATGCTTCATCGCTCGAGCCCGGTCACACGAGTTCGACCGGGCATCGCGGCCCGGGGGCCGAGGCGAGTCGGGAGTCCCGTGTGACCAGCGGAGCACCGACGAGCTCGGCGAGGGCGACATAGGCGGCGTCGTAGCTCGACAGGTTCGGCCCGAGCTGCCAGCTTCGCTGCGCGGGCGGCTCCCATGGCCAGAGCTCGATCGGCAGGCGCAGCAGCTCATCGTGCGCGAGCTGCGCCTCGGCGGGCGAGAGGAGGCCGGAATTGCGTCGGCGGCGCAGGACGTTCGCGACTTCGAAGGGCAGCAGCGTCGGAGCGATCAGCGTCGAGTGCGCCAACCGCTCGGCGACCGACTCGCCGTGCTCGCCCGGGTCGATGAGCAGGGTGACGATCGCAGAGGCGTCGATCACGACCACCGCGCCGACGGTGTCAGCGACGGTCGGCATCGAGGGCATCGAAGAGTTCGGCCTCGGTGAGCGGCGGGTAGCTGCGGGCGCGCAGCCGTGCCCGTGCCAGGGCTTCGATCGGGCTGGGCTTCTCGGCGAGGGCGACGAGCTGGGCGCTCAGGTACTCCTGCAGCGACTGGCCGGCCAGCGCTGCACGCGCGGCAAGGGTGTCTCGAACGGCGTCAGGCACCGCTCGGACGGTGATCGTGACTGGCATGACGCCATTCTACCGCCAATGCATGCAATCTGCAGGCATTTCCGCGAGCGGCGACGGGGCCCATCCAGCCCGATACGAGAGAATGTCACCCGTGATCCTCTCCCCGCAACATCCGCTCTCCTCCGGCCTCACTTCGGACTCGCGTCTCGTGCGCGCCTATCGCGGTGAGCGTTCCGACACGACGCCGGTGTGGTTCATGCGGCAGGCGGGCCGGTCGCTGCCCGAGTACCGCGACCTGCGGGTCGGCACGCGCATGCTCGACGCGTGCCTCGACCCGGCGATGGCGAGCGAGATCACCCTGCAGCCGGTGCGGCGTCACAAGGTCGACGCGGGCATCTTCTTCAGCGACATCGTGGTGCCGCTGAAGCTCGTCGGCGTCGACGTCGAGATCCAGCCAGGTCGTGGCCCCGTCTTCTCGAAGGGCTACGCAGACGCCGCTGCCGTCGCCGAACTGACCGCGATCGACCCGGCACACCTCGACGAGACATCCGCCCCGATCACCGAAGCCGTGCAGCGCACGATCGCCGAACTGAACACGACCGCGACCGGCGAGGGGCGGGCGACGCCGCTCATCGGCTTCGCGGGTGCCCCATTCACCCTCGCCGCCTACCTCACCGAGGGCGGCCCCTCGAAAGACCACCTCGCCGCGCGCGCGCTGATGCACGCCGACCCGGGCGCGTGGCGCGCGCTCATGGAATGGACGGCCGAGCTCACCGGGCGCTTCCTGCGCACCCAGGTGCTCGCTGGAGCGTCGGCCGCCCAGCTCTTCGACTCGTGGGCCGGCGCGCTCTCGCTCGCCGACTACGAGGCGCACGTTGCGCCCGCGTCGGCGCGCGCGCTGAGTTTCGTGCACGACCTCGAGTACGAAGTGGTCGGTGGTCGAGTAGGCGCGCCAGCGCCGTATCGAGACCCGGCGAATGGTCTCGATACGCTCGCTGCGCTCGCTACTCGACCGACGGGAACGACGCGGGCCGTGCCGGTCGTGCACTTCGGGGTGGGCACGGGCGAGCTGCTCGCCGCCATGGGCGGCATCGGCGTCGACACGGTGGGTGTCGACTACCGGGTGCCCCTCGACGTCGCGTCAGCCCGCGTCGGCGCGGGCGTTCCGCTGCAGGGAAACCTCGACCCTGCGCTGCTCGCGGCCCCGTGGCCGGTGCTCGAGGCGGCGGTGCGCGAGGTGCTGCGTCGCGGGGCCGTTGCGCCGGCGCACGTGTTCAACCTCGGACATGGCGTGCCGCCCGAGACCGACCCCACCGTGCTGACGCGCGTTGTCGAGCTCGTGCACGAGGCGGGCGCGCCGTGACCGACCAACCAGACGCCGGTCGAGTAGGCGCGCCAGCGCCGTATCGAGACCCCGAGAGTGGTCTCGATACGCTCGCTTCGCTCCCTACTCGACCGGCGGAATCGACCGCCGACGTGGTCGTGGTGGGCGGCGGCGTCGCCGGCCTCGTCGCCGCGCTCGAGTGCGCGAGGGTCGGCCTGCGCGTCACGTTGCTCGAACGCCGTGACGAGCTCGGCGGGTGCGTCGGCCGCATCGAGCTCGACGGGCTGACCCTCGACAGCGGCGCGGAATCGTTCGCGACGCGCGGCGGCTCGGTCGCCGAGTTGCTCGAGCGACTCGGGCTCGCCGACGACATCGTCGATCCGAACCCGGCAGGCGCCTGGCTCGTCTGGGGGCGTGAGCGAGGTCTCGATACGCGTCCGACTCCGTCGGGCGCTACTCGACCGGCGAAAGTCGATGCCGCCCCGCTGCCGAAGACCGGCATGCTCGGCATCCCGGCGAACCCGCTCGGCGACGACGTGCGTCGCATCATCGGGTGGGGCGGCGCGTGGCGTGCCTACCTCGACCGGCTCATGCCCATCCTGACGATCGGCCGCGCGCACAGCCTCGGCAAGCTCGTTCGCTCGCGCATGGGCGCGGCGGTGCTCGACCGGCTGGTCACCCCGATCTCGGCAGGTGTGTACTCGGCCGACCCCGACGACCTCGACCTCGACGTCGTCGCGCCCGGCCTCAACCAGGCGATGACGCGCATGGGCTCGCTCTCGGGCGGCGTCGCCGACCTCATCGAGGAGCGCAAGGCGGGCGCAGCCGTCCGCGGTATCCGCGGCGGAATGCATCGGTTGGTCGACGCGCTCGTCGCCGAGCTCGCGCGGTTCGGCGTCACGGTGATCACCGGCGCCGACGTCACCGGGCTGGTTCGGGAACAGGTCGAGGCTCGCGCCGGTGAGGCGAACGGCGGCGTGGTCGAGGCGTGGCGCGTCAGTGCGATGACCGTCGACGAGCAGCAGGAGCCGGCCCCGTTCGAACTCACTGCCCCAGACGTCGTGCTCGCGGCACCGGCGGTCACGTCGCTCGGCCTCATCGGCGAGGCCGTCGACGGCTGGGACTCGGCCGCCGAGTGGCCGGCAGCGACATCCGTCGAACTCGTCACCCTCGTGCTCGACGCGCCCGCGCTCGCCGCGGCGCCGCGCGGAACCGGCGTGCTGGTCGCGGCCGGCACGCCCGGGATCACTGCGAAGGCACTCACCCACTCGACCGCGAAGTGGGCCTGGCTCGACGACGACGCCGCCGGTCGCCAGGTCGTGCGCCTCTCGTTCGGCCGAGCCGGGGCAGCCAATCCGCTCGAAGGCCGAACCGACGATCAGGTGGCCGCGCTCGCGCTCGCCGACGCGTCAGCGATCCTTGGCGTCGACCTCGACGAACGGATGCTCCGTGCCGCAGGCCGTACCGCCTGGCGCGACGCACTCTCGCATGCCGCGCTCGGGCAGCGCGACCGCGTGCGCGCCCTTGAAGACGTCGTCGCTGCCGAACCGGGCCTCGAGGTCACCGGGTCGTGGGTCGCGGGCACCGGGCTCGCGTCAGTGGTGCCGCACGCGCACGAGGCCGCGCACCGCATCCGGCACAGGCGAGTGACGGCCGACGGTGTCGTGTAGGCCCCGAGCGTGCACGATGGTGGCATGACGCAAACGCCGATACCCATCGTGATCGCCACCACGCGTGACGCCGAGACCGTGACGCAACTGCAGATCGACTTCGGCGACGAGTTCGACGATCCATCGCCGCCGTTCGACGTGCTGCTGCCGAGGTTCCGACGACTGCTCGCCGACCCGGCGGCATTCGTGCTTCTGGCCGGCGATCGGGCGCAGCCGGTCGGATACGCCGTCGTGACGCTTCGCCCCACCGTCTACACCGACGGCCCGCTCGCGGTGCTCGATGAGCTGTACGTGCGACCGGCCCGCCGCAGCGAAGGGATCGGCACCGAGCTGCTGACCGGGGCGATCGACGAGGTGCGCGCTCGCGGTGGCGCCGAGATGCACATCAACGTCGACGAGGTCGACACCGACGCGCGCCGGTTCTACGAACGGCACGGCTTCGTCAACATCGAGCCCGGCACCGACTACCGCATGCTGTTGTACATCGGCGAGTTCGCGTCGCCCGAGTCGGGCTCATGAACGAGGTCGACGGCGGGTTCCGCGGCGCGCTCGGCCTGTAGTCGGGATCTCGGCCGCCCGCGCTTCGGCGTCGGCGCGCTGCCGTGCCGCTCGACGCTCGCGCCACGCAGCGACCTCGGCGTCGACATCCCGCGTCGGCGTCACCACCGGAGGCCCGCCCAGCAGTTGCCGTCTGGCTTCGACGACTCGGCTGTTGAATTCCTCGAGGTGCTCACGCACATCGGCTTCGCGCGTCAGGGCGTCGAGCCGCGCCTGCATCTCGGCGTGCTCGACGCGCAGCGCGAGCGCCGGCGGCCCGAGCCCAGTCAGCTGCTCGGTCTGGATCTTGCGGCGGATCCACCAGTCGGGGTCGTGCGTCGCGCCGAGCTGCAGTGGCTTGCCGGCACCGGGAAGGTCGTCGAAGTCGCCGCGACGAATCGCCTGCTCGATCACGGTCTCGACGTAGGCGGCGCGGTCTGCCGCCGTCGGCGTGCGACCGGATGACGCGACCGAGGCTGCTGCAGAGGCATCCGTTTCGTCACGCCCGACAGCGTCGGGATCTTCGCCCCCAGCGCGCGCTTCTCGGCGCAGCCGCTCGAGGCGGTACTGCGCAGCCCCGTCACGAGGGTCGCCCACGTGGTGTACCTCCGCTTCGAGCCTACGTCGATCGCCCGCCCGGCGTCACCGACGAGGCATCGGTTCCGTGCCGATCGACGACGGCGTCATTAGGCTCTGATCCATGCTCAAGAACCCGAACGGAAGGCTCCAGGTAGTCTGCGGCCCGATGTTCGCCGGGAAGTCAGAAGAGCTGCTTCGACGGGTGCGCCGCGCGCAGCTTGCCGGACTCGCGGTCGAGGTCGTGAACCACGCGCTCGACGATCGGCACGCCGCGGGTCGGGTGGCCTCGCACTCGGGGCTCAGCATCGCCTCCCGCTCGGTGCCCGACGTCCGCTCGCTGGTTGGGCTGGTCGGCGATCGCGAGCTGGACCTGCTGGCGATCGACGAGGCCCAGTTCTTCGGGACCGAGCTCGTTCCGGCGGTGAGCCGGCTGGTGCTCACCGGCATGTCGGTGGTCGTCGCCGGACTCTGCGTGACCTTCGACGGCCGTCCGTTCGAGCCCCTTCCGTCGCTCATGGCGCTCGCCGAGGATGTCACGAAGCTCACGGCCGTGTGCGCGGTCTGCGGTCAGGACGCCGCCTTCCATCAGCGCGTCGTGGCCGATGAGGTCGCCGACGCGAGCGTCGCGGCCCCCGAGCACGTGGGCGGGATCGAGTCGTACCAGGCCCGTTGCCGGCTGCACTTCGGCGAACAAGGTGGGGGGAGCGAGGTCAGTTCGCTTGGGTGATCGGCAACACTTCCGCGTTCGGCAGCGCCGCGAGGAACGCACCGGTCACGAGCAGCTTCGAACCACGGATGCCGCTGCCCACGATCAGCCGATCGTGCTCTGCGACCGACTCGTCGCGCGTTGGGTCCGCCTGATCCAATGACTATGGAATGCTTTGGATGTGGCAATGGCCACGGCACCGTCGGTGGTGGGCGAGCGCGACGATCCGGCGGTGTTCGAGCCCGGCATCCGGCTGCACGAGTTCGAGAGTGAATTGTGCTCCGTTTGGTGCGAGGCCTGCGCTTCGCCCGCACGCAGATCGCAGCATGTGCCTGCAGGCATTGGCGGCGTAGGCGCCGTAAGGATCGGCACTGGCGTCCCGCGCACGTCTCAGAGCGCTGACCCGTAACCCAGCCCGCGGTCCCGCGCCCGGGCGACCGCAGCGGCGCGGTCGCGCACCTGCAGCTTCACGAGGATCGTGGCCACGTTGTTGCGCACGGTCTTCTCCGAGAGGAAGAGCCGGGCCGCGATCTCATGGTTGCCGAGGCCCGTCGCCACGTGCTCGAGCACCTCGTGCTCGCGGTCGGTGAGCTCGGCGAACACCTTGCCGGCGGCGACCCGCGGACGCGTCGCGTACGCGGAGATGCGGCGCCCGACGTCGCCGCCGAAGACCGTGCCGCCTGCGGCGACGGTGAGCACCGCGCGGGCGATCTCGTCGCGCTCGGCTCCCTTGAGCAGGTAGCCGCTCGCACCGGCGCGCATCGCGTCGAGCAGAGCCTCGTCGTCGGCGTGCATCGTGAGCACGAGCACCCCGACCTCGGGAAAGCGTTCGGTGAGCGCGCGCATCGCCGTCAGCCCGTCGACGCCCGGCATCTCGAGGTCGGTGAGTGCGACCTGTGGATGCAGCGTCTCGACGAGTCGGCAGAGCTCGGCGCCGTCGGCCGCCTCGCCGACGACCTCGAGTTCGTTCGAGGCGGCGAGGGCGGCACGCAGTCCGAAGCGGAACATCGGGTGGTCGTCGGCGATCACGACCCGCACCGGCGCGCTCATGCGACGGTCACCCCGATCGGCACCTCGAAGGTCACCGTGGTGCCGACGCCGAGCGCGGACTCGACGAACAGCTCGCCGCCGAGCTCGCGGGCGCGCTCGCGCATGGAGGCGAGCCCGATACCGGCATGGGCGGCGGTTTCGTCGAAGCCGGTGCCGTCGTCGCGCACGCGCAACGTCAGGCGCCCGTCGGCCGTTTCGATCTCGACGAGGAGTCGCGCCGCCCGCGCGTGGCGCGCCGCATTCGCGACCGCTTCGCTCACGATGCGGTACGCCGCCTGCTCGACCTCGAGCGGCAGCACGGGCAGGTCGCCGATGCGCACCTCGACCGGGAGCGTCGCGGCCACCGCCGCGACCCTGTGCCGGATCGCCTGCGAGAAGCCGTTGTCGTCGAGTGCGGCGGGCTGCAGGTCGTCGAGGATGCGCCGCACCTCAGCGACGGTGCCGCCGACCTCGTCACGCAGCACGCGTGCGATCTCGAGCGCCCGAGCCTGATCCTGCGCGGTCACCGCGTCGGCGAGCCCCTCGAGGCCGAGCCCGATGCCCGTGAGCGCCGGACCGAGCCCGTCGTGCAGCTCACGGCGCAGGCGCTCCCGCTCGTGCAGGCGCGCGTCGACGATCACGTCGCGCTGCGCCTCGACCTGCTCCGTGAGCCGCTGGGCGCGGACGACCGCGGCGATCTGCGCGGCGAGCGCGCGCAGCATCCGCTCGTCCCTGGCCCCGTAGCGGTCGCCCGGCCAGCGCGCGGTCACCTCGAGCGTGCCCACCGGCACGCCCCCGACGGCGAGGTCGGCCGTGAAGCCCGGTGACGCGAGATCGCCGACGGATGCCGCGACCGCGCCGGTCTCGTCGAGCACGCGTGCGCCCGGCGCGCCCACCGAACGCTGCACCGACGCGAGGACCGCGCCGAGGAGCTCGCCCTCCTCACTCGACGCGACCTTCGTGCCGATCTCGGCGACGGTGCGCATCGGATCCGCCCGGGGCGCGGCATCGATGCCGAGCAGCCGGTAACGCAGCAGCGCCACGGCGATCGCGACGGGCAGGAGGTAGAGGGTCGTGATCTGGGCGACCTGCACGGTGAGGCTGTCACCGAGCGTATTCACGACGATCAGCAGCACCACGCTGGCGAGCAGCCAGGCGAGCTGCTGGCGCCGCGGCGGCGGCGAGCGGAACAGCCGCACGATGCACAACAGCCACACGGCCACGGCGCCGGCGAGGAAGACGAGCATCGGCACCGCATCGAGCGCCGTGCCCGCGCCATCCGTCGACGGGCCCGCATCGGTCTCGGCGAAGAACCACTGCACCTGCACGAGCGCGGCCCCGATGCCGACCATGATCGAGGGCCACAGCCACCTGCGACTCGGGAGACGGCCATCGGGGTAGACGGCCGGAAGCACGCCGAGCATCGTCATGATCGCCCATCCCACCACGAGCGTGAGCACGAGACCGATGGGCCTCGCCGACCAGTCGCCGGCGGCCGCGTCCGCACCGAGCCAGCCGGCCGCGGCGGCGGCCTCCTCCGTCAAGCTGAGCTGTGTCAGGGTGCCGACCACGAGCAGCATCCATCCGATGAGGTTGGCGGGCCTGAGCCACGCGAGCACTGCGCCGACGGCCGCCCAACCTGCACCGACGAGCGATCCGGCCAGCGCGAGGGCGAGTGGCGGGCGCGGGTCGGATGCCGCGACATCGGGAACTGCCGCAGCGAATCCCTCGGCCGCAGCCCCGACCACGCCGGCGACGGCCGTGAGCAGCACGACGACCACCACCGTCGCCCGCGCCGCCCACATGCCTTCAGTGTGGACGTCCGTCGCCGCGAACGCCAAGGGCGCAGGTCCCGGATGTCCGGGCGATCCGCCCGGGTCGGCGAGCTTTCCCGCCCTGTCGCCGGGCAAGCCGGGCTCGCGACGATGGAGGCCGACCACGCATCATCCGACCGACCGAAAGGAAACCACTCCCATGACCGACGTCACCGTCGACGCGAAGGCGCCCGCCTCGCGAGTCAGGCGCTACATCACCTTCCGCATCCTCGCCGTGGCCGTCGCCCTCCTGTTCGTGGTCGGGTTCGGCGTTTGGCTGTCGATCCTCACGCCGTGGATCGCGCGCGGCGACGAGACCGACCACGGCTGGACGCGGACGCCCGAGTTGCACCGCCTCGCCGACACCGC